>SIAN01000043.1 GCA_009691715.1 Planctomycetota bacterium
ACGAGTTCACGATCGAGTGGCCAAGCGGCGCGGTGAACCGCCTCCGCCACGTCGCCGTCGACCAACTGCTGTCGATCCGCGAGCAGGTCGAAGACCACCTCACGCTCACCGTCGACCCCGACACCGTGTTCGCAGGCGACACGCTGACGTTCACGGCGAGCGGCGGCGTGCCCGACGAACTGGTCATGCTCGCGGCGGTCGACATGGACGGCGTGCCCACGTTCCTCGAGGTCGATCTCGGAACGTTCGACAGCGACGGGCGCCGTGTCCTTGCCGTGAGCGTGCCGGCCGGCCTCGACGGACTCACCGTCGGATTCCAGGCCATCGGCGACGAAGCGTGGAGCGCGCGTCCCGGTCACTCCTCGGTCGAGACCATCCTGTTCCAATGATCGCGCTCGCGCTGGCTCCGCCGCTGCTCTTGGCGCTGGCCGCGAGGTCGCTCCAGGATCGGCCGATCGGACGGCCGTTCGTCACGCGCTCCGAGGTGGTGGCGCACCACGCGATGGTCGCGACCAGCCAACCGCTCGCGACGCAGGCTGCGCTCGAGGTGCTGCGCCAGGGCGGCAGCGCGGTCGATGCGGCGATCTGCGCCAACGCCGTGCTTGGCGTGGTTGAACCCGTCGGCTGCGGCATCGGCGGCGACCTCTTCGCGCTGGTCTGGGATGCGAAGGAGAAGAAGCTCCACGGCTTGAACGCCAGCGGCCGCTCGCCGCTCGGACTCACCCTGCCGCAGCTGCGTGCGCTCGCCGGTGCCAAGATCCCGAGCTACGGGGTGCTGCCGATCACGGTGCCCGGCTGCGTCGACGGCTGGTACGAGCTGCACGCCCGCTTCGGACGCAAGCCGATGCCGGAACTGCTCGCCGCCGCGATCGGCTACGCCGGCGACGGCTTTCCGGCGAGCGAGCTGATCGCCAAGGCGTGGCAGGACAACGCGAAACTGTTGGCCGACCAACCCGGCTTCGCGGCGCAGTTCCTGCCGGCACCGAAGCACGGCGAGCGGGTGGTGCGGGCGAACCTGGCGCGGACGCTGGCCGCGATCGCGGCGGGCGGCCGGGAGCTCTTCTATCGGGGCGCGATCGCGCAACGGATCGTGGCCGATGTCGCGGCGCATGGCGGGTGGTTGCAGGAGGCGGACTTCGCGACGCATCGCTCGGAGTGGGTCGCGCCGATCGCGACGAGCTACCGCGGCTACGACGTCTGGGAACTGCCGCCAAACGGGCAGGGGCTCTGCGCGCTGCAGATGCTGAACGTGCTCGAACGGTTCGACCTCGCGCAACTCGAGTGGGGGAGCGCCGACCATCTCCATCTGCTGATCGAGGCCAAGAAGCTCGTGTTCGAGGACCGCGCGCGCTTTTACGGCGACCCGGCGTTCGCGGCGGTCCCGGTCGCACAACTGCTGTCGAAGGAGTACGCCGCGACACGCGCGGCAGCGATCGACCTGGCGCACGCCGCGGTCGCGGTGGCGCCGGGCTCGCTGACGCCGTTGTCGCGCGACACGATCACGCTCGCGACCGCCGACAGTGACGGCAACATGGTCGCCCTGATCCAAAGCAACTACCGCGGCATGGGATCGGGCGTCGCACCGGCCGATCTCGGCTTTGTGCTGCACGACCGCGGCGAGCTGTTCGACTTGACGCCCGGCCGACCGAACAGCTACGCGCCCGGCAAGCGGCCGTTCCACACGATCATCCCGGCGTTCGTGACCAAGGCCGGCGAGGCGCTGCTCGCGTTCGGGGTCATGGGCGGCGACTTCCAGCCGCAGGGCCACGTCGAGCTGCTGGTGAACTGGATCGACTTTCGCATGGGATTGCAGGAGGCGTGCGATGCGCCGCGCATCGCGCACGAAGGGTCGACCGATCCGACCGGCGTGCCGGCCGACCCAAGCGGCGGCTTCGTCATCGTCGAACGCGGTTTCAGCGAAGCCGTCGTGCGCGAGCTCGAACGGCGCGGCCATCGGTTTGTCACCAAGGGCGGGTTGTTCGGCGGGTTCCAGGGCATCCGCCGCGATCCGGCGTCCGGCGCGCTGTTCGGCGCAAGCGATTCGCGCAAGGACGGACAGGCCGCCGGATTCTGAGCCGTCTTGCGCCGCGCCGCGTCACTCCGGCAGCGGCCGAAGCACGTCGCCAGCGAATGGCGTCCAGCAACCCGCACGCACGCCGATGCCACGAAGTCCGGCACCGGTCCATTCGTTGCACGTCGTGATCAGGCTGTAGCTGCCGTTTGATTCGAAGAAGCGGTCGTAGGGCGTGTAGCCGGCGTGATCGATCCGCTGCGGCTGGCCAGTCACGTCGCACACGAACGAGGCGAGCAGATAACCGCACCGCTTCAGATACTGCGCCTCGCTGAGCGTGATCTGCCGGCAGCGCGGGCCGGGCCTCGTCGAAGCGGTAAGTGACATGCACGGCGGATCGGCCGAGACCGGTGACGGCGGTGAGAGCCGTCTTGAGTGTGAGATCCGCGAACGTCGGCGTGTCGAATTAGAAGCGGCGATCGCCCCAGCCGAAGGCGATCCAGTCGAAACGCGAGTCGACCGCCTCGAACCACTCGCGCGGCAGCCGCGTCGCCCAGTCGATCCCCGCCGCCTGCACCGGCACCTCGAAGTCGGTGTGCACGCCACTCGAGAGGATCGCGATCCGGATGCCGGTGGCGGGCGCGCGCCAGTCGCGGACGCGGACTCGCTCAGACGCGGCGTTTCGCCGGGTCACACGTCGCGCGAAGGCAGCGCCACGAGCTCGAATCGCCTGAACTCGCAGGGCGCGCCCTCGGCCTGCAGCGCGATCTGGCCGCGATCGGCCGTGCATTGCGTTCCAGCGTTCACCAGCTCGCCGTTCACCCAGACCGTGATCGTGTGGTCGACGCACTCGATCGTCATCACGTTCCACTCGCCGGCCGGGCGTTCGGTGCCGTCGGTGAGGTTCTTGATCCGGCGCGCCTTGTCGCCATCGACTCCCCACTGATCGGGCGGTCCGCGGCGGGCTTCCATGTCGGGAACGACGACATCCTCGCCGATGCACCAGAAGTCGCCGGCGTTGCCGACGTGGAGCTGACACTCGATTGACTGCGGGAACATGCCGTAGAGGCGTCGCGGCGTCGAAGAGTGGACCAGCACTCCGCAATTGCCCGGCTCACCAGGCCAGCGCCACTCGAGCGTGAGTCGGTAGTCGGAAAAAGCCGCATCGCTGATCAGGTGGCCTTCGGGCGAGCCTTGGCTCACCAGCAGGCCGTCGCGCACGACGAACGACGGCGCGACGGTCGCACCGCCGTCCGCCGCGGGCACGTCGGCGTGCCAACCCGCAAGGCTCTGACCGTCGAACAGCGCGACGACCAACGGCGGTGCGGAGCGGACCGCCTGGCAGCCAGCGAGGAAGAGCGGGAGTACGAGCAGACGCACGGCGTTACGGACGCGGCGCGCGCGAGGGAAGTGTTCCATGGCGCGAGATCATGCGATTGCCGGACCGACGATGCCACCGCGTCAGTCGCGTCGCCCCGCGAGATCCACTGGCGCCGCCACCACGCCTTCCACGGATTCGAGCTCCACGCGCGTGAACTCGACGCAGTTGCGACCGGCCCGCTTCGCCGCGTAGAGCGCGCGGTCGGCGGCCTCGGCGAGCGCCTCCTTGCGCGGCAATCAAGCGACGTCGGCAGCCAGCGCCGCGCCGATCGACGCCGTCGCTGCGAGCGTCACCCCGCCCGCCAGCGGCACTCGGATCGCCGCGATCGCGCAGCGCAGCAGCTCGGCGCGATCGCGCACGCGCGACTCGTCGGCATCGGGGATCAGCACGCAGAACTCCTCGCCGCCGTAGCGCGCGGCGAATTCACCATCGCTGGCGTTGGCGCGCAGCACGGCGCCGAGCGCCTGCAGCAGTTCGTCGCCGGCCTGGTGGCCGTGCTCGTCGTTGACGCGCTTGAACAGGTCGAGGTCGATCATCAGCAGCGCGAGCGTGCGGCCGGCACCGCGCGCGGCGTCGTAGAGCGCCCGGAACTGCAGGTCGAGCGTGCGCCGATTGGCGATGCCGGTGAGTCCGTCGGTGGTGGCGAGCTGCTCGAGCGTCTGCTGGCGCGACTCGAGTGGCTCGATGCGCGCCGCCATCCCCATCGCGAACTGCGTGAGCAACTGGCCGGTCTGGATCTGACGTTCCGCCAGCCGCTTCGGGTCGTCGAGCTCGAGCTCGAACGCGACCGCCGTCTGGCGCACGCCGGAGCGCACTTCCTGGAGCAGTTGGCTCACCGCGTCGCCGTCGCATTGGAAATCGCGGGTGAGACGTTCGTGCAACCAGTGCAGCGCCTTCGCCAGTGGTGCCGAATCGGCAGCGGGGTCGTGGCGGAGACTCCGCGTGATCGGCGCCGAGCAGCGCGCGTTCCGCCGCGCGATCGTCGTCGGTTGTCGCCGCGCCCGCACGCGCCAGTTCGTCGCATTTCGCCGGCCACGCCATCCTCGCGGCCAGGCGACCGACATCCTGAAGCAGGCCGGCGACGAACGCCTCGTCGGCTTGGCGCGGCAGCCAGCGCGCGGCGAGCAGTCGTGATGCGACCGCGGTCGTCAGCGAGCGCCGCCAGAACTCGGCCCAGTCGAAACGCGCGATTCCGGTCGGCGGCGGACGGACTAGTGAGAAGCTGAGCGCCATCACCTGCACCGCGCGCATCCCGAGCGTCATCAACGCCTGCTTGATCGTCGTGACCTTGCGCGCGCCGAACAGCGGCGTGTTGGCGATCCGCAGGATCTTCGCGACCAGTGCCGGGTCGCGCGACAGGACCGCGGCGACCTGGTCGACATCGACCTCCGGCCGCTGCACCAGCGCCACTAGTTCGAGCGCCACGGCGGGGGGGCGGCAGCGAATCGGCGCGCGCCGTCCGGGGGCGTCCCAGCCGACGGTTCGCCCCTCCATCGGCAATCGCGACCGGTTTCCTCGTGCCCGCTCCGCCTCGGGTGAAACCCTGAGTACAGCGCCGAGTGCGGCGCGGGGAGCGCGGTCGCGAGGAGGCCGGCGCGCGATGGCGCGCAGTCCGGCGCACCAGCATCAGAGAGACGATCGCGGCGCCGTGCATCACCGGCACACGATCGCGCGCTAACGTCCGCACCACTCGGGACCGGAATCATGCAATCAGCAAATGGATCACGATGAGCGACACCGCCGAATTCCAGATGCCGCAGCCGACCGCGGAGCACCTCCGCATCCAGGCCATGGCCGGCAATTCGTCGTCAGCAAGTACGAGACAGACTTCATGGGCGCGCCGTTCGTCGGCCGTTGCACGCTCGGCTACGACCCGCTCCAGAAGTGCTGGCACTCGACTTGGATCGAATGCATGTCGCCGGTGCTATTCCATCTCAGCGGAAACATGGAGGGCGACACGCTCGTCATACGCGGCGAGGCGTGGAGCTGTATGACCAATGGAGTCGCCAAGCACAGCTCGACCAACAAGACGATCAGCGCGAACGAGACGATCATGGAGATGTTCCAGTCGATGCCGAACGGCGTCGAGGTGAAGACCATGACGATGCATTACAAGCGCGCCTGACGACGCGCCGTCTTCGGAATCGGTCGGTGGAAGGAGCAGGACAATGTCGCACGTTCGCGTCGCATTCGGGGTCGCCGTCACCGCAGCGTTCCTCGTCGCGGTGGATGCCGCGCACCCCGCCGATCCCGCGCGATCCGACCCGCCGACCTTCGCCGCCGACGTCGCGCCGATCGTCTTCGCCAACTGCAGCTCATGCCATCGACCGGGCGAGGTCGGTCCATTCTCGCTGCTCACCTACGAGGACGTGCGCAAGCGGGCGAAGATGATCGATCGGGTGGTATCGGAGAAGTTGATGCCGCCGTGGCATCCGGTCGAGGGGCACGGCGAGTTCGCCGACGAGCTCGCACTCACGCCGCGCGAGATCGAGACGATCGAGAAATGGGTCGCGGCCGACATGCCGGAGGGCGACCGCTCGAAGACCCCTGCGTTGCCGAAGTTCATCGACGGCTGGCAGCTCGGCGAGCCCGACCTCGTGGTGAAGATGGCGAAGGGCTACCCGGTGCAGGCCGGCGGCCCCGACATCTACCGGAACTTCGTCATCCCGCTCGGCTTCAAGGAAGACCGCTGGCTCACCGCGATCGAGGTGCGCCCGAGTGCCCGCGCCGTGCTCCATCACACGCTGTTCTTCCTCGATGAGTCGGGCGAGGCGCAGAAGATCGACGGTCAGGACGGGAAGCCCGGCTTCCGCAAGATGCTGAACGCGACGGAGGGGCAACTGCTCGGTGCCGACACCGCCGGACTCGGCGGCTGGGCGGTCGGCGGCATGGCGCGCCATCTGCCGGGCGGCCTCGCGCGCAAGGTTCCGAAGGGCTCCGACCTCGTGCTGCAGAGCCACTTGCATCCGTCCGGAAAAGCCGAGGTCGAGCAGACCGTGCTCGGGTTGCACTTCGCCAAGCAGCCGCCCAAACGCTCGATGGCCAACCTGCAGATGCCGCCGCTTTTCGGCGTCGCGGCGGGACTCGACATCCCGGCGGGCGAAAAGGCGTTCAAGCTCGCCGACTCCTTCGAGCTGCCGGTCGACGCCGAAGCGGTGATGGTCGGCGGACACGCCCACCTGCTCTGCCAGACGATGCAGCTCTGGATCACGCCGCCGGGCAAGACCGAGCGCGAGTCGATCTTCTTCATCGACCACTGGGACTTCGACTGGCAGAACCAGTACCAGTACGCCGACGCGATCGCGCTGAAGAAGGGGAGCAAGGTCGAGGTCGAGCTGCTCTACGACAACTCCTCCGACAACAAGCACAACCCGAACGACCCGCCGCAGCGCGTGCGATGGGGCGAAGAGACGACCGATGAGATGGGGAGCATCTCGCTCCTGTTGGTGCCGGCGAAGGAGAGCGACGCAGGCGAGCTACAGGCCGGCATCCGCCGACAGCGCATCGCGTCGATGGCGCGCAACGCCCGCAAGGCGGCTGGTGGCGCGGGTGGCCTGTTCGACGGCATCGCCAAGCAGGTGAAGCAGCTCGACATCAACAATGACGGGAAGATCTCGAAGGACGAGATCCCCGCACAGTTACGGCCGATGGTGGCGCGCCTCGACTCCAACGGCGATGGCGACATCGATGCCAAGGAGCTTGCGGCGCTGACTGGCGAGGAGCCGGCACCGGACGCTGCGCCAGCGGCGGCCGCCGACGAGACGGCGGGAAGCGGAATCAAGCTCGCGGGCGCCGACGGCAAAAGCTACTGGCCACAGGACACGCGCGCCCGCGTCGCCAACGTGGTGATCTTCACGACCGTCGACTGTCCGATCGCGAATGCCTACGCGCCCGAAATCAACCAGCTGATCACCGATTACAAGGACAAACCGCTGCGCGTCTATCTGGTGCACGTCGATCCCGACGTGACGCCAGAAGCTGCGGCGAAACACGCCAAGGAGTACGGCTACGTCGGGCCGATCCTGCTCGATCCGAAGCAGGAGCTGGCCAAGAAGCTGGGGATCAGCGTCACGCCCGAAGCGGTCGTGTTGAAGTCGGGAAGTTCGACGGCCTACCGCGGTCGCATCGACGACCAGTGGGGCGACCTGCAGAAGAAGAAGCCCGCGCCGACCAAGCGCGACCTGCGCCTCGCGATCGAGGCGGTGCTGGCAGGAAAAACGATCGCGACGGCCAAGACCAAGGCGATCGGCTGCGACCTGCCGGAGTTGCCGAAGGGGAAGTAGCTGGCGATGGCTGAACCGGTCAACGCGCCGCTCGACCCGTCCCTCGACGATGCGCAGATGCAGGAGATCGCTCGCCTCCGACGCGTAGTCGACGCGAGCTTCAAGCGGCCGACCTTCGGGCTCGCGGAACAGCACGAGGAGATCGACAAGCGGCGCGCTGCGATCGAGCACTCACGGCAGCGGGAGAACGTCACCGTCGCACTCGCGTTCGACCGCGGCCAACTCACCAACTCGGACTTGAAGCTCATCGACCTCGTTTACGTCTCGACGGCACTGTTCGATTCGTTCGGTGAGTCGTCACGGTTGATCAACCGGGTCGTCGATTGGAGCGACTTCGCAGAGCCGCTCCAGCTGGCAACTTCGGTACGGAGCGAGACCGTCGAGATCCGTACCGAAGTGACGATGGTCAGTGCGGAGGGCGCGGAGGTCGAGTCACTCACGCTCGCGATCCATCGGCGGTACGGCGGGTTTCCTGGCGCGATCGACCGCGCGCATCCTGGCCCGATCTGGGGCGACTGGTCGAGCAGCGAGTTCGTCCTGGCCGCTCGCTGATCAGCCCGCGCACCGTGCGTCGAAGCGGCGGCCTTCGTCCTGCGCGAGCCAACAGTCGGTAGGCACCGTACTCGCGCGACGGAAGTTCGTCACTTCGCCCATTAATGTCGCGCGCCATTCAAGTCGAGGAAACGGGTCGATGCTTGAATTGCCGCGAACGCTTTTTCCCGCGCCGACGCTGCTGCTGGCGCTCGCGCTCTCGAGCTGCGGCGGCGAGGCGCAGCCGCCGGCGACCCACGACGGCCCCGCGGCGCCGAGCGGCTTCACCGACATCACCGCCGCGAGCGGTCTGCCGACGGCGTTCCCCGATGTGGTCGGGACCCACGCGCTGATCGAGATCATGGGACCGGGAGTCGCCCTGTTCGACTACGACGGCGACGGCGATCTCGACCTGCTCGAAGGCCGCTGTCCGCCGCCAGGTCACGTCGGCGACCCAGCGCCCGATCGCCTCTGGCAGCGCCAGGCCGACGGTCGCTATGTCGATGTCTCCGCCGCGTCGGGACTCACTGATCCCGGCTACGGCCAAGGCTTCGCCATCGGCGACGTCGACAACGACGGCGATCCGGACGTCTTCTGCGCGAATTACGGCCCTGACGCGTTCTTCCTGAACCAGGGCGACGGCACCTTCGTCGACGCCACTGCGGAGAGCGGCTTCACCGGTACCGATGAATGGAGCTGCTCGGCGGCGTTCTTCGACGCTGATCGCGACGGCGACCTCGACCTGTTCGTCCCGCACTACGCGAAGTTCGACGCCTCGGTGGTCTGCCGGCGTCAGGACAGCTCCCAGGAATACTGCGGCCCGCTCGCCTTCCCGTCGACCGTTGACTCGCTCTGGATCAACGACGGCAGCGGTCGCTTTCGTGAAGAGGGCGCGGCGCGCGGGATCACCGCGAAGGGGTCGGGCCTCGGCGTCGTTTGCGCCGACTTCACCGGCGACGGCTGGTGCGATGTCTACGTCGCCAACGACGCCAGCGCGAACCATCTCTGGATCAACCAGGGCGACGGCAACTTCGTCGAGGACGGTGTCGAGCGGGGGGTCGCCGTCAACCGCTTCGGCAAACCGGAAGGAAGCATGGGGATCGCGATCGGCGACGTCGACGGCAATGCCGAGCTCGATCTGCTGGTGACCAACATGGAGGAGGAGAACAACACGCTCTACGCCGGCGACGGGCAGGCCTTCCAAGACGTCACGCCGCACGCCGGGATGACGCGCTTCGACCTCAGCAAGACCGGCTTCGGCTGCGCCTTCTTCGACGTGGATCTCGATGGCGATCTTGATCTCGCGGTCGCCAACGGACGCGTGCGTCGCTCGAAGCCGGAGAGCAAGGCGAGGCTGGCGCCGTTCTGGCAGCCGTTCGGCGAGTGCAACGCGTTGTTCATGAACGATGGCACCGCCGCCTTCGTGCGCGCCGACGAAGGCCTCGGCGGCGATTTCATCGCCCGCGCCGAGATCACGCGCGGACTCGCCGTCGGCGATCTCGATGGCGACGGCGACCTCGACCTGGTCACGTCGCAGTCGATCGGCCCGCTGCGCATCTACCGCAACGACGCGCCGCATCGCGGCCACTGGCTGCAGGTCCGCGCCCGCACCGGCAAGCGCGATGCACTCGGTGCCGACATCAAGGTGCGCTGCGGCACGCGGGTCTGGCGCAGCGTCGCGATGGCCGGCCAGAGCTACGTGAGCAGTCGCGATCCGCGCGCGCACTTTGGGCTCGGCGAGGCGACGCTGGTCGACGGGATCGAGGTCATTTGGCCGAGCGGCCGTCGCGAGCGGTTCGATGGGGGTGCGGTCGACCGTGCGATCGAGATTGTCGAAGGCGCGGGGCGTGCGCCATGAGCGGTGGGTTGCCGGGAAAGCGTGCATTGGTGTCGTTCGGAGCGTGGATCGCAGTTGCGCTCTTCGCGGCGTGCGGCGACACGACGCCGCCGGTCGCAACGCCCTCTGCGCTAGCGACCGCTCCGGAACGGATTCCCGCCCCCGACCTCACCTACGTCGCCGACGCACCGCTGGTCGAGGCGGTGAAAGCAGCAGCGGCGCGTTTGGAGCGCGAACCACAGGGACGCGACGCTTGGCTCGCCTACGCCATGTTGCTGGCGGCGCACGACTGGCGAGTCGAAGCGGCCGCAGCCTTCGCGCGACTCGAACCGCTCGAGCCCGGCGAATTTCGCTGGCCGTACATGCAGGGCGTCCTGCTGGCGACCTGGAACGTCCCTGCGGCGTTGGCTGCGACTGAACGCGCCCTCGTGCTCGATTCGAACTACGCGCCAGCGCACGTGACGCGCGGCCGGCTGCTGCTCGATTTCATGCGCCTCGACGATGCGCGCGCGAGCCTGAAGCGTGCGATCGAACTCGACGGCCGCTTGCTCGATGCCTGGCTGGCGCTCGGCCAGCTCGAGCTGCAGGCGGGCGCCACCGCCGCCGCCGAGACCGCGCTGCGTCGTGCCCTCGCAATCGACTCGCAGCACCCCGAGGTGAACGGGGCGCTCGCGACGATCTGCTTCGGGCGCGGCCAGAAGGAGGAGGCCGAGCGGTTCGCTCGCACGGCGCGGTTGCAGGCGCGCAAGATCTTCCTCGCGGACCCGCGCGCTGCGATCGACAGCCCGCCGGTCACGGCACGGGACCACACTGACGCCGCGATCGCGCGCATCCAGGTCAATCGGGGTGATGAGGCGAAGGCGCTGCTGGAGAAGGCGATCGCGATCGACCCAAGCTATGCGCCGGCGTGGGACAACCTCGCCCTCGTGCAGATCGGGCGGAGCGAGATGGTCGCGGCCGAGAAGTCGCTGCGCGCGTCGCTCGCGGTGACGGCGACGGCCAAGACCGAGGCGTTGCTGGCGAAAGTGCTGCGCGGTCGCAAGTTGATCGACGAAGCGATCGCTCATCAGCAGCGCGCGCTCGAGCTCGACGGGGACAACCCCGAGCTTCTGCGCGACCTTGCGCGGTTGTTCGTCGAGGCGCGCCGGCATGGAGATGCCGCGACCGTCTGGGAGCAGGTGATCCGCATCGACAAGAGCGACGCGAGCGCGCGGCGCGAGTGCGGCAAGGCGCTGCGAGCGCTGGCGACCGAAGAGCGCAAAGCCCTGCGACCCGAACTGCTCGCTCAAACTCTGCGGCGCGCGGTGACGGCGCTCCCGACGGCAACCGACTTTGCGCGCGAGCTCGCGTTCCTGCTCGCCACTTGCGACGACGACGCCGTGCGCGACGCCGGCGCTGCACTGAAGCTCGCGGAAGCGGCGGCGAGCGGACATGACGACGACCCCGCGCTGCAGGACACGCTCGCGGCGGCGCAGGCGGCGAGCGGCCAATTCGAGGCGGCGGTCGCGACCTCGACGCGGGCGGTCGCGCTGGTCCGCGCCGCCGGCAACACCGAGCGGATCGAGCGTTATCAAGTGCGCCTTGATCTCTACCGCCGCGCCGCGGCGCTGCGTGTTCCGCTCTCCGTCACGGAATGAGGCGGTCCCGGGCAGGGGACCGACCGCTGTGGGACGACTTGAGCGGCCCGCGCGAATGACCGAAATCAATCCCATGCAGCGTGTCAACGGTCTCTCGCTCCTCGCCAGCTCCTTGCTCGCACTCGACGGCTGCGGCGGTGGTGGTGGTGGTGCGCCCGACTCGAGTCCACATAGCGGTGGCGCGGCGCTGAATCTGATCGCCGCGACCTACCTCGGCGGCAACGACATCGACTCGGTGCGCGATGTCTGCATCGACGCGGCCGGCTTCGTCTACGTGGTCGGCGGCACCGCATCGACTGACTTCCCGGCGACCGGCGGCGCAGCCGACACCACCTTCGGCGGCAACAACGACGCTTACCTCGCGAAGTTCACGCCCGACGGCGACGCGCTGGTCTTCGCCACCTACCTCGGTGGCCCAAACTACGACCGCGCCTATGCGGTCGAGGTCGACGCGCTCGGTTGCGCGTACGTCGCCGGTCGAGCCGGTGCCGGCTTTCCGACGACACCTGGATCGGTGCAGCCGCTCTTCGGCGGCGACATCTCGCCGTCGCCGAAGTACGGCGCGCAGGATGGCTTCGTGACCAAGTTCTCTGCCGACGGTGGCAGCGTCGTCTGGAGCACCTACTTCGGCAACGACGAGAGCACGATCATTCGCGACCTCGCGATCGACGCGGCGGGCAACGCCTACGTCGTCAGCGCTTCGAACCGTCCGCATTGGGCCGTCACTCCTGGCGCCTATGACACCACGCTCGCTGGCGAAGACGTACTGATCGCCAAGCTCGCGGCCGACGGCGCGAGCGTCGTCTGGGGGAGCTACTACGGCGGCAGCGGCGTCGATGGCGGCACGCCGTCCGTGCGCGTCGCGCCCGACGATTCGGTCTGGGTGCTGGCGATGACCCAGTCGGACGACTTCCCATTCACGGTCGGCGCCTACCAACCACAGCGGACCGGCGGCAGCGACATGCTCCTGCTGCACTTCTCCGCCGATGGTTCCGCGCTGCTCGCCGCGTCCGCGTTCGGCGGCAACGGCGCCGAATCGTGCGAGACGCACGGCCTCTGGATCACGGCGGCCGGCGATGTCGTCTTCGGCGGCGGCACGAGCTCGGACGACTTGCCCTTTGTCGCGGCCGCGATCCCGCCGCCGTTCCAGCCAAGCTTCGGCGGCAGCGGTGGCAACGGCAATGGACTCGGCACCGACTACGCGCATGACGGGTTCATGGCGAAGCTCTCGGCTGATGCGACGACGCTGCTCGCCTTCACCTACCTCGGCGGCGCCAACGGCGATGCGATCGAGGGTGTTGGCGTCGACGCGAACGGGCAGATCTGGTGCAGCGGCGCGACCTACTCGAACGGTTTCCCGACTACCGGCAGCGCATTCCAGACCACTCGGCACGGCAAGGCCGATCAGTTCATCGTCGGACTCTCCGGCGATCTGTCGACTCTCGTCTACGGCAGCTTTTGTGGCGGCGGCGATGACGACGAGGGGCGCAGCTTCGCGTTCGCCGCCGACGGCACGCTGATCGCCGCCGGCTCGGCCGATTCAGACGACTACCCGACGACTCTCGGCGCGTTCCAACGCGTCTTCGGCGGACTGCCGCAAGACGCCTGCTGGTTCAAACTCGCGCCCTGAGCTGACATTCGTCAACTGCGACGTCCCGCATGCGGACGGCCCGCTGGCGACACCGCTACCATGCCGCGCTTCGCCTCCCGGGAGACGCTCATGCGGTTCGCTCGCTGGTTCGCTGCGTTCGTCGGTCTGCTCTTGATCACGCCGAACGCGTCGCCACAGCCACCGCCGTCGCAAGCCGCTCCGCGCGACGGCTGGACCTCGCTCTTCAACGGCAAGTCGCTCGACGGCTGGAAGGCGAACGAGCGCCCTGAGGCGTTCACGCTGCAGGAAGGCGAGTTGGTCGTCCGCGGTGAACGCGGCCACCTCTTCTACGTCGGGCCGGTCGAGCAGGCGCAGTTCCGCAATTTCGAGCTCGAAGTCGAGGCGCTGACCAAGCCGAGTGCCAACAGCGGCGTCTTCTTCCACACCCGCTGGCAGGACGAAGGCTGGCCCGCGGCCGGCTACGAAGCTCAGGTCAACTCGACCCACGGCGACGAGATCAAGAGCGGCAGCCTCTACGGCGTAGTGAAGGTGAACCCGGCGCCGACCGTCGACGACCGCTGGTACACGATGAACGTGCGCGTGGTCGGGCGCCGCATCAGCGTGCGCATCGATGGCAAGCTCGTGGTCGACTGGCTCGAGCCAGAAAACGTAGAGGGCGATCGACGCCTTTCGCGCGGCACGTTCGCGCTGCAGGCGCATGACCCGGGCAGCGAGGTCCGCTACCGCGCGGTGCGCGTGAAGCCGCTCCCGGATGGGCCGGGCCCGGCGCTGACTCGTGCCGATCGCGTCTCGCTGCGCCGCCACCTGCCGAACTGGTGGGAGCGGATGGACTTCGGACCGTTCCTCACCAGCGTCGTCGACATCGATCCGCAACGCTCCGTGAACAAGGGAATCACGCTCGAGCTCTCGGCTGATCGGGCCGCGTCGCTCACGTTCGACACCGATCTGCTCTGCGCCGCCGCCGGCTTCACCGGTCCGCTCCACATCACCGGAACGCCGTTCGACGGGGCGCACGGGCCGCAGCCGCAGGTCGGCAGCGACCCGTGGTTCGTCAATCCCGAGGCGCCCGGCTGGGCGCACGACATGAACCACCTCGACCAGCGCGCGATCCGGTCGGGCCCGATGCCGAAGTCGCGCGGCCGCTGGCTCGGCCTGTCGCGCCACGGCGACGAGGTCGTACTGCGCTACCAGATCGGCGAGTCGAAGATCCTCGAGCTGCCACGCTTCGAGGCGCACGACTCGATCCACTCGATCACGCGCGCGTTCGAGATCGCGAAGGCGAGCCACCCGCTCAGCCTGCTGGTGTGCGAGACGAAGGGAAGCACTACGCAGGTCGCCGCCGACGGCAAGTCGGCGTGGATCACGGCGGCACCGCTCCTGCCGCGCGTTCCGACCGACCGCGTGATCACGCTGGTCGACCGGACCGAGGGCGACTGGAGCGATCTCGCGATGGGGGCGCCGCGCACCGACGACGCGCTGTCGCCCGCGCGCACGCCTGCCGCGACGATCCGCTTCGTCGAGGGCTTCGCGGCGCCGAATGAGAAGAGCGGCGCGCTTGGCGCCGATCTGCCGCGCCTCGCCGACGGTGCGCTGCCGCAGGACGCGGATGACTCCGACCACGTCACCTTCTTCGACGCGGCGACCGGTCGCGTGCACGTCGACCTCGGCGCCGCGCAGGACCTGGCCCGGATCGACACCTTCAGCTGGCACCGCGCCGACCGCGGGCCGCAGAACTTCACGCTGTGGGGCAGCGCCGCCGAGGTCGCCGATCCGAAGGCGACCGAGCTCGCGGGCGCAGGCTGGAGCAAGGTTGCCGACATCGACTCGACCAAGCTCGGCGATGGCGGCAAGCACGGCAGCTGCGTGACCAACTTGACCGGCAAGGTCGGCAACTTCCGCCACCTGCTTTGGGAGCTACCGGCCAACCACGCGAAGCAGGGGATGTTCCTCGCCGAGATCGACCTGTTCATCGCCGGTGATGCGCTGCCAGCGCTCAAAGAGCCGCACGGACAAGGCGATCGACGGCCGCTCGCGGTCGCCCTCACCGATGCGCCGGCGGGTGCGCGCCTGGTCCGCGACGGCGACCGGCTGCGCTGCGAAGTCCCGGCCGCGAACCTGCCGTGCCGCATGAAACTGGCGTTGACGCGCGAGGCGAGCGGACCCGGCATCGCGGCGTTCGCCTCGCTGCCCAAATGCGGCGACCTCGCTTTGAAGACGCGCGGTGGCCCGTCGCTCTGGCCCGAGCGCCTCGCGGTGACCGGCGTCAAGGATCAAGGCAAGGCGGCCTACGTCGTCGACGACGTGCCGGTGCCGTTCGACAATCCGTGGGAGGCGCAGATGCGCTTCGGCGGGTTCGACTTCTTCGCCGACGGCAAGCGCGCGGCGCTGTGCACCTGGAACGGCGACGTCTGGATCGTCTCCGGCCTCGGCAACGAGAGCGGCACTGAACTCGGAACGCTCACCTGGAAGCGCTACGCGGCAGGGCTGTTCGAGACGCTCGGCCTCAAGATCGTCGACGACGTGATCTACGTCAACGGGCGCGACCAGATCACGCGCCTGATCGACCTCGACGGCGATGACGAGGCCGACGACTACCAGTGCTTCAACAACGACATCTACACCACGCGCAACTTCCACGAGTTCAGCTTCGATCTGCAGACCGATCGCGCCGGCAACTTCTATTTCGCCAAGGCGGGACCGGTGCGGCCGGGCGGCCGCGGCTTCGATGCGATCGTGCCGCACAACGGCACCGTGCTGCGGGTCAGCAAGGACGGCAGCCGGCTCGACGTCTACTCCACCGGCTTGCGCGCACCGAACGGGATCGGCGTTTCGCCCGATGGACAGGTGACGGCCGGCGACAACGAGGGCACATGGGTGCCGCACTGCAAGCTGCACTGGTTGAAGCCGGGCAGCTTCCAGGGCGTCGTCGACACCGCGCACCACGCGGAGAAGCCGGACGACTACACGCTGCCGCTCTGCTGGTTCCCGATGGGCGTCGACAACTCCGGCGGCGGGCAGACCTGGATCACTTCCGACCGATGGGGGCCGTTCACCGGTGGCCTGCTGCACTTGAGCTACGGCCAGAGCTCGATCTACGTGGTGATGAAGGAAGCGATCGATGGTCAGGTGCAGGGCGGCGTCGTGCGCCTGCCGGTCACCTTGGGATCGAGCGCGATGCGTGGGCGATTCAATCCGCGCGACGGGCAACTGTGGGTCTGCGGACTCAAGGGCTGGCAGACCAATGCGGCGCGGTTGACGGCGTTCCAGCGCGTGCGCTACACCGGCGCGCCGGTGCGCATGCCGAAGTCGGTGCGGGCCGTCGAAGGTGGCATCGTCGTCGAGTTCACCGTTCCGCTCGGCGCGATCGCCGAGGACGTGCAGAGCTACGCGCTCGAGCAGTGGAACTACGTCTGGGGGCCGATGTATGGCTCGCCCGAAGTCTCGGTGAAGGTGCCGGACCTGCAGCTCGAGGAGCGTGCGCTCAGTTCGGAGCAACAGGGCCACCAGGTGCACGACAAACTCGAAGTGAAGAGCGCGCGGATGCTGGCGCCAGACACCGTGCTGCTTGAGGTGCCGGACCTGCGACCGGCGATGCAGTGTCACCTGAAGATCGATGTCGAGGGCGTTGACGCCGCCGAGATGGTGTTCGACTTGTGGCACACGATCCACCAGCTCGCACCGCGGCCGATCGAGTGGTCGAAGGGCAGCTCGCAGTGAGCGACGCGGTGGGCCTGCGGACCGCCGGCATCGCCGTCGTCGGTCGCATGCTTGTCACGCTGCTGCTCTTTGCGTGGTCGAGTCGCGCGCAATCGGTTCCAGGACTCGTCTGCGAGTTCGAGAGCGGGGTCGGTCCGCGCAGTGCGACCGAGCGAACGATCGTCGACGCGCGCCGGGTTGACCGGGTCGCGCTCCACGTGACGGCGGGGGAACCGGCAGCCGACGCGCTGCGTCCCGGCCCGTTCCGCGCGACCTGGCGCGGCCGGCTGCTGCTTGATCTGCGCAGCAAGCTGCGTTTTGCGGCGCGCGGGCACGGCTACGCCAAGCTTTCGATCGGCGGGCAGGTTGTGTTCGAGGGCGGCGACGATCGCGCGCTCGATGTTTCCAGCGAGGAGGCGCGCTGGCCGCAGGGAGAGAACGAGTTCCTGTTCGAATACGCGAGCGCCGCCGATGGCAGCGGGGACGTCCGGCTGCTGTGGGCGGGGCGCGGCTTCGATTGGGAGCCGATCGCGCCGACGGTGTTGCGGCACGACTCGGCGCAGGAGCCGGCGGAAGCGCTGGCACGCAGACGCGGGCGCGAGCTGTTTTTGGAACGACGGTGCTTCGCCTGCCATTCGCCCGGAACGGATGCGGCGGCGCGGCTGGCGGCCGTCGGAGCGCCCGAGCTTTCGGCCGCGGCGCCCGACCTTTCGCGTGCCGGCCAACGGCTCGAGCACGACTGGATCGTGCACTGGTTGACCGATCCGCGGGCGTTGCGACCGGGGGCGCGCATGCCGTCGCTGCTCGGCGGCGGCGATCGAACAGCGCATTTTATTTCGGGCGACACGCGCGCGCTCGACCTCGCGGCCTTCGTCGCAGCGCGCGGCGCGTCGGGACCGCCACCGACACCGCAACCTGCTCCTCCGTCGAACGCTGATGCCGCAACCGGCGCGCGCCTGTTTGCCGAACTCGGCTGCATCGCCTGCCACACGCGGCCCGATCCGGGAGCAGCAGCTCCGACGGCCGACCGCGTGCCACTTCAGTTCGTGGCCTCGAAGTGGAAGCGTGCTGGCTTGATCGAGTTCCTGCGCGATCCGACCTCGATCGATCCGTGGATCCGCATGCCCGATCTCGACCTCACGCAGGACGAGGCCGAGGCGCTGGCTGGGTTCTTGATCGAGCGCTCCAGCCCGCAGCGGTTGCCGCTGACGCCCGAGGGCGGCGATGCGACGCGCGGCGCGGCGACGTACACGATGCTCGGCTGCGCGCAGTGCCACGAGCCGGTAGCGGCGAAGAGCACGCCGCCGTCGTTCGCCGCGATCGCCGCCGTTGATTGGCGCGAGCGCGGCTGTGCAGCGGAACCGGCCGCCCGCGCACCGGA
Source organism: Planctomycetota bacterium (assembly GCA_009691715.1). Taxonomy (GTDB): domain Bacteria; phylum Planctomycetota; class B15-G4; order B15-G4; family SIAN01; genus SIAN01. The sequence continues at coordinate 18,370 of SIAN01000043.1, forward strand.
ATGCCCGGACTACGCCTTCGAACCGGCCGATCGCGCCGCCCTGCAGCAGTTCGGCGGCAAGGGCCTCGCGACGCTCGCGCAACGGAACCGCGCCGATTTCGCCGAGCGGCAGATGCGCGAACTGCAGTGCCACGCCTGCCACACGATCGGCGCGCAACGCGATCGTTGGCAGGAGCACGTGACGGAGACGAATGACCTGCTCCAAGGCGTCCCGCGGCCGGAGCTCGATCAGGCGCGGCCAGGACTCACCTTCGCCGGCGAAAAACTGCACAGCGACTGGATTGCTCGACTGCTGGAAGGCGAGGTAACGCCACGCACGCGACCGTGGCTTCGCGCGCGGATGCCGGCGTTCCGGACGCGGGCCGATCTGCTCGCCACCGGACTCGCCGCGCGCGACGGCTTCGCGCCAAGCGCGCCGGTGCGGCCGGCTGCGCTCGCGGCCGCGAGCGACGCTGATCGGCAGGCTGCGGAACGACTGTTGTTCGACACCCAGCGCGGCTTCTCCTGCATCGGTTGCCACGACATCGGCGATCAGCCCGCGCGATCGCGCTTCGAGTTTGGGGCGCCGAACCTGGCGTTGGCGCACGCGCGCATCCGCCCCGATTACTACCGGCGTTGGATGGCCAACCCGATGCGCGTCGAGCCGTCGTCGAAGATGCCCAACTACGCCGGCGACGACGGCAAGTCGCCGTTCACCGATCTGCTCGATGGTGATCTGCCGCGGCAGTTCGAGGCGATGCGTCTGTGGCTCGCCGAGTTGGCGCAGCGCGGCGGGCGGTAGGCTCGCGCGCCGGATCGCGAGATCGCGACTTCATCGGAGGATCGACGTGGCTTCGCTGACCACCGTTTTGATGCCCGTGCTCTTGCCCATGCTCATCGCGATGCGGTGGCCGCAGGCGGAACCGCTGCCGCGTGAATGGAATCAACCGCACGGAAACGCGGCTGGCAGCGCGTTCGTGGATGTGGCGCCGCTCGCCTCCGCGCCCGACGAGCGTTGGCGAATCAAGTCGAAGCGCGTCTTCGCCGGACCGATCGTGAGCCAGGGCAAGGTGCTCGTGGCGCTCGAACTCGACGGCAAGAACGAGCTGGTCGCGCTCGATGGCACCACCGGCTCGATCCTCGCGCGCGCCACACTTCCGGCCGGCGCGGAGCCGACGGCGTTGGTCGCTGGCGATGGGCTGGTTCTCGCGTTCGAGTCGAAGGCGATCCACGGCTTCCGCCAGAGCGGCGCCGAACTAAAGTTCGAGAAGAGCCTCGCCGGCGCGTTCGCCGGTGAGCCGGTCTGGTGCGGCGGTGCGGCGTTCGTCGGCAAGTCCGGTGGCGGCGTTCAAGTGATCGATTGGAGCGCCGGTCGCGCGACAGCATTGGCGTCGAAGGGCCTCGGCCGGCCGAGCGCACTGGTCGGCGCCAAGGCGCTGTTCACCATCGACGTCGACGACAAGGCGAACAAGCTGATGCTGCTCCGCTGGCCGCTCTCCGGCAGCGGCGCGGCGCAGAAAACGGGGGGCCCCGAGACGCTCTTCACGGGCGGTCTGCTCACGTCGGCGAGCGGCGCGGTCGGCGGAGTCCTTGTCGGAGTCGAGGGCAAAGAAGGAACTGAGTTCTGCGCTTGGTTCGGCGCCGGTCAACAGGGCGGGATGGTGCGAAAGGCAGGTTGGCGCTCGGTCGAATGGCGCGATCCGCCAGCCGCCGCCGGGTCGCGCCTCTACGGACTCGATCGGCGCGATCGGCTGGTCGAGTTCGACGCCAAGACCGACGGTCAGCGCCCGCTGGTCGAGCAGGAGGGGTTCCCGACCGGCGGCAAGCTCGGCGTGCCGTCGATCGCGCGCGACGTCCTGTTCGTCGGGAATTGGGCGCTCGAACTCGCGCGCAAGAAAGTGCTCTGGTGCATGCCCGAGCTCACGCCCATCGGTCCGGCGGTCCCGATCGGCGACGAACTCCTGGCGCTGCGGCTCGAGTCGGGCGAACTGGTCGGACTCGGCCGCGCGCCAGAAGCTGTCGTCACGGGGGCCGGCGCCGCGCCGCGCATCCCACCGGCTCGCGCCACCGAAGTGCCGGGAAAGGGGCCCGGCCTGATCCGCACCGACGGGCTGTTCGTGCCGGGCAAGGTCACGGCGCTGCCCGATGGACGGTGGAAGATCGAGCTGAAGGCGGGTGGCACGCAGGAGTACGAGGCCGAGTGGCTCGCCGCCATCGACGATGGCAGCGGCGCGGCAGACGGCGTGAAGCGACTCGGCGAGGAGTTGCCGCTCTATCGCGCGTTCGCGAACGTCGTCGGACCGCGGCACGCCGAGTCGCTGATTCCCGTGTTCGAGAAGTTGCGCGACGCGAATCTGCCGGAGGAAGCGCGTCGGCTGTTCGACGAGGCGGTCCGGTTTGGTCTCGAGCCCGCGCGCGCGGATGCGCTCGCGGCGACGCTCGCAGGCAAGGCCGCCGCGAAGGGCGCGACCACCGCCGCGGTGAAGAAGCAGTGCGCCGAACTCGAAGCCGATACGCGCGAAGTGAGCGTCAAGGCGTTCCGCTCAGGGGCCCGCTGGTGCGCGGCACAGACGGCGTTCGTCGCCGCAACCGCGCTGGCGGCGCGCGCGGTCGAGATCGATCCGGAGCAGGCCGACCTCGAGATCGTCGAGGACTGGGTCTCTTCGGACTTCCCGCAGAAGGCTGAGCTGGCCGACACGTTGAAGGAGTGGTTGGTCTGGGCCGGCGCGCTGCTGCCGTCGGGAGGGCGGTTCGCCGTCATCGACGACTCGCTCGCGCGGCGGATCTCGATCACCAAGTTCAGCCAAGGCGCGATCGTGCTCGAGACGCGCAACATCCGCCTGATCACGCGCGAGCTCGATCCGAAGATCGTCGGGCCGTTGCTGGTGCGCGGCGAGGCGACCGTACGCGCGCTGCAGAAGATCTTGGGGCCGAGCCCGACCAACCTGTCCGCGAAGACCTTGCTTGAGGTGCGCCTCTACAAGACGCGCGCGGAGTACATGGCGGACTCGATCGCGCCGCCAGCGTGGTCGGGCGGCTGCTACTCGTCGAGCGACAGCATCTCCCGCTTCTATTCCGAGATGGGCGATCGCAAGAGCGACCCGGTGCAGCACTCGCTCGAGGAGGTGTTCGCCCACGAGCTGACCCATCACTACACCGACGTGCGCTGGCTGCGTGAAAAACGCGGCTCGGAGTCAGGCAGCTACTGGATGGTGGAGGGGTTCGCCGAGTTCGTCGCCAGCCAGGCGCTCGAGATCGGGCGCCTCGGTGAGACCTTCGACGATGCGACCGTCGAGCCGATCGACAAGACCGCCGCGGTCGCGCGCGCCAGCGTCGACATGCTGCTCGACTTGCCGTTCATGCTCGGGCTCGACTCGGCGGCGTTCCACAAGGAGCTCTCCGACCAGTCGATGGGTTCGTTCAAGTTGAAGCACACACTGACCGAAGCGCCGATGACACAGCGTGGCCTCTTCTACGCCCAGGCCACCGCGTTCACCTTCTTCGTGATCCATCGCTGCCCGGACGGCAAGTCGAAATACGTCGAGTGGCTGCAGCGCGTCTATTCGGGCACGGCGCTCAAGGAACCGTGGAAGGAGATCGGCTTCGCGACCGTCTTCGAACTGCGGAAGGCATTCCGCGAGTTCCTGAAGGGGATCTGAGGCGTCGAACCTCTGAACGATCGCTCAGCCTTTCCGGCTCACCAGATCGTTGATCGCGATCGGGGCGAAGGGTGAGATGCACCCCTTCGAGGCGGGATAGTCCCGTTCGATTCCCAACTGCTCTCCAATGGCGATGGCCTGCTTGGAGTGCTTGCTGAAGTGGATTCCAACGGCCAGAAGCGTGTTGTTCATCGTCCACTGCACTTGCGGATCGGCGTCTGCCAGTTCGGACTCGATGCGGGCCAAAAGCGCCGAGAGATCGATCCCTTCCGGATTCTTCGCGACCCGCTCCGCGGTGAGGTCCCACCCGGCGCGGGCCGCCGAGCGGTCATCCGGGGCCATCCAGTCCCGGCGAAGAGCCTCCTTGTCGGGATGTTGCCGGACGACATACGCGATGAGCCAGTCGGCCACCCGCACAAAGCTGATGGACCGCACCAGCCGATCCAGCTCTTTGGCCGACAGCTTCTTCGGCTGCATCAGGAGCGTTGCCAGAAACTGGGCGTCGACGTTCCCGGTCTTCCAGAGCGACAGGGCCAACGGATGGTCCGCGCGTGTTTTCTTCGCCAGCGCCCGGATGTCGCCGAGACTGGCGCCGAACTGATTGTCGCCGGCACTGTGCTTGGTGTTGTACGCCCGCATCTTCGCGTCGCCGAGCGCTTTGCGCTGCTTGAGAGCTTCATTCAGCGTCATGGTCGTGCTGCTCCTCGCGTCAATCCGGTTGGAGTGTGCGGAGCGATTCAAGCGTGACAACGGCGTACTTCGACTGCGAAGGCACCTTCGATGCGCGTTCGGGCCACCGAACACCGTCTCGCGACCGCGACCGATCGACGTGACTCAAACACGCCCGGTCCGGGGGACTGCGCTTGAACCTGTCAGCCGCCGCCTGTCGTCGTCGCGCCTGGCCTCGAGCTCGTTCGTCAGATGGCAGCCCCCGGAACGGTCGGACCCCAACCTGAACCGAGCTCAGAGATCGGCTCACCCGAGTGCCGATCGAGGACGCGGCGGCGGCCGCAGAAAAAGTGGCGTGGTATGCCAAGCGCTGGCTGATCGAAGTCTTCCATCGCACACTCAAAACCGGCTGCCTGATCGAGCGGCGACAATCGAAGACCGCCGCGAGCTTGAAGGCCGCGCTCGCCATCGACGCGATCGTCGCTTGGCGCGCGCTCTCGCTGGTGAAGCTGTCGCGTGAGGCACCGGACCTACCTTGCACCGCCGTGCTCGCGGACGATGAATGGAAGGCGTTGCACTGTTTCACGCAACGCACCCGCACCCCGCCCGCCGTGCCGCCCACGCCGCAAAAGGCGGTGCTGA
>SIAN01000044.1 GCA_009691715.1 Planctomycetota bacterium
ACCCTCGTAAGCAAGGCGAGGGCCACAGTGAAGGCGGATCGCCGCTCCCTCGCGGCGGCGACGGATCGACCTCCGCGGCGCGCGGGTGTGGTCGGTCGAATCGTCACTCGATGGCAACGGTGGGCGCGTCGTCGTCGTGGTGCGAACAATGATCCGGGGGTCAAGAGGGTGGCAGAGGGGTCGAAAAACGGCACGCGCCGAGCGACGAGTTAACGTTCGCGGACCATGAACTCACTGCTTCTGCTGCCCATTCCGTCGCCCCTCCCGCTGCTCGCAACGCTGCTGCTCGCGTTCACGTTGCAGACTGCTCCGCACTTCGTGCACACGCAGCCCGACTTCGAGGTCGCTCTGCCGTCGACGGAGTGGGTCCGGCGGGAGGTCGGTGGCAACGGCGGCGGGATGGTCTCGGTCGTCCTGTCGCCGGTCGCCGACCTCGCGACGCGCTGCTCGATCCTGCGCCAGCCGGTCGCGGTACTGAAGGACGGGCTGACCACGCGGGAGGAGCAGCTCGTAAGCGCGGCAGGGAAGCTCTACGCGCGGACGAGCTTTGGGCCCGACAAGCTCTGCGCACGCGAGGCGACTCGGCTCGAGTACACGATCGCGGGCGCGACGACGATCGAGTAGGCGTTCCTCGATGGTGATGCGTGGGTGATCTTCCAGCTCGCCGCACCCGCAGCGACTTGGAACGATCCGGCGCAACGGGCCGCGCTCGAGGCGATTCGTGATTCGTTCATCTGGACGGGCGGCGACGTCGCCCCGCCATCGATGGTCGACCTGACGCCGCCGACGCAGGTGCGCGAGACGCGACAGGCCGCGATCGCGACCCCGCTGCCGCCGTTCGAGGTGACGAAGCACACGCTCCTCGCCCGCATCGATCCGGAGGCGCACTCGTTCGAGCTCGATGACACGCTCGAGGTGCGGGCGCTGGCCGACGGCGTCAAGTCGATCACGCTCTACACCACGGTCGTGACCGTCGACGACGTGGTCTGCGACCTGCCGGTCGAGTGGAAGGTCGGGAAGCTCCCGCAGGCCGACACGCTGACGATCGAGTTCGCCGAGCCGCTGCCGACCGACGAGGTCGTGCCGATCTACGTCCACGCCGTGTGCGACGACTTCTTCCAGGCGGTCGACCAGCAGTTGGTCGCGGAGGTCGCGGTGCTCGGGCAGATCCGGCCGCGGTCGAGCTACTCCTCGCACGTCGTCTGGTATCCGCTCGACGAGCGCAAGAACGCTGCGATGGACATGACCTTCGACGTGCCGGCGCCGTACGTCGCGCTGACCGGCGGCGAACTGATCGAGAGGAAGGAGTACGCCGATCAGCGCACCTTCCGCTACGTCGAGCCGCTGCGCCTCCATCGGCTGATCCCGTTCGGTTTCGCCGTCGGCGAGTACGTCTCGCGCAGCGGCAAGAGCGCCGCCGGACTCGAGCTCTCCGCGTGGGGCTTCGCCGGCGAGGAGAAGCGCCTCGATCAGCGCGTCGCGACGCTGCAGCAGGCGGCGGCGGCGTTCGAGCACGCGTTCGGCCCGCTGCCGTGGCAGCAGATCCGCTTCGCCCACGTGTAGCCCGAGCGCAAGGAGACCGGCGTCAGCCTGCCCGGGATGATCGTCGTCTCCGACGGCTACTTCCCGGACCTTGAAGGCATCGACATGTCCGACGGAAACCTGTCGCGCCCGGGCGCGCTCGGTCTGCTGGTCGTCGCCGATGAGCTATCGCACCAGTGGAACATCTACGCCGCGCAGTTCCCCAACGAACTCGGCGAAGGGATCTCGACCTACACCAACGCGCTCTTCGTCGAGGCGCGCCACGGCCACGACGCCTACTTGAAGACGATCGGCTCGGTCCGCGCGAGCTGGCTCATGGATGCCGGCATCCAGACCGAGTTCGCGATCGCCAACCCCGCCATCTACTCGAACTCGCGCTACTGCTCGGTCGTCTTCTGCAAAACACCGGTCGTGCTGCACGCGCTGCGCCGGCAGCTCGGCGACGACCTCTTCTTCGCCGGCCTGCGCCGCGCCTTCGAGCTGCGCGATCCCGCCGTCGACGGCTTCGAGGAGATCACGAAGCAGGAGCTGCGCCCCTTCTTCGACCAGTGGTTCTTCCGCGCGGGGTTTCCGACGCTGACGCTGACACACGAGACGATTGCGAGCGGTGCGCGCGTCACGCTGCGCCAGACGCAGGCCGAGGAGCCCTACGAGCTCGACGTCGTCGTGCGCGTCGTCTGCGAGGACGGCACGACGCGCGACTTCCCGCTGACGCTGCGAGAACGTGAACGCTCGTTCGAGCTGCCGCTGCCGTCGCCGCCGAAGCGCATCACGCTCGACCCCGACGGGACGCGGCCGGGAGGGTGATGCGCCGCGGGTCGACGGCGCCTTCCCGCCCCCCCGCACGCCGCTAGCATCCCCTCTCTTTTCCGCCCGGGTCGGAGGGTTTCATGAGCTGGGTCTGCCGGCTGTATCGCTCGTCGCTTGGCGCCAAGTACGTGATGGCGTCGACCGGGGTGCTGCTGTTGGGGTTCCTGATCGCGCACCTGCTCGGGAACCTGCAGATGTTCGCGGGCGCCGACGCGGTGAACAGTTACGCGGAGAGCCTGCGGGCGCTCGGGCCGCTGTTGTGGGTCGCGCGCATCGGGCTGCTGGTGATCGCGGGTGTGCACATCGTGACGGCGCTGCGGCTCGCAAAGGCGAACGAGGCGGCGCGGCCGGTTGCTTACGTGAAGCAGGCGAGCCGGCAGGTGAAGCCGCAGACGAAGACGATGGTGCTGTCGGGACTGGTGATCCTCGGCTACGTCGTCTACCACCTCGCCCACTTCACCTGGGGCTTCGTCCTGCACGACTACTCGACGCTGGTCGACACTGAAGGGCGCCACGACGTCTACTCGATGGTGGTCTACGGCTTCCAATGCTGGTGGGTCAGCGCGAGCTACCTCGTCGCGCTGGCGCTGCTCGCGCTGCACCTCTGCCACGGCATCACCAGCGCGTTCCAGACCTTCGGCTTGAACCACGCTAAGTACGCGACCGCGATCAAGCTGACCGGACCGGCGATCGCGACGCTGCTCTTCCTCGGCTACGCGTCGATCCCGGTGGCGTGCTGGCTCGGGATCGTCCAGATCTTGGAGGGCACGTGATGAGCGCCGACGGACCTTTGCTCGACGGCCGCTGCCCCACCGGTCCGATCGAGACGCGCTGGGAGCGCTGCAAGGCGGAGCTGAAGCTCGTCAACCCCGCGAACAAGCGCAAGTACAAGGTGCTGGTCGTCGGCACCGGGCTCGCGGGCGCGTCGGCGGCGGCGACGCTGGCCGAGCTCGGCTACCAAGTGCACGCGTTCTGTTTCCAGGACTCGCCGCGCCGCGCGCACTCGATCGCGGCGCAAGGCGGCATCAACGCGGCGAAGAACTACCAGAACGACGGCGACTCGGTCTGGCGGCTGTTCCACGACACGATCAAGGGCGGCGACTTCCGGGCGCGGGAGAGCAACGTCCACCGCCTCGCCGAATGCAGCCGCAACATCATCGACCAGTGCGTCGCGCAGGGCGTCCCGTTCGCGCGGGAGTACGGCGGGCTGCTCGACAACCGCAGCTTCGGCGGCTCGCAGGTGTCGCGCACCTTCTACGCGCGCGGGCAGACCGGCCAGCAACTGCTGATCGGCGCCTATCAGGCGTTGGCGCGGCAGATCGGGCTGCGCCGCGTGAAGATGTCGCCGCGCACCGAGATGCTCGACGTCGTGGTGGTGAACGGCGTCGCGCGCGGGATCGTCGTGCGCGATCTCGTCTCCGGCAAGGTCGAGACCCACGCGGGCGACGCGGTGGTGCTGGCGACCGGCGGCTACGGGAACGTTTTCTTCCTGTCGACCAACGCGAAGGGCTGCAACGTCACGGCGACTTGGCGCGCGCACAAGAAGGGCGCCTTCTTCGCCAACCCGTGCTACACACAGATTCACCCGACCTGCATCCCGGTGAGCGGCGACCACCAGAGCAAGCTCACGCTGATGTCCGAGTCGTTGCGCAACGACGGCCGCATCTGGGTGCCGAAGACGAAGGGTGACGCGCGCGGTCCCGACCAGATCCCCGAGGACGAGCGCGACTACTACCTGGAACGGCGCTACCCGAGCTACGGCAACTTGGCACCGCGCGACATCGCGAGCCGCTCTGCCAAGTACGCCTGCGACGAGGGGCGCGGCGTCGGTCCCGGCGGACTCGGGGTGTACCTCGACTTCAGCGACGCGATCAAGCGTCTCAGCGAACCGGTCATCCGCGAGCGCTACGGCAACCTGTTCGAGATGTACGAACGCATCACCGGCGAGAACCCCTACCGCGTGCCGATGCGCATCTACCCGGCCGTCCACTACACCATGGGCGGACTCTGGGTCGACTACCACCTGATGAGCAACCTGCCGGGACTGTTCGTGCTCGGCGAGGCGAACTTCTCCGACCACGGCGCCAACCGCCTCGGCGCGAGCGCCCTGATGCAGGGGCTCGCCGACGGCTACTTCGTGATCCCCTACACGCTCGGCCACTTCTTCGCGTCGACCAAGCAAGAGAAGGTCACGACCGACCATCCGGAGTTCAAGAAGGCGCTGGCAGACACCAACGCGTACGTCGCGCGGTTGCTGGCCGTCAACGGCAAGCGGACGGTCGACTCCTTCCACAAGGAACTCGGCAAGTTGTTGTGGGACAAGGTCGGCATGGCGCGCGATCGTGCCGGGCTGCAGGAGACCTTGAAGCGGATCCCGGAGTTGCGCGAGGAGTTCTGGAAGAACGTTTTCGTGCCGGGTTCGGGCGAGGCGCTGAACCAGTCGCTGGAGAAGGCGGGGCGCGTCGCCGACTTCCTCGAGTTCGCCGAACTGCTGGCCGCCGACGCGCTCGAACGCGAGGAGAGCTGCGGCGGCCACTTCCGCACCGAGTACCAGACCGCGGACGGCGAGGCGGTGCGCAACGACGAGAAGTTCTGCTACGTCGCAGCTTGGGAGTGGAAGGGCGACGGGAAACCGGCCGCGCTGCATCAAGAGGCGCTGAACTACGAGTTCGTCCACCTCGCGACCCGGAGCTACAAGTGAGCGCGCAGCAGAGCGGGCATCAGGGCCACTCCACGATGAAGGTGACGCTGCACGTCTGGCGGCAGAAGGACGCGCGCGATCCCGGCCGCATGGTCGGCTACCCGAACGTCGAGTGCAGCCCCGACATGTCGTTCCTCGAGATGCTCGACGTGCTGAACGAACGGCTCATGGAGAAGGGCGAGGAGCCGATCGCCTTCGACAGCGATTGCCGCGAAGGCATCTGCGGCGCCTGCTCGCTCACGGTGAACGGCATCCCGCACGGGCCGCGCAAGGGCACCACTGTCTGCCAACTGCACATGCGCAGCTTCGAGGACGGCGCGGAACTCTTCATCGAGCCGTGGCGCGCGAAAGCGTTCCCGGTGCTGCGCGATCTGGTGGTCGATCGCAGCGCCTTCGATCGGATCATCGAGGCGGGCGGCTTCGTGTCGGTGCGCGCCGGTGGCTGCCCCGATGGCAACGCGATCCCGGTGCCGAAGGAGGAAGCCGACCAGGCGATGGATGCGGCCGCCTGCATCGGCTGTGGCGCCTGCGTCGCCGCCTGCCCCAACGCCGCCGCGATGCTCTTCGTCGGCGCGAAGATCAGCCACCTGCGCCACCTGCCCCAAGGCCAGGCCGAGCAGAAGCGCCGCGCGCAGGCGATGGTCGACCAGATGGACAGCGAAGGCTTCGGCAACTGCTCGAACTACCTCGAATGCGAAGCGGTTTGCCCGAAGGAGATCTCGGTCAAGGTGATCGCCGAGATGAACCGCGACTACCTCTCGGCTTCGTTGACGCGCGAGGAGCAGAAGAACGACGGCGGCGGCGCAGGATGACTGGCGCGGCAGAAGACGGCGCCGGTCGCCGCATTCCGCTCGCGCTGCGGGTGTTCGGCGGCCTGGTCATCGCCGCCGCGTCGGGCGAGGCGACCGCCCGCCTCGTCGAACTCGACAAACTGGCTCCGCCGGAGCTGCTCGACGAACAGTGCCGCGTGATCGGCGACCTCTCCGAGATCGCGTGGCTGTTCGGACGCGAGGGACAGGCGCCGCCGCCCGGATCGCTGACGCAGTTCGGTCCCGGCGGCCGGAGCTACGGCTGGTACGACCGTCCGCGCTGGGACTACTTCGACTCGCGCGACTGCGTCGAGTACCGCATCAACTCGCTCGGCTTTCGCGACGAGGAGTTCCCGCTCGCGAAGCCCGCGAACGAGCTGCGCGTCATCGCGGTCGGCGACTCGATCACCCTCGCGGCCGGAGTGCGGGTCGAGGACTGCTGGGTGCAACAGCTCGAAGGACGGCTCGAACAGGCGCGTGGCGCGCCGGTCGAAGTGGTGAATGCCGGCTTCAGCCGCGGCTATCGCCCGGAGAGCTACGCGCCATGGCTCGCCGAGCAGGGCGTGCGCCTCGATCCTGATGCAGTCGTCGTCGGTTTCTGCCTGAACGACATCTCGACCACGATCCCGATGTACCTGCCGCTCGCCGAAGCGCAGGCGCCGTGGCTCGGCGGACGGAGCCGGCTGCTCCGCCTGCTGCAGCACGCCCTCCCCTCCGGAAATGCCCCGCGCGCCAAGACGCGCCCGACGGTCCTCAAGGCGAAGCGCGTCGCCGCCACTCACGCCGACGAATGGAAGGCCACGCAGGACGGGCTGCTCGCGATCCGGGACCTGCTGGCGCCGCGAGGCGTGCGCTTCGTGGTCGTCGTGTTCCCGATGATGTCGCAGCTCGCGTCCGGGTACCCGTTTTCCGAGTTGCATCGGCTCGTGACCGACTTCTGCGACGCGAACGGCATCGAGAGCGTCGACGTGCTGCCGGCGTTCCTCGGACGCGACGAGACCGAACTCTGGGTCCACCCGCGCGACCAGCACATGAACGACGTCGGCCAGCGGATCGCCGCCGACGCGCTCGCCGCGTGGTTCGCGGAGCGGCCGCTCGCGCCGCGGGTCCGCTGAACGCCGCGCGATGCTCTTCACCTCCGTCGACTTCCTCGTCCTCTTCCTGATCGTCGCGCCGCTCTATTGGACGTTCCGGAACCTGCGCTTCCAGAACCTCCTGCTGCTGGCGGCGAGCCTGGTCTTCTACGGGTGGGTCCACCCGTGGTTCGTGACGCTGCTGGTCGCGTCGACGCTGCTCGACTACAGCTGCGCGATCGGGATCGCGACGCGGCCGAAGGCGCGCAACTGGTTCCTCAGCGCGACGCTGGTCGGAAACCTCGGGCTGCTCGGCTTCTACAAGTACTGGGGCTTCTTCGCCGAGAACGTGCAGGCCGTCGCGCGCCAGCTCGGGTTCGACGTCTCGCTGCCGCTGCTCGAACTCGTGCTGCCGGTCGGCATCAGCTTCTACACCTTCCAGACGATGAGCTACACGATCGACGTCTGGCGCGGCCAGCTCGCGGCGCGGCGCAGCCTGCTCGACGTCGGGCTCTTCGTGACGTTCTTCCCGCAACTCGTCGCCGGCCCGATCGAGCGCGCGGGCAACCTGCTGACGCAGATCGAGCAGCCGCGCCGCTTCTCGGCCGCGCAATTCCGCGAGGCGTGGCCGCTGCTGCTGCTCGGCTTCTGGAAGAAGCTGGTCTTCGCCGACTCGATCGCGCCGCTGGTCGACCGCATCTTCGGCATGGACGAGCCGTCGCTGCCGCTGCTCGCCACCGGCTCGGTGCTCTTCAGCCTGCAGATCTTCGCCGACTTCTCCGGCTACAGCGATATGGCGCGCGGGCTGGCGAAGCTGCTCGGCTTCGAGCTGATGGTGAACTTCGACGCGCCGTTCCTCGCGCGCACGCTGCCCGAGTTCTGGCGCCGCTGGCACATCTCGCTCTCCACCTGGATCCGCGATTACGTCTTCATCCCGCTCGGCGGCTCGCGCGCGGGCGGCAGGTGGCGACTGCTCGGCGTCTTCGTCCTGACGATGGGCCTCTCCGGCCTGTGGCACGGCGCGGCATGGACCTACGTCGTCTGGGGCGTCGGCCACGGCGTCGCGGTCTGGGTGTCGCGGCAGCTCGGGCTCGACAAGAACTGGCGGCCGCGCCGCGCGTGGCACGCGGTTGTCTCCTGGGCCGCGACCTTCGCGATCGTGACGCTGCTCTTCGCGTTCTTCCGCGCGGCGAGCCTGACCTGGCTCGGCCACGCGGTCGCGGCCGGATTCGCGCCGGGCGACGCGGGCCTGCGCGCGTTCGACCTCGACCTCGCGATCGGCGCGATCGGGACGGCCGCCGGGTTCGGCGCGCCGTGGGCCGTGATGCACCTGCTCGAACGCGCCGGGTCGCGCGCGCGGCCGTGGCTCTTCCTCTGGCGCTGGATCCTGCTCGGGATCATGGTCGGGCTGCTGGTCCAGCGCGCCGACGACGGCGTGCGGCCGTTCATCTACTTCCAGTTCTGATCCCGGCCCCGATCCGCGCTTCGGCGCTCAGGCCCGCGGCGGCGCTCCGCCGGCGTCGAACACGTCGTAGCGCAGGAAACGGCACTCGATCGGGCCGTCCATCAGCGGGAACTTCCGGCTGGCGCGCAGGCCAAGCAGGCGCGGCAGCTCGGAGTCGCCGGACAGCACGTAGGCGTGGCAGCCCTGCGCATGCTGATGCAGGAACCGTCCGAGCGCGTCCCATGAGTCGCGCAGTTCGTCGCCTTCGCCGAGCCGCACGCCCCACGGCGGATTGGTCACGACGGTGAACGGCGGCGGCATCGGCGGGACGAACTGATCGAGGGCCTGGTGCGTGAACGAGACCAGCCCCTCGACCTGCGCCGCGCGCGCGCTGCGCTTCGCAATCTCGATCGCGCCGGGATGGCGATCGGCACCGACCAGCGCGAACGGAAGGGCCAGCTTCGCACGCTGCACCGCATCGGCCTTCAGGATCGCCCAAGTGCGGGTGTCGAAGTCGGGAAAGCGCTCGAACGCGAACCGGCGCAGCAATCCCGGCGCGCGGTCGGCCGCCATGCACGCCGCCTCGATCACGAACGTCCCCGAGCCGCACATCGGATCGACCAGCGGCGAGCGGCGATCCCAACCCGACGCCAGCAGCAGGCCGGCCGCGATCGCCTCGTTCAGCGGACTCTTGACCTGGATCGGCCGCCAGCCGCGCTTGTGCAGGCTCTCGCCCGACAGGTTCACGTAGAGGCGCAGGCGGTCTTTCAGCAAGGTGAGCTTGATCGGAAGGCGCGGATCGGCGACGTCGACGTTCGGTCGCCGGCCGAACTTCTTGCGGAAGCGGTCGACGATCGCGTCTTTTGCCGTCAGCGCCGCGAAGCCCGAATGGGTGATCGCCGAATCGCGCACCGACGCGTCGATCGCCAGCGTCCCGTCGACATCGAGCCAGCGCTCCCACTCGACTTCGGTGACGGATCCGTAGAGCTCCTCCTTCATCCGCACCGGCACATCGAGCACCAACTGCTGCACGCGCACGGCGCTGCGCAGCCAGAGGTTCGCCACCATGCCCAGCCGCGCAACGCCGCGGAACGCGACGCCACCGCGCCGCTGCTCGATGTTGTCGGCGCGCAGCGCTGCAAGCTCTTCCGCGACGACGCCCTCGAGCCCGAGCGTGCAGGGCGCGAAGTAGTCGTGCACCACCGGCCCGCTCGCGGGTGCGTTGCTCACTTTTGCGCCGCCAGGAATGCGATCAGGTCGCGCAGGTCGCGCGGCTCGATCGGCGCCGCGATGTCCTCGGGCATGGCCGACAACCCTTCGCGGCGGGTCTTGACGCCTGCCTTCAGCACTTCGAGGTGGCCCTGGTCGAGCGTCGCCAGCCGCCACGCCGACTCCGTCTCGCCGATGATGCGCCCGTCGAGGATCCGGCCGTCCACCAGGATCAGGGTGGTCGCCGCGTAGCCCGCCGTACCGCCGCGATTGGGCGCCAGCACCGCTTCGAGGAGCTGCTCGGGTGTGAGGCGCGCCGCGACCCCGGCGAGGTCGGGCCCCGCTTCGCCGGCGCCGCTCGCTCCGACGCGATGGCATTTGGCGCACTGCCATTCCGTGCGCTCGAAGAAGAGTTCGCGACCGCGCCGCGCATCGCCGCCGCGCGCGCACTCCGACTTCACCGCGACCTTGTCGTCCGCCGGCTTCGAAGCCGCGTGTTTTGCGAGCTGCGCCAGGACCAGCGGGTGGTCGGTCTTGCGCCGCGCCGCCAGCAGCAGGTCGAGCGCCGCCTCGGGCGCGACCTTGCCGTCGAGCAGTCGGCCGAGCTCGAGCGCCAGCAACTCCGCCGCACGCGCGTCGCCCATTTCGCCGAGCGTCGCATAGGCGTACTGCTGCTCTTCGAGGTGGCCCGAAGTCGCGTGGCCGAACTCCGTGCTGGCGCGTTCGAGCACCTTGATCAGGATCACCAGCGCACTCTGCGGATCGAACCGCGCCAGGTGGCGGCGCGCGCCGGAGCGCACGCCGACGTCGGTCGAGTGGAGCGTCGCCTCGATCACCGCTCGCAGCTCGCTGGCGCCGATCGCGGCAATCGCGTCCTGTGCCGCCACGCGCGCGGGCGAGTGCGCCGACTCGTCGCGCGCCAACGCCACCAGCGCCTCGGCGGCGCCGCGCAAACCCCGGCGTTCGACGAAGCGCGCCGTGGCCTCGGCGAGACCACCCTGCGGGGAACGCAGCAACGCCACGACGTGCGACTCGATCGCGGCGACGGCGACCGGATCGCGCGGCGGGCAAGGGCGCCACGATCCGAGCAGCAAGTCGCGCGCGGGCGGCGCATCGAACTCGGCCAGCGCCCGCATCGCATCGGCGCGGATCTCCTCGGGAAGGTCGCTCCGATCGGCGGCCGCGCCCGCGAGACGCTGCGCCTGCTCGACACCGCCGAGGCGGAACGCCGCGTTCACCGCGCGCCGCAGCAGCGGCAGCTCTTTCGCCGCGGGATCGTCGAGCAGGCGCGCCAAAGCCGGGAGCGAATCGGTGAGCGGCAGATCGTGGATCGCACGTGCCGCCTCGACGACGATCGTGCGATCCGAATCGGTCAGGAACTGGCCGATCGCCGGTGAAGCGCTGCGCCGCAGCGCCAGCAGCGCGGCCATGCGCACCGCGGCGCTCCCATGCGCGGAGAGCCCCGCCAGCGTCGCCGCATCGGCACAGCCGGCGAGTCCGACCACCGCCGCGTGACGCAGCGTGCGATCGCCGTCGCCCGTCGCGTGCGCCAGCGCCATCAACGGTTCGATCGCGCGCGGATCCGCCATGCGTGCCAGCGCGATCGCCGCGAAGTAGCGGACGCGCGGTTCGGCGTCGCCCAGCAGCCCGATCAAGCGCGGCACCGCCGACCCGACACTCGCTTCGCCGAGCCCCTTCGCCGCCTGCTCGCGCCGCTCGGCGTCCGGATCGTTCAGCAGTGCCAGGAGCGCGGCCTGCGCCTTGGTCGCCGCTGCCGAACCACCGCCGCCCGCGTTTCGCGCGATCTGACAGAGCGCCCAGGTCGCGTGGCGGCGCGCTGCCGCATCGGCACCGTGGTGGACGATCGTGCGCAGCAAATCGACCGCACCGCTCGCCGCCAGCTCGAACTGCGCCTCCTGGCGAACGCGCTGGTCGCGATGTGCCAGCAACTGCGCGAGCTCTCCCGTGCTGCGACCGACGAAGCCGCGCTTCATCAGCTCGCGCGTCACACGAACCTCGGCGCTGCCGGTGACGATCGGATCGTGGATCCGCCAGACTCGCCCGCGACCGGTCTGCTCCCAGCCCTCGACCCAGTCGCAGACGTAGACGGCGCCGTCGCTGCCGAACTCGACGTCGGTGGCGACGATGCCGCGTTCGACAAACGCCTTCTCGAATTCGATCGCATGGCTGGCGCCGCGTCGTCCGGTCTTGAACGCGACCACGCGGGTGTTGTCCCACTGCGCCTCGAAGTCGCAGATGAGGAACGCGCCGGCGAATTCGCCCGGCAGCAGCCCGCTCGGATCGCGCGTCAGCCCTGATGGGCCGCTCACCAGATTGCGGACGCACGGCACGATCCAGTTCGGCTGCCCTTCCTGCGCCGGCCGCCACATCGACTCGCCGTTCCAAGCACTGCGCGGCGTCGGCGTCCCGACCCACTGCCAGCCGAGGCGCCACCCGGAGTCGCCACCCTCGACCACGTGGACCAGACGCGCCTGGTCGCCGCCGTCGGAGTTGTTGTCGACCGTAAACAGATCGCCAAATTCATCGAATTGCAGTTCCTGCGGGTTGCGCAGGCCGACGTGCCAGAGTTCCAAGTTGCTGCCGTCGGGTTCGCAACGCAGCACCGCGCCGCAATCGGGGAGCTCGAGGTGGTTCCCTTCCTTCGTGAAGACGTCGAGGCCGCGATCGCCACAGGAGAAATAGAGCCGGCCGTCGGGACCCATGCGCAGGCCATGCAGGTCGTGGCCGACGAAGGCGTAGTGGACGCCGTAGCCGGTCGACAGGACCGTGCGCTGCTCGGCGTGGCCGTCGCCGTCGCGATCGCGCAGCCGCCAAAGGTTCGGCATGTCGGTGAAGTAGACGTCGCCGTTCCGCCACAGCACGCCCGCCGCGACACCGTCGGCGATCTCGTTGAAGCCATCGGCGAAGACGCGGGACCAGTCGACGCGACCGTCGCCGTCGCGGTCCTTCATCAGCCGCACCCGCTCGCTCTCCTTGCGGAACAGCGTCGGGTCCTTCGCCCGCTTCATCACCATCGCGTAGCGATCGGCGACGGTGCGCGCGGCGAGATCGTCCTCGACCCACTCCGGCCACTCGCGCATGTCGAGGACCTGCTTGTCGCGACGGAAGGTCTCGACCACGTAGCAACTGCCGTCGGGTGCAAGATCGAGCGCGACGAGGTTGGCGCAATGCGGCTCGGCGGCGAACAGTTCGACCACCATCCCGTCGGGCACCTTGATGCGCGCCTTCGCCTGCAGCGCCTTGCCATCGTCGGCCTCGACCTTCGGCGAGTAGCCCGATGGGCTCGGGATCACCTGCGCGGTCACGGCAAGGCAAAAGACGAGGGTCGTCATCAGTCGGGCTCGCTTCGATCAGGCCGCGGCGGAACAGGGGCGGGAAGGCTACCGGCGCGCTGGCCTGGCTACTTATTCGCCGCCGGATCGACCTGCAGCTCGATCTCCGCGAAGCCGAACCCGCCCGGTTGCGGCGCGCCCATCGACGGCTCGACGATCTCGAGTTCGAGCTTGCGGATCACCTGCGGCAGCCCGAGCACGAGGCGCGTCTTGTGGCGCGGGCGGTCGCCGAAGGGCGCCTCGATCTCGAGCTCGAACGGCTTCCCCTTGCCGTTGACGGTCACGTGCACGCGCGCCGGCCACGGCCGATCGGTCCCGACCCGGATCGGCGTGAGCACGAGCACGTTTGCGCGCACCGGTTTCTCAAGCTCGAGCACGATCGCGGGCTTCGCGTCGTCCGCCTTGCAAGCCCAGCCGCGGGTGACGAGACCGTCGACGGCGCGCGCGCCCAACCAGTTGTCGTCCCACGCGGTCGTGGCGCGAACGGCCGGCTTCTGCTGCCCCAGCAGATTGCGGTTCGGATCGCGGGCGTACTCGAGCCCGAGCGCGTCCTGCACTTCGCTCACCTTCACCGCCAGCAGCGACGACTCGATCGGAAGCTCGGCGGTCGCGTCGGTCGAACCGCCCGCTGCCCCCGGCACCGACACCGTGACCCGCGCGTACAGCGAATAGTCGCCCGGCCGGTCGAACAGGAACTGCCCGCCGAAGCGCTCGTTGCCGCACGGCTGCGTTGCATCCTTGTCGAGCATCGCGATCGCGAGCGGCTCGTCGTGACCTAGCACGCCGACCGCGAACCACTCGACTCGCTTCACGCGCAGGCCGCGCCCCTTTTCGCCGGGCCACTCGTACGCCTCGCGCTCCGCGTCACCCCACGACGAGATCCAGAAGGTGAGCGGCGAGTCGCCGGCCGCGCGCACGTTCATCGGCTGGTTCGGATCGTCCTTCCCCCACGCCTTCGCGACGACGCGCGACGACTTGCCGGAGGTCGGCGCCGTCGCGCGATTGAGGAACAGCAGCGACCAGGCGGTGCTGGCGCAGGCACCGCCACCCGCCGCCGGCCACCCGCCGCGCTCCTCCTGCTGGCCGACCAGCCAGCGCGCGCCTTCGCGGTACCAGCGGTGCTCGCCGAACTCCTCGACCTGCAGCAGCGCGCCGAGGCGTTCGAGCCCGTAGAGGTAGTAGTACAGCCACGTCCCGTCGCCGGGCGGATTGGCGTCGACGGCGAAGTTCTTGCCGACCCATTCGCCGCCGCGCCGCGCCAGACCCATCAGGTTGCCGAGCTTGCGATTGCCACGCAGCCCCTCGTCGCAGATCGCCAGGATCGAAGCGCCGGCGGTGGTCATGCTGCCGGTCGCGACACCGGGGGTCGGGTAGTACGTGAAGCCGAGCGGCGCGTAGGCACCGCCGCCGCCGTCGTCCATCGTCGACAGCGCGTACTGCGCCGCCTTCTCCCACGCCTCGGCCGGCACCTTGATCCCGCGATGCGCCGCCGCGCGCATCCCCAGCACGCCGTACTGCGTGTTCGACAGATCGCCGCCAGCGCCCGGCAGATAGATGAAGGCGCCGCTCGGCTGCTGGTTGCGCAGCAGCGCCTCCAGCAACTCCTTCATCCACGGCTCGAACGCCGGGTCATTCAGCGCGTGCAGCGCCATCAGCTGGCAGCCGAGCGAGTAGGTCTCGGTGACGCGCCCGCACTTCAGCCATTCGAGCGCCCGCTCGATCGCCGGATGGCCCTTCGGCACCCCGCTCTTCAGCAGCGCGTAGACGACCAGCGCGGTGCCGCCGTTTCGCTGGGACGACTGGTCGAGGTCGAACGAGCCGTCAAGCAGTTGTTCGCCGAGGAACCACTCGACCCCGCGGTCGATGGCTTGATTGACCCGTGTCTGGGTCTCGCCCCACGTCGGCTCGTCGGCGGCCCCTTCGGCACGCACCGGCGGTGGCGCGTCCGTGGCGCTCACCATGAGGCAGCCGGCCGCCGTGTGGCCGCCGAATTGGAACTGAAGTTCAAGCGTGAGCACGTCGCCGGCGCCGGTCGCGAACTCTTTCCCGAGCTCGACCACGAGGTGATGCGGCAGATCGAACTTCGGCCCGATCGCCCAGCCGGTAGTCGCGACGCCGTCGATCGCGCCAAGCGACGGGAAGCCATCCTGCGAGAACGACGCGCTCGACTTCGCCAACGCCAGCGGCTTGCCGCGTTTCGCCCCCTTCGCACCGATCGACGCGGTCATCTCGGTCAACACCATGTCGCGGTGCTGGCGGCCCGGCCCGCTTTCCGGCAGCGCCGGATCGGGGAAGACATCCACGCGCAACGCCGTGCACTTTGCCGGCAGTCCGGCGAGCTGCAACGTGTAGGTCTCCTTGTCAGCCCCCTCGCCCGCCATCACCCACGCGCCGTCGGCGCGCGTCGCGAACGTGGTCGCCGGATGGGTCGATCTGCCCTCGACCAACGTGAGCGATTGCCAACGAACAGCCGCCGAACCGGACGCCGGGGCGTCGGGAGCTGCGCACAGCAGAACCGTGGCGAGCAACGACATCACGATCGCGGAGCGGCGGTTCAACATGGCGGCTCGCTCAGTTCCCGTCCGGCTTGACGGCTCGCTCGTCGGTTCGCTGCTCGACCTGCAGCTCGACTTCGGCGAAGCCGACGGCCTTGTCGTTGTTCGGGCTCTCCTGCTTCGAGAGCACCTTGACCTCGACCTTGCGCACGACGATCGGCGCGATGAGGCGCAGTCGCAGCTTCTTCTGCTCTTCGGTCACGGGCACGTCGACCAGCAGCGGCGGCTGCTTGCCGTTGAAGGTGATCGCGAGCTTGGTGATGCGCGACTGCCAGGTGTCGCCGATGCGCGCGGGCGTCAGCACCAGGGTGTTGGCGCGCACCGGCTTCTCCAGCTCGATCGTGAGGTTCGGGATCGGGTCGTCGCTCGCTGCCGCCCAGCCGCGGCACTGCAGGTTGTCGACGGCGCGATCAGGCGACCAGTCGCCGTTCAGCGTGGTCGACGCGCGCGCCGAGACCTTCTGGCCGAAGAGGAGATTCACCCCGGGGTCCTTCGCGCACTGCAGCAGCTCAGGATCGAGCGCTTCCTCGATCCGGACCACCAGCGGCATCGACTCGAGTACGACTTGCAGCGCAGCTCCGCCTGGCTCCGTCGGCGGTGCCATCACCGTCACCCGCACTCGCACGGAATAGTCGCCCGGCAGCGCAAACGTCCACTGCGCGCCGAAACGCTCGCGACCGGCTGGCTGGAGCCCGTCCTTTTCGATCAGCGCGATCGGCTTCTCTCCATCGCCGAGCTTCGCTCCGCACGCAAACCACTCGACCTTCAGCACCCGCAGGCCGCGATCCTTGTCGGACGGCCACTCGTGCGCCGCGAGGGCTGCGTCGCCGAAGCCGGAGATCCACATCGTGAGCGGCGTGTCGCCTGACGCGCGCACGCTGACCCCCTCCGCCGGATCGTCGCCGCCATAGAGACGCACGCGCGGCGAGCTTTGCCCCGACACCGGTGCGGTCGCGCGATTGAGGAACAGCAACGCGAAGCAGGTGTCGATCGGATGGTCGCCGTAGCTGCTCCCCCACTGGCCCTTGTCGCCCTGGTGATCGCAGAGGTGCGTCGCACCCTCGCGATACCAGTCGTGCCCGCCGATCTTGTCGAGGTCGAGCAGGCTCGCCACGCGCTCGAGGCCATAGAGGTAGTAGAGGTCCCAGCGATCGTGGCCTTCATTGATGTTGTCGTTGACGGTGTAGTGGTCTGCCAGCCACTGCACGCCACGCTTGGCGGTGCCGAGGTAGCCGCCGCTCTTGCTCTTGCCCTTCAGCTCCTGCTCGGCGACGGCGAGGATCGTCGTCCCGGCTGCGGTCATGCTGCTGGTCGGCTTCTGGCCGCCGTTGTAGGTGAAGGCGAGCGCGCCGTAGGCCCCCTTGGTTTCGTCAGCGCTCCACTGCAGCACCTGCTGCGCCGCCTTGTCGAAGGCGGAAGCCGGCACCTCGACGCCGTGTTGCGCCGCCGCACGCAGGCCAAGCACGCCGTACTGGGTGTTCGACAGGTCGGCGCCGCCCCACGGGTAGTTGAAGGCGCCGCCGCGCTGGAACGACAGGAGCGTGTCGACCAGCGCCTTCATCCACGGCAGGTCTTCGGGGTCGTCATAGGCGCCGAGCGCCATCAGGTGGCAGCCGATGGTGTAGGTCTCGCGCGACGGGTTCGAGCGCAGGAACTCGCGCGCGCGCTGCACCGCCGGATGGCGCTTGTTGACGCCGCTCTTCAACAGCGTGTACATCGAGAGCGCGGTGCAGCCGTTGCGATAGCTCCACTGCTCGTGGTTCCACGAGCCGTCGATCGCCTGATGCGCCACCAGCCACTCGACGCCGCGGTCGATCGCGCGGTTGATCCGCTCCTGCAGTTGTCCGAACGACTCCTCGGCGGCGGCGCCACCGACGCGGACCGGGCGCGGCTGCGTGGTCGCGGAGAGGCGGAAGCGGCCGAGCGAGTGCTGCGAGCCCCAGTTGAAGTGGCAGGTGAGGCGGAACAGGGCGGGTCCACCGAAGTCGACCGGCTTCTGCAGCTCGGCCATCAGCACGTGGGGATTGCCGACGCTGCCGTAGATCGCCCAGCCGTTGCCGCCGGAGTTGCGCTCGCCGTCGTGCACGTCGGTCGCGCGGCGATGGCCCTCGATGAAGTCGCAGCTCGCGTTCACCAACGCCGCCGACTTGAAGCGCAGCGCGAGCTTGGCCGACGTCTCGAACTCCACCTCGTTCAGCACGAAGTTGCCGTTGCCGGCGCGACCCGGCCCGCGCGACGGCAGCGAATCGTCCGGCAGCGCTTCGAGGCGCAGCGCGGTGATGCCGCGCAGTTCGCTCTCGAAGTCGAGGGTCCAGACGTCCTTGTCGGGATTGGCGCCGGACACGAGGAGCGAACCGTCGGCTTGCGGCGTGAAGGTCGCGTCGCCAGCGGAGACCAACTTCACCGGCTTCATCACGACCCAGGCGGCGCTGTTTGCTGCGGGGGCCGGATCCTGCGCAGAGGCGATCGAGCCGAGCGCGACAACGACTGCAGCCACGCCGCCGGCGCGCCACCAATGCGGCACTCGGCAATCGGGGAGGAACAACCGGGCGGTAGGGCGAGCAGCCTCAGACGGCATGGGGCCAAGAAGATAGCCGCACCCCCCGCCCGGCGCGGCGCACGAGGCGACGAAAGTTCCCGTCGCGACCCGGTCGATGAACCGCGTCGAGGCCGCCTCCCCCGGACCGGGGTCGCGTCCCAGAGGAGGGGTCGTGCAGATCTCCGTCATCGTCCCGACCGCCGACCGTGCCGACGCGATCCAGCGTCTGCTCGGCGGATTGGCGCGGCAGACGCTGCCGGCCGAGCAGTTCGAGGTGATCGTGGTCGACGACGGGAGCCAACCGCCGGTCGCGCCGCTGGTGGCGCGCTTCGCCGACCGACTCCGGCTGCAATGCCTGTGGCAGCCGCGCGGCGGTCCGGCCAAGGCGCGCAACCGCGCGATCGCGCTGGCGCGCGGCGAGTTGCTGCTGATCTTGAACGACGACGCGAGCGTGCCGCCCGACCTGATCGCGCGCCACGCAGCTGCGCACGCGTCCGCGAGCGAGCCGCGCGCCTGGCTCGGCGGCTTCGACCTAGCGCCCGACTGCCTGACTCCGGTCGGCCGCGCGCTGCTCCAGAACGGAATGCCGTTCCCGTTCCATCAGATACGCCCCGTCGGCCCGAACCCCGGCCGCTTCTTCTGGACCTGCAACCTGAGCGTGCGGCGCGACCTTGTCGTCGCGGCGGGTGGCTTCGACGAGAGCTTCCGCCATCCCGCGTGCGAGGACGTCGAGCTCGGCTGGCGATTGGAGAAGCGCGGGGTCGCGGTCCATTGGCTGCCCGACGCGCCCTGCCTCCACCACCACGTGCTCACCGCGCGCTGGTGGTGGCGACGGCAGGTGATGCTCGGCATCTCGATCGTCCAGATGTGGCGCAAGCACCGCGATCTGTCGATGTTCCCGTGGCTCACCGCGTCCAAGTTCAAGGGCGACGTGAAGCTGCTCGAGGCGGCCCTCGATCAAGTGGCGCGCAAGGACGGACTCGAACCGCGCCAGCGCGCCGAGGCGATCGACGCGGCGGCGGAGACGAGCGGCGCGGATCGCACGACGATCGAGGCGCTCGCGCCGGCGTTGCACGAGATCGATCAGTCGGCGTTGCGGCTCGGACTGCTGGCCGGGCTGCGCGAGCAGGACGTCGACCAGGCGATCGCCTGGCTCGAGAGCGCGGCGGTCGTCGCGGCTTCTGCGACGGCGACCGATCGAGCGGCGCGACGGGAGCCGGCAGTCACACGCTGAGTTCGGCCCAGGCGTACTGCACTGCCGCGGCGGGTTGCGTGGCCGTGGGAGGCATCGCGGTCGGCTGCGGAAGTTGCGGGCCCTGCGGCAGGAACGCGAGCAGGTCGTCGACGCCGCGCGCGCCCGGTGCGCCGACGCGCGCGAAGAAGCGACCGCGATCGGCGTCGTCGGACGCCGGGGTGAGCAGGGCGCAGGTGACGGCACCGCGCAGCCGCGGCCGCTCCGCCTCGGCGATTGCCTCGCCGAGCAGCAGCACTTCGAGGTCGCCGGCGAGCGCTGGCCCCGCCATTGCATGCGCCCGCCGCAATCGCGCGACAGCCACTTCGGCGGCACCGTCGAGCAACGGGTCGTGGCGCAGTACGAGGCAGGGCCGGTGCGGGGCAATGCGGGGATCGCCCGCGATCGCCAGCAGCGTCCGGAGTTCCTCTTCGTCATCAAAGCGCGGCCACGCCAGGAGCTTCGTCGTGCGCGTCGTCGCGAGCGGCCACGCCGCGCCGCCGCCGTCGCGCCAGAGGCGCAGCTCCGCGAAGCTCGGCACTGCGAGCTGCGCCAGCCCTTCGGCAAATCCCTGGTTCCACCAGTCGGCGTTGAGTTCGTGCAGGAGCACCTTCAGCCGCGCGACGATCGCAACGGCCTTCGCCGCGCCGTCGCTGCCGCCCGTCTCCAGCGCCGCGCAGTTGACGATCGCGAGCGCGCGTGCCTCGGCGAGGCGCGGACCGCCGACCCTGGCCGCGTCGTCGATCCGTCGCACCAGCCAGCGACCATCGACCGCGAGCAGCCGGCGCCACGTCGGGTGGTCGAGCAGCGCCGGATGCTTCGCGAAGAGGTGGACGTAGGCACGCGCCACCGTGCGCTGCCGCTTCTGCAGATCATCGAACGTGAGCACGTGGCGATGCCACGCGCGCGCGGCCGGCTCGAATCGGACCATGACGCCGCGCTGGTGGAGCCGGGCGCCGAGGTCGGTGTCCTCGCAGCCGTAGCGGCGGAAGGTCGCGTCGAAGGGGCCGGCGGCCAGCACGGCGTCGCGTCGCACGCTCACGTTGCAGCCCCAGAACTTCATCCAGTCGTGGTCGACGCCCGCGGCGAGGCCGGCGTAACCGAAGACGAGATGATCGCCCTCGAGCTCGCGCATCAGCGCCGTCGTGAGCTGTTCGGCCGGCTGCTCGAAGGTACCGAGCACCGCGATCGGCTTCGCGCTCGCCCGATGCGCCGCGAGGTGGCGTTCGAGCAGGTCGGGGAAGGCGATCGTGTCGTCGTTCACCAGCAGCAGATGCTCGCCGCGGGCGAGCGCGACGGCGGCGCTGCGGGCGGCCGCGAGGCCGGCGTTCTCCTTGCGGGCGAGCAGGCGAAGCGGCGTGCGCAACGGGAGCGCGCGAACGGCGTCGCCGCTGCCGTCGTCGTCGCCGTCGATCACGACCACCAGCTCGACGCGTTCCGGAGCGACCGTCTGGCGGTCGAACGCGCGCAGGCATTCGAGCAGCGTCTCCTTGCGCTGGTAGGAACAGATGAGGACGGAGAGTTCGGGGACGGCGGAATCGGGCGACCGCGAACCGGCATCGTCCGAGGCCCTCGGCACCCGCGTCGCCGATACGAGTTCCGTCATCGCCTGCGCCACGACCACCCGTGCGATTCGCGACGCTGGCGCGTGGCCGGCCTGCTCGCAAAGCGCCTCGTAGAGCTGCTGCGTCCTCGGGTCGACGTCGCCGTACGCGCGCGACCGCTTCAGTTCGCGGGTCGGGAAAGCGCGATCGACCGGCGAGTCGAGGAAGTCGCCGAGCCGCGCGAGGCCGTCGGCTTCCATCACCTGGTCGTAGTGCAGGAACAGCCACTCGCCGTGCCGCGAGTGCTGGTCGAGGATCTCGCGGTAAGTCGCGTTCCAGAGCGCGATCGCACGCGCGTCGTCCATCGCGACGCCGCGCAGGTAGTCGGCGGTCGCGCACTCCTTCACGATGCTGGCCGCCGTGACCGCCGGCTCGCGGAAGACGCAGACGAAGCGCGCGTCGCCGAGCGCCGGCCGCCACGCCGGCAGCGTGAAGCTGAAGCGCGGATCCTTGAAGCAGAAGGGGCGCCGCGACAGCAGTTTCGCCGCGCGCGCCGCCACCGCCGGCTCCATCGGCCCGGTCACGCGCCGCATCGGCGTCGCCAGCCAGAGCTGGAACTTCAAGAGCCCTTGCGCCAGATCGATGTGCGGCGCCAGCAGCGCCTCGTTCACCCCGTTGATCTCGGGGTCTTCGAAGAACCCGAGCGGATTGGCGTCGCGCGCCGGATAGAGCGCGTCGCCCATGAAGTAGCCAGCCCGGCGCAGCGACCCGGCCACCATGCTCGTCCCGCTCCGTCCGCTGCCGAGGATCAGGGCGTTGTGCATCGCGCGCTCCCCCCGCCACGTCCCGGCGCCTCGCAGCGCCGCGACGGGAAAACGGTTCCGATCGCCTCATCGGCGTCGCGGGGGAGGAGCTTGAGGAAGGGGGAGGCCACGGGGCGGCGCTTGGGACGGACGGAGGAACTCCCGCCACGGCGCTGCCAAACATCATCCGGCTGGCGACTTCGCTCTCCCGTCGTCGTCGCACTCACCGAAGCAGCAGCCGACGCGCTGCGTCAGGTCGCGGAAGGCCGGTGCAGCTCCGACCCGAACTCCTGCTCCAGCGTCGCGAGCGTGAAGCGGGCGTACTGCTTCTTCGACAGCTCGGCGACGTTCCGGTCGAGCGGATCGTGGTCGATGTAGCGGCCAAAACAGCGATCGCAGAAGCGGCGGTAGAGCTTGGTATTGAGCACGAAGGCGTGCCAGAGGCGGTCAATCGATTCGACCTGCTGGATCGGCTGGCCGGGTCGCGCGAAGGGGATCGCGGAGAGCCACTGCAGGAGGCCGTCGAAGAGGTCGGCGGCGGTGGCGCGGTCGAGGGCGTAGTGCTGGACGGCGGTGTCGAGCACGGGGGTGTAGTCGAAAGCGGTGCGCATTTGGTCGCGGAGAAGGCGGCCCGCCATTGGTTCTGCGCGATCGAGCGCCGTTGGCGAGGCCGAGGCAAGTACAGCGGCAGGTCCAGCAGAAGCATGAGGATGCGTCATCGGTTGCTCCAGGAAATGATTCGGCGACTTCACTCGCCGACACTGACGCGCGGCCGGGATGCGAATCAAGGCACGACGATGGTGATGGAGCTCGAGTCGTAGAGGGGGCCGCGGCCGGCGCGGTTCTGGGCGTAGCCGATCAGGGTGAACTCCATGCCGCTCAGCGAAGGATCGGCGTCGCCGCAGAACTGCAGCTCTCCGTTGCTGTCGAAAGACACCACTTGCAGCGCCTGAAACACTTCGA
>SIAN01000045.1 GCA_009691715.1 Planctomycetota bacterium
GTTGCGACCGTTCCTCAGATTTGGCTCGATGCGCGCCTGAACGACGAGGGCTTTCGACAAGATGGTTGCGGAAGCGACCAAGTTCATCGCGGCGATGACCGACCAGCAGGTGAAGGAGTCGTGCCCCGATGGTCGCCGGCCGACCGAGGCGGAGCTTCGCGCAGAGATCGTGAAGGAACATGCGGCGACGGTCGGGGCCGCGGCGCGCGGACAGGTGGTCGCCCAGGTCGAGCCCGCGCCGGAGGGCAAAACGCACATCGATGGAGTCACGCCGGGTCGCGTTCGAATCGCGCTCGAGCGCGGCGACGACTGGGATGCGCCGCAGGTGCTGGCGGAAGCCGTCGTCGAGATCGTCAAGGGCGTCGACGCGCGAGTGACGCTCACGATCGAGCCGCCACGTGAAGTTGCGCGGCGTGTCAGGCTCGCCGGCAGCGTGCGTTTCTCGCCGGCATGGAACAGCAGTCGGCTTGACCTCAGGTTCAAGCCGGCCGTCGTGCCGGGCAGCACCACAGCCGACGAGTTCAAACTCGGCTTTCGCGACTTGGACGCCATCGCCGGTCCACCTGGCGTGTATCGCTTCGACGCCGGCACAGTCCTGCCGGGTCGCTACCTCGTGAGGTCGTATTCCTGCGGATTCCAGCAGTTCGTTGACACGGGCCCCGACGGCACGGAGTCAGCGCAAGTCGTGATCGGCAACCCGGCGGATGTTGTCGTTCACGCGATCGACGACCTCACCGGGAGTCCGATCTGCGGCAAGCGGCTCGTGTTGTGGAATTGCAAACCGCTACCTGAGGGAGAGCGAGGCAGCGTCGACGGCGCGGAGTGGAGCGCGTTGGACCAGGCGTGGTGCTTCCGAGCGCCTGCTGGCGAGATCTAGCTTCGCGTGTACTTCGCGGCCGGCTGCGAGTTTGAGCTGATCGAGCCCAACTGCTTCGCCGGTTCGCCGGGCCGCAACGAGATCACGCTCCGCCTGCGTCGCGCCATGGGGATGTGGCTTTCGATGGAATCGGACGGTCTGCGCATCGATGCGTTCAATGCACTCGATCCGGCCAGCGAACAGTTCTTCGATCTGGTTGCCGTCGGTGCAGCCACCGATGCGGCCTCCGGCCGCGGAGTCGCAATGTTGGAGACGATGGACGTTGTCGACCAGGCGATGGCCTTCCGCGTCCCAACGCCCGGTCTCTGGCGCGTCATCGTGCCGCCGCTCGTCGGCTACGAGCCGGTCGCACCGTTCGAGGTCACGATCGAGCGCGGCGTGATGTTGAAGCACGCGATCGCGCTGCGAAAGGCGCGGTGATCGGGCAAGCGCTTCCTGATCCGGCGCCGGCGCCGGGCCACCGATCAAGGGTCGTCGGCGTGAGTTCCGGAGCTGTCGACTTGGGCCAGCATCGCCAGCTCGCTTCGGGCTGGTCGGGCTGGTCGAAGTGCTCGGTCGCGTTTGAGATCCGGCTCGTGATCGAATCGAATCGTCGAGGAGGAAGGTCGATGTCGTCGAATCCGTTGAATCCGTTGAAGCGGTCGAGTCCAACACGTGGGCGTGCGTTCGGGCGCGCGGTTGCGATCGCTGCGGCGATCGTCGCGGTGAATGGCGCCCACGCGCTCGCCCAGACCATCACCGACATTGGGCCGCTTGTCCCTGGAGGCAACCCAGTGGTGCCGGCCGGATTGAACGGCGATGGCACCGTCGTGGCCGGCTGGGCGCACAACGGCGTCGACTTCCACGCGGTGCGATGGACCAGCGCCGGTGGGTTGCAGGAGCTCGGGTCATCGCTTGGTTGGGTCACGTCCTACGTGACCGGCGTGAGCGAGGACGGCGCGACGGTCACGGAGACCGGCTAGGACTCGAACGGCTCCTTCCACTCGTTCCTGTGGAGCAGCGCCGGCGGAATGCAGCTGCTCGATCCGCTCGGCCTGTTCAGCGACGACGCTGCGATGAACGTGAACCAGGACGGCACCGCGATCGTCGGCAACTTCTACTTCGGTGGCGCGTTCCTCTGGACCAGCGCGTCCGGCATGCAGAACCTCGGCGTGCTGCCGGGTCAGAACGGGGCCGTGGCGGCTGACGTGAACTCCGACGGGACGGTCGCAGTCGGGCACAGCTACACCTTCAGCAGCAGCACCGGCTACACGTTTCTCGACGCGTTCCGCTGGACCGCGTCGGGCGGGATGCAGGATCTCGGTGTGCTGCCTGGCGACGGCTTCTCCTATGCCACAGGCGTGAATGGCGATGGCGCGATCGTGGTCGGGACCAGCTACAGCTTCGTCGCCGGCTATGTCGCGCGCCCGTTCCTGTGGACGCCGACGATGGGGATGGTCGATCTGAACGCCCATCTGGCCGCACAGGGGATCGACCTGACCGGCTGGAACTTCGGCGAGGTGAAGGGGATCAGCACCGACGGCTCGGCGCTCTTTGGCTACGGCTACTTGAACGGCTACCCCAAGGGGTGGGTCGTGAACGGCCTGTGCGAAGCGTCGTGGTCGAACTACGGCACCGGGTTTCCCGGGACGCTCGGCATCCCGTCGCTCACGCGCAGGGCGACCCGGTGCTCGGCACGACGCTCTACGTCGATGTCGGCAACTCCGCGACCACTGCGACGATCGCCGCGATCCTGCTCGGCACCCAGCCGACATCGGTCTCGATGGGCAAGGGCGGTGATCTGCTGGTCGTCCCGTTGATCACCTTCCTGATCCCGCTCCCGGTCGGCGGCACGACGCTCGCCGAGGACATCGACAACGACCCTGCCTTGTGCGGGTTCGAGTTCTTCGTCCAATCGCTTGTCGCGGACAAGGGCGCAGCGAAGAAGCAATCGGCGAGCGCGGGGTTGAAGCTGGTTCTCGGGTACTGACGGCGCGGCGCACCGGCATCTCGACCCCGGATCAGGATGTGTGGCGACTGGTGCGCGGGCGGAGGTGCATGAAGGCGAGCAGTTGGTCGGCCATGGCGTCGGCGAAGGCGGGGTCGTTCAGGTGGCAGTCCATCTCGTGGACGGGGACAGTGCCGCAGTTGGCTTCGATGTTGTCGTAGAGCGATTGGCGGGCGGCGGGGTCGTCGAACGGTTGGCCGGCGCGGTCGATGGCGGAGACGCCCTGCTTGGGGAGGAAGAGCGCGCATGGGCCCTTGGCGGCCGCGCACTTGGTGCCGATCTCGACGCCGAGCTCTGCGTTCTCCATCGCGGTCGTGCGCATCAACGTGACGTTGGCGTTGTGGCGGTGGAACTTGCGCTCCTTGAAGCGCTCGGGCACCGACTCAGGGCCGAAGAAGTTCACCATGTCGAGCGCGCCCACCGACACGACCTGTGGGATGCCGCGCGCGCCGGCCGCAGTCAGGCGCTCTTTGCCGGCGGAGAGCATCCCGCCGACCAACTCATCAGCGAGCTCGGTCGTCGTGACGTCGAGCACGCCGGCCAGCAGCCCGTCGCGGGCGAGCTGCTCGACGGTGCGACCGCCGCTGCCGGTCGCATGGAACACCAGCACTTCGCAGCCGGCGGCTTCGAGTCGCGTCTTCGCTCGCTCGACGCAGAGCGTGGTCACGCCGAACATGGTCGCGGCGACCAGCGGTTTCGGGCGCCGCGGCGGTTTCGGCAGCCGACCCTTCGCCATCCCCGCCATCGCCTGCGCCGCGCGCGTCAGCACCGCCGCGCTGATCCGGTTGATGCCGAGGACGTCGACGACCGAGTTCAGCATCATCACGTCGCTGGTGCCGACGTAGCTGCCGGCCTGCGACGTGCCGCCGAGCGTGCTCACCATCAGCTTCGGCACGCCGATCGGCAGCGCCCGCATCGCCGTCGTGCCGATTGTCGTGCCGGCCGAGCCGCCGAGTGACAGCACGCCGGCCAGCTCGCCGTTCGCGAACGCACGCCGGGCCAGCTCCGCCGCACCAGCCGCCGCCATCGTCACGGCGTGGCCGCGATCGCCCTTGGCGACCACTTCCTTCAACGTCGTGCCCGCGGCCTTGAACAGAGTTGCGCGCGTCACGTCGGGTCGCACGCTCGGCTTGCCGAGCGCACCGGTGTCGACCAGCTTCACGGCGACGCGGGCGCGCCGCAGCACGTCGCGCACGAACTCCGCCTCGTGCCCCTTGGTGTCGAGCGTTGCCAACAGCAGGACGTGCCGGACCATCACGATCTCCGATCAGCGATGCTGCGCGCTCGCGCAGCTGGCAAACCTCGCAGCTGCATGGCCATTCCGGCGAGTGTGGCCAGTGCGGCCGTTACGCCTCGAAGTCGAACGCCACCACCGCCTCGATGCCGCCATCGAGGATCGACAGCACCGCCATCTTCACGTTCTCGTGCTCGGGATGAGTGAGGTAGCCGTTGCGCTGCTTTGCGGTCTTGAACGTCATGCAGAAGCCGTGCGTGAAACCCTTGTTGAGCCCTTCAGGCGACGAGTAGGGTCCCCAGGCGTAGCTCGCCATGCCGGAGATCACCTGCTTCAGCGCGCCGATCGAATTCATCACCTTTGCCAGCTTCGGCTTCGTGACGCTCTTCTTTACTCGCAGCAGGACCATGTGGAAGACCATTCGTGCCTCGCAACCAGAGAGGGATC
Organism: Planctomycetota bacterium; assembly: GCA_009691715.1. GTDB lineage: Bacteria > Planctomycetota > B15-G4 > B15-G4 > SIAN01 > SIAN01. The sequence goes on from SIAN01000045.1 coordinate 4,546, forward strand.
CGAATCGAACAAGCGACCGTCGCTGCCCCGAAGGCGCGCGATTCTGGGCGGTGACGAAACCGACGTTCTGTGTCTGGATCAGATTGTCGGTTTCGTCACCGGTGGGGGACGGCTGGCAGCGCCGGTGGATCGAGCGTGAGTTGCAGCTTGCGGAAGTGCACTTCGGTCGGGCCGCCGGAGTGGATCTGCAGCGCGATCTGGCCGCGGCGCGCGCCCTTCGGGTCGTCGAGGTCGCAGGTCACGTGGCCGTTCAGCGAGGTGCGCACGCGGCTGCCGGTGGCGACGATCTCGTAACGGTTCCAGCCGCCCTTCACGATGAACGGCTCGCCCGAGACGTCAGAGAGGACCGCGCGGCCGAGCTCCTCGTAGAGCTTGCCCCACCAGCCCGGCCCGATGTCGGCCTGGTAGCCCTTCATCTCGAAGCGCAGCGGATCGTCGTCGGCCGGCACGCTGCGGAACTGGATGCCGCTGTTGCCGGCGTCGCCGACCAGGCGCACCTCGAGCGTCAACGCGAAGTCGGCGACCACGAGGTCGGAGAGCAGGAAGGCGTTCTGGTCGAGCCCGTTCGGCGCGCTGCCGACGATTTCGCCGCCGCCGACATCGCCACTGTCGACGCGGAAGAGCGCCGTGTCGCCGCGCCACAACGCGAGGCTCTTGCCATCGAAGAAGTAGGGCGTCGTCGCGGCGGTCGCGAGCATCGGCACCTGGTCGGGCGCCTGCAGGTAGGCGATGAGGTCGCGGATCTGCTCGGGCGCGAGCGTGTCGAGCTGTCCCTCGGGCATCAGCGAGACCTTGCTCGGCTTCAGCGATTGCAGGTCGGCGCGCGCAACGGTGACGATCTCGTTCTCCGACTGCAGCGTGACCGCGCCCTCGTTCTCCCGCAGCAAGATTCCGCTGACGATGCGGCCGTCCTTCATGAACGCGTTCGTGACCTGGTAGTCCTTGCCGATCACCTGGTTCGGGTCGACCATGTTGGTGAGCAGGTAGTCGAGGTCGGCGCGGTTCGAGCCAGTCAGGTCGGGCGCGATCTTGGTGCCGGCGCCGAAGAGCAGGTGGCACTTCATGCAGGTCGCGGCGAAGACGGCGCGGCCATGCACGAGGTCAGCGCGCTTGAGGATGTCGGCGGTGAGCGTCTGCTTCAGCTCCGCGATCCGCTTCACCTTCTCCTCGGGCGTGTCGCGCACGAGACCGATGTGCTGCGCGATCAGCGTGTCGATGGTTGCGTCGCCGTGGTCGCGCAGACGGCGTAGCGTCGTCGCCGGCAGATCGGCGCGCGCGATGGTTCCGCTGCCGACGACGGTCAGAAGCGCGCGCGACGACTCGATGCGCGCCGCGAGCGTGTCGAGAGCGATGCGCCGCTCGGCGCCATCAAGCGTCGGCCACGCCGCCAGGATCGCCGGCGTGGAGGCGGCGTCTTCGAAGCTGGCCAATGCACGCAGCACATCGCTGCGCACCTCGCGGTGCAGGTCGTGCGCGTCGAGCATTCCGCGCAGCACGCGCGGCGCCTCGCCGTCCTTCAGCTGCACCAACGCCGTGATCGCCTGCTTGCGCCAACCGACGTCGGCACCCTTCTCCGCAGCAGCGGCGCGCAGTTCCGGCAGCGCCGAGCGGTCGCCGAAGTCGATCGCGATCTGCAGCGCCGCGCGCGCCGTCTCCGGTTGCGCCTTCAGCTGTTCGTACATCGCCGGCCAGCCCGCGGGAGTTGCGAGCCCGCGCTGCTCCTTCAGCTCGCCGCGCATCGCGTCGAGCATCCACCTCTGCGCGCCAGATGGCCGGACGAAGGCGAGTGCCGCGACCAGCGCGTCATGGCAGCTCGGATCGGCGGCCGCGCGGCGGATCAGCAGCGCGTGCAACTGCTCGTATGCGATGCCCGGCATCAACGAGAAGGCGCGCGCCGGATCGCTGCCGACCAGCGGTTCGAGCGCGTACCAGCAGAGCGCCGGCAGATTGCGGTCCTTCGCGTCCTCGCCGTGGGCGAGCAGCGCGGCGAGCGGCTCCCATCGCTGTTCGAGCGGCAGCCGCTGCAGCGCCGAGGCGATCTCGCGGCGCACGATCGGCGAGGGGTCGCTCTTCGCGAGGTGCGTGAATTGAGTCATCGCGTCGGCCGCGACCCGGCCGTCCTCCGCCAACAGCCGCACAATCCAGCCGCGCACGTGTGGATCGTCGTCCTTCTGCAGACGCGACAGCGCGAGATCGTCGCGCAGCTTCGCGCAGGCATGCAGCAGCCAGAGGCCACGCAGCCGTCGGGTCGGATCGGAGTGCAGAGCGAAGAGCTGCTCAGCTGTTGTGATTCCGTTCGCCGTGATGCTGCGATGCTGCAGTTCGACGCGGGCGCGGCGCACCCAGAACTCGTTCGGACTCGCCTGCAGTCGCAGTAAAGCGTCCTCGCTCGCCGCCGGCAGATTGACCGGGATCCGTTCCGGCGCGGCGCCGTCGGCCGAATAGCTCACGCGATACATCCGGCCGTTGCTGCGATTCCAGATGTTCTCGTCGCCGCTGTGGCACGCCTGCTTGTCGTACCAGTCGATCATGTAGACCGATCCTTCGGGCCCGAGCCGAGTGGCGACATGGCGGAACTGCTTGTCGTTCGCGAGCAGGAAGTCGGGTCCGTGGTGGCCGACGAAGCCGGAGCCCTGCGGCTCGAGCAGGTCGCGATTCACGCGGTTGCCGTGGATGTTTCCCATCAGGATCGAGTTGCGGTATTCGGCGGGGAACGAGTCCGCCAGATAGATCAACGCACCGCAATGGGCGTGGCCGCCGCCGAACGAATGACTGCTCCCGTTCGCGCCCCACGGGTCGTTGCCGGGGTAGTGCAGATGGTCGGCGATCGTGTCGATCTCGACGTACGTGTAGGGATTGAACGGGCCGCCGGCCTGGCGGATGTAGCGACCGCCCGGCACCAGATGGAACAGGTGGGGAATGACACAGGCGCTGATGAACGCCTCGCCGTGGTCGTTCCAGTCGAGCCCCCACGGGTTGCTGGTGCCCTCCGCGAAGATCTCGAAATCACGTCGCGTCGGGTGGTAGCGCCACACCGCGGCGTTGAGCGGCACGCGCTGCTCGTCAGGAGTTCCGGGCTTGCCGACGCGCGAGTGGGTGAACACGCCGTGGCAGCCGTAGAGCCAGCCATCGGGGCCCCACGCGAAGGCGTTCAGCGTCTCGTGGGTGTCTTCGTAGTGCCAGCCGTCGAGCAGGATCTCCGGCTCGCCGTCGGGCACGAGGTCGTCGTTCTTGTCGGCGATGAAGAGCAGCCATGGCGAGGCGCCCACGAACACACCCCCGAATCCGACCTCGATGCCGGAGACGAGATTCAACCCTTTCATGAACTCGGTGCGCGTCTCGAAGGTGCCGTCGAGATCCTTGTCCTCGAACACCAGGATCAAGTCCTTGCCTTGGCCTTCCGGTTCGCGCTGCGGATAGCTGTGCGCCTCGACCACCCAGAGACGACCCTTCGCGTCGATGCACAGCGCGATCGGCTGATGAAGGTCGGGCTCGGCAGCGACAAGATCGACCTTGAATCCGCTCGCGACGCTCATCGCCTTCACCGCGTCTTGCGGCGCGAGGCCGTTGGCGATCGGCGGATCGGGTTCGAGGATCATCGGCACGCCGTCGGGACGCTTCACGTCCGGGCGGTTCGGGTGGAGTCGGAAGTCGTCGAAGTTGAGATGCCCCCAGTGCCCCGTCTGCTGGTCGGTCAGGCGGATGCGGATCACCTTGCCGACCTCGCGCGACAGGTCGACGACGATCGGCTGCAGCGACTCGACGTTGGCGCCGAAGCAGCGGTAGAAGGGCTGCGTGTCGCGCAGCGCGCCCGCGTCCTCGCAGCGCAGCAGCTCGACGACGGTGGTGGTGTGGCCGCCGCCGCCGACCAGGAAGCTCGCGAACGGATGGGGCACGAAGAACGGCGCCGAGAGCAGCGCGCCCTTGCGATCGTCGCCGAACCTTTCGTAGCCGCCGATCCAGTATTCGCCTTCATGCAGGCTCGACTCGCGATTGCGGCGCACCGGCGAATCGCCGCGGATCGGCTGCTCGGTGAAGGCGTCGCCTTCCACGGTCCAGTCGCGCAGGTCGCCCTTCTCGAAGTCGGTGTTGAGCGGATGGCCGTCGAGACCGAGCGGCGTGCCGCCATCGGCGCGGCCGGAGTGTCGGGCGGCGGGCGTCTTCGCGCGCTCCTCCTGCTGCCCTTGTTTCTCCTCGAGGATCTTCTTGATCTTGTCGAGGTAGGTCGTTGGCTTGGTCTGCAGGCTGACGAACGTCCCCTTCTTGTTTCCGACCACGACATCGCACTTTCCGTCGCCATCGAGGTCGCCCGCGACGACCTGCACGCCGACACCGCTCGCGTCGTGGATGAGGTGCGGCTCGAAGGTCGCCGCGCCGCTCGCGCGCACCAGCTTCCACCAGTAGAGGACCGCCGGATCGCCCGCGCCCGGCGAGCCGGTCGGGCCGTGCGCCCAGTAGCGCTTGCCGGTCACGAAGTCCTTCAGCCCGTCGCCGTCGATGTCGGCCTGCGCGAGCGCGTGGAGTTCGGAGAAGCAGACATCCTTCGGATGCGGGTCGGTCGGCGCGTTCATGAGCCGGTGTTCGAGGAAGGTGATTGCGGCGCTGCCGGTTGCGCCCGCGCTCGCACCTGCCGCCGGATCCTTCACCTGCTCGAACCACGACAAGCCCCACTCGTGCGCGTTCAGGCTCGAGATCACGTCGGCATCGCCGTCGCCGTCAATGTCATCGACCAGCATCTGCGCGCCGCCGTGACCCGCGGAGAACGGGAAGTCGTGCTTCGTCCAGAGCGGGTCGCCGGCGAGCGCCGCGGGCTGCTCCCACCAGCCGGTCCGCTCGATCAGGTCGGGCTTCGCGTCGCCGTTGATGTCGCCGACGCCGAGCCCGTGCGTGAAGCGCTGCAGACCGAGGTCGCTCGACGCCGCGTGAAACGTCCACGGCTCCGCCGGATTCTTCGCGTCGAAGGTTGCGTAGCCCCAACGGCCGTTGCTGATGCAGACGAGCTCGGGCTGGCCGTCGCCGGTCACGTCGGTGAAGGCGGGCGACTCGTTGTCGACCATCGCGAAGACTTCGTGTTCGATCCAGCGCTGCTCCTTGCCGCGCGGGTTCTCGGCCCACCAGGCGCGCTCGCCCGGGAAGCCGACGAAGAAGACGTCGAGCCAGCCGTCGCGATCGAAGTCGTGCGGGAAGGCGAAGAAGTTCTTCGAGTAGCCGAGCGGGTCGTAGGCGGTCGGCTCCGCCAGCTCGTGGCGCTTCGCGAAGTCGGGCCCCTCGTACCACCACGGTCCAGAGACCACGTCGCCCTTGCCGTCGCGATTGAAGTCGCCGAACGAGGCGCCTTCGCACAAGAAGACGTCGGAGAGCTGCTGCGTCGTGAAGGTTGGCAGGCCAGCCGATTGGATCGCAGGTGCCGCAAGCGCCGCCGGTGCCGCAGGTGAAGTCTGCGCGGCGCGAGTTGTGGGGTCAGCGGCGGCCGATTGCGCCGGGAGCTGCGAAGCGGTCGCCGCGGCGAGCGCGACGACGGTGATGAACGTGCTCACGTGGTGTTCTCTTTTTCGTGGGGTGCGGCGACGCTGCCGAGCCATCCGGAGCGGCGCGCCATCTTGCCTCGGGGCGGTCGCGCGGGGCACTGGCACGAGCCCCCGTTCCGGCGTTGCAACGGTACGGCCCCGCACTTGCTCTCGGCGGGACCTCCGACGAAAACCATCGAGCCGCTGCATCGGGGTGATCGAGGTTGAGTTTGGAGCGGCGCGGTCGCGGTCGAGTCGCGACGAGGCGCGTGACAGCCCGGGCGGCGGTGCGGGCGACGGTGTGCGAGGCCGAGAAATGGAGCGAAACGTCGTGACGAGCGGGACCTCAGGACTCTCCGGATGGATGTGGCGCCTGCTGCGGACGGCCGGCGCCATCGTCGTTTTGATCGGCGCGGCTGGCGTGATCGGCGGCGCGAGCTGCACGGTGCACAGCGGCTGCGACGACGACGACTGGGACGACGACTGGGACGACGACTGGGACGACGACTGGGACGATGACTGGGACGATGACGACGATTGCTGGGATGACGACGACGGCTGGTTCATCACGAGCAAGTCAGGGCCAGGCAGTTCGACCGCCGTCGAGATCGACTGGGAACTGCGCGACTTCCAGCGCGTGCCCACGACCGAGCCGGGTGGCGCGCCGATCGCCGGCATGCTCTCGATCCGCGGTTTCTCGCTCTTCAGCAAGCTCGGACCGGGCGCATGGGGCGACGACGACCTGATCCGCTTCACGCGCCGCGTGGTGGATGCCAACCCCGACCTCTTCGCGCTGCCGGATGGCACCGGGCAGATCGTCTTCGCCGGCATCGACCATCAATCGCACTTCACGATGGTGGAGTACGCGCAGCAACTCACCGGCCCCGACGGGACGGCAGTGCGCGTGCGCGATGCAACGCTCACGTTCGTGATGGACCTGCACGGGCGGCTGATCGAGGTGCAGAACCTGACGCGCTTCGATGGCCGTGCCGCGGCACGCTGACGCCCGACCGAGAGGATGCGTGATCGATCCAGCGCCGCCGTCAGGACTTGCTCGCCTGCGCGCGCGCTGCTTCGAGCCGGTCGCGGCTCACTCCCTCGCGCTCTTCCGCATCGCGTTTGGCGCGTTGCTCGCGTGGGAGGCCGTCCGCTTCCTCGACTCCGGTTGGATCGACCGCTACTTCGTCGAGCCCGCGTTCCACTTCAAGTACCTCGGCTTCGAGTGGATCGAGCCGCTGCCGCAGCCATGGCTTGACCGATTGTTCGTTGTGCTGGGCGCGGCCGCTGCCCTGATCGCCGTCGGCTTCGCGACGCGCCTCGCCGCGGCGTTCTACTTCGCCGGATTCGGCTACGTCTTCCTGCTCGAGCAGGCGCGCTACCTGAACCACTTTTATCTGGTGCTGCTGCTCGCGCTCCTGCTGGCGTGGCTGCCGACCGACGGGGTGTGGTCGGTGCGTGCGTGGCGCAAGGGATCGCGCACGGCACCGTGCGGAGCGATCTGGCTGCTGCGCGCGCAGATCGCTGTGGTCTACGGCTTCGGTGCGCTCGCCAAGCTGAACGGCGACTGGTTGCGCGGCGAGCCGTTGCGCCAATGGTTGCGCGAGCGAGGCGAGGTGCCGTGGCTCGGCCCGCTCTTCGAACAGCCGTGGCTGCCGTGGGCAATGAGCTGGTCGGGGCTGCTGCTCGATCTGCTGGTGGTGCCGCTGTTGCTGCTGCGGCGCACGCGGCCTGCGATGTTTGCCGCCATCACGCTGTTCCATCTCTGCAACCACTTCCTCTTCGACATCGGCATCTTCCCGTGGCTCGCGATCGGCGCGACGACGCTCTACTTCGAGCCCGACTGGCCGGCGCAGTTCGTCGCGCGGCTGCGCACGCACTGGCACCAGCGCGAGCAAGACGAAGGCAAGGCGCTGTTCGGCTACGACTCGGGGGTGTTTCGGCGAAACACAATGGGTGGCGGCGCTGTTCCCGGATCAACACCGCCACCATCCTCCTTCACAGCGCCGCGCCTCGCCTTCGCCGCAGGATGGTTCTGGCTCGCGCTGCAACTGCTGATCCCGCTGCGCCATCTGCTCTACCCCGGCCCGGTCAGCTGGACTGAGGAGGGCCACCGCTTCAGCTGGCACATGAAGCTGCGCAGCAAGCAGTCGAACGCCCACTTCATCGTGACCGAGCCCGCCACCGGCGAGCGCCGCTTCGTCGACCCGGCCGCCGAACTCACCGACTGGCAGGTGAGCAAGATGGGCGACCGCCCCGACATGGTGCTGCAGTACGCGCACCATCTCGCCGCGCGCTTCGCCGTCGCCGGATCGGTCGCCGCCGGATCCGATGCCGCCAGCACGCGCCGCCGCCCGCAAGTGCGCGCGATCGTCGACTGTTCGTTGAACGGTCGCGACCCGCAGGAGCTGATCGATCCCGAGGTCGATCTCGCCGCGACCCCGCGCACGCTGTGGCATGCCGACTGGATTGTGCCGTTGTGCGAGGAGCTGCCGCCGGAGTGGCGGCGAGGGAAGGTGGAGTTCGAGGAGTAGCGATGATGCCCCACGACTACCGCGCCCTCTTCTCCGACCGTGCGATCCCGCGGCGTTCTTCGCGGAACTCGCGGCGCGGTCGCCATCGCGCGCGTTGGCGTGGGACTGCGGCACGGGCAACGGGCAGGCGGCACTCGGGTTGGCCGACCACTTCGAGCGGGTGCTCGCGACCGACGTCAGCGCCGAGCCGACCGACCTCGCCGGGGACTCGTTTGCGCTGGTCGCGGTGGCGCAGGCGGTGCACTGGTTCGATCGGCCGCGCTTCTTCGCGACGGTCTCGCGCGTGCTGCAGCCGGGCGGGCTGCTGGCGCTCTGGTGCTACAGCCTGCTCGAAGTCGCGCCCGCGTTCGATGCCGCCGTTCGCGAGTTGCACGACGTCACGCTCGCCCCCGATTGGACAGCGCCGCGCGCACTGGTGATGGAGGGCTATCGCTCGATCGAGCTGCCCTTCCCGGAAGTCACGCTGCCGCCCTTCGCGATCGAGCAGTCGATGCCGCTCGCGGGCGGCGTCGGCTACCTGTCGACCTGGTCAGCGATCCAGCAGCGACGACGCCGCACCGGCGCCGATCCGCTCGCAGCACTCGTGCCGCGGCTCATCGAGCCGTGGGGTGATCTGGTGGTGCATCGCGTGGTCCGCTGGCCGCTGCATCTGCGCGTTGGCCGCAAACCAAGCTGAGCGGAGCGGGCGCAGTCCAGCGGCTTCAACTTCAGCGCGCGAGGCCGTCCCTCATCGCGATGCGGCGTGCCAGCGCGACGCCCGACGACAGCGCGCCCTCCATGTAGCCGGGGAACGCGGTCGAGCAGTGCTCGCCGGCGAAGTGGAGGCGCCCGAGCCCTTCGCGCAGCACCGGCGCCATCGTCGTCACTTGGCCGGGCGCCATCATCGAGTAGCTGGCGAGCGTCCACGAGTCGGAGGGCCAGTTCATCCAGCGCGAGCGGACGAACTGTTCGCTCATCGTCGGGAAGAGGCGGGCGTACTCGGCCAGGAACTTCGCATCGCGCTCGTCGTTGCTCCAGCCGCGCGCCGTGACGGCGCCGGGACCGCCGCTGAACGCGACCAAGCACGCCGCGCCGTCGCCCTCCTGACCGTGGGTTGCGTCCCACGTCCAGCCGATCGGGCCATCGGTGAGGCCGTCGGCAGCCAGCGCGCTCGTTTCCCAGAAGCGCGACTTCACCATCGCGAGGAACTTCGTGTTGATGCCCATCTGCGGCGCCAACGCGTCCGGCAGCGCCGGCTCGATCGCGATCTTGCTCCAGGTCGTGGGCGGGATCGCCAGCACGACGTCGTCCGCCTCGACCACGCTGCCGTCGCCAAGCGTCACGCACACGGTCGCGCCACCATGCTCGATGCGAGTGACCGCGTTGCCGAGTCGTACGCTGCCGCGCCCGCTCTTCACCAACTCCTCGGCCAGCGCGTCCGCGAGCTGTTGGTTGCCGCCCTTGCAGCGCTGCGTCTCGCTGTCGGTCCAGTACTTCTCGATGCCGCCACCCTTCACCTGCGCCAGCATCGCGAGCAGGCTCTGTCGTTCCGCCGGCGTGCCGTTGTCGGTCTCGAGCTGCGCGGTGATGCCCGCCTTGCAGCGTTGTGAGACGTCGAGCTTGGCGATCCAGTCCGCGACCGAGCGCGCGTCGATCGCGGCTGCGTCGAGGCTCTGCCATGGCCGGTCGGCGTCGATCGCCGCCGCGTCGCCGTTCATCAGCGAGAACGCCGCGTCCATCTCCTCGTAGAGCGCCTCGGCATCTTCCTTGGTGAGGCGCGCGCCCTGCAGCACGATTGGCCATTCCGCCTCGTCGGGCTCGACGATCTCGATGAACTCGAGGCCGAGTCGTTCGGCGTAGGCGAGCCAGGTCGCGTGGTTGCTGCCGATCAGCTCGCCTCCGCCCTCGACGTCGCGGCCTGGCACGAAGTCCTTGAACGAGAGGACGCGCCCGCCGATCCGCGCGCGTGCTTCGATCACGGTCACGTCGTAGCCCGCGCTGGCGAGTTCGCACGCGGCAGCGAGGCCGGCGAATCCGGCGCCGACGACCACGACGCGCCTGCCCGCGTCCTTGCCGCGAGTCGTGCACGCGGCGCCCGACAGGAACAGGAGCGCCGCGCCCGCCGCGGTGCGCTCCAGCATCTCGCGGCGCGTGACCGCAGCGATTGGCGCCGCGCGGCGGCGCTTCATCCAACCGTAGAGCGAACGTGACATGGGCAGATCTCCGAGATGGGACGCAACTCCGAAGGCGACGCATCGTACGGTGCAGCCTTGGCCCCGAATCCGCATCGGAGAACGCCGTGTCGCAGTCGCTTCCATCTCGCCGCACGTTCCTCGGGCAGACGATTGCCGGATCGACGGCGCTGGCGCTCGGCACGATCGGCCTCGAAGGCGCTCTCGCCAGAGGCGCGTTCGCCGAGGGTGCCGCGCAGCCAGGCGCAGCGCAGCAAGCGGGTGGCATCACCGGCCCGCGGCTCCGGATCCTGATCCTCGGCGGCACCGGCTTCCTCGGACCGAAGACGGTCGAGGTCGCGTTGGCGCGCGGCCATCACGTTACGGTCTTCAATCGCGGCCGCACCGAAAAGCGGATCCCCTTCGGCTTCGAGGGCGTGGATCACCTCTACGGCAATCGCGATCCGAACCTTCCAGCCGACGACGCGCACGGTCCCGACGGCAACCTGCTGAATCCCGAAGCTTCGCCGAAGGGACTCGAGACGTTGGCGGGCAAGTCGTGGGACGTGGTCATCGACAACTCGGGCTACTACCCGCGTCATGTGAAGGCGTCGGCCGAGCTCCTGGCGAAGAGCTGCAAGCGCTACCTCTACATCTCGAGCATCTCGGCCTACGCCGACAACAAAGTCGTCGGCGCGGATGAGGACCATGCGCTGGCGAAGCTCGCCGACCCGGCGGTCGAGACGATGGGGCCGAACTCGTCGTTCTATGGCGGCTTGAAGGCGCTGTGCGAGCAGGTGGCGCAGGCCGCATTCCCGGCGAAGTGCGCCGTCGTGCGACCGGGCTACATCGTCGGGCCGGGCGATCCGACCGATCGCTTCACCTACTGGCCGGTCCGTTTCGCGAAGGGCGGCGAAGTCGTCGCGCCCGGCCGGCCGAGCGATCCGCTGCAGTGGATCGACGTGCGCGACTTGGCCGAGTTCCTGGTGAAGTTGGCGGAGGATGCGACGACCGGCGTGTTCAATGCCTGTGGACCAGGCGAGCCGGCCCGTTTCGGCGACGTGATCGCGAGCTGCATCCAGCTCGCCAAGCGGTCGGGAGTCGTCTGCAACACGAAGTGGTTGTCGGCGGAGTTCCTGAACGCGCAGGGGGCGGGCGGCGAGGACGGCGTCTTCCCGATCTGGCTCGATCCGGTCGGCGACTTCGCCGGCTTCCACTGCTGGAGCAACGCGCGCGCGACGGCGGTCGGCATGCGCTACCGCACGCTGGAGGACACGCTTACGGCGACGCTGGCGTGGTGGCCAACCGAGGTAGCGCGGCGCCGTCGAGTCGGCGCGCAGATGGTGGCTGACGCGGAGGCGAAGGGACAGCCGGCGCCGAAGCTCCCGGATCCCGAGTTGCTGTGCCAAGGACCGTCGGCTGCCAAGGAAGTCGAGCTGCTGGCGGCGTGGAAGGCGGCGGGCGCGAAACAGTGACCTGACTCAACGACGAGGCGGCCTCGGGGTGGCGATCGATGCCGCGATCGAGGGGCCGGCGGCGGGGAGCGACGCGGGGCTCGACGTCATGGCGGCCGGTGTGCCGGTCGTGGCGGCTGGCGGCTGGCCGATCGGAAGCTCGACGGTGACGCAGAAGCGGCCGTCGTCCTGCTCGGCATCGATCGTGCCACCGAGCAGCTTCACGACGCGGGCGCAGAGCGCGAGGCCGATGCCGAAGTGGCGTTCGCCGGTGCGAGCCGGATCGCTGCGCCAGAACGGTTCGAACAGTTTGTCCGCCGCTGGATGCGCGGGGTCGCATCGGTTGCCGACCTGCAATCGAACCCTGTCGCCGTTCGGTTCGGCGGCGACTTTCGCGATCACGACATCGACATCGCCAGGCGCTCCGTGCGAGACCGCGTTGTCGAGCAGGTTCATCGCGACCATGGCGAGGTGCGGCACGCTGCTGATGATCTGGATCGACTTGCAGACGCTGAAGCGCGGCGTGAAACCGCGTTCGGTGGCGCGCGCCTCGACCGTGCTCCATGCCTCGCGCAGCACCCGCACGGCGTCGACCGCGCCGGTCGCGAGCGTCTCTTGGCCGGACTCGATGCGCGACATCGTCAGCAGACTGTTCACCAGCGACTGCATGCGCACGGCAAGCGCAAGGCTCTTCTCCATCGTGCGCTGGTCTTGCGGCAGCGTGTCGCTGCGGAACTGCGCGAACTCGAGTTCGGTGCGGAGCGCCGAGATCGGCGTGCGCAGCTCGTGCGCCATGTTGGCGATGGTCGCGCGCTCGCGCTCGAACGCCGACTCGACCCGCGTCAGCAGCGCGTTCAGGCGCGCGATCACGGCCGACAGCTCGGCCGGGACTTCGTCCATCGGCACGCGCGCCGACAGATTCTGCGGCGACAGCGATTCGATGGTCTGCGACAGGTTCGCGACCGGAGCGAGCACGGCGCGCGCAGTGCCGCGCGACAAGACGAACGCGAGCGCGGTCGCCGCCGCCCATGCCGCAGCAAGGAGCCCGGCGAGGCGGTTTGCCTCCGCGTGGGTGTCGGTCGCGTCGCTCGCCAGATAGGTGATCGCGGGGCGGCGATCTTCGTCGGTGGTCTCGCCTTCGGACCCAGGCGCGGGCACAGGCGCGGGCACAGGCGCGGGCACAGGCGCGGGCGGCGTGGTGGGGGTGCCCGTGGTTGCGTTGCCGGAGTCGCCCACTCGTCCGCGGAAACGCGGTGCGACCGTGACCGATTCGAACGCATAGACACGCAGCGTGCGTCCGTCGTCGAGTTCCGCGTCGACCGGCTTTGCGCCCGGCGTCACACCGAGATTGGCGAGCGAAAAGCCACCCGGCAGCTCGCTGCCGTAACGCGAAACCTCGGCCTGGCTGACGCGGTCGATGACGAGATGCCAGCCGGATGGGCCACCGCGCCCATCGCGGCCATCGCGACCCGTGCCACCGTCGCGCGAACTCCCGGCAGCGCGATCGCCGCCCGCCGTCGGGTCTTGCGGGTTCGCCGCGGCGACGCCATCGCGACGGATCTCGTTCCAGCGCCATGACACTGCGAGGAATCGTGTGCGCGAGGTCAACCGCTCGTCGAGCGCGTCGAACAGCATCTTGCGTCCGGTGAGTCCGACAACCAGCGCGGCGATCGCGACGGCAAGCGACGTGCAGCCGACGACGGCGAGCGTGATGCGGGTGCGGATCGATCTCATGCTGGCGCCGACATCAGATAGCCCTGACCGCGGCGCGTGTAGATGAGATCGGCCGTTCCGCGGGGACAGAGTTTGCGCCTCAGTCGGCCGACCAGCACGTCGACCGCGTTGCTGCCTTCGGCGGGTGGCTGCTCGAAGAGGTGCTTCTCCAGTTCCTCGCGCGGGACCACGCTGCCCGCGCGCGCCGCGAGGTACTCGAGCAGCGCGTACTCCCGCTGCGACAGGTCGATCGGCTTGCCGGCGCGCATCACCAGCTGGCTGACGGTGTCGATGGCGAGGTCATCGATCTTGATCGAGGGATTTGCGACGCTCTTGCCGCGGCGGACCAGCGAGCGGACCCGCGCCAGCAGTTCTTCGACCGCGAACGGCTTCACCAGATAGTCGTCGGCGCCGAGGTCGAGGCCGCGCACGCGATCGGGGACCGTGTCGCGTGCGGTGAGCATCAGGACCGGCACGTGACTGCCAGACTCGCGCAAGCGCTTCAGCAGTTCGAAGCCGTCGAGGCCGGGGAGCATCACGTCGACGATCGCGAGATCGTGGCCGCCCTTGAGCGCGCGCTCGAGGCCGTCGTCGCCGCGTCCGGTGGCGTCGACGACGTAACCGAGGCCTTCGAGTCCGCTGCGCAGCGCCTCGCGCAACGCGTCTGAGTCTTCGACGATCAGCAATCGCATTTCGGGACATTCACGCGGCGCGTGCGGGCGGTCAACTCTCGCGCGGGAGGAGCCGGCGGATGGCTGGCGGGAGGCAGGCGGAAGCAAGTTGAGAATGTCGCCAGAATGACACGCACCCCGCCGACCGACCTCGTTCACGCGTCGTAGAAGGCGCCATCTCTACACGCGCTCCGGTCGAGCGCAAAACGTCCCCAGGAGCGAACGAATGCTGTTGCACGTGTGGCTGTCCGCCTTCTTGCTCGCCAACGATCCGGCAGTCGCTCAGGCGACGCCTCCGCCCGCGGCCGCCACCGGCAACGCCGCCGCGATGCTCAAAGAGAAGGTCGCCAAACTCGCGAGCCTGAAGAGCTACACGTTTGAGGCGCTCGACGACGGCGCGGGCATCGGCCGCGGCAGTCGCGGCGGCCGCGGTTCGGGTGGCGCGGGTGGCGGTGGCGACGCGGGTGCAGGCGCAGGCGCTGCGCCGCCGGCTCCGACGCCGACGGTCGGCATGGTCGAGATCGGGACCGGCGAGCAGCTCACGCGCGGTGAGTCGATGGCCTACCGGCGGGCCGGCAAGCTCGTCTACAAGAAGGGCGACGCGTGGGAGCTCTACGTTGCGCCTGATTTCAGCGGCGGCGGACGCGGTGGTGGTGGTGCTCCCGCGGGCGGCGGCGGTCCGCCGGGTGGTGGTGCCGGCGGTGCAGGTGGCGGCGATCGGTCCGCCATGCGCGAAGCGTTCGCGATGATGGGCCTCGCCAACCAGGTCCTGCCGCACGATCTGATTCAGAGCCTGATGGGCAAGGTCAAGGACGCCACGTGCGCGACGGCCGCCGACGGCGGCTGCACGATCAGCGGCGCGCTGACCGACGAAGGTGCCGACGAGTTCTCCGGTGCGAAGCGCATGCGCGAAGCGTTCGCGGGCGGTGGCTTCGGCGGCGGCGCTCCAGGTGGGGGACTCTTGGGTGGTGGCGGCGGAGTGGCTGGCGGAACGGTGGCGGCGGGCGGCGGTCCGGCGCCGGCGGTGCCGACGGGCACGGCGTCGATCACGTTCGACGCGGCCGGGATGCCGGCGCAGATCGTGATCGAGACGACATCGACCGGCTTCCGCGGCGAGTCGAAGCGCAAGCAGACCTACACCATGAAGGCCTTCGACGCGACCAAGGTCGTGATCCCGGCCGACGCAACGGCCAAGTTCGGCAGCTGAGCAGCATCGGTAATCATCGGTCACGGCCAGTTCCGCACCTTCGGGTCGGAACTGGCCGTGGTCGTTCGAAGCGGCGAACCTCGACCAGCGCTGCGCCAGCGCCCTGCTGCCACGAGCCGCTCATTTAGACGAGGTGCACGCGCTCGCGATTCGACGCATGTCGAGACTCCTTCCGAGCGATGGCCGATCCGGAGCGCTCGCCGTTACGACAGCTCGCCGACGAGTTTGCCGAAGGCCTCGAGGTCGCGATCCTCGACGATGACGCAGGCCTGGTTGACCGGGACGCCGGCCTTCTGCATCTCCTTGTAGGCCGTCTCCCACAGGGCGGCGACTTTCGCCTGGCCCTTTTCGAGCCACAAGTTCGAGAGCAGCTCCGCGAGCTTGTGGACCGCGATCGTGTCGCGGTGCTCGTAGTAGCGCTTGATGACGCCCTTCTGGTAGGCGCTGTGATCCGCCACGATCTCCTCCTCTTGCTTGCGGGCATCGCGCACCGCCCGCGCGCCGCCGATCGACGGCGGATGACCTCGGACGACGTTGCGAATCTAACCCGACTGAGCGCGCCTAACAGAATGCCCGCTGCATTCGGCCGGCTGCGGCCGCCTGGGGCTTCGTCGACCTCCATCGGCGACCCCATCGGGTCGCCTGGTTCGGTCTCCTCGCCCCAGACGCCCTCGCTCGGCCTCGGTGCCACGCGTCCATTCTGTTAGGCGCTCTGATTCTCGAATGCCCGCCAATCGTGGGTCGGCAGAACGACCTCGCCCTGCTCTGCACTGCGCGAAAGTCGCCGAGTCCCCTCGGTATGGTGCCGCGGATCGTGCCGGTCTAGAGGCGCACGAACGGGAGCCCCAGATGCCTTCGATGATTCGCGCCACCTGCTCGCTCGTCGCTGCCGCGGCTCTCGTCGCAGCGGCAGTTCCGCTCTGTCGCGGTGGCGTCTTCGGTGCGCCGACGGCACCCACAGCACCCACAGCACCCACAGCACCCACGATCGGCGCACAGGACGCGCCCGGCTACACCGACACGCCGATGCTCCCCGACGGCAAATGGTGTGTGCACGACTCGCGACGGCCGCAGCCGCGGGTGGTCGCTCCCGGCACCGAAAGCAGCGCGCTCCACCCCGGCCGGCCGCCCGCCGACGCGGTCGTTCTTTTCGACGGAACCGATCTCTCGAAGTGGTCGAGCGGCGGCGGCGACGCGCGCTGGAACGTCGTCGACGGCTGCGCCGAGGTGAATGGCACCGGCGACATCGAGACACGCGCCGCATTCGGTGACTGCCAGATCCACCTCGAATGGTGTGCGCCACTGCCGCCGAGCGGCGATTCGCAGGGCCGTGGCAACAGCGGCATCTACTTCATGGGGCGGTACGAAGTGCAGGTTCTCGACTGCTTCGGCAACAAGACTTACCCCGACGGCCAGGCTGCCGCGCTCTATGGCCAGAAGCCGCCGCTGGTGAACGCCTGCCGCCCGCCCGGCGAATGGCAGAGCTACGACATCGTCTTCGAGGCACCGCGCTTCGACGGCGACAAGCTCGCGAAGCCGGCGCGCGTCACGGTGCTGCACAACGGCGTCGTCGTCCACCACGCGCAGGAGTACGTCGGCGCGACCGGCCATCGCGAGGTCGGTCAATACAGCCGCCACGAGGACCGCCTGCCGATCCGCCTGCAGGACCACGGCAGCCCGGTCCGCTACCGCAATATCTGGCTGCGTCCGCTCGGGACGTATGACCAACCGTGAGGGCGGACGACGCGGAATGGCCCGGCGCTGAACGGCCGAACGCGGGCCGGCGTAGTCGCGCGGCTCGCGTCCCGTCCCGAACGACCTGACGCAACGACGGGATGACGCAACGACGCGACGAGCGAAGGAACTGAGACGATGGCTGATCCTGCCCCCGCCGATCCCAAGCCGACCGGCCCGATTCCTCCGACTGCGCCGGCAGCACCGGTTGCGCCGGTGGCGGCCGCTCCGGCTCCGGCTGCTGCGACACCTTCCCCTTCCGCCGCACACGCGCCCGCCGCCGCACCCAAGCGCGCGCCGCCGCGTGTCAACGAGCTTCGTTTCGGCAGCTATCCGCTGTTCACGCTGTTCTGGCCGTTGATCGTCGTCGGCGAATTCTGCGCCGTGTTGCTGCACTGGAAACACGAC
>SIAN01000046.1 GCA_009691715.1 Planctomycetota bacterium
CCGGCGAGTTCACGCAGCTGCGGCAGGGTGAGTCCGAGCGGCGAGCGACCGCTGGCGTTCAAGCCGTGGAGCTTCTTCTCCTTCGCATCCCAGACCAGCGCGAAGAGGTCGCCGCCGATGCCGCAGCCGACCGGTTCGACCACGCCAAGCACGGCGTTGGCGCAGATCGCCGCATCGACCGCGCTGCCGCCCTGGCGCAGCACCTCGATCGCCGCCTGCGTCGCGAGCGGCTGGCTGGTCGCCACCATCGCGTGGTGCGCCACCACCTCGGAACGCGTGACGAACGGCCGTCCGATCGGCCGATCCTGGAGCGACCACGCGGCCAGCGCCAGAAGCAGCGGCGGGGCCAGCGCGAGCGCGATCATTGGAACAGGATGGTCTCGACCGATGAGTAACCCGGACGCGCGCTCCACGCTTCGCAGCCGATGGCCCGGAAGCCGACGGTGAGTCCATCGAGGCACGGCGGCACGCTCACGGCAAGGACACGGCGCCCGTCGCTGTCAAACGTTCCGAGATCGACCTCGAGGAACGTGGGCACGCCGTCCACGTCGACCGCCGCGAGCATGACCAGTTCGTCGGGCGCGCCGCCGCTCGCCGTGAACGTCAGCGTGTCGCCCGCGAACACGGTGTCGGGGTCGACGGTGAGCGTGAGGTGGTCTTCGACCTGCTCGCGGATCGACAGCAGTTGGTCGACGGCGACGTGGCGGAGGCGGTTCACCGCGCCGCTTGGCCACTCGATCGTGAACTCGTCGACGTGCGTCGCGGCGCCGAGTCCGAAGTGGGCGGTGAACATGTTCTGGCCGTGCGCGCCGCAGCCGCCGACGATCTGGCGGAGCATCTGCATCTTTCCCACCCGTGCCGTGATGCGCGACCCGATCGCGGACCGATTGCTGTCCACGCCGGTCAGCCTGACCTCGAGCCACGCACCGGTGCGCGGGGTGTCGTTCCGGAACAGCCGCAGCCCGCCCGCGGTTCCGGGGATCTCGGCGTCGACCCAGGCGAGGTCGACGTCGCCGTCGTGGTCGCCGGCCACCGCACCCATGAGGTCGACGTTCGGCAGCGTCGGCAACAGGTGGGTCTGCAGCGCAAACGTGGCGTCGCCGCGGTTGAGGTAGAGCTCCGTCACGTGGTCCTTGCCGTTCACGACCAACAGGTCGTCGAAACCGTCGTCGTCGTAGTCGAACCAGGTGATGCCGAGGCCGTGGAAGCAGCCATCCGACCGTTCGATGTCGGTCAGGCCGACCCTTGACGAGACATCGGTGAACAGCACCTGCGCGGAGGCCGGTGCGACGAGCGGGACTCCCATCGAGAGCGCGCAGAACACCAATTCGCGCGCGGACGATCACGATCGCATCGAGCGGCTCCGCGGTTGCACCGGCGGCCGGGATGATAGGGCGCCCGCTTCGTGCCGGAAGGGGTCGGAATCTCAGGCGACGGGGCCGACTCGAACTTGAACCCCTCGCGCAGTGCCGGATACTCCCGCCCCCCGCGCGGTCGAACCGCCGCGCGCCACGTCATCCCGCCGCTTTCAGTTCGAAAAGGAATCCGCCATGCCCTCCGCCGTGCCTCCTTCGCCGCCGCACCGTTGGCGCTTCTATCGCGCGGGCGGCGTCGATCAGGTCCGCCTCGATCGCGGCGCCGACATCGTGAATCTCGATCAGCTCGACCAGAAACTCTGGGTCGCGCTTTCCTGCCCGGTGAAGGGGCTTGAGTTCGACGAAAAGACGCTCGCATTGCTCGACACCGACCAGGACGGGCGCGTGCGCGTGCCGGAGATCCTCGCGGCGGTGAAGTGGATTGGGCGGGTGCTGAAGAACGTCGACGACATGATCGGCGGCGGCGACGGAGTGGCGCTGGCGTCGATCCACTCGTCGACCGACGAAGGCAAGGCGGTGCTGGCTGCCGCGAAGCACCTGTTGAGCAGTCTCGGCAAGGAGTCGGCCACGCAGGTCACCGTGGCCGACTCGCTGCAAACGGCCGAGATGTTCGCCAAGGCGATCTTGAACGGCGATGGAATCGTCCTTCCCGATGTGATCGCCGATGCGGCCGCTCGCGCGCTTGCCACCGAAGTCGTCGCCTGCACCGGCGGATCGATCGACCGGTCCGGCAAGACCGGCTTCGGCAAGGCCCATATCGACGCCTTCTTCGCCGAGCTCGCCTCGTTCGAGGCCTGGCAGAAGCAGGCCGAGAGCGACGCGAAGAAGGTGCTTCCGCTTGGTGCTGCCACGTCCGCGGCCGCTGCTGCCGTCGCCGCCGTGAAGGTGAAAGTCGACGATTACTTCGCGCGCTGCCGGCTGGTCGCGTTCGATGCGCGCGCGCTCGCGGCGCTGAACCGCGAGGAGTCGGCGTATCTCGCGGTCGCGGCAAAGGACCTGTCGATCACGGCTCAGGAGGTTGCCGGCTTTCCGCTCGCGACCATCGCCGCAAACAAGGCCCTGCTGCTGACGAGCGGCGTCAATCCCGCCTGGGAGGCGGCGCTGGCCAAACTGCGCGACATGGCGGTGGCGCCGCTGCTCGGCAAGGAAAAGGCGGCGCTCGCCGAGTCCGACTGGCACGAGCTGCAGGCGAAGCTCGCCCCGTACATGGAGTGGCAGGCGGCGCGGGCGGGATCGAAGGTGGATGCGCTCGGACTGGCGCGCGTGCGGGAGATCCTCGCAGGAAAGTCGAAGTCGCTGCTCGAGCAGGCGATCGCGGCCGATCTGGCAGTGGCACCGCAGGTCGATGCGATCGGCCAGGTCGAAAAGCTCACGCGGTTGAAACGTGACCTCCATCCGCTGCTCAACAACTTCGTCAGTTTCACCGACTTCTATTCGCGCAGGAAGGCGATCTTCCAGGCCGGCACGCTCTTCTTCGACGGCCGCAGCTGCGACCTCTGCGTGCAGGTGGCGGACGCTGGCAAGCACGCCACGCTCGCGCCGATGTCGAAGAGCTACCTCGCCTACGTCGACTGCAGCCGCCCGTCGGGCGAGAAGATGCAGATTGCCGCGGTCTTCACCGCCGGCGGCGACGACAACCTGTTCGTCGGCCGCAACGGCCTGTTCTACGACCGGAAGGGTCGCGACTGGGACGCCACGATCGCGAAGATCGTCAGCAACCCGATCAGCATCGGGCAGGCGTTCTGGGCGCCGTACAAGAAGTTGCTGCGTTTCGTCGAGGAGTCGGCCGCGAAGCGCGCGGCGGCGGCCGACGAGGCGGCGAATGCCAAGCTCCAGGCATCTGCCACCGGTGCTGCAGACGCGGCCAAGGCGGGTGCGCCGGCCAAGCCCAAGTTCGACATCGGGACGATCGCAGCTCTTGGCGTGGCGGTCGGCGGCATCGGCGCCGCGGTCTCCGGCATCTTCGCTGCGCTCGGCGGGATGGAGTCGTGGAAGCTGCCGCTCGTGTTCGCCTGCGTGATGCTCGCGATCTCGGGACCCTCGATGATGATCGCCTGGCTCAAGCTGCGCCAGCGCAACCTCGGCCCGATCCTCGACGCCAATGGCTGGGCCGTCAACGCGCTGACCAAGATCAACATCCCGCTCGGACGCTCGCTCACCGACATTGCCGCGATCCCGCCCGGCGCGGAGCGCTCGCTGGTCGATCCGTACGCACCGAAGAAGAGTCCTTGGCCGAAGCTGATCATGGTGCTGGCGCTGCTCGCGGCGGTCGCGTACGGCCTCTACTGGCAGAACTACCTGCACCAGTGGCTGCCGAACTGGATCCCGGCGCACCACCTCGAGACTGGCCTGCTGTCCGATGCAACCCACGGCGCCGCGGGCGCGACCGTGGCAATTACGGTGAAGTCGGGCGCGACCGCGCTCACTTGGTCGCTCGACGGCGGCGCGCCGCAGACGCTGCCGGTCGTCAACGGAAAAGCGACGCTTACGATCCCGGCCGACGCGAAAGCGGGCGGCCGGATCGTGGTGACAGATGCGACCGTGGTCGGCAACCAGTTCGAGGTGGAGGTTGATGCACCGTAGCGCGCCCGGGGGATAGCCCCCTTCCGACACCAGTGCCAGAGCATCTCCGTGACCACCGACGCACCGGGAGCTCTCGCCCGCAGGAGGGGTGCGTGGTGGTCGCGGTTCACCGCGTGTTCGGGTGTCATCGCGATCCGGCGCCCGATCTCGCGGCAGTGGGCTCGCACCGCTCGTGGCGCGCCCTATATTTCGGACCAGCCCACGCACCTCCGGAGCCCCTGTTACGTGTTTGCGCTGTCGTTATTGCGCGGACGTCCGGAAGCGCGCGAGCCCACTGCGTCCGTTCATGCGAACCAAGGCGACCAGAGGAGCTCACCGTGCAGGCCAAGTTTCAGGAACTGCTTCACCGCCACAAGGTGCAAGTCTTTCGTTCCGAGCACGATGCGAAGAATGTCGAGCAGCTCACGACCGAGTGCTTGCACGTCACCGAGGACGTGCTGAAGCAGAAGTTCCACTACCACTTCAACAAGCTGCCCGACGCGAACCGTGCCGAGATCATCAACATGATCCAGAGCTACGTCCGCGAGGCAATCCTGCCTCCGGTCGTCGAACGGCTGGTCGAGCGGCAGCTGAAGCTCGAGCACCGGGTCCAGGCCATGCAGTCGCTGCTGCATGAGCTGCTCGACCTCCTGAGCAGCGAGACCGCTCCGACCGCCGCATTGCGGCGCTGATCCACCACGCGTCCGGTGGCGCGACTGCGCCGCGGGATCCGTCGTCCTGGTTCCGAAACGCCGCCGCTGCGCCACCGACCACTGCCAGGAGGTCGCGATGGACAGCGCGTACACCACGGACCAGATTCGCAACATTGCGCTCGTCGGCGCGTGCGCCGGCAAGACGACGCTCGCCGACCTGCTCCTGTTCAAGGCGGGCGGCGTCACTCGGCGCGGCAGCCCCGCCGACGGCACCAGCGCGCTTGACTGGCAGTTCGAGGAGCGCGAAGCGCGTCACACCCATTCCGCCAAGCTCGTCCACTTCAAGTGGAGGGGCTGGCACGTGAACCTGCTCGACACGCCGGGCTACCCCGATTTCGTTGGCGAGGCGATCTCGGCGTTGTGTGCGGTCGATGCGGTCATCGTCGTCGCCGACGCGAACGGCTCGCTCCCCTTCAACACCCGAAGGCTGTTCCAGGCGGCACGCGATCACCAGCTGGCGACGTTCCTGGTCTTCAACCGGATGGACGGCGATCAGGCCAGCTTCGACAAGGCCTACGAGCACGCGCGCGAACTGCTCGGCCACGATCTGCACGCTGCGGTGCGACCGGACGAGGATGGCGCCGAGTTCAAAGCGGTTCGATCGGTGCTGGTGCCTGGATCCGATGCTGCCGCGCGCGCCGACTTGGTCGAGTCTGCGGTCGAGACCGACGACCAAGCGATGGAGCCGTACCTCGAGCGCAACACCATCGACGACGCCGAGTTCGATCGCGTCTATGACGCGGCAGTGCGGCGTGGGCAGATCGTGCCGGTGCTCTGCTGCTCGGCGGAGAAGGACATCGGGGTCGAGGAACTGGTCGACCATGTGGTCAAGCACGCGCCGTCGCCGGCGACTGCTGCCGGGCGAAGGCTGCGCGGGAAAGAGGGCGAGGCGGTGGCTCGCACCAGGTCCGGCGAGCCGACCTGCGCCCAGGTTTGGAAGACGGTCGCCGACCCGCATGTCGGCAAGCAGTCGTGGCGGCGAGTCTGGTCGGGCACGGTGCGCCACGACACGCCGTTGGTGCTCGAGCGCCTCGGCAAGCCGGAGCGCCTCGCCAACCTCGTCAAGCCGCAGGGCAAAACGGTCGAGCCGATCACGATCGGGATCGCCGGCGACATCGTCGCAATCGCCAAGGTCGAGCATCTGGCCACCGGCGACACGCTCTGCGACGCGGCGCGGGTGCGCGCGCTCGCGCCCATCGACGCGCCAAAGGGGATGGTGTCGCTCGCGGTCGACCCGAAGAACCGCAACGACGAGCAAAAGATGGCCGAGGGGCTGCGCAAGCTCGCGGCTGAGGACCTGACGTTCGAGAAACACCGAGACCCGGCCACCCACGAGCAAGTGATCACGGGCATCAGCAACCTCCACCTCGAGACGTTGATGAAGCGGCTGAAGGAGCGCTACCACGTCGAGGTGACCACCCGCCCGCCGCGCATCGCGCTGAAGGAGACGGTGATCGGGCGCGCCGAAGGGCACTACCGCCACCAGAAGCAGACTGGCGGCTCGGGCCAGTTCGCCGAGGTCTTCCTGAAGATCGAGCCGGAGGAGCGCGGCGCGGGCTTCGAGTTCAGCGACGAGGTCACGCAAGGCAAGATCCCGCGCCAGTACATCCCGGCGGTCGAGAAGGGCATCGTCGCCGGCTTGCCGGGTGGATCGTTCGCCGGCTACCCGATCGTTGACGTCTGCGTGCGGCTCTACGACGGCAAGGACCACGACGTCGACAGCAACGACACATCGTTCCGATTTGCCGGCTGGCGCGCGTTCAAGGACGCCTTCGCCAAGGCCAAGCCGGTGCTGCTCGAGCCGATCGTCGACCTGGTGGTCGAGGTGCCGGCTGCGGCCATGGGCGACGTGACCGGCGACCTCAACAGCCGCCACGGTCGCATCAGCGGCATGGACTCGCTCGGAAACCTGCAGGTGGTCAAGGCGAAGATCCCGTTGCGCGAGATCCTCGACTACTCGACCAAGCTGCGCTCGATGACCGCTGGCGAAGGTTCGTACCACTACCCCATCAGCCACTACGATGTCGTCCCCGCTCGCATCGCCGCCGATCTCGCGACCGTCTACAAGCCCAAGGAGGATGAGTGAACCTAGGAATCGAAAGCCTCCGAGTGACTCGTCGGATGGCGTGCCGCGCGAGCGGGCGGTGGATTGCAATCGGGATCGCGACCGCGCTGGCAGGATTCTGGTCGTCGTGCGACGCGATGGCTGTGCCGCGGGGCGAGCCGGTGTTCGACGCGCCACTGCCCGACGCGCCACTGCCCGACGCGCCCATTTTCGTCGACGGTCAGGCGCAGGTGGTCGAGGGCTTCTCCGATCCAAAGCTCTGGGTGCGCGAGGTGCTCTGGGTCGAGGCCGAGTTTGATTCCGACGGCGACGGCAAGCGCGACCGCATGCACGTCGACGTGACGAGGCAACGCCAGACCGAAAGCGGCTTGAAGGTTCCGGTCGTTTACGAGTCGAGCCCCTATTTCTCCGGCGTTGCGGCGAGCTCGCCGAAGTACATGTGGGACCCCCATCAGGAACTCGATGACAAGCACCCGCTGCATGATGACCCGCCAGCGATCGGCTACGACGAGCGCAAGCTGCGCATCAGCGACGATCTGATCGCCGAATGGGTGCCGCGCGGGTTCGCGGTGGTCCATTCGGAATCGCCGGGCACGGGTCTCTCGCAAGGTGCGCCGACGTGCGGCGGCGCCAACGAATCGCTCGGGCCGAAGGCCGTCATCGATTGGCTGAACGGACGGGCGAAGGGCTTCAGCAAGCTGGAAGGCGGTACCGAGGTCAAAGCCTACTGGACGACCGGCAAGGTCGGGATGACGGGCACCTCCTACAACGGCACGCTCTGTCTTTCTGCCGCGACCACCGGCGTCGAAGGGCTCGCGGCGATCATTCCGGTCGCGCCGAACACGTCGTACTACCGCTACTACCGCGCCAACGGCTTGGTGCGTCATCCGGGCGGCTACATGGGCGAGGACATGGATGTCCTCTACGAGTTCATCCAGAGCGGCGACCCGTCCCGGCGCAAATGGGCCGACGACCACGTCCGTGATCGCGAGTTGATCGCCGGCATCGATCGGCGCACCGGCGACTGGAACGATTTCTGGAAGGAGCGCGACTACTGGCTGCAGCTCGGCAAGGTGACCGCGCCCACGCTGCTCGCGCATGGGCTGAACGACTGGAACGTGATGCCGTCGCACAGCACCTACGTCTACCAGCAGCTGAAGAAGCAGGGCGTGCCGGTGCAGCTCTTCCTCCATCAGGGCGGGCATGGCGGCAACCCGCCGTTCCCGGCGATGAACCGCTGGTTCACGCGCTGGCTCTACGAAGTCGACAACGGCGTCGAGGATGACCCGCTCTGCACCGTCGTGCGCGAAGGCGCGTCGATGGCGTCGCCCACGCCGTACGCCGACTGGCCGAATCCAGATGCGAGCATGGTCGTGCTGCGACCGCGTGCCGGCGGCCACGAGATCGGCGCGTTGGTTGCGGCCGTCGAATTCGACGCCGGCGCCGCCGACTCCGCGAAGGAGACGCTCACCGATGACGCGGAGAAGAGCGGCTCCGAACTCGCTCGCGCCGACAGGTCGCAACACCGGCTGCTCTACGCGTTGCCGCCGCTGGTGAGCGCGCTCCATCTCTCCGGCACGGCGAAGGTCACGATCCGACTCGCCTGCGACAAGAAGGCGGCGAATCTTTCGGTGTGGCTGGTGTCGCTGCCGTTCACCGAATCGCGCGACACCAATGCGAACCTGATCACCCGCGGTTGGGCCGATCCGCGCAACCACGCCTCGATCGAGAAGCAGGAGCCGCTGGTCCCTGGCAAGAGCTACGACGTCACCTTCGAGCTCGAACCCGACGATCAGGTGATCCCGGCCGGCGAGCAGATCGCGCTGATGATCTTCAGCAGTGATCGCGACTTCACGCTCTGGCCGAAGGCCGGCACCAAGCTCACCGTCGATCTCGCAGGCACGTCGCTCGAGCTGCCCGTGGTCGGCGGTGCCGCGGCGCTGGCGGCGGCAACTGCCGCGCAAGGCCGCTGAGCCAACACCGGAACGGCGGCTGGAATCACGAGTTCGATCCGGCTCCCGAGCCCGATCCGAGCTTGCGGATCCACTCCAGGATCGCGGAGGGCGCAAGGTCGAGACGCTGCTCGATCTCGGCATTGGCGGTGCGCGCGTCGTGCTGCCTCTCGGAGAGGATCGTTCGGTCGATCTCGTCGAACATGCATCGCTCCAATGGCGATGGTCAGGACGATTCGTCGTGATCGTTCGACGTGTGTCGACTGAACGTCATTCGTCGTTGTGTGGATCAGGCTCCGTGCCAGCTCGATCCCGAGGCGCCAGCGCCTGTCGCAGCGCTTGCTCGAGGCGCTCGACGATCGGCCGCGCCGACGCTTTCGTCGCGAGGTTCGTTCGCTCCTCGGGATCCGTCGCGTGGTCGTAGAACTCGCGTTGGGTCAGTCGGTCGCCGTTGCGGATGTAGCGGTAGCGGCCGTCGGTGATCGAGTCGAAGCCGGCTTCGGAAGAAGTCAGCGACACCGTTTTCCACGGCGCGTCGGGCGAAACGAGCAGCGGGCCGAGATCGTGTCCGGCGATCGTGCACGGCGGCGCGACGCCCGCAAGTGCGCACAGCGTCGGATAGAGATCGATCAGGTTCACCGGCGCGTTGCAGTGTCGTCTCGCGCTCGCGGCATGCCGCGGGTCTTTCACGATCAGCACGCACGCCGCCGAGTCTTCCCAGAGCGTCGACTTGCCGAAGTGGTACTTCGTCCCTAGGTGCCAGCCGTGGTCGCTCCACAGGACCACCACCGTCCGGTCGCGACGCGGACTCCGGTCGAGCGCGTCGAGCAGCCGCCCGACGCAGCGGTCCGCATGCATGACCGCCAGCAAGTAGTGACGCACCGCCTCGCGCGATGCGCGGAGGTCTCCGCCTTCGCCCCCCACCTCGCCGCCGTGGACGAGGAGGTCCGGGAAGCGACCCTCCGCTGGCTCGTCGAGTCCATTCGGGAAGTCGGTGTACTTGAGCGCGCGGCGCGGGAGGTCGAACAGGTCGGCGCGCGCGGCGCTTTGCAGCTGATGGGAGAACGCGATCGAGTCCGGCGCGATCTCCGGCAACAGCTCGGCCGGGATCCTCCACGGCAGATGCGGCCGGAAGATCCCGCAGGCGAGGAAGCACGGTCGGTCGTCGAGCAAGATCGATCGCAACGTCCCGTCGCGCGGGTCGGACCATTCCGTCCGACCGGACTCAAGCAGGCGGGCGATGACATCGGCGCAGAGCCAATCGGGGGTCCGATCCAACGGATCCGACACCGTCCCGAAGGCGAACTGCGGTCCGCCGCCCCCCTTCGGCGGGCACAGCGGCGCGATCGTCCCGTGCGGCGCCTCGGCGTCGGCGATGAGTTCGATCCAGCGCTCCCACGATCGAGCAACGTCAGGCCAGTCGATCGTGACGGCGCCAGTCGCGGCGTCCCGCTCTGGACGGTTGCGATGGAAGACCTTGCCGACGCCGGCAGTGAAGTAGCCCGCCGCCCGCAGGTTCTAGGGCAGCGTCATGGCGTCGGCGACGCGAGGGTCGGCGGCGGCACGGAAGACATCGCCGTTCTCGAATTGCCGATGCAGATGGGCCGCCAGTGTCCTGTCCAGTGTGGAGGACCGTCCCGTCCTGGCGCGGATTGGCGAACGGCTGCAGCCCGAGGCCCGCGACCTCCTCCTTGCCCCAGTCGAGCAGCGGCGCGACCCAGCTCTTCGCGACCGGCAGCTTCTCCGCGCTGCCACCGCCAGGGGTGCTCGTGTTCTGCAGCCGGACGCCCGGCGCGACGACGGCGAGCTTGTCCATGCCGTCGAGGAACGGCACCAGCAGCAGGCCGTCGCTCTGCTCCACCGCGTGCTCCACCACCATTTGGCGTGGCTCGAGCTTGCCGGTGATGCGCCGCTCGAGGGCCGCGAATGCCGAGCGGACGTGGAGGTCGCGCTCCTGCTTCAGCAGCGCGGCGAGCGCCTCCTTCGGCTTGCCGCCCGCAACAGTGGCTGCCGACTTGCGATCCCACAGCAGGAGGCAGGTGATCGCGGCGCGCTCACGCAGGCGTGCGACGTCATGGGTGAGCCGCTCCCACGCGAGCGGCAGCGCGCCGGCGTCGTGCAGCTTCTCCGCCAGCAGGAGCGCGCGCTCGAGTTCGACAAACTCGCGGTTGCGCAGGCGTTTCAGTACCTCGATCGCTGGAAGACCGTCCCTTTGCGCGAGCGCTGTCGCCAAAGGTGCGCGCGCCTCGGGCTTCGCCTGCACGATCGCGAGCAGTTCCGGACGCAACGCCGCGAGCTGCTTCGCCGCGGTGGCGCCATCGACTTCCGACCCCCACCCGCTGCCGGGAACGGGGACGGCGGCGATCGCAGCGAACGACCACGCCAGCGCGCGTCCGTTCATCGAAAGTCTCCTTCGAGGCCGATCTTGCCGTGCCGCTATGCTCCGCTCCCCATGTTCGATCCCCAGCACGCCCTGCTGAGCCAGCGCCTCGCGAAAGTCGCCGCGGCAGTCGCGGCCGCACCCGGCGAGGGCGCGGCTTGGATGCCGGCCGATGAAGCGATCGGGCTCTGCCGCGAGCAGCAGCCGGAACTGGCGCGAATCGTCGACGCGCGCGATCTCGCGGCGTTGCAGGCGGTGGTCGCCGAGTGGCTGGCCGGAACGCGGCTGCTGCCGGAACAGGATCGCGGCGTCCTCCACAGCGCGTTGAAGGCGTTCAAGAAGAGCATGAAGCTCACCCGGCTCGACGATGAGTCGCGCCTCGGCGTCGGTCCAATGAGCGGCGGCCGCCGCTCCGGAATCATCGGCATCGCACCACCGGCCCGCTTCGATCGCGCCGTCTTCGACGAGCTCGTGCGCACGAATCGGCTGCGCAGCGGCGGCCATGGCATCTACGAGCTGCCGCCGGCGTGACTCGCTACGGGGCGGGTGGAGTTCGCGGTCGTCGGCGCGCCGTGGCTACCAGTCCATGCGCAGCGACCACCAGAGCGCAGCGAGCGCCGCCGCCGCGAGGATCCCGGTCCGCAACGCGCTGCCGGTGAAGTAGGGCCCGATCATCAGCACGACGCCGACGATCGTCTGCGGCGCACGCGACTGCGCGCGCCCGTACCGATAGAGGACGAATCCAAGCGCGCTCACGAACAGCGATGTGATCAGCGCAGAGGCGGAGAAGTCCAAGGCTCAGCGCGCGATCCGGCGCTTCTTCAGCGTCAGCGCCTTGAACTCCTCGATCTGCTTCTTGATCGCGATCTCGGTCGGCAGCCGTTCGGTCGAGCTCGCGCCGTAGAAGCCGCTGACGCCCTGTGCGCGGTCGAGGATGTACTGCGCGTCCGCCGGCATCGCAATCGGCCCGCCGTGGCAGAGGCAGATGACGTCCTTCTTGACCCTCTTCGCCGCCGCGACGATCGCGTCGATCCGCGTCACGCAGTCGTCGAGCGTTTTCACTGACTTGGCGCCGATCGTGCCGCCGCTGGTGCAGCCCATGTGGGCGACGACGATGTCGGCGCCCGCTTTCGCCATCGCAGTCGCCTCGTCAGGATTGAACGCGTAGGGCGTCGTCAGCAGGTCGAGCTCGCGCGCCATGCGGATGCAGTCGACTTCGAGGCCAAAGCCCATTCCGGTCTCTTCGAGCGTCGCGCGCAGCTCCCCCTCGATCAGGCCGACGGTCGGGAAGTTCTGGATGCCGGCGTAGCCGAGCTCCTTCAGCTCGCGCAGGAACAGGCGCGGGATCATGAACGGATCGGTCCCGCAAACACCGGCAAGCACGGGCGTGTGCTTCACCACCGGCAGGATCTCGTACGCCATCTCCTTCACGATCTGGTTGGCGTTGCCGTAGGGCATCAATCCGGCCGTCGAGCCGCGCCCCGCCATCCGGTAGCGCCCCGAGTTGTAGACGATCAGCAGATCGATCCCGCCCGCCTCCTCCGACTTCGCCGAGATGCCGGTGCCTGCTCCCCCGCCGATGATCGCCCGCCCCGCCGCGATCTGCGCGCGGAAGCGCGTGAGAATCCCCGCTCGCGACAAGACGCTCGGCACCGATCGCTTCGCCATGGCCACGTTGGTTCCTTTCGCGTTCCCGACCCGAGTCCGAAACTTCGGTCAGATCCGAACGTTCGCGCAACTGGTGACAAAACCGACGTTCTGTATCTGGATCAGAATGTCGGTTTCGTCACCGCGGGAGGGCGGCGCGGACGGTGTTGGTGAGCAGTCGTTGGTAGGCGGGGTGGGCGTGGGCGGCGGCGTCGTGACCCAGTGTGCAGACCACGACGCGACCTTTGTCGACGGCGTGTGTCCAGGCCACGGGAAAGGTCGCTTTCGAGCTGCGCGAGCGGCCCTGCAGCAGCGGTGTGACGACCAACTCGGCCTGCGGCTCGAAGCGGTAGAGCTCGTCGTGGATCGAGAAGGTTGGCGGCACGCCTTCGATCAGTGTCATGGCAAGCGGTCCGCCATGAACGGCAGCCGCGAGGTCGACGTCGAACTCGCCGTAGGACTCGTGGCTTCGGGCACCACCGCCGACGAGCTGCGCGTTCCACTCGGGCCAGTCGGGCCAGTTGTACCAGCAGGCGGCATGCAGGATCAGCAGCGTGCCGCCACCACGGACGAACGCCATCAGCGCGGTCCGCGTCGCGGCGTCGGCGATCGGCTGGTTGTTGGCGAGGACGACGACCTTCGCTGTCGGCAGTTCCGCGAGCAGCCTCGCCTCGAGCTCGTGGTAGCCGACGCTCTTGAAGCCAGCGGCGGCCAGCGTCGCGACATCGCCCTCGCCCCAGTGCTTGCCGAAGTCGTGGCTCGAACCGCCGCCGAACAAGACGACCTCGTGCATGGGCAGCTTCTCCGTCGCCGCTGCCGATCGTGGCGCCCCCTTCTGCTGTGCCGTGAGTGCGAGCAGCGTCGGCGCGTAGCGATTGTCGAATGACTCGAGCACGATCGAAGCAACGACGCCGGCTTTCGGCGGCGCAAGCGCGTGGTAGCGCACCTGGCCGGCGGAGCCGTCGGCGATCATCTCGGGCACAAACTCCGAACCCGGCACGTCGTTGCGCCCGATCCAGTCGGAGAACTCGACGCCGTTGTTCAGCACCGACTCGGCGCTCGAGCCGTCGGCGTACCGCCAGACCACCTTCAGGACCGGCTCGACCTCGCGAAAGTACGGCCAGCCCCACGCCGCGATCCCGCCCAGCAGATGGATTTGCTCTAGCTCCATGCCGACCGCAAGCTCGACCCGCTGCGGCATCTTGGTCTTGCTTTCCCAATCGCCGTAGAGCCCGCCCTTCAGCACCAGCGCGTTCATGCCGGAAACAGTCCGCTCCGGATCGAGCAGTTCGAACGGGACGCCCTTCACCTCGACGATGCCGTAGCGGCGCAGTCGCAGCGGATTGTGATCGCGCTTCGGGTCGTAGAGCCCCTGGTGCCCGTTCGCCGAAGCCTTCGTCCGCAGATCGAGGACCCGCCAGCCCTGCACTCCGCCACCAAGATGGGCGATCACGTCGCGCAGCGCCTTCGCCCCCAACGCCTCGAAGCCGGCCGGCATCGGCGATCGGCCGCTGTTCTTCAATCGCAGCAGATCGGTGCGCACGAACTCGCGATCGCCCTCCGCGTTGCGCAGCACTACCGCTTCGGCGGTCTCCCGCACCAGCACACCAGTCTCGAGCCGGCCGTCCTTCAGATACGCCTGCCATTCGGTGAGCGAGCCTTCGATCACCCGATTGGGATCAAGGATCACCGGCAGCAGGTCCTTGGCGCCATGCAATCCCATGCCGGTCAAGTCCGGCCCGACCTTGCCGCCCGCGCCGTAGGCGGTGTGGCACTTGGCGCAGTTGGCGTCGAAGACGACCTTGCCGGCCGCAGCGTCGCCCGGTTGGTCGACCTCCGGCAGGAGTTGCGCGATCAACGCATCGATGTTTGCGTCGGATCCCGGCAGTGCCTTCGCGAGGATGCGCGTCGCGCGCTCGGCGGTCGCCGCATCGGGATGGTTGCGCAACCGATGCAGCCGTTGCGGTCCGAGTTCGCGCGCGCTCGCCGGCTTGCTCTCCAGTTGGTCAAGCAGCACCGCCGTCCAGTTCGCGCGCGCGGCGACCCACTCGAAGATCCGTTCCCGCGGCCGTTCCGACAACACGCCGTGAGCCGCGACCAGCGCGCGCGCGGCGTCGACCTCGTCGGTTGTGCCGAGCGCCTCGATCGCAGCCAACTGGAGATCGAGTGCGACGGTCGGTGCCAACAGCGGCGCCGCGGCTGCAATCGCCGCCGCACGCCGCGACGCGATCGACAACAGCGTCTTCAGCGCCTCGGCCCGCACTGCCGGCAAAAGCGCTGCGTTCGACAGCGTCGACTGCAGCCGATCGCCAAGTCCGCTCATCGCCGCAGCGAGCTTCCCTTCAGAGTCGAGACGCACCGCCAGCGGCAGCACCGCCAGCGCCAGTTCGACATCGTCGCCGCCAAGCAACTCGCGCAAGGCCGACTCGATCGCGGGCGTGAACGCCAACTTCGCGTCTGCTGGCAAGGCCCTGCGCAGCACGTCCACCGTGGCCCGCGCGATCGCGGGCGAGCGCTCGCGGTCGGTGGCGACGCGCGGCAGCAGGGCGAGCGCAGCCTCCGGCGACCGGCGGGCGGTCCGAGTGATCACTTGCCGGACGAGTTCGGTGAAGCGATCGCCGCCGTCCACAGCGCAAGCAGCCGTCATGGTGGCCTCGGGATCGCGTGCCAACGCGCGGACCAGCGCCGAGCGCGACCAGTCCTCGTCGAGGCTCCCCCACAACGAAAGGCAGGTCTTTAGCGCCTTCTCCGCCAACGGTAGTTCACCGAGCGCGACCAGCAGTTCCAGCCGCAACCGCGGATCCGCGGTGTCGAGCTGCCCGGCGATGATTCCTGCGATTCGCGGCGATGCCGCCGCGCTGCCTGCGATCGCTGCCAGCTTGGCGCCCGTCTTGCGCACTCCGCCGTCAGGGTCCGCCAGCAGCGCGCTGATCGTCTCGGCGTCGACCGCTCCGGCATGGTGCAGCGCCCAAGCCGCCGCCATCCGACCCGGCCCGGTCCGGCCGTTCCTCGTGAGCGCCGCGAGCGCAACCTTTTGCGTCGCCGCGCCCCGTTCGATCAGCAGGCGCAGCGCCGTCGCTCGCACCCAGCGGTTTTGATGGTCGAGCGCTGCCACCAACTGCGCATCGCTCGCGCCCTGCAGCTCCGGCACCGGTGCCGCCTTCGCCTCGCGATGCTGCACGCGCCAGATGCGACCGTACTGGTGGTCACGATCGGGCCGGCGGGCGGCGTTGGTCGATCCGTGCGGTGGGCCGCGCGTGTCGTTGTGGACCGCCGCCTGGTTGTAGAAATCGAGGACGTACGCCGCGCCATCGGGACCGGCGCGCAGGTGGATCGGGCGGAACCAGACATCGGCGGACGCCAGGAACTCTGCCTCGCGCGCCTTGCTGCCGCTGAACGTGACGCCCTTGGTCGAAAGTTGGTCGTGATGCACGAGGTTCACCGTCGGCTCGGTCACGAAGTGGGCGTTCTTCCACGCTTCAGGCCATGCACCGCCGGTGTAGATGAGGCATCCCGCCGCCGCCGTGAAGCCACCGACGAAGTCGATCTGCACGTACGCCGGCACCGTCTCGCGTGAGAGCTGGAACACCCGATCGTGGTCGGGCACGTCGGCGAAGCTCTCGACCCCGCCGACGCGACCGCCCGCCAGCACGCGCTCCGTCAGCACGACGTGCCGCAAATGGGCGCCGTTCGCCATGGTGAAGAAGAGCTCGTCATCGTCGCTCCAGTCGAGTCCCCAGGTGTTGGAGCCGTACGAGCTCACCATCTCGATCGCGCTGCCGTCCGGCTTGAAGCGGAACAGCCCGTTGCCGATCGGGCCGTGGTCCTTGCCATCGACTCCGATCACGTTCCGCGACGCGCCACCGCTGTAGCCCTGCGTGGCATAGATCCAGCCATCCAGGCCGAACCGGAGATTGCTGACGGTTGCGTGGGTGTCGCCGAAGCCGAAGCCGGTGAACAGCGCCACCTTCTCATCACAGACGTCATCGCCGTCACGATCGCGCAACCAAAGCAGATCGGGCGCAGCGCTGACGATCACGCCATCGCGCCACGGCACGACCGAGGTCACCAAATCGAGACCGCCGCAGAAGGTCTTTTTTGACTCGAAGCGGCCGTCGCGATCGGCGTCGATGAGGTAGGCGATCTCATCGTGCGCCGGCACGCCAGAGAACTTCTCCTTCTCCGGGTAGCCCGGAGTGAGCGCGACGATCGTCCGGCCGCGCGCGTCCCACTCAATCGAGATTGGCTTCGCGATCGTCGGCTCGGCCGCGATCAGCGACAGCTCAAATTCCGGATGGAGCGCGAGCGCGTCGCTGGCGCGATCCGGTGCGAGCGGACCGCCCGGTGGATAGGCGAAGGCCGAGCGCTCTTCCGGCGACACGAGGCTGTCGACCTCGCGTCGCCCCGCCCAGGCGATGCCGCGCAGCACCGAGCCGCGCCATGCCGGATTCGCGAACGAGTCGTGGTAGTGGCCCTGCAGCGACACGAAGGCGCGATGTTTCGCTCCCTCGAAGACCCACGTCTGCGGCGCGATGTCGAACACGGTGTGGAAGCTGTTGGCCAGCACCTGCACGCCGTCGGCGAAGTGCAGTTGGTGGTAGATCTCGTCGCGCAGGCGGAAGTTGCCGCAGCCGGCAGAAATCGGGTGCTCGCGATCGGTGTAGTAGAGATCGATCGTGTCGGTGTGCCACTTGGCGTGGCCGTGCTCCCAGGCTCCGCCGATGACCGTCTTCCACCAGTGCGGGTCGTCGCCGCAGACCGAATCGTGCAGCGCCACCACCCCGCCGCCGCGCGCGAGGAAGGCGTCGAGCGCGGCACGCTCCTCGCCATGGATCGAGCCGCCTTCGGCTGCGTACATCACCAACACGTCGGTGCGGGCGAGTTCGTCGTTCGTGGGGAAGCGCAGCGCGCCGTCGACCCTTGCGCCGCGCGCGGTGAGCAGCGTCGTCCACTCGGTCACCCAGAGCGGGTGGTCGTGCTCGCCCGGGCCATGCGTCTTCGGTCCGCCGCGCAGGAACAGGCGCAGAGGCACATCGGCCGCGTGCTCCAGCTCGGCGGTGGCATCGGCGCCGCCGGCGAGCGCAAACAGTGCGAGCGCGCTGAACGCGGAACGCTGAAGCATGGGCAATGCGCGCATGTCATCTTCCCCGGGTTTTCGAGCGCGGGACGATAGGACTCCCCGCCGCAGAGGTCGAGCCAGTCGAGCTGCCTTGCCACCCCGAACTCCGCCGTGCGGGGCGATGCGGCTCGCGCCGTTCCCGCCGGTCGAGTAGAAAGCTCGCCCTTTCTCGCGTGGAACCGCTGATTCATGGGACTGGCTTGCGGCATCGTCGGCCTGCCGAACGTCGGCAAATCGACCATCTTCAATGCGATCACCGCGGCGGGCGCCGAGAGCGCGAACTACCCGTTCTGCACCATCGAGCCCAACATCGGCGTGGTCGACGTCCCCGACGATCGCCTCGCCCGGATCGAGAAGTTCATCAAGACGGCTCGACTCGTCCCGGCCACGCTGAAAGTCGTCGACATCGCCGGACTGGTGAAAGGTGCCAGCACCGGCGAAGGGCTCGGCAACAAGTTCCTCGGCAACATCAAGGAATGCGACGCAATCCTCCACGTCGTGCGCTGCTTCGCCGAGAACGACGTCATCCACGTGACCGGCAAGGTCGACCCGAAGAGCGACATCGAGATCATCGACGTCGAGCTGGCGCTGGCCGACCTCGACACGGTGCAGCGGGCCGCCGACCGCAACGGCAAGAAGGCGCGCTCTGGCGACAAAGAGGCGGTCTTCGCCAAGGACGTTCTCGAGCGCGCCGACAAACTCCTCGCGGGTGGCAAGGCACTGCGCGGCGCGGTCTGGAGCCCGGAGGAGCACGTCGTCCTCGACCCGCTGTTCCTGATCACGATGAAGCCGGTGCTGTTCGTCGCGAACGTGAGCGACGACGATCTCGAAGGCAAGTCGCCGCTGGTCGCGCAGGTTCGCGAGCACGCCGCGGCGACCGGCGCGCAGGTGGTCGCGCTCTCGGGCCGGCTCGAGGGCGAGATCATGGCGCTCGACGCGGCCGATCGCGCCGGCTTCCTCGCCGACATGGGACTGAAGGAGCCGGGACTCCACCGGCTGATCCGGCAGGCCTATTCGCTGCTCGGGCTGCAGACGTTTTTCACCGCCGGCGAGATCGAGATCCGGGCCTGGACGATCCACCGCGGCGACGCCGCTCCGAAGGCGGCCGGCGTGATCCACTCCGACTTCGAGAAACACTTCATCCGCGCCGAGGTCTACTCGGTCGATGACCTCACGACGTACGCCACCGAGTCGGCGATCCGCGCCGCCGGCAAGCTGCGCTCGGAAGGGCGCGAGTACGTGATGCGTGAAGGCGACGTCTGCCATTTCCTGATCGGGAAGTGACCGGTTTCATGACTGGACGCGAAGGAGTGCAACGATGAATCCCGGCCGCAACGATCCCTGCCACTGCGGCTCCGGCCGCAAGTACAAAAAGTGCTGCGAAACAGCGGACGACGCGCGCGTCGCCACCGAGATGGCGAAAGCGGCGCCCGCGCAAGAGCCCGCCGAAGCGCCCGAGCCGGCGCCAAAGTCGCAGCGCGAATCACCAGGCGAGTGGATGCACCAGCGGCGCCCCGGGAAGTCGCAGCGCTTGAAGAGCAAGGTCGGCAAGGACTCGCTCTGAGTTGACGGGATCCAACGCGGACAGGATCCAACTCAGCCGAAATCGAACTCAACCGAACAGCCCCGCGAGCGGTCGCGCCGCCTTGCTGTCCGGGAAGATCTTTGCCTCGAGCGTTGTCTCGCCCTGCAGCACGCCGGGCTGATCGTAGACCCGCCCGACAAATGTCTGCAGCGTCGCGTCGTGCTGCTCCGCGTCGAACCGGAAGCCGCCGTGGTCACCGACCGTCCAGCCGGTGAGCGCGAGCGCGAGGCCACGGATATCGGACTGCGTGTAGCCACCGTCGACGCCGAGCGTGTGGAGCTCGAGCACTTCGCGCGCGAGGTTCTCATTGAACCCCGACGACGGCGGGAACGCCCCCTCAACACCCATGCCATCGACGCTTGATTGCGGCTTCACCGAGACGTGATTGTCGAGGTAGATCACCATGGCCGGGTGCTTGACGGCGGCCATCAGCAGGCCGAGGAAGCGACCCGCGACGTTCGGTCGGATTGCCTCGCGCTCGAAGGCGCCGGCGATGTTCCAGGCCTGCGGCTTCGACGCCGACACCGTGAAATGATTCGACCAGAACCAGACCAGGCGCTCGCGAAACGGGAGTCGGGTGCTGGCCGCCAGAGTCAGCCGCGACGATGCCTCGAGCGCGAGCGCCGGAAGGTAGGCCTCACGAAATCGCGCCTCGACCTCACGCACCATCGCGCCGCCGGAATCGTCGTGGCTTAGGGGTAGCGGGATGCGACCCTCCTCCGACAACTTGCGACTCATGCGCGGGAATTTGCGCAAGCCGCGCCGCGAGTCTGGCAGCAAGGCGAGGATGGGCGCCTTGGTTATCGGCGCCGCGAGTTGCGCGTGGAGCCAGCCGCGCGGACCGGCATGCGCCGCGTCGGAATCCTCGGGCCCAGCGCCAAAGCCGAAACGATGCCGGGCGATGGCCGGGTCGATGCTCATCGAGGCCTTGCTCATGACGGCAGCAGTTCGGCGACGGCCCCCCCCGCGGGGTCGATTCGTGCCGTCGATCGCGTCGACGACGACTGGGGTTGGCGAGCGCCATCGTTCCCGCGCAGGGCCGAAAGCCTTGCGAAGAGGTCCGCAATGCGTTCCGGTCGCTCGACGACGCTTTCGCCAAGATTGATCACCGGCGTGCGGCCGGATTCTCCGACGCACAGGATCAGCGTGCCGTCAATCGAGTCACTCTCGTCGAGATCGCCAATTACCGCCGCGAGGGCCTTGGCGAAGCCGCGGTCGAGCAGGTACTCATCGATCTTGCGCTCCCGTACGTCGGCCGACGCCGGCGCAGGTCGAAACTCAGTCGCCGAAGCTAGGTCGCGGCTTCGGCCGGTCGCGCAGGCGCAAGTCCCTGCGCGCACCGCGCTGGGATTTGCCTCGGGCGCAGTCATTTCGCCGAGCTCGACAGTTGACTGCAGCGCTGCGACGACCGCGATCGCTGACGTGATTCGGATCAAGCGTCGCGACTCTCCCGTCTCGGCCTCGATGCGCCCGAAAGTCGCCGGCGAGCGTTAGCCGTCGACCAACGACCCGTCCAGCCATCCGATCGTTCGTCTGGCAGGCGCCCGGCAGCCTGCCGACCGCCTCAAGCCCGAGTTGATTTCGAGCCGAGAGGGCCTACGATCCCCGCCTCTTCGAGCGGTCCGGAAGGTGTTGTGCGAGGCCCGTCCTCGCCGCGCTTTTCGACCGCTCGCGCGCTGCACGCTGCTCCCTGATAGCTCAACGGTAGAGCATCCGGCTGTTAACCGGAGGGTTGTAGGTTCGAGTCCTACTCGGGGAGCCAATCGGCTCTTCGGCAGCAAGCGCAGCGCCCGAGACGGTTGACACCGACCGCTCGTCGATCGCTCGCGAGCCTCGTCCGAAGTCGCGCGTGTCGCGCGAGATACGACGGTCCCGAAAACGGCGCCGATTCTCTGCTCGCAGCGAGTCGATCGGGCACCGCAAGCGGCGACGCGAACTTTCGAGCCGAGAAGGTCTCGAACTCTCTGCGGGTCGCGGAGAGCACGGGACTGGTTAACAACCGCGGGCGCGCCGCGGAATGACCAAGTGATCGACGCGAACATCGGGCGCGCTGGTTGACAGCTTGAGAGCGGCGAGAGAGCGTCGCGACCGGGCAGAACGACCTTGAATCGGCCTCGCGGTAGAGTGTGACGGTCCCGGCGACAGGTGGCCTCAACCGCACGACCGAGTCGGATCCACCAGCCTTCGGAAGCCGAGACGCCGGCGAAGCGTCCCGGGTACGGCTTCCGCGTGCGCAGAACTCGCGTCGTTTGCCCGATGCGCTCGGGCCGGGATCACACTGCTCGCGCTCTTCGGCTACGAGTGGGCGCACGTGCGGGCGGCGCAGTTGCCGCCGCTCTCCTGACGTCGATGCCGACGCGACCCGTGGACTGACGATGGACAGCGCCGCGCGGCAGGGCTTGCCGCGCGGCGCCATCGAGATCCGGATCGTTCGTCGCCGCGCCTCGCGCGGCCGCGCTCAGGGATAGATGTATCCGAGGTGGATCTGCGAGCCGCT
>SIAN01000019.1 GCA_009691715.1 Planctomycetota bacterium
ACGCGCCGAAATGGGGCAACGAGCTGTTCGCGTGGAACGCGAAGGGGGCGCGCACGCGGCTGACGGAGCTCAATCCGTGGCTCGAGGAGCGGCGGCTCGGCAAGCAGGAGGTGGTGCGCTGGAAGGCGCGCGACGGCCTCGAGATCGAGGGGCTGCTGGTGTGGCCGGTCGGGCGCAAGCCGGACGAGGAGGGGCCGAAAGTGCCGCTGGTGGTGATCGTGCACGGCGGCCCCGAAGCGCATTACCGGAACGGCTGGATCACGCGCTACAGCGAGCCGGCGCAGGTGCTGGCGGGGCAGGGCTACGCGGTCCTGCTGCCGAACTATCGGGCGAGCACCGGGCGCGGAGTCGAGTTCTCGATGCTCGATCACAAGGACCCGGCCGGGAAGGAGTTCGACGATCTCGTCGATGGGGTCGACTTCCTGGTGGCGAAGGGGCTGGTCGACAGCGCGCGGGTCGGGGTGACGGGCGGCAGCTACGGCGGCTACGCGTCCGGCTGGTGCGCGACCAAGCACACGGCGCGGTTCGCGGCGGCGGTGATGGGCTTTGGCGTGGCGAACCTGCTGTCGATGTCCGGGACTTCGGACATTCCGGAGGAGCACTACCTCGTCCACCATCGGATGCACGTCTGGGAGAACTGGCAGCTCTTCCTCGAACGCAGCCCGATCTACTACGCGCCGCAGTGCAAGACCCCGATCCTCATCCTCGCCGGCAAGGCCGATCCGCGCGTGCCGCCGTCGCAGTCGATGGAGCTCTATCGGTACCTCGAGGCGGCGGGTCACAAGGCCGCTCGGCTGGTTCAGTACCCAGGTGAAGGCCACGGCAACGCGCGCGCCGCGAGTCGGCTCGACTACCACCTCCGACTGCTGCAGTGGTTCGACCACTACCTGAAGAGCGCCGGCGGCGCGCCGCCGCCGATGGAGCTCGACTACTCCTTCATGGTGACCGGCAAGAACTGACCCGGCATCCCGATTCGGGCTCGAAACGCCGGTCTGTTCCGCACCATCGATCAACCGACTCGTTCGTCGCAGCGGTCCCACGCCCGGCAGAGGTGACGAAACCGACGTTCGGTGTCTGGATCAGAATGTCGGTTTGGTCACCGGCCGGCGTCGGACTCCGGCTCGGAATCCTCGTCCGCCGACTGGGCATCCGCAAACCGATCGAGAGCTTCGGCGGCTGGATGCTGCGTCGCGAAGAACGGCGCGGTCGCGTCGCCGGCAAGATCGCTCCAGCAGCCGACTTCGCAGTCGCCACACGCCTGCTTCAAGAACTCCTCGTTCACCGCGGGCGACAACTGCTCGGCCAGGACCTTGGCGTCGCCTTCGGTCAGGCTGCTGCCGTCGGCGACGAGCGCCGCAACGATCGACTCCTGCAACGCGACCCGGCCAGTGCCGCGGGCCGGCGCCGACCGCGCGGCGATGACGGCATCCGCCAGTCGCAACGCCAGCGCGTCGTGCTCGCTCGACTTCGGTCGGCGCGCGGGAGCGACCACCTGCAGCGTCTCCGCCAGCAACAGCAAGAAGAGCTCGGCGAGATCGAGCCGCGCGAGGTCGCGCTTGGTCGGTGCAGCCAGCTCCAGAAACGCGCGCTCCTTCAGGCTCTGGCGGAACTCGGGATCGCCGACATCCGCGAGAATCGAGGGTGGCTCGAGTTGTTCCTGCGCCAGGAAGAACGAGCGCGCGACGAGGCCGAAGTAGAGCTCGTTGGCAGGCGCGCCCGCGCACGGCGACGCCGCCTCGGCATGCTCGGCCACCGCGTCGCCGGCAAAGGAAACGCTGTCGGGCCACGCCAACGCTTTGAGCAACGCCGCATGCTGCGACTCGCGGCGCAGCTCGTGCCAAAGGCCCATGTAGCTCGCCATGGCCGACAGGCGCGCGCGCAGCGGCGGGCGATCGAGCTTCGGCAGCGCGTGCTCGACCCACTCTTGCGCATCGGCACCCGAACGCGGCGCCGACACGCCGGCATCCAGCAGCTCGCCCGCGTCCAGGAACCAGGACGCGTATTCGCCGCGGCGGAAGAGTTGCTCCACCGGCTCGGGCGGCATCGTCATCACCAGCGGTGCAGAGCGCGGCGGTCGCGGCGCGAGCTTCACCGGCGCCAGCAGCGCGAGCGCTTGCTCCGCGTCCGGCGCGAGCGTGGTGCCCGCCGCCAGTCCGCGCTCGGCAGCGTCGGCGACCAGCCGCGCTGCCAGCTCGATCGGCACGCGCGCGAAGTCGATGCCGTCGACCTTCATCTCCTCCTGCATCTTCTCGATCGCCTTCTTGGTCTGCCGCGCCAGCACCAGCACGTCCTGGATGCCGGCGTGCACATGGAACACCACGTTCAGCACCGTCTGCGTGCCGTCGGGATTGCGCAAGCCGGCGAAGAGCGACGTCGTGCCAGTGCCATCGCAGCTCGCGAGCCACGCGAAGCCTTCGACGACGCGCGGCCGTTTTGCGTCGTCGGCCAGCGCGGCATCGACGGCCGCCTTGGCTTCCGCGGTGAGCGCCTTGGCGAGCAGCGGCTCGAAGAACAGCGGCGCCGGAGTGCCGGCCTTGACGCGGGCACGATCGAGTCGGGCGATCAGGCCGGGCTGCAGCGCCGCGGGCTGCGTGACGATCGCGTCGGCGATCGAGGCCGCGTCGGCCGGCGTCGCGACGAGGTAGGCGACGGCTTCGGCCAGATGGCGCTCGATGTCGGCCGGGACTTCGTTCGGCGCAGCCCGTGGCACGGGATCGGTGTTCGTCGCGCTCCGCCCGGCAGTCCGCGCCACCGCCAACCACTCGTGGTCCGGCGCAATCCGTTCGAGCAGTTCGAGCAGCCCCGACTGCTCGACCTCGCTATCGCTGTCGTCAAGCGCCTCCTCGATCGCGGCGACCAGCTCCGCCGGCTCGCAATCGTGCGTCCGCGCCTTCAGGTCGGCGTCGTTCAGCGGCGGAAACGCCGCAAGATCGTGAATCACCGCCAGGGGGTCGTCGGGCTGCTGGTCCATCGGGCAGGCGCTCTCAGGAGGTCTTGCGGGCGAGGAGTCGGTTCATGAGCCAAGGCGCGAGGCCATTGACGAGGACCATCAGGCGGCCGGGCAGGCCGAGGACGAGGCGGTCGCGACGGCGCGCCATTGCGTGGACGATCCGGCGCGCGACGACCTCGGCCGAGAGCGTAAATGCGCTGCGGTAGTGGCGCGGGTGGTCACCGTAGATGCGCCGGTTCTCACCGAAGCGCGTCGCGGTCA
This sequence comes from Planctomycetota bacterium, assembly GCA_009691715.1. Taxonomy (GTDB): domain Bacteria; phylum Planctomycetota; class B15-G4; order B15-G4; family SIAN01; genus SIAN01. Next base: position 3,212 of record SIAN01000019.1, read on the forward strand.
TGCCGGGCTCGACCTGCAGCACGTGGACGCCGTGGCGCGCCTCCTCGGCGCGCAACGCCTCGCTGAAGCTGCCGAGAGCCGCCTTCGTCATGCAATAGGCGCCGATTGTCGGCAGCCCGCGGCGTCCGACCACCGAGCCAACGTTCACGACCAGGCCGCGCACCCGGCGCAGAGCCGGCAGCGCGCGCCGTGTCGCCGCGACGATCGCAAACAGGTTCACCGCGAAGAGGCGCTCGAACTCCTCGCCCGGCACATCGGCGAGGTTCGCCGTCACTCCGTAGGCGGCGTTGTTGACCAGCACGTCGAGCGCGCCCATCTCGGCGAGCGCGCGATCGACGAGCCGCTCGCCCGCCCCCGACTCGCCAAGCTCGATCGAGCACGCTCGCGCCCGGCCGCCCGCCGCACGGACTGCTGCCGCAGTCTCCGCAAGCCGCAAGGCGTCGCGTCCGGCGAGGAAGAGCTCGCAACCGTGGCACGCCAGCTCGTGCGCCAACGCGCGCCCGATCCCGCTGCTCGCTCCCGTCAGGAGAATCCGCTTTCCGGCGAACGGTCGTTCCATGACGGCCCATCTTGCCGGCCGCCGCGTCGCGCACGTCGTGCGCGTCCCGACAGCTTGCGCGGTCAGCGAATCTCGAACTCGAAGCCGTTGGACCAGGAGCCGTCCTTCTTTCTGCCACCGAGCTTGGGCCCGGCCAGCGCCTGCACCAAGAGGTCGAGCCCGGAGAGCGAGGGCTCGTCATCGATCTCGAACGCGAGGTCGAACCGATCGCTCGCGGCCCGCGACTCGACCCAGACGATCGTGAACGAGAGGATCGCGAGCTCGCCGTCGTACGGCGGCGTCGGAATCGCGACGCTCGGCGGCAGGCCGGCGATGAGGACGATCCCGTCGCACGGATCGACGAGCGTCGTCCAGACGCCGCTCCCGCCGGGCGAGAAGTCGCCCTCGACGGAGGTCGTCGGCGTCCGCTGGAAGACCGCCTCGGTCGAGCCGAACGAGTTGCGCAGGGTGATCGTCGTCGGACCGGCGCGGCCGATCGGAAAGTCGAACGTGCACGTCGTCGTGGACGGCAGCTGCACGGCCTCGATGACGGTCCCGTCGACCTCGATCTCGAACGCCGCTTCGCTACGGAATGCCGCGCCGGTCAGCGTGACGTTCGTCGTCACCTTGTAGTTGCCGCGATCGGGTGAAAGCGTCGTGGTCGTCGGCGGCACGCACTCGTAGCGCTGCACCGAACCTGTGTAGGCGTCGACCGGCCCGATCGCGGTGAGCAGCAGATCGACGATTCCGTCATGGTCGAGATCATGCGCCGGCCCGAGCGCGCAGCCGAGCCGTTCGCCCGCGGCGCCATCGACGAGCGAAAGATCGCGCGCGTCGGCTCCCGAGACCAGCCGCACGCCGCCATTCATGTTGCTGCCGCGATGCGGAAGCCCGATGAGGAGGTCGCCGACTCCGTCCGCGTTGAGATCACCGCCGTTCGCCAGCGCAATGCCGAGGCATTCGCCGCAGGCGCTGCCATTGAGGCGCGACAGCTCTGCTCCGGTCGCGCCGGAATGGACGTAGACGCGACCTTCCTGGCAGTTTCCGAACGCCCACGCGCCGATGGCGTAGTCGCCGACGCCATCGCCGTCGAGGTCGTCGAGCGCCGCTGCTGTCATGCCATAGAAATCGACGGCGAACGCCGACGTGTTCTCGCCGACGTGGCTCCAGAACGACGAGCCGTCCACGCCCGAGCGGAGGGTGGTGCGACCCGTGGTGATGCCGCTGCTGTTCTTCCAGAACGGCGCGGTGACCAGCACGTCAGGCACACCGTCGCCGCTCAGGTCATCGAGCGGCTCGATCGCCCAACCGAGGCCGCTATCGGCCTGCACGCTGGTGTAGAAGTGGAGCTCGTTGCCCGACGCGCCGTCGTAGACGAAGTACGTACTCGCGCCCGGGGCGCCGACCGCGAACTCGCGCACGCCGTCGCGGTTGAGGTCCGCCAGTGCGGCGACCTCGGCCCCGAACGCCCCGCCCATCGCGGCGCCGACATGGATCCGCAGCACCGCGCCGGTCGCGCCCGATGCGATCCAGGCTTCGCCAGTCACCGCGCTCCCGGCGTAGTTCGGCATGCCCATGAGCAGCTCGCTCGTGCCGTCGCCGTCGATGTCGCCGAGCGCCGCGACCGCGAGCCCGAGCTGTGCGTCGCGGCCGGTGCCGCGCCAGATCTGGAGCGTGGCGCCGGTCGCTCCCGAGACGAGTTCGACCGCCCCATCGTGGGAGTCGACGTCGGTCGCGAAGGGCGAACCGATCAGCAGGTCATCGACGCCGTCCGAATCGACATCGTCCACGACATCCAGCGCGTGGCCGAAGCCATCGAAGTCCGCATGACCGCGGACGGTCGCGATCCACTCCTGCGCGGAGGCCGAGGCCGAGAGAGCGAAAAGCATGGCCGCGGAGCGGCACGACGCGATCGCGAGGCCTCGCAGCGGTTTCGTCATCGAACGCCCCCCCCCCACGAACATGCACGCCGCGGCATCGGACCCGCGGGCAGCGGGAAGGACGGCGTTCCTCGATCGTCTCGCAGCCGGCGATTCCTCGCGACCGGCTTGCGGGAACTGAACCCGATTCGCGGCGCTGGCTCCGCCACTTCGCGCGATTTGCATGTTCGACCGATCCGAAAGGAGAAACGATCCCTGGCGCACGATTCCGTGAGTTGGTGCTGGATTTCCGATCGCTCGTCAGCGCGCGACCTGCGAGCGCCCTCCGTCGATCGCACCCCGAACCGCCCGGCCCAATTGCGTTTCCACCTCAAGCGGATCCCCCGGAGATACGTCACCGAGAATTTTGCCTGGGAGCTCAATGGCGAGCGGCGTGCCGAAGTCGTCGCCGTGAGCCTCCGCTGCGGCCGCCGTCGATTCGCGCTCGGCGCGATGGAGACGGCGGCGCTTCCGCAGCGCGGTCACGGCGTCGGGCAAGGCGAACTGCTCGCCGTCCACGCCGGCGACGAACCGCCCGCCGCGGATCTCCCCGCGCAGCTCCAGGCTCCGAAAGCAGCGGACCAGATCGCGCCACGGCACCGGGAGGCGCTCCCTGGCGACGACCCTCCGAACCACCACACCCCAGCGGCGGAGCAGTTGGCGGGCGACGAATTCCACCGCCTGAATGTCGGGAGCCGCTGGCGGCGGCGCGCCGGTACCGACGCTGCGGAAGAGCGACCAGCGGCCGAGCGCGAGCACGGGGAGCCGGCGCCTGCTCGGCGGCACGATCAACTGCCGCAGGGCGCCAAAGCTGTCGCAGGTGATCGCCCCGCGCGCGACTAGTTCTTGCAAAGCACCTTCAAAGTGCGACTCGAGCAGGTGAGCGGCGCGCTGCAGGTCGCGTGGGAACATCGCCCCACCCTGGGCGAGCGCCTCGAGAACATCGCGCGCTGGGCCCGTGATGCCGTCGACGTCGGCCGGCGGCGCGAGCGCCCTCCAGCGCTCGAGGTCGCGCCGGGCCAGCAGCGCGATCGGCGTCACCCGGATCGCCGCCGAGCCACTGCTCCAGAGCCGGCCCCACGCGAAGTCGCCGCTCATCGCCAACTGATCGAGCCACTCGCGGCGGAACACTTTCAGCCGGCGCGGCAGGACGTGGCGCTCCCACGCCGCGGCCGGCACCTCGTAGCCGGCCAACTGCTCGATCACGGTCTGCAGGCCCGCCGGTCCATCGAGCTGCGTCGCGGGCTCCGCGTGCTGCCATGCGGCGAGGAAGCGCTGGTAGTCGGCGATGCTGACCGCCTCGATCTCCTGGCGCAGCCGATCGAGCGTGTCGCGGTGGATGCGCGCCAGCAGTCGCCGCTCGCACCACGCCTGCCGGCCATCGAGCTGCGTGCGCAGCACGACGCCTTGCTGCTCCAACGCGAACAGGAGCGGAATCTCCTCGTCGGCCGGCTTCGCGTAGGGCCCGATCGCCTCGAGCCGCCCGCGCAGACGCACCAGCGGATCGGTCGGCCCATCGACCGCAACCCAGCGTCCCGCTTCGTCACGCACCCGCCCCGCCGCGCGAAGTTCCTCCAGCCACGCCTGCCACGGCACCGCCTCGGTGGCCGTGATCCAGCCCATCCAGAGCAGCGCCTCGTGCACCTCCTCGGCGGACTGCGGCGTCGGCCACGCCTCCTCGCGCACGCGCGCCACCGCATCGGGCGACAGCGCGCCGAGCGACTGCGATGCATCGCGCGGCAGCGACCGACGCGACAGCACCGCCTGCGTGCGCCGCTCCTCCAACGGCGCGTCATCGAGGAACGCATACGGCCTCAGCGACAGCACGCCGCGCGCGAACGCCGACGGCTCGACCGTGTCGAGTGCGACCCGCTCGATCGCGCCGCTCTTCAGCTGGGTCAGCACCTCGATCAGCCCGTCGACGTCGAGCGCCTCGGTGAGGCAATCCTCCATCGTCTGCCGCACCAGCGGATGTTCCCACGGGATCTCGCGATCGCCCGGCGGCAGCGTCTCGCCGCACGCGATCGCCTGCGGGAATGCGCCCGCCAGCAGATCCTCCGCCCGCATCCGCTGCAGCGGCGCCGGCACGCGCTTGCCGTCGCGCGCGCGCTCCAGCACCAGCGAGCGCGTCGCGTTCCAGCGCCAGCGCGTCGGGAACATCGGCTGCGCCAGAATCGCCTGCGCCAGCAGATCGCGCACCGTCTCCGCACTCAGATAATCGAAGACCTCGGCCAGCGGAAAGCTGTGCATGGTGCCGAGGCTGATGACGATCGCGTCCTCGCCGGCGGCCGCCTGCAGTTCGAAACCGAAGCCGCGGCAGAAGCATTTGCGCAGCGCGAGTCCGTACGCGCGGTTGATCCGCGAGCCGAACGGCGCGTGCAGCACCAGTTGCATGCCGCCGCTTTCGTCGAAGAACCGTTCGAGCACGAGGCGGCGATGGGTCGGCACGCAGCCGAGCGCGTCGCGTCCGTCGCGGATCTGCTCGACGATCTGCTCCGCGGCTGCGTCGTCGACGGCGCATTCGGCGATCAGCCACTGCCTCGCGCCGGTCTCGCGCGCCTTCTGCCTGCTCTTGTTCGTGCGGGGATCGAGCAACCGCGCCACTTCTTCGCGCAGCTCGCCGACCGCCTCCGACAGCTCACGCGTGCGGCCCGGCGCCTCCGCGACCCAGAACGGCAGCGTCGGCGGCACCCCCTTGGCATCGATCACCCGCAGCGTCCCCCTCTCCTGCCGCACGATCTGCCACGACGTGTTGCCGAGCTGAAAGATGTCGCCGCCGCTGCTCTCGATGGCGAAGTCCTCGTGCACGGTGCCAACGAAAGTCCCTTCCGGTTCGAGCAACACCTGCCAGTCGGCGACGTCGGGGATCGCGCCGCCGGACTGCAACGCGACCAGCCGCGCGCGCTTGGTCGCCATCAACCGCCCGTTCACGCCGTCCTTGTGCAGCAGCGCGTGGCGGCCTTCGGTGTGCAGCGCGACCACCTTGTCGAAGTCCGCGCGTTCGAGGTCGCGGTAGTGCCACGCGCGCTTCGTCGCCGCGAAGAGTCCATCGAGCGACCACGCCTCGCCAACGCACGCCGCGACGATCTGCTGCGCCAGGATGTCGAGCGGCGCGACGCGATTCGGCGTCTGATCGAGCTGGCGCGCCTTGACGGCGCGCAGCAGCGCCGCCGATTCGACCAACTCGTCGATCGTGACCGGGAAGAGGCGACCTTTCGGGATCTTGCGGATCATGTGGCCGGCGCGCCCGACGCGTTGCAGGAAGGTCGCGATCGCGCGCGTGCTGCCGACCTGCACCACCAGATCGATGTCGCCGATGTCGATGCCGAGTTCGAGCGACGCGGTGGCGACCAGCGCTTTCAGCTCGCCGCGCTTCAGCCGCTGCTCGGCATCGAGGCGGCGCTCCTTGCTCAGGCTCGAATGGTGGCAGCCAACCTGCGCCTCGCCGAGCAGCTTCGACAGCTGCGCGGAGACGCGCTCCGCGAGCTTGCGCGTATTGACGAAGACCAGCGTCGTCTGGTGGGCGCGCACGAGTTCGGCGATCCGCTCGTAGACCTCGCCCCAGACTTCGTGCGAGCAGATCGTCTGCAGCGGACTGCGCGGGATCTCGATCGCCACGTCCATCTTGCGGAAGTGCCCAGAATCAACGATCTCGATCGGCCGGTGCGGTCCGGCGACGAAGCCGGCGGTGCGCGCGATCGGCTTCTGCGTCGCCGACAGCCCGATGCGCTGGAATTCGCCCGCCAGCGCGACCAGCCGTTCGAGCGACAGCGCGAGGTGGCAGCCGCGCTTGTCGCCGACCACCGCGTGCACTTCGTCGAGGATCACGGTCTTCACCGTGCGCAGGATCTTGCGCCCGCCGCCAGTCGTCAGCAGCAGGTAGAGCGACTCTGGCGTCGTGACCAGCACGTGCGGCGGTCGACGGACCATCGCCTGCCGCTGCGACTGCGGCGTGTCGCCGGTACGCACCACCACCCGAACTTCGGGCAACGTCGGGTCGCGCGCACGCAGCTCGGCCAACGGACCGGCGAGGTTCTTCTGCACGTCGTTGCTGAGCGCGCGCAACGGCGAGATGTAGAGCACCTGGGTCTCGTCGCGCAGCTCCGTCCCCTGCCGCAGCAGCAGGTCGAGCCCGTACAGGAACGCTGCGAGCGTCTTGCCCGATCCGGTCGGTGCCGCGATCAGGACGTGCTTCCCCGCCGCAATCCGCGGCCAGCCGTCGAGCTGCGGCGGCGTCGGCTCGCCGAACGTCTCGGTGAACCAACGCTGGACGGTCGGATGGAAGGCGGAGAGGGGCATCGAACGCTCGCACCGGGTCAAGAGCGCTTGACCGTACAGAATGCGAACGGATGCGGGAAGGCGGTCGATCACGACTCGCGGCGTGGCACTCGAGACGCCGTCGTTCTGGCTAGTCCGGCGGACGGTGGAACCCGCCGAGGAGGTCGTCGCCGGACGCGACATCGCCCTCCTTCACCGCCGTGTCGCGCTGTCGATTGGGACCGAACGAGTACACGAGGCCACGCGTCGCTCGCCGTTCGAGGTAGACCCAGTAGGGGTTGTTCCACGGGTCCAGGAAGTAGCCGACGCGATCGCGACGGCGAGCTAGTCCTTCGTGGAATGCGCCGCCTTCGATCTTGAAGTAGCCGTCGCGTGTGGCCGTGAAGACACGCTTGTGGATTGATCTTCCGCGATCGAGTTTCGCCCACGACCTAACTCGAGGTCCTGCGCGAGGCGCGCGAGTTCGTCGCGCGCTTGGGCGCTCCCTTCCACGTCGGCGCCGAACACCACCAGCGCGAGCAGCGGCGCAGTGAGCGCACCACCGATCAGTGGCGCCGCAGACGCGATCAGCACGGTGCGTTGGCCACGCCCGGCCGCGGCGCTGACCACGAACAGCACGCCGAGGAACAGCTCGGCGCCTTCACCGGTCAGATCGACCGGGTAGACCTGCTCGAAGACGATGACGGCGATGAAGTGCGGAATGATCGACAGCGGTGGTGTCAGCTCGGCGAAGGCACGCAGCCGTGGCAGTCGAACGACGAGTGGGCCAATGACGCCGTAGCAGAACGCGATCAGCATGACGAGGTGCTTGGAGTCGATCTCGACGTTGAGTCCCGAGCTTTCGTTCATCAGCACGTTGTGGAGGTTCACTTCCTGCTGGAAGTTCCGCTCGAGGAAGATCTCCGGCGGTTGAAACGCGAACCGTCGCTGTCCCCACGAAATTTCCTCGCCGGCAACGAACACGCAGAAGACGACCAGTCCGACCCGTGCGATCAGCTCAAGTCGCGGGCGGCGCCTCGCGAACAGCAGCGCGGCGGTGATGAAGGAGAACGTGGTCGACCATTCGATGACACCGTCTTCCTGAGCCGCGCGCTCCCATGCGTTCTCGGAACAGGCGGCGAGGCAGACGAGCGCGACGAGCAGGATGTCGGCGACGGCGAGCGCCGCTCGTCGCGACTCGGCGGCCTTCGCGTCGCTGTTCAGGCTGCACGGCGATCGACTGCGGCGCGCAGCGCGCGCTGCTGGAGCGCGCGCTCGCGAAGTTGCCGGACGAACATGCACAGGTGCTCTGCCTGATCCGCATCAAGGAACGGAGCCGCGCCGACGCAGCCGGTGCGCTGGGCCGAACCGAGAACGCGGTGAAGAAACTGCTCGCTCGAGCGATCCGCGCCTCCCGCGCGATTCCGGCGACTTCCTGCTCACTCGCCTGCTCACTCGCCTGCTCGGGCGCGGCGGCATGGGCGTCGTCTACGCCGCGGAACGGCGCAGCCTCCGCCGCCGCTCACTCCGCCGACGTGCTGCATCGCGACCTGAAGCCAAGCAACCTGTTCCTCGAGGTCGCCGACAGCGCGACGAGCCATGCAACGGCGCCGCCTCTCACGACCACGACCAAGGCTCGGCTCCGACTGTTCGACTTCGGTCTCGCCCGTCGCAGCGGTGGCAGCGGCACGCTGCAGAGCGAGACGCCAGTCGGCACGCCGCGACGGATCGACCCGCGCGTGCCGCGCGACGTCGAGAACATCGTGCAGAAGGCGCTCGAGAAACCGCCCAATCGTCGCCACCCGAGCGCCAACGAGTTGGCCGACGACCTGGCGAACGCTCGAGGAGAAGCAGACGCTGCTCGAGCTGTGCAGGCGACGCGGAGCTCTTGACCTTCACGCCATGGTTGTTGTCGCTGAAGCGGCCCGCTCGTCACCGTCTCGCCGGTCGCGAGCTTGTAGCGCAGCAGCCGGTTCGTGCCGATCGGCGAGTGCACCGCGACATCGCTTGGCTTGAACGTGCTGCCATTCGTGATTTGGTACGGATCCAGGATTTGCTCGACCGAGGCCAACGCGACCGGTGCGGTGGCGAGAGCGAAGAATGCGCTCTCAGTTGATTTCTTCGAGGAGCCCGAGAACCTTCCCGCCAACGAGATCACGCACCTTGGCGAAGTCGGCCGGCGCGAGCTGCTTCGGGTCAGGGATCTGCCAGTCGACGCGGCGGCGCGCCTTCACCCACGGACACGCATCGCCGCAGCCCATGGTCACGACGACATCGAAGTCGAGCGTTTCGACCTCCTTCAGCGCCTTCGAGCGGTGCACCGCGAGGTCGTAGCCGAGCTCGGCCATCGCCGCGATCGCTTTCGGGTGAACGACTCCCGATGGGCGCGAACCGGCCGAGTGCGCCTCGACCTCGAGGCAAAGCGTGCGCGCGTGGATCCGCGCGAACGCCTCCGCCATCTGGCTGCGATTGCTGTTCTCGATGCAAACGAAGAGGAGGCGGATCGCGGTCATGCCGAAAAGCTAACCTCGCTCGAATGCCGCGCCGCCGACCGCGCTACTCCGGGACTCACCCTCGCCGTTTCGAGGAGCGCTACAAGGAGCGCGCGCTCGACGCCTACCCGGCGCACACGGCGCATCTGCGCGAAAAGGGGCACACGCCGGCGGGTTCGCATCTGCCGGTGATGGTCGCGGAGGTGTTGGAGCGACTGGCGCCACAGAAGGGCGAGACGTTCGTCGACTGCACGCTCGGCTACGGCGGGCATGCGGCGGCTCTGCTCGAACGAATCGCGCCGGTCACGACGCCGGATGCCGCCGCACGCGCGAGCGGCCGGCTCATCGGCCTCGACGTCGACGGCATCGAACTGCCGCGCACGGTCGCGCGGCTCGCCCGCTTCGGCGAGGCGTTGCACGCGCACCGGATGCGCTTCGCCGGCATCGGCAAGGCGCTCGCGCTCGAAGGGCTCACGACGGTCGACGGGATCCTCGCTGACCTCGGCGTGTCGAGCATGCAGCTCGATGATCCCACGCGCGGCTTCAGCGTGAAGCGTGATGGGCCGCTCGACCTGCGCATGGACGATCGCCTGCAGCGGACTGGCGCGCAGTTGCTGGCGACGATCGAGCAGGATGCGTTGGCGACCGCGCTCACCGAGCTCGCCGACGAGCCCGACGCCGAGTCGATCGCGCGCACCATTGTCGAGGCGCGCGCGAAAACGCCGATCGCCCGCACCGGCGAACTGGCAGCTCTGGTGTTCGCCGCGAAAGGGATCACGCGCGCGATTTGGCGCGAGGAGGCGCGCGATGCCGGCCGTGCCGTGAACCCGGCGGCGCGCACGTTCCAAGCCCTGCGCATGCTGTTGAACGACGAGCTCGGCAACCTGCGCGCTCTGCTGCGCGCCGCGCCGAGCTGCCTGAAGCCGGGCGGCCGTTTCGTCGTCATCAGCTTCCATCGGGGCGAGGATGCGCTGGTGAAAGAATCACTTCGCGCCGGTGCGCGCGACGGCGTCTGGTCGGCGATCGCCGAAGAGCCGCTGCGCCCCACTCCCGAAGAGCTGCGCCTGAATCCGCGCGCCAGCTCGGCGCGGCTGCGCTTCGCGGTGCGTTCGAGCTGACCCCGCCGCGCGGCCGACGACCCGCCTCACCCCCGCGACGTGATCGGCTCGCCCCACACTTCGCGCAACAGCGCCGCGAGTTCCGGATCGTGCTGCAGCAGTTCCGACTGCACGAACGGGAAGAAGTCGTTCACGCCGAACCACGCCTCGCTCGCTTCGGCGAAGTATTCGTCGGAGGTGTTGAGCGCGTAGTGCGGGACGGTGGCACCGTCCCAATGCAGGACCTGCGCGTAACGGCCGCTCGCTTTCGCCGCGGCGTGGAGCGTGTCGAGCCGACCGCCCAACGACTCGGCGCCGTCGCCGGCCTGCAGGAAGCGGTCGTCGATGCCGTGCGCCAGCTCGTGCAGCACCATCCACGGCTGCTCGCGCGTCCACGCCACGAAGTTCGCCGCGTTCGCGATCTCGACCGCACTCGCCTTCTGCGGATCGAAGTCGTTCTCGCGCAGCCACTCGGAGGACGGGTGGTAGCAGGCGCAGGGCGCGACCGGATCCGCAACGCCGAGCCAGATCGCGATCGTGCGCAGCCGCTCGAGCGCCGGCGGCCTCACCTTCCGCACGATCTGGTGGAGTTGCGCGTCGAGCTCCGCCAGCGCCACATCACCGAGCTCGCGCTGCGCAACGAGCAGCCGTTCATCGACCCAGATCGAAAACCCGTGGCTTTGCTGCCCGACGTAGTTCGTTGCCACGCCCTTCGACCGCGTCGTCCGCGTCGTCAGCAGCTTCGGATCCTGGTCGGCGATCCTCTCAAGCCTCTGACCCGACGCTGCGGTGAGCATGAGCCCCACCGCGCCAACAGCCGCTGCCCCCCATCGTCGCGTCATCGGTCGATCCTCCTCGCCCGCATTCGACGGCGCCCGCCCGCGAACGAGTCGAGCGAAGCGAGGGGCGCGATCGGTGGCGATCCCAGCACGGCGATTTCACTACGGCGAGCCAGATTTCATGAATCTGTCACCCGCCGCCGCGACACTGACTATGCGTGACTGCCGCAAAGAAACGGGGGCCCTACTGCGAGGAACTGCTCGTGGACCACCCCACTCCGGCCTCATTCCTGTCGCTCGGTCCGCGCCTCATCGACTTGAGTCGGCGTCGCGTCGATGCATCGCCGAGGCCGGGGCAACTGCTGCCCCTGGCTTCCGAGCACCTCACCCGGACCGAGGCCGCGATCCTGCGGCTCCTCGCCGCGCACTCCCCCGCGACCGTCACGCGGGACGAGTTGCTGCGCAGCCTCTGGAACCTGTCGCCGCGCAGCTCGCGGACGCTCGACACGCACATCACCCGCCTGCGGCGCAAGCTCGAGGACAACCCGGCGGCGCCGCGATACCTGCTGACCGTCTACCGCGTCGGCTACCGGCTCGAGCTCCCGCCCGACGGAAGCCGGCCAGCCGGCCGGGACGGCGCCGCCGCCGACACTCTCCTACGCTCGTGCCTCCCGCAGCTGCCCAACAGCCGCGCCCACGCGTCGTAGTCCGCCCATTGCCGGGATGGCTTGCGGCAGGCACTGCCGCGAAACCCGGCGCGCTCGGAGGAACGCGTGAAGCTCTCGAACACCCTCACCCTGCTCTGCGTCGCAGCACTGCCGCTCGCTGCCCCCTGGATCGATGGCGCCACCGCGCAGGAGACCACGTCGCAGGAAACCGGTGCGCCCGCGCCCCGCGCACGCCGGCCACCCGTGGTGGTCGAGCGGGCCGAATCCGCCGTGGTGGCGGACGACGTGATCCCGAAGCGGATCGCTGAGTTGTCGAGCGCCGATCCGAAGACGCGCGAAGCCGCCGCCGACGCGTTGGCGAAGCTGGGTGAGAAGGCGCGCGCGGCGCTGCAGGCAGCCAAGAAGCACAAGGACGCCGAGACGCGCTTTGCCGCGACCCAACTGCTCGAGCGGCTCGATCAGGAGCAGGCGGCGCGCACCCGCTCGCGTGCATCGGTCGGCGGGTTCCTGCGCGAATCGGACGAGCAGCCGGCGGAGAGCGATTCCGCCGAGGACGGGGATTCGGCGCGCGGGCGGCTGCTGCGCCACATGCCCGGGTTGTTCGCCGACGACCGCCTGCGCGAACTGCATCAGCGCATGCAGGAGCGGATGAAGACGATGTTCGACGGGGCCGACCCGTTCGCGCCGTTCTTCAAGCTCGACCCGGGAGCTGCCGGCGACCGGACGCAACTCGAGCTAGGGCCCGGCAGCTCGTTCTCCCGGGTGGTCGAACAGGACGGGATTCATGAGAAGCTTTCGGTCGAGGTCGATGGCGACGGGCGCGCCAAGGCCGTGGTCGACAAGGACGGTGCAACGTCGACCTACGAAGCCGATTCGCTTGAGGCGCTCGAGCGTGACCACCCCGAGCTGTTTGAGGGCTTCGGCGCAGTGAAGGCGCCGGTGCCGCCGACCCCCGCGGCTCCGGGGTCGGCTCCGCGGCAGGGACCGCGACTCGGCATCCGGGCGGTGCCGGTCGACCCGGCGGTGGCGGAGTACCTCGAACTCGAACCGGGGCTCGGGCTGCGCGTGGTCGAGGTTGTGCCGGGCAGCGCCGCTGCGGAGATCGGCGTGCGACGGAATGATCTGCTGATCGAGGTCAACGGTCGCGCCATCCGCGGCATCGCCGACGTTCAGGCCGCGTTGAAACAGGGCAAGCCCGAAGAGGCCGACCTCATCGTCATCCGCAAGGGCCAGAAGCTCGAACTCTGATCCGCCCGGGCCGGGTGGCACCGCCCGGATCACGCTCCGCTCCGGCCGCGCGCCGACAACGCTGAACTTTCACGGACTTCGCCTGCACCAGCGCCGGAATGGTGCCGTGCGCTTCGCTGCAGGAGGCGCTACGTTCTTAGCGTGGAGCGCGCGTCGCTGGTCGTCGCGATCCACCGTCCTCTTAATCGTCGATATCGGAGCGGTCCGTGCGAAATGATCCCCTCCCCGCGCTCGAACGCGCGTTGGCCGATGCGTTGGCGATGGTCCGCGAGCTGCACGCGCAGGGCGCCTTGCCGCCGGTGCTCGAAGCGCTGACGCTGATCGCGCCGCCGCGCGGATTCGTGGCGCAGCCGGAGCTGAAGCCCTTCACCGACCACGCCCGTCCCGACGAGTGGAGCCGCGAGTCGGTGTGGGATCCGCGGAACGGCACCGTGCAGCTCTACTTCGAGCCGGCCAACGAGTCGCATGCGCCGCGCGCGCCCGAGCGCAGCCACCAGGGCGATCGCGGAGACCGCAGCAACCAGGGCGATCGCGGCTGGCGCCAGGCGCCGGTTGCGCCGCCGCCGCCCGCGCTGGCGCTGCCGTCAACCGAGCAGGCGCAGCACGATCTGATCGCGGTCGTGGCGCGCGCGGAGAGCGACTCCGCGTTCAAATTCCTCGCGCTCAAGTACCTGCGCGACCAACTCCTGCCGCGCCACGTCGCGTGGGGCGTCTTGCAAAGCGAAGGTCAGATCCAGATCAATCGCGCGATCGAGGCCGGCATGCTCGTGACCGGCAAGGTCGAGAACCCGCGCATGCCGCAGTACCCGGTCACGACCGTCACGCTCAATCGCGAGCATCCCGCCGTGCAGGCGCAGTTGGCGGCGATCGCGGGTGGCGCAGGTGGCAACGGCACGAACGCCGCCGCCGTCGCCGCAACGCCCACCGCGAGCGACCGCGACGCCGCCGACAGCGCGATCGAGGACGAACCGACCTGATGAGCCGACCGCTGTTCCTGGTCGACGCTTTCACCAATCGCGCGTTCAGGGGCAATCCCGCCGGTGTCTGCCTGCTCGACGGACCGGCTGACCCGGTCTGGATGCGCCCGGCTTCGATGCAGTCGATCGCGCTCGAGATGCAGCAGGCCGAGACCGCGTTCCTGCACGGCGAAGGCGGCGCCGGCGATCGATCGCGCTGCGTTGGTTTACGCCGATCTGCGAAGTCGACCTCTGCGGCCACGCCACGCTCGCCTCCGCGCATGTGCTGTGGGCGAGCGGCCGCGTCGCTGGCGAAACGACCTTCGCTTCGCCACCCGCAGCGGCGAGCTGCAAGCCACCCGGCGGCCGAGCGGCGACGCCACCCATGACGCAACGCCAACGATCGAGCTCGACTTTCCGGCCAAGATCGCGCGCGCGTCGCCGCCCCCGCCCGAGTTGCTGTTCGCGCTGCGCCTGCCAACCGGCCGCCCGCCGAACTTCATCGGCCGCAACCGCACGGACTGGCTGGTCGAGCTCCCCGATCCAGATGGCGACGCAATTCTTCGCGCGCTCGCCCCCGACCTCGCCGCCCTCGCGCGCATCGAAGCACGCGGCGTGATCGTGACTGCGCGAGCGACTGGCGCCACGCCGCCCGACTTCGTCGCTCGCTTCTTCGCCCCCGCCGCCGGCGTCCCCGAAGACCCCGTGACCGGCTCCGCGCACTGCGCCCTCGCGCCCAACTGGTGCGAGCGACTCGGCCGTCAGGAGCTGATCGGCTACCAGGCCAGCCCGCGCGGCGGCACCGTCGGGGTGGCGCTGCGCGGGGATCGCGTGCTGCTGCGAGGCCATGCGATCACGGTGGTGAAGGGCGAGATACTCGCACAGGAGTAAGCGGCCTTCCGCACCTGGCCGAGATCACTTCTTCTTGAACATGTCCTTCAGCAGATCGGCGAGCGGGTTGTTGCTGCCGCTGCGGACATTTTGATCGTTCGGGGTGAGGGGCACCGGCTTGGGGCGCGTCGGCGCACGCTGCTCGCGGCGATCGCCTTCGCTCGGTCCGGCGTGGCCGCGATCGCGATCGCCGCCACCACGGTTGCCGCGATCGTCGCCGCCGCCACCGCGCGGCGCGCCACGCCCGCCATCACCGCGGCCACTTTCACCACGCCCAACACCGCCGCGACCTTCACTGCGGCCGGCGCCATCACGGCGGCCACCATCGCTTCGGCCACCGTCACGGCCACCCTCGGCGCGACCGCCGTCACGACCTCGGCCACCGCCACCGCCACCGCCACCGCCACCGACGCCCGCACCTTGCATGGCACCCTGCGCCGAACCCTGCGCGCCGCCTGGCGCGGCACGGCCCTGGTCGTCCTTCGGGGCTTCCTTCCGCGCGGTGAGCGCGATGCGCTTGCGTTCGAGATCGACTTCGATCACGCGCACCTGCAACTTGTCGCCGACCTTCACCACGTCGCTTGGCTGCGCGACGAACTTGTCGGCGAGCTGCGAGACGTGCACCAGCCCGTCCTGATGGACGCCAATGTCAACGAACGCGCCGAACGCGGTCACGTTGGTCACGAGGCCTTCGAGCGTCATGCCCGGCTTCAGGTCCGCGAGCTTGGTCACGTCCTCGCGGAACTTCGGCGGCTCGAACTGCGAGCGCGGGTCGCGACCTGGCTTCTTCAGCTCATCGAGGATGTCGCGCAGGGTCGGCTCGCCGACGTCGCCGCCGACGTACCGCCGCGGGTCGATCTTCGCCGTGAGCGTGACGCTGCCGACCAGTTGCTTCAGATCGGCGCCGACGTCCTTCGCCATCTTCTCGACCAGCTCGTAGCGCTCCGGATGGACGCCCGAGGCGTCGAGCGGATGCGCGGCGCCGCTGATCCGCAGGAATCCGGCGCACTGCTCGAACGCCTTCGGCCCGAGCCCGCCGACCTTGCGCAACTGTTCGCGGCCGGCGAAGGCGCCGTGCTCCTCGCGGTGCTTCACGATCTTGCCGGCGAGTGCGTTGCCGATCCCGGCCACCCGCGCGAGCAGCGGCGCCGACGCCGTATTCAGCTCGACGCCGACGTGGTTGACGCAGCTCTCCACCACTTCGTCGAGCTTGCCCGCCAGCATCGGCTGGTGGACGTCGTGCTGGTACTGCCCGACGCCGATCGACTTGGGATCGATCTTCACCAGCTCGGCCAACGGATCCTGCAGGCGGCGCGCGATCGAGATGGCGCCGCGGATGGTCAGGTCGAGCTCGGGGAACTCGGCGCGCGCGATGTCGGACGCGGAGTAAACGCTGGCGCCCGCCTCGTTCACCGGCGTGACGATGATCGACTTCACTTCGGGCTTCTCGACCGCCAGCTCGGCGATCAGCTTGCGCACGAATCCCTCGGTCTCGCGGCCATGAGTGCCATTGCCGATGGCGATGGCGATCGGCAGGTGCGCCAGCACGAACTTCGCCAGCTCCGCGTTCGCCTTCGCCTGGTCGCGGACCGGATAGATCGTGGTCGCGCCGAGGTACTTGCCGGTCGCATCGACGGCGACGCACTTGCAGCCGGTGCGCACGCCCGGGTCGATGCCGATCACCGACTTGCCGCCGAGCGGCGACGACAGCAGCAGATGGCGCAGGTTGTCGGCGAAGACGTCGACGGCCAGGCGGTCGGAGCGGAGCTTCAGCTCGATGCGCAGTTCGGTCTCGATGCTCGGCATCAGCAGGCGGCGGTAGCCGTCGGTGATGGCGGTGGCGAACTCGCCGGCGAAGGGCGAGGTCGCGTTCAGCTTCAGCTCGCTCTCGAGCTTCGGCAGCACGCGCGTCTCGTCCGCCTCGAGGTGCACGCTGAGCGCGCCCTCCTGCTCGCCACGGCGGACGGCGAGGAAGCGATGGGACGGGATCTTCGCGACCGGCTCGCGGAAGTCGTAGTAGGCCTCGAAACGGGTCGGCTGCTGCGTCTTCGACTCAACGCGGGTCGAGACCAAGAACGCCTCGCGCACCCAATGCTCACGCGTCAGCTTGCGCAGGCTGGCGTTCTCGGAGACCTGCTCGGCGACGATGTCGCGCGCACCCTGCAGCGCGGCGTCGACGTCGGCGACGCCCTTCTCCGCGTTGACGAAGGCGGCGGCTTCCTGCTTCGGATCGCCGGAAGCCGGCTGTTCGAGCAGGCGCAGCGCCAGCGGCTCGAGCCCGCGCTCGCGCGCGACGATGGCACGCGTGCGCCGCTTTGGACGGAACGGCAGGTAGAGGTCTTCGAGCGCCGACTTGGTCGTGACGCCGCGGATCTGCGCTTCGAGCGCATCGGTCAGCTTGCCCTGCTCGCGGATGCTCTTCAGCACCGTGGCGCGGCGCAGGTCGAGATCCTTCAGGTAGGCGGCGCGTTCCTGGATCGCGCGGATCTGCACTTCATCGAGCTCGCCGGTCGCTTCCTTGCGGTAGCGCGCGATGAACGGGACGGTGCTGCCGTCGTCGAGGAGTTTCAGCACCGACGCCACGCCACCGCTTGGCAGCGAGAATTCGCCGGCGATGACACGGACGACGTCGAGTTCGGAGGCGGTGGCGCGATCCATCGTTGGCTGCCTGTGCGGGGGGAAGTGTGCTTGGCGGCGTGCGAGCCGCGGCGGAGCAGGCGCCACGCCGCGCGCGTCGCGCGATCAGTCGGGGTAGACGAAGGTCACGGGCCGCTCAATCGCCGGGTTCACGCTGAGGTGGACTGGGCAAGTGAGCGCGGCGTGCTCGAGGATCGAGCGCGCCTCCTTGGGCAGACCGGCGGGCAGTTCGAGGCGGATCGGCAGGCGGCTGATGCGGCGCAGCGGATCGGCCACCATCTGCTTCTCGACGAAGCCGCGCGCCCCTTCGAGCTTCCAGCCGTTCTTGCGCGCGGTGATCCCCATGATCGAGAGCATGCAGGTCACGAGCGCGGTGGCAAGCAGGTCGGTCGGCGAAAAGCTTTCGCCCAGACCTTGGTTGTCCTTCGGCGCATCGGTCGCCAGCGTCGCGCCCGAGGGCCCGTGAGTCGCGGTGCAGCGCAGCCCGCCGGTGTAGTCGACCTGGATGGAAACCATGAGGCGAGGGAGGATAGCGGCACCCTTCGCGCGCGGGAGTGGTGGCGCGTTACCGTTTGCGAACCTTTGTCGGACGGAGCCACCTCGCATGCCTGAGCGCCGCGCTTTCTCCGTCGCGATCTTCGCTCGACATGCGGGGCGAGTGCTGTTGATCCACCATCGGCGGCTGGCGACGTGGCTGCCCGTGGGCGGTGAGGTGGAGGCGGGCGAGACACCGCTCGAGGCGGCGCGGCGCGAATTGCGCGAGGAGACCGGGCTCGAAGGCAACTTCACGCGCGTCGGCGGCGTGACCGGGACGCCAGCGGGGCTGATCGGCTACGAGGAACATCAGGCCGGCAGCAAGGGCCTGCACATGAACTTCTGCTTCGTCGCAGAGGTCGCGATCGATCGAATCGTCGGCGACGACTCGTTCGGTGAACATCGCTGGGTCACGTCGACCGACGGGATCGACTGCCCACCGAACGTGCGCGAGTTGGTGGCGATTGCGCTGCGCGAGCCGGAAGGTCGCGAGGAAGGCGGGAGCAGGGGCGGAGGCGGCGGCAGCGATCGTGGCGGCGGCAGCGCCCGTGATGGCGACCTGATCCGACTGGCGCATGCGTGGCTCGCGGCATTCAACGAGCGCGCGCTCGATCGGCTGCTGACGCTCTATGCGGACGACGCGCGCCATTTCAGTCCGAAGCTGCTTGCGCGGCGACCGGAGACGCGCGGACTCGTCGTCGGGCGCGCTGCCCTCCGCGACTGGTGGGCCGACTGCTTCGAGCGACTGCCCGGCCTGCACTACGCCGAGCGCTCGATCACCACCGCCGGCAACACCGCGAACGGCCACATCGTCGTCGAGTACGAGCGGACGCTGCCGACCGAACCGACGCTCGCCGTCGCCGAGGCCTATCGCGTCGAACATGGCCGCATCACTGAGTCGCGCGTCTACCACGGCTGACCGTGCGGTTCCGGCGAACGGCGAGTGCCGGGGACCTGCCGCTCTGGTGACGAAACCGACGTTCTGTGTCTGGATCAGATTGTCGGTTTCGTCACCGGGCGAGGCCGGCGGCTTCGATGGCGCGGCAGTACTTGCTGATCCGCTCGAGCTTCAGGTCGTGGCGATTCAACGCGGTGCAGAGCCAGCTCGGCAGGATGCGGTCGAACTTCACTTCGAGGATGCACCAGTCGGGCGGTAGGAACCAGCGGCCGCGCGTCGGATCGCCCTGCAGGCTGAGGTCGTGGACCCGGTACTTCAGGTTGCGGTCGAAGGTGATGCGCAGGTCGCGCCGCCAGGCGTCGAAGAAGGCGGCGCGGTTGTAGCTGACGATCACGGTCGGGCGCAGCCGTTCGGTCTTCGCCAAGACGTAGACCTCGTCGAGCACGGCGTCGCCCGGCTCGTGGCGACCGGCGCAGAGGGCGCGGATCGTCGACTCGGCGGCGGCGACCGGCAGCTTCATGCGGCGTTTCGCAACGCCCAGGTTCAGGCGCTGCTTGATCTCGATGAAGGCGTCGGCGGCGCCTGCGCCGTACGTCCGCACGCGCACCTTGCGGCGGTACTTCTCGCCGTCGAGCTTCTCCCAGTAAGCGGCGAGTTCGGGCGAATCAAGATAGAGCGAAGTGATCTTGTAGTAGCCGTCGGCACCGGCGTTCTTGTCGCGCTTCACATAGGGCTCGAGGTCGGCGAGCAGCGCGGCGGCCTTCTTCGCGTGCACGAGGTACTTGAGTTCGTAGCGGTCGAAGAGGAGCTCCACGCCCGCCGGATCGGGTCCGCTGCGTGCGGCGACCTTCGTCGGCAACGACGCGCTCATGGCGTCCCCTCCGCCGGCAACGGCAGCACGACGAACCGCCCCGGCTTCAGCTTCTTCGGCAGATCGAACTTCCCTTCGGTCGTGCATTGATCGAGCGTCAGCGTCGATTGATCGTCGAGCTTCACATCGACCGCGTTCCCGCGCAGCGTGCAGCGCAGCAACTGCCCGAGCCCACCGCCGGGATAGCGCCAATTCTTGTCGTAGGACGCCACGCCAGTCTTGCAGCCCTCGATCAGCACGTCACGGATCTGTGGATTGGAGCCGTCCTTGATGCCGAGCCCGGTCACGCAATCGCGGAACACCGAGTCGGTGATCAGTGGGTGCGAGCCCTCGCCGATCGAGACACCTTTGTCGCCTGCACCGATCACCTCGACCCGTTCGAGGCCGATGCGACAGGTCATCATGTCGATGCCGTCGTTCAGCGGCTGGTCGACGACAATGTCGCGCGCGATGCCGTCGCAGAGGTCGAAGTCGATGGCGTCGGCGATCGCCCGCTCGACGCGCACGCGCTCGAACACCACGTCGTGGCACTTGCCGAGCCGAACCGAGTCGTCGCCGAGGCGATTGTCGGCGAAGCGGCTGTCGCGCACCGTCAGCCGGTCGACCAGGTGCGCCGAGAACATCCCCGAGTAGTAGAGGTAGCCGACGGTCGCTTCGGAGCCGCCGACCACGGTCACGTGGTCGATCACGCTGCCGTCGCAACCGTGTCCTTGCAGCGCGATGACGCCGAATGGGCGCGCGGGATCGAGGCGCTCGAAGCGGACATCGCGCCAGTCGACGCGCGACTGCACCTGGATCGACACTCCAGGCGCGAGCTTCACCACCGCGCCCGCCGCGATGACGAGCGAGTCGCGCGGCCCGAGCAACAGCGACTCGCGCACTAGGACGCTGCCGGACCATTCGACGACGCGCGCTGCCGGCGCCGCAGCGCGACGCCACGGGTGGACGCTGTCGGTGGCGCGGTAGCCGGCCGGTGGCCCTTCCTTCACCGTGACCGCCCCGCTGCCGACGGTCCGCTCGCAATCAAGGCCGAGCACGCGCGGCGGCGTCCCGCCTGGCGCGCCCAGCACAAAACGACTTTCGAGCGCGGCAAGGCGGGTGAACTCGCGGTGCTGGGAGAAGGTGTCCTGCCCTTCGGAGGGCCGATCGCGATACGCCGCGGTGAAGTCGCGGCCGACCGCCAGCAACGCCGACGGATCGTCGACGACAAGACGACGGCCCTCGACGCGCGTCGCAACCTTGCGATCGCCCACGGACCAGCGTCCGTCGAAGTCGCGATCCTCGAACAGCTCGAGCGAGCCGACCACCGTCTCGCCGACCGCTGTCTCCCCAACCGCCGCCTCGAGGTGCAGCGCGGTCAGCCGCAGCGATGCGACCGCGGTCGCGCTCAACCGCAGCGCGAGCTCCTCGCCGCGCGGCGCTTCCTGCTCGAACGCGACCTCGGCGACCGCATGCTGCATCTGCACCGTGTGGTGGCGTTCTTCGAGTTTGTTCCGCAGGCCACGGAACGCGACGCTGAGCCAGCGATCAATTGGCATGCCGGCCGAAATCAGCGCCGCCTCCGCTCGATCGAGTACCGCAAGTTGACGCGCCGGCGCGTCGCTGGCAACGAAGTCGCTGCCGACGATCGCGGCTACCCGATCGAGGAACCGCGGATCCTGCGCCAACCGCAGGAACAGGCGATTCGCCGTCGACTCGACGCCCTGACCCGGCGGCATGTTGAGCAGCGGATTCCAGAGGTAGCCGGAGAGCTTTCCCGCCAGCAGATCGAGGCCGATCTTCTGGTTGTGCGCGAGGTCGACGTGCTGGTCGCCGAGATAGCACAGCACCGCGTAGTAGCGCGCGAAGCTCGGGTCGAGGATCGCGTCGAGTCGGTCGAAGCCGGCCGGCGACGGATCGTGCGCCGCGTCGAGCAGCTCGGAAAGCCACGGCCGCCAGGAGACGTCGTACTTGTTCCAGCGGTCGTGCTTCTCCCACAGATAGGGATTCCACGACAGCTCCCATGCCGAGTTCGCCGGCACGTCGGGCACGAACAGCTCGCCGTAGAACAGGTCGCCCGGCATCTCGCCAACGCGGCGCACGAACGACTCGTCGACCTGCTCTTCGAGCAGATAAAGCCCTTCGTCCTTCAGGTTGACGTAGAGGCGCACCATGCGAGTCAGCGGCGCCGGCAGCCCGGTCTCGCGCGCCAACTCGAACGTGACCAGGCTCGCCAAGCGGTCTTCCAACGGCGTCAGGTTGAGCATCCGCTGGTCGTGCACGAATTCGCGCTTCTTCGTCCGCAGCTTCCACGCCTTGCGCGCGAAGAAGTAGTTGTCCATGCGCTGGCCGCGCCAGTTGGCGTCGACTTCGTAAGTCTCGTCGTCATTGACGGTCAGCAGCGCCTTCTGCCGCGAGCGAGCCGACTCCGGCATGTCGGCTTCGAGCGCGTCGAGAGCTGTGCCATCGATCCGAAGGTCGAACACGTCCACGGCGGGCGCTGCCGCGGGCGCGTCGGCCTTCCGCGGAGACAGCGGCTGGAACCGCCGTTCGCGCGTGTCGAAGGTGTTGCGCACCACCGACTGGATCATCGTGCGCAGCGTGCCGACGCGCAGGTCGCGCACGCGCTCGCCGTGGAAGTTGCGGATCTCCGCGTTCCAAAAGCTCGCGAGCGCGGCGCACCAGAGGTAGATCGCGACTGCCAGGAACGGCAGCGTGAGGATCACGACATCGCGCAGGATGTTCGGTTGGCGGCGCATGTCAGCCGCCGTCCGTGAGCGCTGGCGCGAGGTTGTCGCGCGCCTTCTTGATCACGCGCTTCGACTTCGACGACAGCTCCGGCGCAGGGATGCGACAGGTCAGCGTCACTCGCTTCACTTCGTCGCCCGGCACGCCGGTGAAGAGCTCGGCGTAGGCGGCGACGCCTGATCCGTCGCGGTGCATCGTCGCCACCGACGGCGTCCGCGTCTCGAGCGATCCGTCGCGTCGCTCGAGCTCGAAGCCCGTGACCTCGAAACCGGCCCACGCGTGCTCGAGACGCAGCTGGACCACGAGCTCATCGCGCCAATTCCACGGCTCGAACATCGCCGCCGGATAGTCGAAACGGACCGCCGCGCCGCGCGCGACGCCCCACAACGCCCGGTGGCGGAAGAAGCGGCCGTGCTCGACCGGGATGCCGACGGCGCCCAGCACGCGCTGTTCCAGATCGCGCCGCGGGATGCCAGCCTTCAGCAGCGCCTTCGGTGCGCCGCGGATCTGCGCCCGGTCCCACTCGTCGGCGGCCCAGGCGACTTCCGCGAACGCGTTGATCTCTCCGAGGCACGCCAGGTAGTCGTCGAGCACGCCCGCGTGCGTGAGCGTCAGCTCGAAAGCGCGACGCAACGCATCGCCGCCTGCACGGAAATCGCCGTCCGCTTCGAACGCACGTCCCTCCGCCCACCAAAGCTGATAGTCGAGCGGCAGTCGTTCAATCAGCGGCGCCACCGCTTCGGCGCCCTTGTTGCCGCGTCCGAGCTCGATCCATGTGTCCGCCAGCAGCACCCCTGCGCGGCTGACCGCGTGCGTCCACAATTGCGTCGGTTGCACGTCGCGATGTTCTGCGAGGAACCGCTCGAGCCTCGCGCGCGCGGCATCGAGCTCGCCCGCCTCGAGCTCGCGCTGCGCCGCCTCCGGCTCCGCGAACGTCCGCTCGTGGAACCAGGAACGCGCGGCCATCGTGATGCCAAGGTCGACGTCGTCGGGCACCCACGCGACGTAGGCCCACAGCCCGCCACCCATCACGACGACGAACAACAGCCAGAGCGCCGCCAGCCATCGCCGGTGGCGGTACGCGAACCGACGCAGGCGACTGATCGCCGCCACGGTGTCGCCTCAGCGCCCGATCACAACTGGATCTGCGAGTGGCCGAGCACGAGCTGCGCGCGGACGGAACCGTCCACCTTGCGCAGTTCCGCCAGCAACGCCTGCTCGGCGCCCGCCTTGCGCGGCACGATCGACCAGACCACCTCGACGTTGCCGGAGCCGTCGCTGTCGACGGAGAGCAGGTCGGAGGCCTGCAGATGGGCGTAGAACGCCTCATTGAACGCGTTCTGATAGTCGACCTTCTCGGCGACCAGCAACTTCAGCAGCACCTCGGCGTTCGGGCGCGCACCGACGTTGAAGCGCACGAGCCCGTAGATGATCGCACAGGCGAGCAGCGTGAAGACCAGCGCGACGGCGCCGAAGCCGGTGCCGCACGCCATGCCGATCGCCGTCGTCAGGAAAAAGAACGCGACGTCGCGACTCTCCTTGACGGCGTTGCGGAAGCGGATGATGGAGAGCGCGCCGACCAGGCTGAATGCGCGTGCGATGTTGGTGCCGATGATCCGCATCATCAGCGCCACGCAGATCGCCATGATGATCATGGTGTGGACGGTCGTCTGCGAATACGACGGGCCGGCGTGGGTGATCTTGTAGACGTAGCCGACCAGCAGGGAGAGCACGAGCGCCCAGCCGACCGAGCGGAGCACATCGAGCACCGGCAGGGAATCGACGCCGCCGCTGGTCCCGAAGATCTGCTGGAAGAGGTCGGTGACCTGCTGCGGGAGATCGGTTGGCACGGGAGACGTGCTCCTTCGCGAACGTGGGATCGGATCCCGGCCACTTCGGCCGGATGGTAACCGGGTGTTGAGAGGGAGACCGAACCATGCGCAGCGTGCTCGCGACCGTCGTGTTATTGGCCGGCGCGGTCGGGGGCGACCCGGTGCTCGAAGACTTCGAGAAGGCGCCGCTCGACGCGCCGCCGCCGGGCTTTACGGTGGCTTCGACGCTCGGGAACCCGGATCTCGTGGCCAAGGCGGTGAAGTGGCTCGTCGTCGAGGACGCGAGCGCACCCTCCGGCAAGCGGATCCTGAAACTGGCCGAGACCGCGAACCGGGACGAGATCATGAACCTGCTGCTGCGCGACGAAGCCGCTCCCGCCGATCTCTGCCTGTCGGTCAAGCTGCGCGCCGATGCCGGTGAGGAGGATCGCGGCGGCGGCCTGGTCTGGCGCGCGATCGACGAGCAGAACTACTACGTCACGCGCTGGAACCCGCTCGAGAACAATTTGCGCATCTACCGCTGCGTGAAGGGGCGCCGGCTGCAGCTCCAATCGGTGCCGATCAAGGCCGACGACAAGTCATGGCACACGCTTGAAGTGACCATGCGCGGCCGGGTGATCGAGGTCGCGTTTGACGGGGAGAAGGTCGCCTCCTGCGCCGACACGCACTTTCCTGCCGTTGGCAAGATCGGTCTGTGGACGCGCTCGAATGCGCAGTCGTCGTTCGATGATCTTTCGGTGAAGGCTGCTCCCGAAGAGCGCAAGACGCGACAGCACCCCGACGGGCGGTAGCCCCGCCTCAAGTCCGCAACTTTCGCACGCCGAACTCGGTTATGGCGCGATCGAGCGGCCCAAAGCCCGGTCGGCCAAATACCCATCCGACGAAGATTTCAGTGCGATTGTTCCGGGCGCTCAGGCTGCGCGGGATGCGTGGCAAGTTGGTCGCGACGTTGGTTGCGGCGGGCGCGTTGCCGCTTGCCATCGCTGGTTTCGTCGTCTTCCGCCAAGCGGATGAAATGCTCCGCGCGGGCGTCGGCACCAAGCTCAGGGACCACGCTGCGGCGGCCATCGACAAGATCGATCGCAACCTCTTCGAGCACTACGGCGACGTCCAAGCCTTCGCGTTCCATCCCGACGCGCGCGGCGACGCGGCGCAGGCGACCAAGGCCGCCAACTTCTATTGCAAGAGCTACGTGATCTACGACCTGTTGATGATCGTCGACCTCGAAGGCAAGGTCGTCGCGTGCAACGATGCCGACTATCAGGGCAAGCCGATCCTCGCGGCGAAGGTAGTCGGCGCCGACCTCTCGTCCGAGAAGTGGTTCCAGCAGATCAAGAACGGGGAGATCGGTCCGGGGACGACCTGCTTCGAGGATCCGCGGATCGATCCGATCACGCGCGATGTGTGCGGTGGAAACGGCTACACGCTCACCTTCGCGGCGCCGATCCACGACGCGGAAGGGAAGGTCGTGCGCATGTGGTGCAACCGGACTTCCTGGGAACGGGTCGTCGGTCAGATCATGGGAGACCTGCGCGCGCGCCTCGCGACCGACGGCCTGACGCAGGTGGAAACCCAGCTCCTCTCGAGCGACGGCACGCTCCTCGAGGACGCGGACGCGACCCGCATCCTCGCGACGAACCTCGCGGACGACGGTCTGCTCGCCGCCAGGAATTCGCTCGGGCAGGGCAGCGGCTACACGCTCGAAGTCGGCCCGCAAGGCGGCGCCGAGCAGTTGAACGGCTTCGCCCACTCGGCGGGCGCGCTCGGCTTCGCGGGCTACGGCTGGAGCGTCCTGGTGCGCTGCGATTCGGCGCAGGCGCTCGCGAGCGTCGACGCCCTCCACGCATCGCTCTACGGCTTGGGTGGCTTGCTGATCCTCGCTTGCGCGGCGGCGGCCTTCTGGCTCGCGGCACGCATCACGCCGCCGATTCTGCGGACGTGCAACGTGATCGAGGCGGTCGCTCGCGGCCAGCTCGATCAACGCATCACGGTCGACAGCCACGACGAGATCGGCCGGATGGCGAGATCGGTCTCCAAGACGGGTGCGGTCCTGAATGACCTGGTCCAAGAATCATCACGGCTCCTCGTTGCGGCGAAGGCCGGACGGCTCGATCTGCGCGCCGACAGCTCGAAGTTCGAGGGCAGCTACCGCGAGCTCTGCGACGGCATGAACGATCTCCTCAGCACCGTTGCGGCGCCGATCCACGATGGCACGGCCGCGATGCGGCGCATCGCCGCGGGCGACCTCACCACCAAGATGACCGGAACCTACTCCGGCGAATTCCAGGTGATCCCGGAGGCGATCGACGCCATCGGGACGATGCTGCGCCAGCTGCTCGGCCAGATGAACGACCTGGTCGCCGCCGCCGACTCCGGCCGACTGCACGAACGGCTCGACGCAACGAAGTTCACCGGCAGCTGGCAAGAGCTGTGTGGCAAGGTCAATCGGATGCTCGACGGCCTGATGGCGCCCGTCAGCGATGCGAGTCAGGCGCTTCAACGGGTCGCCGCCGGCGACCTGTCGGCTTCGATGAGCAAGCAGTACGAAGGCGACCACCGCCGCATCCAGCAGAGCCTCGACCAGACGGTCGGGGTGCTGCGCGGCATGACGGAGGAGCTCACGCGACTGATCGGCGCCTGCAGGGCGGGCCGACTTTCCGAGCGAGCCGAGCTCGGCTCGCTGCAGGGCAGCTACCGCGAGCTGCTGGTCCAGGTGAACCAGATGCTCGACAGCGTGGTCGAGCCGCTGCGCGAAGCCGACGCCGTCCTCGAATCGGTCGCCTCGGGCGATCTCACGCCGCGCGTCCTAGGCGCCTACTCGGGCGAGCACGCGCGGATGAAGGACTCGGTCAACAAAGCGGTCGACTCGATGGCCGCGGCCATCGGTCACATCTCCGCCAGCGCCGCGTCGGCGAAGTTCTCGCAGACGGCGGCGGATCTCGGCGAGCGCAGCGCGCTCGCCGGCAAGCAGGTCGTCACGGCCAGCGACGCATGCCAACAGGTCCACAGAAACGTGCAGGCGGTGGCCGCGGCCACCGAAGAGCTGTCCGTCAGCATCTGCGAGATCTCGAAGAACTCGACCCAGGCCAGCCAGATGGCGACGGACGCCGTCAAGTCGGCGCAGTCGACCAACGACGCCGTGCAGCGCCTCGGCGAATCGAGCGCAGAGATCGGCAACGTCGTGAAGATCATCACGTCGATCGCGGAGCAGACCAACCTGCTGGCGTTGAACGCCACCATCGAGGCGGCGCGGGCAGGCGAAGCGGGCAAGGGCTTCGCGGTCGTCGCCAACGAGGTCAAGGAGCTCGCCAAGCAGACGTCGGGCGCCACCGACCAGATCCGCCGCCGGATCGAGACGATCCAGGGCGACACGAATGGCGCCGTCACCGCGATCAAGGCGATCAGCCAGATCGTGAAGCAGATCGCCGAACACCAGAACTCGATCGCCAGCGCCGTCGAGGAACAAAGCGTCACGACCCAGGAGATCAGCCGCAGCATCAACGACGCCGCGCGCGGCAGCGCCGAGATCTCGGCCTCGATGCGCAGCGTCTCTGAATCGACGCAACAGTCGGGCGTCGGCGCGGCGCGCACCCGGGAACGTTCGATCGAGCTGCAGGAGATGGCGTTTGAACTGCAGAAGCTCGTCGCCCAGTTCCAAGGGAAGAGCGGGTCGCCCGGACTCGGCCGCACCCCGATCGTCGAGCCAACCGATGCGGAGCTGGCCGGCACGAGCTGAGGCCAGCAGGGCCACCGAAGCGGCGGGCGACCGCGGGTGATCTGGGCGGATCCCCCGGGGCGACGAACTCCAACTGGGTGGCAAATTCATCGATTGATCGGTGGCGCCGTGGACCGTCGTTGGTCCCACTTCCTGGTCGCTTCGGGGGCGGCGTCACAACGGGCATCCGGAAACCGGCCCGCGGACCAAGTTCATCCTCATGCGCTGGCAGCCTCTTGCAGCGCCGGGAAGCAGGACTAAAAACTGCGCTCTCATTTTTGGGGAGAACGAGTGCATCGGGCCGGCGCTAGCCGTGCGGACGCATGCGTTTTCGTGATCGTCTCGGGAGACGGGCGGCGCCGCTGCCGCGCTCTGGTTTCAGACGCGCGGCTTCATTCGTTCGGCGCCACTTCGATCGGGCCACGCTCGACGCTGGCCGCACTTTCAGAGGAAGCTACGCATGACTTTGTTGTTGAACGCCGACGCCGGAAACCTGCTGGCGATCATCTTCGGATGCAGCCTCTTCGGCCTGCTCTTCGCCATCTGGTTGGTGAAGTGGGTCTTGGCGAAGGAGACCGGAACTCCGGAGATGCGGACGATCTCGGATGCCATCAAGGATGGCGCTGAGGCGTTCTTGCGCCGCCAGAACCGGACCATCGGGATCCTCGCCGTCGTCCTCGGCGTGGTGATCTTCGTCCTCTACGGCTACGTGCGGGCGCACCACAGTTTCGACCCGACCAAGACGGCGCTGCAACTCGCGACCTGGACGACGCTGTCGTTCGGGCTCGGCGCGGCCTGCTCGGTGATCGCCGGCTACGTCGGCATGTGGGTCTCGATCCGGACCAACATCCGCACGGCCTCCGCGGCGCGCGGTTCGCTGAATGCGGCGCTGCAGGTCGCGATGCGCGGCGGCGCGGTGTCGGGAATGCTCGTCGTCGCGCTGTCGCTGCTCGGCGTCGCCGGGCTCTTCGCGATCATCCGCGCCAGCGGACAGGCTGCCGATGCCGAACAACACATCCCACTGATGATCGTCGGCTACGGCTTCGGTGCGTCGTTCGTCGCGCTCTTCGCGCAGTTGGGCGGCGGCATCTACACCAAGGCGGCTGACGTCGGTGCCGACCTGGTCGGCAAGGTCGAGGCGGGCATCCCTGAGGACGACCCGCGCAACCCGGCCGTGATCGCGGATCTCGTCGGCGACAACGTCGGCGACTGCGCTGGCCGTGGTGCCGACCTGTTCGAGTCGACTGCCGCCGAAAACATCGGCGCGATGATCCTCGGCGCCTCGCTCGCCGGGATCGCCGAGAAGAACGGCATGGGCTTCTCCGCCGGAATCGTCGGCGTGATGCTCTTCCCGCTGGTCGCGCGCGCGTTCGGCATCCTCGCCTCCGCCATCGGCGTGATGTGCGTCAAGATGAAGAACGAGAACGAAGACCCGATGAAGTCGCTGAACCGTGGGTACTACATCACCGCGGTCCTCGCGGTCATCGGCTTATTCGCCGCCAGCAAGTGGCTGCTCGCGTCCCCCACCAATCCCGACGCGTGGTGGAAGTACTTGATGTGCGGAATGATCGGCGTCGTGACGTCGATCGCCTTCGTCTTCATCACGCAGTACTACACCGAGTACAAGTACCGCCCGGTGCAGTTCATCGCCGAGCAGAGCAAGACCGGTCCGGCGACCAACATCATCGCGGGCATCTCGGTCGGCTTCGAATGCACGCTCGCGTCGGTGATCGCGATCTCGGTCGCGATCCTCTCGTCCTTCATGATCGGCAACTGGGCGCTCGAGCCCGGCGCGTCGTGGACGACGGGTGGTGGCCTGTTCGGCACCGGCGTCGCGACGATGGGAATGCTCGCCACCGCGGGCTACATCCTCGCGATGGACAACTTCGGCCCGATCACCGACAACGCCGGCGGCATCGTCGAGATGAGCAACCAGCCGTCCGACGTCCGCAAGCGCACCGATCGCCTCGACGCAGTCGGCAACACCACCAAGGCGCTGACCAAGGGCTACGCGATCGGCTCAGCTGCACTCGCCGCCTTCCTGCTCTTCTCGGCCTACCTCGACGAGGTCAAGAACTTCGGCACCGAGCTGAAGTCGGTCGACATCTCGCAGCCGAAGATCTTCGTCGCCGGGCTGCTCGGCGCGACGCTGGTCTTCTACTTCACCTCGCTCACCATCAAGGCGGTCGGCAAGTCCGCGTACGCCGTGATCGAGGCCGTTCGCAAGCAGTTCCGGGAGAAGCCGGGAATCTTGAAGGGCACCGAGAAGCCCGACTACCGCGAGTGCGTCGACCTCGTCACCAAGAGCGCGCTGCGCGAAATGGTGAAGCCGGGACTCTGGGCGGTCTGCATGCCGATTGCGGTCGGCCTGATCTTCAAGCAGCTCGGGTGCGGTGCCGAGGCCGTCGCCGGCTTCCTGATCGTCGGCACCATCGCCGGCATCTTGCTCGCGACCTTCTTGAACAACGCCGGCGGCGCGTGGGACAACGCCAAGAAGTACATCGAGAGCGGCGAGTTCAAGATCGACGGCGTCGTGTTCGGCAAGAAGTCCGATCCGCACAAGGCGGCCGTCGTCGGCGACACCGTCGGCGATCCGTTCAAGGACACCGCCGGCCCATCGCTGCACGTGCTGATCAAGCTGTTGGCCACGATCACGCTGGTGCTGGCGCCGCTGTTCATCTGAGGCCGGCGACACGAGATCGCTCGCTGAAGAAGCGGCGACGGCTCGCTGAAGTAAGGACATCAAAGACCGGGCGCGGCAGCCTTCGTGGTTGCCGCGCCCGAGTTGTTTCTGGGAAGGCTGCGGACCGCCGCGAACCGCCGCGACAACCTCGCGCTACCCAAGCTCCGCCGCGCCGCGATCGAGTTCGCCTCGCAGCACGCGCAGCAGCTCCCGCGGCACGGCGTACGGCGCGGCGAACTCCTCCATCCGCGCGATCGCGGCGCGCACCTGCTCGAGCTGTCGCTTCGGCGACTTGATCGAGAAGGCGTGGCCGATTTCGAGAAGATCGGCGGTGGTGATCCCTTCGAGCTTGTCGGCGACGCGCATCTGGTGGCGCGCGGTGAAGCCGTGGCCGCGCGCGAAGGTGAGGTCGTAGGCCGGCGCAAGCCGCCACTTGCCGTCTCGGTCCATCTGGAACGAGAGGTTCTTGACATGATCGTCTTGGTTCACGGCCAAGACGTTGAACAGGAGACGGCGGTACCCCTGTTCCATCGCCGCGTAGGGCATGCCGAGCTGCAGAATCGCGCGCAGGTACTCCTCGTAGCTGCTCGCTCCGGGCTGGTTGTAGTCGACATGGAGCAGGCCGCCGAGTGTGTGTTGATGCAGCGGCGCGTCATCGCCAGCGGCGCCATCACGATCGCGATCGAACCGGTGCACCAGCAGATGGGCGTAACCGCCCTCCTCCAGCAGTTCGACGTCCGTCGTCGCGATGCCGGCCGCACGCGCCATCGCCGTCCAGGTCGCCTCGACCCGATGGAACGGCAGCGAGCGTCCAAGCTCCGTCGTCGTCGCGCCGTCGCCGACGCCATCGAACTTCAGCAGGCACGCGCGCTCGCCCGCGCGCGGCGCCGCGTGGCCGGACCGGATCGAGCGCGAGGTCGGATCGAACAGCACCAGCGCCTTCGGCCGCATGCCTCCCGCCGATGCGCCGATGCGGTAGATCTCGGGAATCGTGACCGACAGGTCGCCCTCGATCACGCGACGCGCATCGCGCACCAGGCCAGCGAGCTCGAGCGACTCCTGCTCTGCCGCGCGCAGCGGTAGTTCGGTCGCGAGGTGGAAGGTGAGCGCGCCGATCGCGTGTTCGCCGACGTAAAGCAATCGCTGCACCGGCGACAGCGCGCGCTCCGCTTCTCCGCGCGCCGCGAACCAGGCGCGAATCACCTGGTTGCCGAAGCGGTCGGGCAAGGCATCCGCCAGCACGCCGGGCAGACCGTCGAATGCTGCGACGCCGCGTAGCTCCTCGAAGGCGCTTGCGCCGCGTCGCGATGTCGGCAGCTTGAGTGGCGACGGCTCGAGCCCGCGATTGCGGAATGAGTCGGCGTACTCGAACAGGACGCGACCGTTGTCGAGCTCGGCGACGGCCCCCATCGTCTCACCGAAGAGGCGCACCTCGCAGAAGGCGCGCACGCCGGGAACGTCAGCCACGACGGGCTCTCCTCGGCGGCGCGATCAGCGCCATCGGCGAAATCTCGGGCTCCGGCACGAACTGCGTCAGCGCGTCGAGACGACCGAATGCGCGCAGCAGCCGGACGATCGTGAGCAACGTCGGGTTCTGGCCGCGTTCCGCTGCGGCGATCGTCTGACGCGACAGGCCGGTTTCCGCCGCGAGCGCCACCTGCGTGCGCAGCTGGCTCTTGCGCAGCGCGGCGAGGCGCTGCCCGATCGCCGCCATCACCTCGCGGTCGTTGCCGCGGCCGAGATCGCCATCGAGGCCGGCCATGAGGAGCTCCTGGAGCGGTCGGCGGCCCGTTCGCGCGGAACCGTCACCGCATCACCAAGGTTCCGTAGCCGCACTGTTGATGTGCTCAGAATACTTATCATATCATCTGTTTATGTGTTGATAAGTTAGTCAAACTAGTCATATGTCCACACGTCATGTTGCGGACACCGCTCTCTACTGCGTTCGCTGCGAGGTGCCGCTTGGGACGCAGAAGCCGCTGTGCGTCGACGAACCCGCCCAGGCTGGCGGGCGACGCCGTCAGCCAGATGCCACCCTGGCGATCTCGGTCGCCGCAGCGCCACCGCCGTTCGTCGCGAGCTCGCCGCTCGCCGCCTTCTCCGCAGCAGAGAGCTCGCGGCGGTCGCGCACGATCAGCGTGCCCGAGCCTTCGTTGGTGAAGATCTCAGTCAGCAGGCTCGCGCGCTGGCTGCCGATGACGTGCACGCGCTGTACGCCGTGGTCGAGCGCCATGCGGATCGCGCTCACCTTGGGAAGCATGCCGGTGGCGACGGCGCCGTTCTCGACCAGCTCTTCGAGGCCGCGCAGGTCGGTGCAGGAGATAAGCGAGCTCGGGTCGGCCTTGTCCTCGAGGATGCCGGCGACGTCGGTCACGAAGACCAGCTTCTCCGCGCCGATCGCGTGGGCAAGCGATGCAGCCACGGTGTCGGCATTGATGTTGAGCACGTTGCCCTGATCGTCCGCGGCGAGCGGGCTCACG
Organism: Planctomycetota bacterium; assembly: GCA_009691715.1. Taxonomy (GTDB): domain Bacteria; phylum Planctomycetota; class B15-G4; order B15-G4; family SIAN01; genus SIAN01. The sequence goes on from SIAN01000019.1 coordinate 36,434, forward strand.
ACCGGCAGGTAGCCGGCGGCAAGGAGGCTCTTCAGCAGCGTCGGATCGACGCTGTCGACGTCGCCGACATGACCGAAATCGACCGTCTGCGGCGCGCCATCGACGATCACCGAACGCGGCGCGCGCCGACGCGCCTTCACCAGGCCGGCATCAAGGCCCGAGACACCGACCGCTTGCAGCCCCACCGCGCGGCACGCGGAGAGCACGCTCGTGTTCACGGCGCCGTTCATCGTCATCACCGCAACGTCGAGCGCCGCCGCGTCCGTGACGCGCCGTCCCTCGATCATGCGCGGCTGGATGCCGAGCTTGCGGCTGAGCTCGCTGGTCTGCGGGCCGCCGCCATGCACCAGCACGACGTGCACACCGAGTTCGCGCACGACGGAGAGCTGCTCGGCCAGATCGTTCAGCAGCGTGCGATCACCGCAGGCCGCTCCGCCGATCTTGACGACGAAGGTCTTGCCCTTGAACAGGCGGACGTAGGGCAGCGCGCGCTTCAACGAGTCCATCGTGGCGCTGCGGTCATCGGCGAACGTCATCGGCTGATCTCCTTCAGGGCAGCTGCGAGCTGCTCCACTTGTGCTTCCTCGATCACCAGCGGCGGAAGCAGCCGCACGACGCGCGGGTCGTGGCTCGATCCCGCGAGAATCCCTCGGGTGCGCAGCTCGGCCAGAACTTCCTTGGCCGGTCGCGTGCACCGCAGTCCCAACAACAGGCCGAGCCCCTGGATCGATTCCACCGGCCCGACCACGCACGTCTCCTGGATGCGCTTCGACACCCGTCGCACGCGCTCCAGCACACGGTCCTCTTCCAACGCCAGCAGCGTCGCCTCGACCAGCGCGCAGGCGAGCGGCCCGCCGCCGAAGGTCGTGCCGAGCTGCCCCTTCTTGATCTGCGCCGCGAGCGCATCCCCCACCAGCACCGCGCCGCACGGGAAGCCGCCGGCGATCCCCTTCGCGAGCGTCAGCACGTCGGGCAGCACGCCGTAGTGGTCCGCCGCGAACGGCTGGCCCGAACGACAGACGCCGATCTGCACCTCGTCGAGGATCAGCAGCGCGCCGGTCTTCGTTGCCGACTCGCGCGCCGCGTGGATGAACGCCTTCGACACAGCGCGCGCACCCGCTACGCCTTGCACTGGCTCGAGGATCACCGCGGCCGTGTCGTGATCGATGGCGGCCCGAAGCGCGGCAACGTCATCGAACGGCACCCAAGTCACGTCGAAGGGCTTGCGCGGGAAGGCGTACCAGGTTTCGTGGTGGTCGGTGATCGCGGCAGCGGCCGCAGTGCGACCGTGAAACGCGCCGCTCACAGCGACGATCTTCGGCCGCTTGGTCACGAGGAACGCGATGCGCAGCGCGTTCTCGTTGGCTTCGGCGCCCGAGTTCACGAAGAACACCTTGGTCAGGCCGCGTGGCGCGAGCTTGACCAGCCGCGCCGCGGCGCGTGTGCGCACCTCGAGGTCGACCGCGTTGCTCTGGAAGAAGAGGCGCTGCGCCTGCCCGTTCAACGCGTCGAGCAGTCGCTGGTGGCCATAGCCAAGCGATGCGACCGCGTGGCCGCCGTAGAAGTCGACGTAGCGCCGCCCGGTCGAGTCCTCGATCGTGACGCCGTCGCCCAACGTGACGGTCATCCCGATCCGGTCGAAGACGTCGAGCAACGGATCGTTCGGCGTCGCGACCGCCGTCGAGACCGCCGCCGCGGCGGGCGTCAGCGCCGGCTTCGTCGCACTCTGCTTGCTCATCAGTACCACCCCCACCCTGGAAGCTCGAGTCCGGTCGCGTCGGGCAGGCCGAACAGCCGATTCATCCATTGCACGGCGCCGCCCGCGGCACCCTTGGTCAAGTTGTCGATCACCGACGTGACAATCAGCGTCCGGCCGCGGGTCGCGATCCCGAGACCCACGCGGTTGGTACCGACGACCTCGGTCAGCTTCGGCGGCGCGGTTGAAGCGACGACGAACGACGCGCCGCCGGCCTTGCGCGCCCGTTCGGAATAGAGCGCGTTGACGCGCTCGACGAGGTCCACCGCCGCCATCGGCTCGCGCAGCGACATGCGCAACGTCGCATGGATGCCGCGCACGAACGGCCCCGAATGCGGCACGAACTCGACGTCCGGCTCGCAACCGCGGCAGGCCGCGCCGATCAGGTGGCGCATCTCCGGCTCGTGGCGATGCGCGAGCGCGTTGTAGGCGTAGAGCGTCGAGTGACGCTCCGGATGATGCGTGTTCGCGGCGGGCGTCTTGCCGCTTCCCGAGCTACCGGTCACGGCGCTGACGAAGACGTCGCCCTCGACCAGGCCGAGGCGGAAGAAAGGCCATGCAGCGCAGGTGACGGCCGTGGTGAAACAGCCGGGCTGCGCGGCGTGTGGTGTCGCGATGCGCTCGGCGTGCTCGGGCACGGCGCAGGTGAATCGCGCGAGGAGCTCGGGCGCTGCGTGCGGCTTGCCGTAGATCGACGACCATTCGGTCGCGTCGGCGAAACGGAAGTCCGCCGAGAGGTCGACGATGTGGAAGCCGTCGTCGCGGTCACCGAGACCCGCGGCCGCGCGAGCCGCAAGCAACTGCTTCGCGAGCGGCGCCGCGGCTCCGTGCGGAGTCGCAAGGAACACCGCGGTCGCGCCGGGTCGTGCGATCGCGGCGAGCGCGTCGCGTTCACTCACGAAGCTGCAGCCATCGAGGCGCGTGCCGGCGAGGTGCGGGAACGCGGCGGGCACGCGCTCGCCGACCTGGCTGGTCGAGGCGATCGCGGCGGGCGCAAACTTCGGATGCTGGACGAGGAGGCGCAGCAATTCACCGGCGACGTAGCCGGATCCACCGAAGACTGCGGTTCGAATTTGCTCCGGAATGGAGCCGGCGCGCTCTTGCGGGTCGGAGCTGCAGAGGCGCGTTGGCGCGCGGCTCATTCCGGGGGCGGAATCTGGCGGCGCCGGCGGTGCTGGCGCGATCACCTGTGGCATCGTCGGGATCGAGTCCTGTTTCGTCTTAGAGATCATCGCCGACGCCTCCTGCGCTCGCGGCCATCGACTTGCCGTTGCCCTCCGCACCGCGTGCTGCGATCAGCGGCGCCAGTCCAGCTCGATCGGAGACGACCTGCGCCAGCTCCTCGGCCTGCGTCCGCGCATTGCGAGCAGTGCAGCCGGCCTGTTGCTCGACCAGTCGCGACGCCGCGGTGTTGTCGGTCGCCGGACCGGTGATCACGGCGCAATCGATCTCGTAGCGGTCACGCAGCAGTTGCACGCCGCCCCAAGCCGCGACTGGATCTGAAGCGGCGAGAACGACCGCCGAGAAGCTCGCGCGAATCTCCGGTACCGAGAGGATTTCGTTCACGCCATAGAGGCCGAGCAAGCCGTCGCCGAGCTCGAGCACGATGACGTCCGGGCGCTCGCGCGCGAGGTTGTTGAGGATCGTGCGTGCCGCCTGTGGCGCGGTGTTCGGCGTCGTCGTCACGATGCCGAGATCGGTGAAAACGAGAACCTTGCGCGCCCCCGCGTCCTCCATCGACAGGATGTCGCGGCGCAGCGAAACACCCGTGGTCTTGCCAGCGCCGACGCGCAGTCCGAGGTGCGTGAACGATTGCACGAGGCTGCACGCGGCCGCGGTCTTGCCCGCGTTCATGCACGAGCCGACGATCGCGACGACCGGGATTCCGCGGACATCGAGCGTGTCCTCGATCGGCAGCGCGCCTTGTGTGATGTGCGCTGGCACGCCGATGCGTTCGCCGAGGAACGGGAAATGGAGCACTTGACCGAGAACCTCGACGACGAACGGCGCACCGAGATCCGGAGAGCCGCCGTCGTGGACGCCGATCACGCCGCCGAGATTCAGGATGTTCAGCTTGTCGCCGACCTTCACTTCGGCCGGCACGTGACCGGAGTAGCCGAACAGCGCCTTGCGGTGGCCGAGGGCGCCGGCGATGAGGTCACCCGGCTTCACCTGTGAGAAGCGGCCCGAGGGCAACTCGAGTGTGTTGTAGGTGCTCTTCGCCGTCAGCACGCGCGCGGCGACGACGCTGCCTTCGACTGCGTGGATCTCACTGCCGACACGCACTTCGCGCGGCAGGCGGCAGTTGAGGGTCACGGAACCGATCTTGTCCAGAAGCACTGTTTTCATGTTCATTTCCGGAAATGGAGGCGGATGAGGTCGATCGCCAATGCGCGCGAGCGTCAGCGCGCGGCGGCCTGAGCGCGCGACGCGGCGCGTGCGGCGAGCTGCGCGGGTAGCCCGAGGATGCGACTGAAACCGGCCGCGTCGGCGGCGGTCCATTCGCCGACCGCTTCACCGTAGACCGCCTTGCTGGCGGCCTTGAGTGAATACGGCGAGCTCACGCCGGTCACGAGCGCGTTGCCGGTGCGCAACTGCACGCGCACTTCGCCGGTGACGCGCTGCTGCACGCTCTCGAACAACGCTTCAGCGTCGCGACAGGCCGGCTCGACCCACTGCCCTTCGTGAATCCAGTCGCCGTAGAGCGAAGCAACTTGCTCCTTGAGGCGCATCTGCCGCTGCGTCAGCACCAGCTTCTCGAGCTCACGATGTGCAGCGATCAGCAGTGTCGCAGCCGGCGCCTCGAACGCGACGCGACCCTTCATGCCCAGGATCGTGTCGCCCATGTGGATGCCGCGGCCGATCCCGAACGGCGCCGCGATCGCGTCGACCGATTCGATGAGTGCGACCGCTTCCATCCGCTTGCCGTCGAGCGCGACCGGGATCCCGCGTTCGAACGCGATGGCGCACGATGCGGCCGCGCGCGCGCTCTCGAACGCACCGCGCGTCAGCAACCATGCGCTTTCTGGGATCGACTCGAGCGTGTCGGTCGTTTCCTTTCCGCCGATCGTCACGCCCCACAGTCCGCGATTCACCGAATACGCCGCGCGCTCTGCAGAAACTTCGACTCCACGCTCGCGCAGATACTTCGCTTCGTGCTCGCGCGAGAAACCGTGATCGCGCACCGGCGCGAGGATTTTCATCTCTGGTGCCAGCGTGCGCAGTGCGACTTCGAATCGGACTTGGTCATTGCCAGCCGCCGTGCAGCCATGCGCGATGGTCTTCGCACCAAGCTGCCGCGCGACTTCGGCGACACGACGCGCCTGCAGGCTGCGTTCTGCGCCAACGCACAACGGATAGAGGTTGCCGCGAAGCACGTTGCCCGCGATCAACCAGCGCAACGTTTCGCGGAAGAACTCGGCGCGCGCGTCGATGCAGTGATGGCTCACTGCGCCGAGTTGCTTCGACTTGTCGGCAAGACGCGTGCGTTCAAGATCGTCGAGTCCGCCGGTGTCGACGATCACGGTGATGACGTCGCTGCCGTATGTCTCCTTCAACCAAGGGACGCAGAAGGAGGTGTCGAGACCTCCAGAGAAGGCGAGGACGATCGGTTCGTTCATCGGGCCCCTCAACGCCTTGCTCGACACTCGGCGAGCGCGTCCGGTCGTCCAACCAAATAGAGCGGAAACAGACCCGTCCCGAGAGAACATGCGGGCGCAGCTAGCGCGAGTCGGATGTCGCTCAGGGACGAGATGGCATGAATATGCCGCACATGGCGGAAGAATGCAAGATGTCGCCGTTCGGTTTCAGCGAGCGGCGGCGAGCGCTGGCGAGCGCGCGCCTTTGCGGTGCAAAACAACGTGACGCATCAAGCGACGAGAATCGGCTGTTCTCGTGCGTTTTGCCGCTCACTCGATCTCGGGTGGCTCCCCCACCAACAGTTCGTAGAGCCGCTCGAAGTCCTTGAGCGAGGAGTAGTTGATGACGATGCGGCCGCGCTGACCCTGTTCGACGATCTTCACTTTGGCTCCGAGCTTCTCCCGAAGTCGGGCCCCAAGTCGCTCTGCGTCCGCCGACCGCGGAACGCGGGAGGGACGCTTCCCGACGGCCGCGGACTCGGCCGCTCGAACGTTCCACCGTTGATCTCGAATCGCCTCGAAGAGCTGCTGGCGCCGGATCGGATCGGTCTCAGTCAACAGCGCTCGCGCGTGCCCCTCCGAAATCTGCCCGGTCGCGACGGCGGCCAGTTGAACTTCATTCAAGTCGAGTAAACGCAAAGAGTTACTGATGGTCGATCGGGCCATCCCAGCGAGCTCGGCCACTCGCTCGTGCGACAAGTGTTGCTCGTCGATCAGGCGGCGGAATCCTCGCGCACGCTCCACTGCGTTCAGGTCGCGGCGCTGGATGTTTTCGATGAGCGCGACGACGAGCATCTGGTCATCTGGGATTGCACGGATCGCCACCGGGACGCGGGTCAAATTCGCGCGCTTGGCCGCCAGCAGTCGGCGCTCTCCAGCGATCAGCTCAAACCCGCCGGATGGTTTTTCACGAACGACCAGTGGCTGCAGGACACCATGGGCCCGAATCGACTCCGAGAGTTCGGCCAGGCCAGCTTCGTCGAACTGAACGCGCGGTTGCCACGGGTTCGGCGCGATCTCGTCAATTCCGATTTCTCGCTGCGCTGAGGGCGCCGCAGCAGCAGATTCCGCTTCGGATTCAGGAACGCCCTGCAGAAGGAAATCGAGTCCTCGGCCAAGTCGTCGCGGTTTCATCGTGCTCCCCTCACTCGCCATTGGTGTGAGGAGTTAACCGTTTCTGGACGACCGTTTCACGTGAAACATCGGGAGCTTCGCGCATGGATTGCCCGTCGTCAGGCGGCGGCGACCCCTACGCGGCCCGAACGCGCGCGACCGATCCGCATCACGATCGAACTCGATCGCGTGAACGAGGTTGGTGCGTCGGCCGCGCATCGGGCCGCGCAAACAGTTGCCGACGCACGCGTGAATCGCGCCTGCCATCACGGCGGCCCGTCGAATGGCGACACCTTCGACTCCTTTGCACTACGGCTGCCTGGTTCACATCCGATCGCAACCGAGGGCGTGCCTGCGTCGCCGCCGTCTCCGTCTTCCTTCGACGCCTGCAATGGCGACTCGAATCCGACGCTGGCGCAAGACTCCCCTCCTGCGGTTTCGGGTTCATTGCTGTCGCCTCGAACAGGACTCATTGCGTGGTTGCGCCGATCATTTGCGAACCAACATCGCGATTCCGAGCAACTCGACCTCCGATCGAGGCCGCGTGCCGTTCGGTCCGAATCGTCGTGCGCGGTGAGATCACGTAGTGCTCGATTCGGGTCAACATGTTCACTTCTAGGCCGGGTCGTGAAACATCGAGGCCTCCAACCGACGCTGTTCCACGTGAAACATGAACGGCGTCCAACGGGCGCCACACGTCGCGACGCAGCTTGACGACTCGTCGGAAGCTGCGGCTAGTCTCGCTGATGGGGGGAATGGAGCCGCGACCGGCACACGATCGGCTACGGCTTGATCGCGGATCCAGGGGCAACGTGACCGCCCGCGCTCCGAATGAACCGCCGGAGATTGCAGCGAAACGACATCGGAGCGATGGATGACTGAGTCAGGTGCTCGACACGTCATCTGGAGAGGCGAGGTTCAAGGGGTTGGATTCCGGGTGTCGGTGTTCAGGGAAGCGCGTCGGCTCGGACTCACTGGGTGGGTTCGCAATCGAACGGACCGTTCCGTTGAAGCGCTCCTCGTGGGCGACGCAACGAGCATCGACGCTCTTCTCGCCAGACTGCTCGCGGACCGCCGCGACCAGATTCGCGAGGCGATCGACTCGACGACAACGGCGCCTACGCATCCTGCGTTCGAGATCGTCGCAACCGTCACCACCGATTCGCCGCGCGCGGCTCCGCCGGCAACTGCTGCGTCCAAAACATGAACCCGCCGCCGCACCAGGATCCCGCGCCGCTTTCCGCCAACCGCCGATCCGGCGGGCACGTCCGCTGGATCGGCGTTCGAGCTGGCGTGGTCGGCTGGCTGCTCGCTTCGCCGGTGCTGGCGTGGGCGGTTGCGTGCGCGTCGCCACAAGACTCGTTGAATGACATACGGCCCCAATTGTCACTATCCTGCGCTGCATTAGCAGTCGCCATCGCGGTCGCCGTCGCCGCGCGAAAGGTGCATTTCGGAAGCGCGTTGCTTGGCGTGGCCGTCAGCGCGAATGCTCCGAATCGAAGCTCGAAGTGGCAACTCCTCCAATTCAGCCGCTGGGCGTCTCCGTTGCTCGCCATCAACGCAATCGCCGTCAGCGCCAGTGCTTCCGCACTGGGACTTGATTGGAATACGTCTAGTTCGGATACCGACCACAGCGTCGTGTTCGAGGTCGTCGTGCGCGCCTCGAGCGAAGCCGTATTGCTGTGCGCGATTGGCGTACTCGCGGCGCGTGTCCCGAAACACGGGGTCACTCACCTCGCGCTGGCTCTCAGTCTCGCGTCTTTTTGGCGCGGCCACCTTCTCTATCCGGTCGCCTCTTCCGCAAACCCCATTGCGACCGCTTTCAACAAAACTTCTTCCGTCGGCGCTGTCGATGAAGCCGGGCGTGCTGCGTGGTGGGGGAGTCCGTCGATCGCCTGCGTGCTGCTGGCGGCGGGCGTTCTTTCCGCGTGGTTGGCCACTACCGCACGCCCGTCGAGCCAAGTCACCCATCCGCCTTGAGGCGTGGCGGGCACGGCCGGGTCTGCGCCCGCCGGAGCTCGCCTTGAAGATCGCCATCTTCAGCGATGTGCACGCCAACCTCGCCGCGCTTCAAGCGGTGCAGAACGACATCGATCGCGTCGGCGTCTCCGCGCGACTGTGCCTCGGCGACAGCGTCGGCTACGGCGCTGATCCACGCGCTTGCCTCGATCTGCTCCTGCAATCGTGCGACGTCCTGCTCGCCGGCAACCACGACCTCGCGGCAGCCGGCCGCCTTTCGCTCGACCGCTTTTCCGGACTCGCGCGACATGCCGTCGACTACGCGCGCGCTCTCCTCACCGAACCACAGCGCAAGCGACTCGCCGAGATGCACGACGAGGAGTGGTGGGGGGACCTCTTGTTGGTCCACGCTTCACCGGCTGATCCCGCTGAATTCCCGTACGTCCGCGACGCCGAGGCGGCGCGCGCGCAATTCGACGCCCGCCAGTTCCGAGCGGCGTTCTACGGACACACGCACCTGCCACTCGCCTTCGAGGATGACGGCGAGCGAGTCGGTCTCACTGCTCGCCCGCGTCTCGAGCTGAAGGCCGGGATGCGCTATCTCTGCAACGTCGGCAGCGTCGGCCAGCCTCGCGACCAGGATCCACGCGCCTGCTGGGCGCTCTACGACTCCGACGCGCGCACCGTCGCATTTCGCCGAGTCGCCTACGACATCGAGGCCACAACAGCGCGCATCAAGGAGGCCGGACTTCCGGAGGCGCTCGCGGCGCGACTGCTCGTCGGGGTCTGAACGCGCCGCGTCCGACGGCTCCGGCGCTCGCGAGCTCAGCTCTCTCGCAGGAACTGCAGCTCGGCCGCGAGCTTGTCGAAGCCGAATTCGCCGAGTCCGCCGCTGAACAGCAGTTGCAGATGCGCGAGCGGCGCCTGGTCGCCGCGGAACGAATACGTCCGCCGCTGCGGATGGCGACCGACGAACAGGATCAGTCCCATCAGCGAGTTCGCCGACGCGGCCTCGCCGCCAACGACGATCTCGACCGGTTTGCCGTGCTTGCGGACGACACGCGCGATGAGGTTGAGCGGGCGCGCGTGCAGATGCACGCCGTCAGGCAGCGTGACGTCGATCGAGTGCTGCCGCGTGAATTGCGGCAGCAGCTGGCGGACCATCGGCTCGATCACGAGCATCACGTCGGCCGCCCAGCGCAACGCGAAGTGAACCGTCTGGTCGAGCAGTTCCTGCGGCGGCACGATGCGCGCGATCACCTGATGCGCCAGCGCTTTCACGCCCTGGTGCCGTTCATGGAAATGGGCGAGATCGTTCACCACCTCGAGCAGGTGATACGCCAGCGAGATGTGGCCGCGCAGCCGTTTCAACTCCGGCCGCTCGTGATGCTGCGTCGGCTTGACATGCGTGTCGTAGCGCGACTGGAGGCTGTGGACACCCTGCTTGTAGAAGCGCGCCTTCTGTTCGGCGAGGCTTTCATCCATGAACGGCTGCAACGGCGCGCCACGCGGCGGCCGACGATCGCGCACGCGCTGCGCCTCCTTGGCAATGCCCAGGTAGTCGTTCAGCAAGCGCGCGATCTCATCGGCGCCATCGGCGCGTCTCTCCTCCTTCAGATCCGGCGCCAGCAGGAGGCGGAACTCCCTCACTTCGGCATCGTGGGCGCGCGTGCTCGCGCTTCGCGGCGGCGTGGCACCAAGCCGCTCGGCCTCGGCGCGCAATCCGGCGACGAGCGCGAGGATCGACCGACCGAGGTAGCGCGTGCACTCGGCCAGCGAGTTCATGAACGCGACCAGGAACGACTCGCCACTCTCGACGACGCCCTCGAGGATGACGCCGTAGGTACCGAATCGGAACATCACATGGCCGAGCATGTGCGCCGCCGACGAAAGGTTGCGGACGCTCGCGTTGATCTCGGCGTACACGACAAAGGTCTTGTTGTCGCGCGCACCGAACTGGTCGAGGAACGTCTCGAGCTCGTGCGCCGATTCCTGCAGCACCCAGTACTGCTTGCGCGTGATCTCGTCCGGCTTCCAAGGCAACCCGTCGAGAACGGCGAACAGGGTGGTCTGCGTCGGGGCCGAGCGCAGCTTCGCGCTGAACTCCGACGTGCTGATCAGCCGGTCCTTCGGGCCGGCTTCGCCAAGATCGCCCACTTGTTCAGTCCCGCCGTCGTCCGCGCTGCCTCCGGCGAGCGCCGGGAGGGCCGAGGAGCTTCGCACGCGCGAATACCCCCTGCAATCAAGGAATCGGCTGCGCGCGGTCGAGAAGAGCAGCGGAAACCGGCCGCGATGAGCCGGTGATTCTTCGGGGGACGCGCCCATTTCGAGCCAAGCGACGCTCCAGACCTACTTGAACGAGATCCACCGCGTGGCGCTTCTCTCCGCCGACGAGGAGCGCGCGATCGCGCATCGGGTGCGCACGGGCGATCCTGAAGCGCGCGAGCAGATGATCCGCGCGAACCTTCGGCTCGTCGTCAGCGTCGCCAAGCGCTACCTCAATCGCGGGCTCCCGATGCAGGACCTGGTCGAGGAGGGGAACCTCGGCCTGATGCGGGCGGTGGAGCGGTTCGATCCCAACGTCGAATGCCGTTTCTCCACCTACGCGACCTGGTGGATCAAGCAGGGCATCCGCCGTGCGTTGATCAACTCGGTCCGCACCGTCCGCGTCCCGTCCTACTTGATCGAGCTGATCTACCGCTGGCGCGTGACCGAGGCCAAACTGCGCCAGGAATTCGGTCGCGAGCCGACGCGCGACGAGGTGTCGACCAAGCTCGAACTCGGGCCGAAACATCGGCGCCAGATCCGACGCGCGCTGCGCATCGCGCAGACGACCACACATTCGATGTCGCTCGATGCTTCCGAGGACCTCGCTGAGGCGATCGCCGATCCCGGCGCGCGCACTCCTGACGAAGTCCTGTTCGAGACGCACGAGCTGGCCGAGCTCAAGCGGCTGTTGATCGGTGTCGAGGAGCGCCAGGCCCGCATCCTGCGGATGCGCTACGGCATGGATGGCGATGCGCCGCTCACCCTGCGTGAGATCGGCGTACGACTCGGCATCACGCGTGAGCGCGTCCGCCAACTCCAGAACGAGGCCCTCGAAGGGCTCTATCTCGCGCTGATGCCGGGCCGCGGCGGGAGCGGCTGAAAGCACGAGGCGCACGCGCCGCAGGGGTTCGGCAAGATGGCGACGATGTCGACGCCGACTCTCGATGCGACCACCGCCCCGACCTCGCTCTACGTGCACGTGCCGTTCTGCATCCGTCGCTGCGCCTACTGCGACTTCGCGACCGCTCCGTATGACGACGCCAGCGCGAAGGCCTACGTGCCGCGCCTGCTGGCGGAGCTCGAGCGGGTGCCGACGGGTGCCGCGATGCGCACGGTCTTCTTCGGTGGCGGCACGCCGACCGCGCTCAACGAACCGGAGCTGGAGCAACTGCTGGCGGCAGTGCGCGATCGAATCCGCCTGCAGCCTGGCTTCGAGTGGACCTGCGAGGCAAATCCTGAATCCGTGACTCCCGCCAAAGCACGCCTCCTGCGCGAGCACGGCGTCAACCGCGTGAGCCTCGGTGCCCAGTCGTTCCAGCTCTCGGTGCTGTCGGCGCTCGGCCGCGACCATTCGCCCGACCATGTCTTCCGCGCGCTCGACTTGCTGCGCGCGGCCGGCTTCGAGCGCCTCACGCTCGACCTCATGTTCGCGGCGCCGGGCGAGACGAACGCCGAGCTCGAACGCGACCTCGACACACTCACCGCGCAGCAGCTCGACCATGTTTCGGCCTACTGCCTCACCTACGAGCCGGGAACGCCGCTCACCCGCATGCGCGCGGAAGGGCGCGTCACTCCGCAGGACGAAGACGCCGAGCTCGTGCAGTACCGGATCGTGCGCGAGCGCCTCGCCGCAGCGGGCCTCGCGCACTACGAGATCTCGAACTACGCGCGCGAAGGACAGGAGTCGCGCCATAACCTCGTCTACTGGCGCGGCGAGGAATACTTCGGCATCGGGCTCGGCGCGGGCAGCTACGAATCAGGCACGCGTCGCACCAACACTCGGTTGCTTCCCGAGTACCTCGGCGAGTGGGGCGGGGCGCCGTTCCCGCCGCACGAGGCCGAGACGCTCGGCGCCTCAGCGAAGGCGCGCGAGCGCGTCATCCTCGGGCTGCGACTGCGGGCCGGAATCGACCCGCGCGACTTCACGGTCGGCTGCGGCGGCTCGCTCGAGGAGCTCTACCGCGACGGCGAGATCGAGTCGCTGATCGCGCGCGGCGTGCTCGAACAAGCCGACCGGCGACTGCGCCTCACGGCGCGCGGCGTCGAGCTCGCCGACGAGGTCTTCGTCGAACTGGTGTGAGCCGCGGCGTAACGCGCGCGAGCCATTCCGGTTGGTTCGGGCACGTCCGGCTGCCGCGGGATCGCAAATCGCGGGAGCGGGGGAGTCGGCGATGATCCGCGCCATATCCGAAGCCGATCCCGACCGTTCGCGCGTGCGCGAGCTGGTGGCGCGCTGCCTCGATCAGCTCGAGGACCGCGGGATCGCGATCGTCGACGAGCTGTGTGCCGACGCTCCGGAGCTGGCGGAGAAGGTGCGCCGGCGCATCGAGTCGCTGCAACGACTCGCTCTGGCCTCGAACAAGGGCGGCGCGCACGACGGCTTCCCGGAACAGCTCGGCGAGTTCCGACTCAAGCGCCTGATCGGCGGCGGCGGGATGGGCGTGGTCTATCTGGCCGAGCGGACTTCGCTTGGCCGCCTCGTCGCGCTCAAGCTCATCCGCCCGGATCAGCTTTACTTCCCCAAGGCGCGCGAACGATTCCGTCGCGAAGTCGACGCCGTCGCGCGACTGCGCCATCCGGCAGTCGTGCCGATCTACACGTTCGTGGAATCGGCCGGCGTGCCGTACTACGCCATGGAGTGCATCGACGGCGCGAGCCTCGAGGAGGTGCTGTCGGTGCTGCGCGGCCGCCGGCCGCAAGACTTGTCGGGCGCCGATCTTCGCGTCGCGCTGCGGGCGTGCCGTGACGCGCGCGCCGCCGACCTGCTGCCGCACGACCTGGCGACGCCGGGCGACGGGCCCGGTTCTCCGTTCGCCGCGACGAACTGGGTCGAAGCGTGCTTTCGCCTGATGCTGACGCGCGATGAGCGCGTGCTGGTGGTCGACTTCGGTCTCGCCAGCGCGCGCGGCAGCACGCGCCTCACCGCGACCGGCGCGCTGCTCGGCTCGCTGCCGTTCACGCCGCCCGAGATCCTGGGCAATGGCGCCGATCGATGCGACGCTCGCAGCGATTCCTATTCGCTCGGAGTCACGCTCTACGAGCTGCTGACGCTTTCGCGCGCGTTTGGAGCCGAGAACGAAACCGTCGAGCGGACCCGGGCGGCGATCCTCACCGGCGCCGTCCGCCCACCGCGCTCGCTCCACCCGGCGTTGCCGTGCGACGCCGAGACGGTCTGCCCGGTCGCGATGGAGCGCGAGCGGCCCATGGTGGATCTCCGCGCGCTGAACGCCCGGCTCGAGGTGCAGGTCGCCCGCACGCGCCGCGCCGTGACGAGCTTCCTCGAAACCACCGGCAACCTCTCGCTGGCGAACGTGCCCGGCGCGGATGGGCTGCGCCGCGATCTCGTGGCTGAAGCGGTCGCGACGCTCGCGCTCCTCGACGGTCCCGACGCGCTCCCGGTCACGACGTTCGCCGATCGCGCCACCGCCGCGACCGTCCGCACGAACCACTCCGTGCTGCTCGCCGAACGTGAGGCGCCGGAAGCTCTGGCGGCGCTTGGCTCCGCATGGCGCGAATGGGCGGCGCTCCATGCCGAGCGACCCGATCACGAAACGCTTGCAAACCTCTGCGGTGCGATCGGTCACCTGATCTTCACGCGCGACCTGCCGCTCGAAGACGCGCTCGCGGCGCTTCATCGCCTCGAGGAGTTGCTGCCCGCGGGGTCGGCCGCCGCCGAGGATGAAGAGCTCGCTCTGCGCCGCGCCACGGCGCTGTTCCATTTCGGGGCGCGCCTCGCGTCCGCGGACCACGGCCCCGACGCCATCCCGCGCCACCGCGAGGCGATCGCAGAGCTCGTCGCGCTCGACGCCCGCCTCCCCGATCGCCTGAAGACGCTGCAGCTGCAGAGCGCGGTCCGCCTCGAACTCGGGCCGACGCTTCGGGTCGGCGATCGGACCGACGACGCGATCGTGGAGCTGCGCAACGCGCACGCGCTCGCTGTTCGGATCGCCGCACTATTTCCCTCGCGCGTGGAATTCCGTTCGCGCGTGGGGATCGCGCTGCTGCTCCAAGCGGAGGCGGAGCTCGATCGCGGTGACGCCGCCGCCAGCGCAGCGCTCGCGGCGTTGCGTGCCGCGGAGACGACACGCGATGGAAATCCGCGAAACGCCTCTGGTCGTGGAGCTCGCTGGCCGAGTGCTGGCTGCCCTTCGCGAAGCGGCCGGACATCGCGCCAGAAGGGGTCGCGCGCGAGTCGGTCGCCACGATCCTGCCCGACCTGCTCGCGGGCGACTCCGCGACGGCGCGGCGCGACGCGCGGCACCGCTACGATCCCGCGCCCGGAAGGAGCCTCTGGTGCCAGCGAGCCATCCCTTTGACCGACTCGACGAGCTCTGCCGACGGCGCCAATCCGCGGTCTGCGTCGGGCTCGATCCCCATTACGAGCTGCTGCCACCCGACCTGAGGGGGCGCGGTCCGCTGCTGCATGTGCGCGACTACCTGCACGATGTGCTCGATGCGGTGGCCGACGTGGTGCCGTGCGTGAAGCCGCAGATCGCGTTCTTCGAGGCGCTCGGCCCGGACGGTTACGCCCTTTACTTCGAGATCGTCCGCGCCGCGCATCAGCGCGGGCTGTTCGTGATCGGCGACATCAAGCGGGCCGACATCGGCTCGACGGCGGCCGCCTACGCGAAGGGGCACCTCGGACCGGACGACGGCTCGGCGGTCGACGCGGTCACGCTCAACCCCTATCTCGGCAGCGACGGCATCGAGCCGTTCTTGAAGGTCGGGCGCGCGAAGGGCCGCGGCGTGTTCGTGCTGGCACGCACGTCGAATCCTTCGGGCAAGGAGATCCAGGATCACGGCGGCGTCGCGGGCAGCGGCGGCGGCGACAACGCGCTCTATCGGAAGGTGGGCCTGCTGCTGCAGAAGTGGGGCGAGTCGACGCGTGGCGCGTGCGGTTACTCCGACGTGGGCGCCGTGGTTGGCGCAACTCATCCTGACGAAGGCGCGCTGCTTCGTCGCGAGCTGCCACAGACTTTCTTCCTCGTCCCGGGCTATGGCGCGCAGGGCGGGACGGCGGCCGACGTTGCGCAGACGTTCGACGCAAACGGTGGCGGCGCGGTCGTCAATTCCTCACGCGGGATCCTCTTCGCGTGGAAGGAGCAGGAGAGATCGGGGGGCGCGGGGCGTTACGCCGAGCTCGCGCGCGCCGCCGCGCTCGCGACCTCCGCGGCGATCCGCGCGGCGCTCCCGGCCCGGAGCTGAGCAAGCGCTTCCGCAGGCACCTCCGCGGTGGCGAGCGGGCGATCGCGATCAGCCGCCGAATCGATACTCGCGCCCCAGCTCCGCGATCGCCACGCGATCGGCGCGGTGCGTCGTGCCCTTGGCGAGCCGCTGCGTGAGCTCGTCGACGATGGTGGCGTGCCACTTGGCCTTCAGATGGAAGGCGAAGACCTGCAGCTCGGGGCGGTCGAGCTTCGCGAGCTCCTCGACGAAGGTCTTCGGGGTCAGATGGCCGACGCGGCGCGCGAGCTCGGAACGCTCGTCGGGGAACGACAGCTCGAGGAACACGGCGCGCAGCCTCGGCGTCGCGCGCGCGATCTCCCACAGTCGCGTGGTCGGTCCGGTGTCGCCGCTGAAGAGCACCGCGTCACGGCCGTCGTCGAGCAGGAAGCCGAACGTCGGCACCGGGTGGTCGACCAGGATCGGTGTGCAGGTGAGCGTGCCCGCCGCGATTACGAAGGGTTTCTCAGCCTCGAGTACGTGCAACTTCACCAGCCGTTGTTCGCCGATCCTCAGATCGACGAAGTTGGGCCACATGCGATCGTTGAACATGTCCTGCCGCAGCGTGGCGAGCGTGAACGGGTGGGCATGCACCGTCGGCGGCTCGCGCCGCTCGTCGATCACGTTCTCGAGGAAGATCGGCAGCAGGCCGGTGTGGTCGGCATGCGAGTGGGTGAGGAGGACATCGCGCACCCGCGCCTGCTCCGCCGGAGTCCGCATCAAACCGAGCGCGCCGGCGTCGATGGAGACCACGTCGTCCACCAGGAACGACGTGAGGTACTGCAACCGGGTCGGCGAATGCGGGGAGCTCTGCAGGACCTCGATCTTCATGGCGGCACGCTATCGCCTCAAGGTGCGTCGACGCGCGGACGCCATGCCAACTTCGTCGGCATCCCGAGTGCCGGAGCCGAAGTGGAGGCGCACCGCGGTCGACGGGGTCACCGGCGGGCAGGCATCCGTCGCAGGCGCGCCCACTCGTCGAGGTCGCGGCCGAGCGGTTCGCCGCCGAGCCAGCGCGCGAACCAGTCGACGTGCGCCCCGTAATAGAACAGCATCTCCTGCCAGCCCGGCCAGTGACCGGCTTTCGGGAAGACGACGAGGCGCGATGGGACGCCGCGCTCCTGCAGCGCAGTGAAATACTGCAGGCTCTGCGTGTAGGGCACGCGGAAGTCCAGCTCGCCCGTGATCACGAGCGCCGGCGTCTTGAAGTCGTGCACGAAGTTGGACGGCGACCAGAGTTCGTACTGCTCGCTGTGCCACGGCACGCCGCGAAGATCGCGTTCCGGGAACCAGAGCTCCTCGGTGGCGCCGTAGAAGCTGCGCAGGTCGTAAAGGCCCATCATCGCCGCCTGGCACTTGAAGCGATCGGTGTGGCCCTGCATCCACATCATCATGTAGCCGCCGTACGACCAGCCCATCGCGCCGAGCCGCGCCGCGTCGACGTATGGCAGCGTGCAGAGCCGGTCCGTGACCTTCATCAAGTCGCGGAAGACACGTCCGCCCCAATCGCCGCCGATCGCATCGCAGAACGGCTGGCCATAGCCGGTCGAGCCGCTCGGATTCGCGAACGCGACGACGTAGCCCTTGCCGGGATAGACCTGCCAGTCGCCGCGGAACGAGTCCTGCCATTGCGACTGCGGGCCGCCGTGGACGTTCAGGATCGTCGGGTACTGCTTCGCCGGATCGAAGCCGTGCGGCTTGATCACGAACAGGTGGATCTTCGTGCCGTCTTCGCCGTCGACCCACATCTCCTCCGCCGGGCGCAGATCGACCTCCGCCTCGAATGCGGCGTTGAAGTGCGTGATGCGGATCGGCACGGCATCGCTCGCGCGCTTGACGGAGAGTTCGTTCGGCTCGACGAACCCGCGACGCGCGTAGATCAGCGCGCCGTCGTCGCCGAGAAGCTCCCACCCCTCGATCGACGCGTGCTGATGGACGAGCGTCGGCGCGTTCGCAGCGACCCCGGCGACCGCGGCACCCTTGACGCTCGTCTTGAAGATCGGCGTCCGGCCGCGCTGTTCGGCCTGGAAGAAGAGCGTCGCACCGTCGGCGGCGAAGCGCATGTCGCTCACCTGATCGTCGAAGCCATCACGCGCGGTGAGGTAGGTGACCTTGCGCGTCCGCCAGTCGAGCAGCGCGAGTCGCTTCAGATCCGATTCGTAGCCCGCCGTCTCCTGACTGATGTAGGCGAGCTTCGTTCCATCGGCTGAGAAGAGCGGCGCGCCGTCCCAACCATCGCACCCGTCGGTGAGATTCACCGCGGCCTCCGGTCGGTCGAGCTCGATCGACCAGAGATCTGCGTTGGTCGAGCTGGCCTGATCGGGATCGTGGTTCGACATGAAGACGAAGTGGCGGCCGTCGGGCGCGAAGTCGTAGCCGCGGCCGCCGCCGAGCATGAACGGCGGGCTGTCGAACGACCCCGGAGTGAGGTCGCGCACGACGTCGCCGCTCTTCGTGTCGACCAGCAGGACGTGCGCGACCTTGCCATCCTCCCAACTGGTCCAGTGTCGGTAGAGAAGCGCATCGGCCAGATGAACGTCGAGCTTCCCCTTCTCGCGCTCGTCATCCCGCGCTTGCTGCGCCGCGGCATCGCACGGGAGGTCGGGCCACACTTCGCTGGTGACCGCGATGAAGCGGCCGTCGCGCGAAAGGCGCGGCGCGTCGACGCCGCTAGGCCAACGGGTCAGCTGGCGCGGCTCACCGCCATCGAGCGCCATAGTCCAGAGCTGCTCGCCGCCGCTGCGATTCGACAGGAACAGCAGCGTGGAGCCGTCCGGCAGGAACTGCGGGTCGTGGTCGCTCTTCTTCGCGAACGTGAGCTGCCGCAGACCGCTGCCGTCGAGCGCAACGATCCAGAGCTCGCTCCACGAGGTGACCGCCGCGACATCGAAACGCTTGACCGCGAACGCCACCGACTTCCGGTCTGGCGAAAGCGCCGGCGCCTGCACTTGCGCGACGCCGTAGACGTCCGGCAGATCGAACGCGCGCTGGTCGGACTGGCCGCCAACGCCAAGTGATGCAGCCAACAGGAGCAGGGCCATCGGGCGTTCCTCGGAAGAGTGCAGTGCAAAGGGCGGCGGGTCACGACCCCGAAACCGGTGCGACAACCTACGACCCGCACAGTGTCTCGTCGCACCTTCCGTCACGCCGGCGTTCGCCGTTCGCGGCGAGCGACCGGCTCGCGCTGCTAACCTCCGCGGAAGCGTCGGCACCGCCAACCGATCGGGGAAACGCCTCGGCATGACCGCGATCGACTCCGCGAAGTCCCTCGACCTCGCCCTTCCACCGGGGGCCGTCTGTGTCGTCACCGGCCAACAGGCGGGGGTTCTGACCGGCCCGCTCCTCACCGTCTTGAAGGCGTGCCGCGCCATTTCCTTCGCTGCCGAGCTCTCTGCCTCCCGGTCGACGTCGGTGGTGCCACTGTTTTGGGTCGCCGCCGACGACCACGATCTCGACGAGATCCATCACACATTCGTCCTCAATGCACAGGACGAAGCGCAGAAGTTGCGGATCGATCTAAAGGGAACGCGCGGTGCTGCAAGTGAAGTAGCTGTCCCAACTGAGCTCGCGTCAACGTGGGTCCGCGAGTTCTTCGCGACGGCGTCGATTGACGCTGCGACGCTCGCGAGCGAGCCGTTCTTGCCACACCAAGGTGACTCGCTCGCCGGCTGGTTCAGCCGCTGTCTCACCGCCGTTCTTGGCAAGCACACGCCACGCATCGTCGCGCCCGCCGAGCTCAACCAGGCCGCGCGCGCGGTCTACGACCAAACCCTTCGCGATGACGGCGCCATTGAGCGGGCGCTCGCCGAAGGGGCCGCCGCCAACCAGGCCGCCGGCATCGCCGCGCCGCTGCCGGTCGACTCCGAGCCACCGCTGTTCCTGATCGAGCCGGGCGCGCGGACTCGCATCCGCCGCAGCCCGCGCGCCGGCGAGTTCATCGTCGGCGAACGGACGATCAGCCGCGCGGCGCTGCTCGACTGCGCCACCCGCGGAGTGCCGCGACTCTCCGCCAACGTCGCACTGCGCACGATCGTCCAGGCGGCGACCCTGCCGTGCGTCGCCTACGTCGCCGGCCCGACCGAGCTCCTCTACTACCGTCAACTCGAACCACTCCATCGGCTGTTCGAGGTCTCCTTTCCGACGCTCGTGCGACGACCGCATGCGACGCTGCTCACGACCGCCGCTGCTCGCGCCGCACGCAAGCTTGGCATCGCACCGGAGCAGTTGCTGGCGACGCTTGACGCCCGCGCCGCGGCCACGACTGCGACCACGCCGCTGCTCGAACACGGCGCTTCGCTGCGCGCCGAAGTGGCGACCTACATCGAGCAACTGCTCGCCGAATCGAGCGCGGTGAAGAGCGCCGCCCTGCGCCGCGCGACCCAGCTCCTGCAGAACTTCGACGGCCTGCTCGAACGCGCCGCCACCGCCATCACCGAGGGCGAAACGATCGATCGCGCGCGCTTCGCGACGCTGATCGCGACGGCGCGGCCGCGCGGTCGCGCGCAAGAGCGCGTGCTGAACGTGCTGCCATTCCTCGCGGAACGCGGTCCGGAACTGATCGAACAACTGCTGCGATTGCGCGGGGAACCGCGAGACGACGGTTTCGTGCCTCATGCCGTGATCTGAAGGATTCGTGAACCATGGCCGACGTCCTCGCCTTTGGTGCCCATCCCGACGATCTCGAGATCGGCTGCGGCGGCACGCTCGCGCTACTTGCCGCACAGGGCCGCGAAGTGGTGATGGTCGACTTCACGCGCGGCGAAATGGGCACGCGCGGGACGGTCGAGGAACGGCGCGTCGAGGCGACGGATGCCGCGCGCGTACTCGGTGCGGCGTCGCGATTGAACCTCGAGCTGCCGGACGGCTTCCTGCCGTTTCGTGACCCCGCGACCGGCATCGCCTCGCGTGAGATCGCCGTCGCCAGAGTCGTCGAACTGATCCGCGCCCATCGGCCACGGTTGCTGCTGGCGAACTACCCGAGCGACGCGCATCCCGACCACGTGATCGTCGGCGAGGTCGTGAAGCAGGCGCGCTACCTCGCCGGCCTGAAGAAGTGGCATGGCACGAACGATCGCCATCGCCCCGACCTGTTGCTGCAGTACTTCGAGCACGAACAACATCCGCCGACCTGCGTCGTCGATGTCTCGCGCACGTTCGAGCAGAAGCAGGCCGCGATCCGCTGCCACAAATCGCAGCTCCACGATCCCGCGCGCGCGGAGCCGCAGACCGCGCTGTCGCGTCCCGACTTCCTCGAGCGGCGCGCCGCTCGCGACCGCTTCTTCGGCGCGCAGGTTGGCGTCGATTTCGCCGAGCCGTTCTTCACGCAGGCGCCACCGAAGATCACCGACCCGATGAGCCTCCTCGCATGAACTCCGGCACCACCGACTTCCCGCTCAAGATCGGCATCGCCTGCTACCCGACGCACGGCGGCAGCGGCGTGCTGGCAACCGAGCTCGGCGTCGCGCTGGCGGAGCGCGGCCACGAAGTCCACTTCCTCGCCTACAGCAAGCCGCCGCGGCTGTCGGGCTACCACCCGCGAGTCTTCTGCCACCTGGTCGAAGTCTCCGAGTACCCGCTGTTCAAGTATCCGCCCTACGACCTCGCGCTGGCTTCGAAGATGATCGAGGTGATCAACGAGCGCCGCCTCGACCTGCTCCACGTCCACTACGCGATCCCGCACTCGATCAGCGCCTACCTCGCACGCCAGCTCATGCCCGGCCGTCGGTTCGGCATCGTGACGACGCTGCACGGCACCGACATCACGCTGGTCGGCAGCGGCAACGCCTATCGCGACGTCACGCGCTTCGGCATCGAGCAGAGCGACGAGGTGATCGCCGTCTCGGAATGGCTGAAGAAGGAGACGCTGCGCATCTTCGGTGCGACCAAGGAGATCCAGGTCGTCCCGAACTTCGTCGACGTGACGCGCTTCCGTCCGCGCGAAGGACGGACGTCGCCGCAACTGTGCGCCTGTCCCGAGTCGCCGATCGTCATGCACATGTCGAACTTCCGGCCGGTGAAGCGGCTCGGCGACACGGTGCGCGCGTTCGCCGACGCGACCGCGGGTACGAAGGCGCAGTTGGTGCTCGTTGGAGATGGTCCTGATCGCGGCATGGCGGAGGCGTTGGTCACTGAGCTCAAGCTCGACGAACGCGTCACCTTCCTCGGACTGGTGGACGACGTCTCCGACCTGTTGCCATTCGCCGACGTGTTGGTCGTGTCGAGCGAAAGCGAGAGCTTCGGGCTCGCCGCGCTCGAGGCCCATGCATGCGGCGTACCGGTCGTCGGTTACGACTCCGGCGGCATGCGCGAAGTGGTCGAGGACGACAAGAGCGGATTCCTCGTCCGCTTCGGCGACGTGCCCGCGCTCGCCGCGCGGATGCGGACACTGCTTTCCGATCCGGCGTTGCGCCGCGACTTCGGCGCGCGTGGCCGCGCACGCGCGGTCGAGCACTTCGACCTATCGCGGTTGCTGTCGGTCCACGAACGGATCTATCACGCGGCGATCGAGCGGCGCGGCCGCAAGGCCGAGACGTGAGCAGGCGGCTCTACTTCGATTGGGCTGCGACGGCGCCGCTGCGGGACGAAGCGCGCGCGGCTTGGCTCGAGTGCGCGGGCGCCGAGTTCGGCAACGCCGGCAGCGCGCATCAATGGGGACGAACCGCGAAGGCCGCGCTGACGCGGGCGCGGCGCACGTTTGCGAGCGCGCTTGGCGTCGAGCGCGATGACCTGTTCTTCACCGGCAACGGCAGCGAAGCGAACCTGCTCGCGTTGCACGGAGCGATCGCGGCACTGCCTCGCGAGCGGCGCCATGTGCTCGTCTCCCCGATCGAGCACCCTAGTGTGCTGGAGCCGCTCGAAACCGCCGCCCGCCGCGGGGAGATCGAGCTCGAACACCTGTCCGTCGATCGCTTCGGACGGGTCGATCCCGAGATTTTGCGCGGGCGTTGTCGGCCGACGACGGGCCTGGTCAGCGTCCAGCTCGCCAACCATGAGATCGGAACTCTGCAACCGATCGCTGCGATCGCGGCGACGACACGCACGCACGGTGCGCTGCTTCACTGCGATGCGACCCAGGCGATCGGGAAAACCCTCGTCACGGTGCCCGCGCTCGGCTGCGACCTGTTGGTCATCTCCGCGCACAAGTTCGGCGGCCCGCGCGGCGTCGGCGTCCTCGCGCGGCGACGCAACGTCGCGCTGACCACGCCGCTCTCGCCTGGCCGCCAAGAACAAGGACTGCGCGGTGGCACGGAAGATTTCGCGAGCTGCGTCGCGGCCGCCGCCGCACTCACTGCGACTCTCACGGAACAGGTCGCGCTCGCATCGCAGCTCGCGGAGCTTTCGGCTCTGCTGTGCGCGCGACTTCGCGAGCGCCTCGACGACGTAACGTTCCACTCGAGCGAGACATACGGACTGCCGGGTCTCGTCAACTTCTCTTTGCCCGAGGTGCGCGGTGACTGGCTGGTGACGGCACTTGACCAGTGCGATGTCGCGATCAGCCACGGTTCCGCCTGCGCCTCGCTCGCGTCACTGCCCTCGCCGGTCCTCGTCGCGATCGGCGCACGCGAACGCGCGCTGCACTCGATCCGCGTGTCGATGGGACGCGCGACCACGCGCGACGACATCGAAGATCTCGTCGCGCGGGTGCACGCTGCAGTGGTCAAGTTGCGCCTTCCGTGATTTCTTTTTGAGTCGCAACGTCGCTGCAACCCGCGCCGCGTCGAGACTTGCGCGCACGAAGAAGAACGGGTGCCGAACGGCATCGCGTCGAGAGGTCGTTGACGACCCTCAATCGCGATGCCTAGAACTTGTGTCCTCGCGGTGAAGAGGGGTGCGAGCTCACTGGCCGTCCAACCAGCGAACGAACCCCATTTCACCGCGCGCGACAGCTCCAGAGGTGGCGATCTCCGGAGAAGTCGTGGATCGATGATCGAAATGACTCCGAACCCGTTGATTCCCGGGTGGGCGACCCGGAAGCGAGGGAGGGGACCGTCCGATGCTGCCCGCGAAAGCGGTCACTCTTTGGCAGGCTGTTCTCGAAAAGATCGAGCAAAAGACCACGCCGCAGCAGTTTGCGACGTGGTTCCGCAACCTCGAGGTTGCCGAGCTCGACGAACAGCGCGTCGTCCTCAGAGTGCCGAGCAAATTCCACCGTGATTGGATCGTGACCTACTACCGCGAGGTAGTGGAGGAATCGGTCGCCGCCGTTCTGGGGGGCGCGCGCGAACTCCATCTGGAGATTGGCGGGCGCGACGGGGCCGATGCGGCCTCCCACCGGGGCGCGACGGCGGCGACGGCCACACCCGTCCCGCCGGTCGCCGTCCGAGCGGCGAAGGCCGAGCCGGCCCGCCCGACGCTGGTCGCCAGCCATAAGTTCGGGGGCGTGCGCACGTGCGGCGACCTTCCATTAACGGAAGGTTTCGACCTCGCGCGCTTCGTCCTCGGGCCGAACAACCAGCTCGCGGCGGCGGCGGCAAGGTCGTTGGCCACGGCGCCGATCGCCGACTTCACGACGCTGTTCGTCGTGGGATCGACTGGAACCGGGAAGACGCACTTGCTGCAGGCGGCCGCGCGCTTGGCCGCCGAGCCAGGAAACGCGAAGCCGGCGGGCAGGCAGGTCGCCTACGTGCGTGGCGAGAACTTCGTGAATGAGTTCGTCACCTCGTGCGCCCAGGGCGCCGATGCGGCGAGCCGATTTCGCGACCGGTGGCGCAGCCTCGACCTCGTCTGCTTCGATGACCTGCAGCTCCTGTCCGGCAAGATCGGAACTCAGGCGGAGCTCGTGCACACGCTGAACGCCTGGAGCGATCGCGGCACGCGCCTCTTGTTCGCTGCGAGCTGTGCGCCGGGCGAGACGCTCAATCTCGATCCCGCGTTGCAGGCGCGTCTGTCAGGCGCCTACCGCCTGGCGCTGCGTGCGCCGGACCGCGACGCGCGGCGCGCCCTCTTGGTCTCGAAGTCGACGCTGCGAGGTGAGGCCCTGCCGGCCGACGTCCTCGACTTCCTCGCCGACCTGCCGACGACCAACGTTCGCGAGCTCGAAGGCGCGCTGACCAGCGTCCTCGCTGGGGCGAAGCTGACCGGCACGACAGTCTCCTTGCGAACCGCGCGAACCGCACTTCAGGACGACGCGTTGTTGCAGCGGCCGGCTTCTTCGCCGGACAGGATCTTGAAGGCTGTCTGCCAGCATTTCGAGGTGACGATGGCGGACATGTCCTCGCCGCGACGCCCGCAGGCGCTGTCCTTCGCGAGGCAGTCCGCGATGTACCTGCTGCGGGAGCGGACGGAGCTGTCACTGTCGGAAATCGGTGGGCTGCTTGGCGGCCGCGACCACACCACCATCCTGCACGGCATCCGCAAGATCGACGCTATCGCCCGCTCGGACAGTCGCGTCCGTGATCACCTCAACCGCCTGCGCGGTCAGTTGGAGCGCTAGCCCGTTCGATTCATGCTCCCCGTTGCGAGGCGACGGGATGTCGGTTCAGGACGAAAAGGGAATGCGCGGCTCCGACGACGCGGATTTGCAAACCCGCTGAGGAAGGAGCGCGTGTTTTCGACGAAGTCCTGGATCGACAGACCAGGCCGCGGCAGGGGTTTCATGAATAGAACGGGCTAGGACGCGGATCGGGCCTCCGCCGGATCGTGGCACCAAGGTCGTGGCACCAAGGTCGTGGCACGCGTTCATTGAGCGCATTTTCAGCGAGAGCCTTGCGGGCGGCGGTCCAGCGCGGACCGGCCGCCCGCTTCCGTTGCTCGGGACGCGCGGCCTCCGCGGGCGCTACAGAGTCCGTGGAGATTCCAGGGAGATCCGTCGTGAAAGGCGCGTCGAGCTGGGAGCTCTCTCCCCAGCGCGTTCGGGCCTCCGGTCGTGGGACGCGGGCGACGGTGGGGAGCGGGATTGCAATGCACCGGGTCTCCCCGTCCTGCTGCATCGTTCCGCGCGGATACAAGTCGTGTCTCCGCTTGGAGTTGTCTCGGCCGGGCCGAGACTTTTCCCAATTCAGCGTGGGGCACTGACACCAACACGATGGGTTCAAGTTCTTCTTTCTTAGAATCCTGCGCCCGCGGAGTTTTCGTCCGCGATGCACTAAACCGCCGAGCGGGGCACCTGGGAGAGGGAGGAGCATGAAGCTTCGCTGCGATCGCAAGGAGCTCCAGGAGATCGTCGGCGTCGTCGGCGGGGTGACCGCCAGCCGAGGCACGCGCCCGATCTTGCAGAACATCCTGTTCAAGACGCACGGCCCGGAGCTTGAGCTGCTGGCGACCGATCTCGAGGTGTCGCTGCGCTGCCGCTACCAACCGTTGCTGATCGAGGAGCAGGGGACGCTGGCGCTGCCCGCGGCGACGCTGCTCAAGATCCTGCGTGAGGCACAGGGCGAGACGATTGACTTCACCACCGACGGCAACGTCGCGCTGCTGCGCTCGGGGCGAGGCCAGTTCCGCGTGAGCGGCGAGAACCCCGCCGACTTCCCCGAAGTCGCGGTCGGCGAGGCGCAGGAATACGTCGCCTTGCCGGCGCCGCTCTTCCGCGATCTGGCGGAGCGGACGGAGTTCGCGGCCAGTCGCGAGCTCGGGCGCTACGCGATCGATGGGATCCTGGTGGAGCTCGAGGGCAAGACGATCCGGATGGTCTCCACCGACGGCAGGCGCCTCGCGCTGGCCGAGGCGACGCTCGAACAGGCCATCGCCACCCCGGTGAAGGAGATCGTCCCCCTGAAGGGTGTGACGCACTTCTTGCGCGCGATCGGCCCCGGGGCGGAGGTGGTAGGACTTCACCTCAGCAAGAGGCGCGCGCTCATGCGCTGCGGCAACACCGTGCTCACGGCGACCTCGCGTGACGCGGAGTTCCCGGACTATCGCGGCGTTGTGCCGGCGGCAGACGCCGGCGTCACGGTGCACCTCGATCGCGATGAGTTCTTCAACTGCGTGCGCCAAGTGAACGTCATGGCGGGGGACGATGCGCCCGCGATCACTCTCACCTTCAGCGAAGGGAGCCTGGTGTTCGCCGGCAAGCATGAGGGCCGCGGTGACGCGCGCAGCGAGATGCCGGTCAACTACATCGGGGCCGAGGTGAAGATCTCCTTCAACCCAGCGTTCCTGCTCGACTTCGGCCGGCTGAAGCTGCCCGAAAAGCTGCCGTTCAGCTTCCGCGACGCGACTGCGGCATGCGTCTTCCGGCCATCCGATGGCTTCGCCTACGTCGTCATGCCGATGAGCCTGTGACACCGCGTGCTGCCGCAAGACTTGGCGGCGCAAACGTGCGGGGAGACGGAACCTTGCAGCGGCTGGGATCGATCCTCGCGAAGTTGAAACTCCCGGGACCGGGCCCGCTCGCGCTGGCGCAGATCCAGGAGGCGGTCGCGTCGGCGTTCGGGCGCGCAGCGGGACGCGACCTGCGTGTGGCGAGCTACCGCAAGGGCAAGCTCACGCTCGAAGTGAGGTCGGCGGCGCGCGCCTTCGAATATCAGGCCTTCGCCCGCAGCACGGCCCGCGAGGCCCTGCGCGGCATGCAGGGCCTCGAGGAACTCACTGAGATCGTGTTCAAGAACGGGTCTTGGAGTGCCAATGGCCAGCGATAGTCCGAAGCAATCGCCCGACGGCGGCGGTTACGACGCGAAATCGATCCGCGTGCTCGAAGGGCTTGAAGCCGTCCGGTTGCGACCCGCCATGTACATCGGCGACGTCACGCTGCGCGGGCTTCACCACCTGGTCTACGAGATCGTCGACAACTCGATCGACGAGAGCATGGCGGGCCATGGCAAGACGATCGCGGTCCGCATCCGCGTCGACGGCGCGGTCTCGGTCGAGGACGACGGGCGCGGCATCCCGGTCGACATGCACGAGAGCGGGATCCCGACGGTCGAGGTTGTGCTGTGCAAGCTGCACGCCGGCGGCAAGTTCGACCACAACACCTACAAGGTGTCGGGCGGTCTGCACGGCGTCGGCGCCTCGGTCGTGAACGCCCTCTCCGAGTGGCTCGAGGTCGAGGTCTACCGCGACGGCCAGATCCACCACATGAGCTTCGCGCGCGGCGACCGCCGCACCGAGCTCAAGGTCCTCGGCGCGACCTCGAAGCGCGGGACGAAGGTCACCTTCAAGCCCGACGCGACGATCTTCCAGGAGACGGTGTTCAGCCACGAGACGCTGGCCAAGCGGCTGCGCGAGCTCGCCTACCTGCTCGGCCTGCACGGCCTCACCATCACGCTCACCGACGAGCGCGTCGGCTACGAGGAGACCTTTCGCTTCGAGAAAGGCATCGAGACCTTCGTCGAGAACCTGAACCAGAACAAGACGCCGATCCACGACTCGGTCATCCACCTGAACAAGGAGATCGACCGCCTCGTGATCGACGTGGCCCTGCAGTACAACAACGGCTTCCACGAAGACGTCTACTGCTTCGCCAACAACATCAACACGCATGAGGGCGGCACGCACCTCTCCGGCTTCCGCAGCGCGCTCACGCGAACGCTGAACGCCTATGCGAAGAAGGCCGGGCTGGTCAAGGACAACGAAACGCCGCCGACCGGCGAAGACTTCCGCGAAGGGCTCGCGGCGGTGATCTCAGTCCTCGTGCCCGACCCGCTGTTCGAAAGCCAGACCAAGGTGAAGCTCGGCAACGCCGAGGTCGATGGCGCGGTGCAGACCGCTGTCAACGAGCAGCTCGGCGCCTTCCTCGAAGAGCACCCGGGCGAGGCGAAGGCGATCGTCAACAAGGCGTTGCTGGCGATGCGCGCGCGCGAAGCGGCCCGCAAGCAGCGCGACCTCGTGCGCAAGAGCGCGATGGGCGGCGGCGGATTGCCCGGAAAGCTCGCCGACTGCCAGACGCGCAAGGCCGAGGACGCCGAGATCTACCTGGTCGAGGGCGATTCGGCCGGTGGTTCAGCGAAGCAGGCGCGCGATCGGCGGACGCAGGCGATCCTGCCGTTGCGCGGCAAGATCCTGAACGTCGAGAAGGCGCGCCTCGACAAGATGCTTGGCCACGAAGAGATTCGCACGATCATCCTCGCGCTCGGCACCGGCATCGGCGCCGACGATTTCGACATCGCCAAGCTGCGCTACGGCAAGGTCATCATCATGACCGACGCAGATGTCGATGGCTCGCACATCAGAACGCTGCTCCTGACCTTCTTCTATCGGCAGATGCGACCGCTGGTTGATGCGGGGAAGATCTATGTCGCCGCGCCGCCGCTCTACCGGATCAAACGCGGGCGCCACGAGGAGTACGTCCACAACGAGGAAGATCTGCTGCGCATCAAGCGCGACCTCGGCGTGAAGCACGCGAAGCTCGCGATCCACGGCGCGACCACCGGCCAGGCCGCCATCGAAGGCGAGGCTTTGAAGCCTCTGCTCGACCAACTGTCGAAGCTCGATCGCGCCGGGCAATCACTCGATCGGCGCGGCGTCTCGTTGCGTGAGTTGGTGGCCGCCGGTGCGGGCAATCCGGCGAAGCTGCCGGCGTATCGGGCGACGTATCGGACGGCGGACCCAACGACGGCGCCCGCGGGCGCGCGCTGGTTCGCCGACGACGCCGCGTTGAATCAGTGGCTCGACGCGGAGCGCGCGAAGAAGCCTGACCTGTCGGTCAGCTACGAAGGCGACGAGGCGGCCGACGTGCGCGTGCAGGCATTCCGCGACCGCGCCGAGATTGAGACCGCGCTCGCCGCGCTTGCTCAGAACGGGCTTCGCCTCGAACAGGTCTTCGGCGCCAAGGTCGCCGCCGATCCGGCGCCGTTCACGCTCACGCTCGAGCACGGGACGCACGCGCTGCAGAGCCTGCGCGAAGTGGCCGAGGCGATCCGCAACGACGGCGAACGCGACCTCGAGATCCAGCGCTACAAGGGCCTCGGCGAAATGAATCCCGAGCAGCTCTGGGAATCGACGATGGACCCGAAGATCCGCACGCTTTACCAGGTGCGTGCCGAGGACGCGGTCCGCGCCGACCACATCTTCACGGTGCTGATGGGCGAAGAGGTCGAACCGCGCCGCGCGTTCATCGAAAAGCACGCGCTCGAAGTGCGGAACCTCGACGTGTGAGCGGGGCGGCGCTGCTTGCCGGCGGACCCGGAAGAACTTGCCGCCTGCTCAAGTCGCGGGGGCTTCGCCGTCGATCGGGACGGCGAGGTTCTCCTTCATGCGCACCGCGACCAAGATCTCCTCGTTGAATGCCGGCCAGGTGCTGCGTGCCGAAGGGGTGCTCACGCCCGAACAGCTCGATGAGGTCACCCACGAAGCGGGGCAGACCGGCGAGCGCTTGGCCGACGTGATCCTGGCGCGCGGGATGGCGACCGAGTACGACCTCGCCAAGGCGCTGGTACATCAGCTTTCGTTGCCTTACATCGCGGCGAAGTCCTACGACCCGCCGAAGGAAGTGAAGACGGTGGTTCCGGTGGCGACGTTGCACCAGCACCGCCTGCTGCCGCTCGATCTGTTTGGCGACGTGCTTCTGTTCGCGACTTATGCCGATCTCGACCCGCAGGTCGTCGCCGACCTCGAAGCCGAAACTGGCAAGCGCCTCGCCTTCGTGATCGCGCAGAAGACCGAGCTCGAGGCCGTCCTTCACGAGCGCTACCCGCCGGAGGATCTCGGCAAGCAGGTCGCCTCGCGGCTCGACCAGCTCTTCGGGGCGTGAGTGGCGGCGCGCCGAACTCACTCCTTCGTCGGTGCTGAACCGCAAGCGCTCCCGCCGCCGCAGCAATCGCCGCAGGCCGGCTCGCAGCGAACGAGCTTGCAGGAATCGCCGTCGCAGGCGAGTTCGATCACGCCGTCGCGGCCGTTGTTCGTCGTGAAACGGACGACGCAGGCGTTGCGGGTGCACTCGATCGTCGCCGGCCGCGGCTCGCTCGCGCACTTCGGATCGCACGGGGCGCAGCCGTCGCCGCTGCCGCAATCGCCGCCGTCGGCGGTTCGCGTCCCGGCGTAGCCGAACGCCGCCAGCGACGCCGCACCATCGCAGCCGCGCGCCAAGAAGACCGCGCCCGCCCGCCCGCCCGCTTATTCCGCGCCGCAAGTGCCGCCGCAGCCACCGGCTCCACGACGCTCCGCTCGCGCAACGTCGACAGCCGGGTGAACCATCGGGCGATGGCCGGGCGCGTTTCCTCGCGCAGGCGGCGCAGCGCCTCGATCGGCGCCTCAAGGTGGCGCACCTCGAGGAGATCGCCCGCTTCCTGCGCGCGCACCAGCCGTTGGCGCGACTCCGTCTCGATCGGTAGCAACGCCGCGACTTCGCGCAGCCATTCGGCCAGAAGCGGCGCCGCGTCGGGTTCCGCGGTGAAGCAGCGATCCGACGCAGCCAGCAACGCTTCCGCGGCGCGCAGCCGACCGAGCCGCTCGTTGCGCTGATACCACAGGCGCGCGAGCTGCAGGAGCGAAGGCGCCAGCGCCGTGACCGGCCGATGGTGGAGGTAGGCCTCGATGTCGGCCGCCAGCTCGAGCGCCGTCGCGTACCGGCGCTCCGGCTTGTGCGCCATCGCCTTGGCGCAGATCGCGGCCAACTCCTCGGGCGCATCCGGTCGCGCCAACGCCAGCAGTTCGTAGAGGATCGCGCCGAGCGAATAGACGTCGCTGCGCGGCCCCATCGTGTCGACGTTGTTGCACGCCTGTTCGGGCGACATGTACTGCGGCGTGCCAAGCACGTTGCCGTCCATCGAGAGCAACAGCGAGCCCGGCGTCGCGTCGCCGAAGCGGCGCACATCGGTGTCGACGACGCTGCCGGTGTCGGGTTGCACGCGCAGATCGTGCGCGTCGCGCCGGTCGAGCACGCGCGCCAGCCCCCAATCCATCACGTAGACCTCGCCGAAGCGGCCTACCCTGATGTTGCTCGGCTTCAGGTCGCGGTGGATCACGCGCTTGTCGTGCGCGTAGGCGACCGCCTCGCAGACCTTCAGCAGCACGTGCAGCGCGCGCGCCCGCGTCCAGCCCTCGGCACCCGCGTTCACGAGTTCGAGGATGCGCCGCAGGTCGCGGCCGCGCACGAGGCGCATGGTGAAGTAGACGCGGCCGCTCGAATCGATGCCGAGCTCGTGGACCGGCACGACGCCGGGATGGTCGAGCTGGCTCGTGACCTGCGCCTCCTCGAGGAAGCGCGCGAGCGTGCGGTGCATCGCCTTTTCGCGCTCGCGTGGCGACTCCTCGCTCTTGCGCGCCAGGATCACCTTCATCGCCAGCTGGCGACGCAGCGCCGGATCGACCACGCGATGCACGATGCCCATGCCGCCGCGACCGATCTCTCCCTGCCACTGGTAGCGATCGGCTGGCGTGAGCTGCGTAGCGAGCCGCGCGCCGCAGGTCGCCCGCCAGCTCGAACTGCGGTTGCGCGTCGTCGCTCGACAGGCGCCAGGCGGAATCGCCGGAGTGCGAAGCCTGCCGCGACTTTCGCGACGCCGAGCCAGTCGTTGTGGAGTTGGCGCAGATCGCTGACCACTTCCGGACGGCCGCACGCGAACGCCTCGAAATCGACGGGTGCGGGCCCTTCCTGTTACGCCAGGAATTCGAGGAACGCCGCCTCGGCGCGCGACCGGCCCGGCTCCGGCTGGCGGCCTGACGAAGAAACGCTCTCGACGACCATGACGCGTACTCCCGGCTCCGGGCCCGTGGGGGAATGGGGTCCGCCGGATGAAGCGCGAAGCAGCGGCAAGCGTCACGCGCGACATCGGCGGCGCCGCAGTTGGTCGACAGTGCGCAACGGCAGCGAGATGATCCCGGCCCACCCCGAGCCGGAGCCGCGCCATCTCGCCGAGTCGTGATGTTTTCCCCATTTCGCGCTGCGTCCCTCTAGGCGATGCAGCCGTGCAGGTGCGATTCGAGGGCGTCGCCGACGCCTTGCCGGAGTTCCGAGCGCTGGTCGAGGAACTGCGACGAAGCGCGCCGCCTGGCGTTCGCGATGTCGTCGCCGCCTACGACAGCGTGACACTCCACTTCGATCCGATGGCGCGCCCCGGCTTCGAGGAGTGGCTCGCCGACGTCGTCGCGCGAGTGGTTCGCAAACCGGTTGCCTCGACGACCGCCGTGCGTCGCGAGGAGGTGCCGGCTGACCCGTACGTCCATCTGCGCGTTTGCTACGGCGGCGAACACGGCCCCGACCTCGTGGCAGCAGCCAGCCACTGCGGCCTTGCACCCGCCGACTTGATCGAGCGGCACGCCGCGGGCGACTACGTCGTGCGCGCAATCGGCTTCACGCCGGGGTTCGCGTATCTCGGCGGCCTGCCGACAGAGCTGGCGATCCCGCGCCGTGCGACGCCGCGCCTGATCGTCCCGGCGGGGAGCGTCGCGATCGGGGGCGCGCAAACGGGGATCTACCCGATCGACTCGCCGGGTGGCTGGAACGTCATCGGCAGGACCGCGGCCGTGCTGTTCGATCCGCGCCGAGAGCCCGCCGCCCTGCTTGCGATCGGCGATCGGGTGCAGTTCGAGCCGGTGGGCGCGCGCGCGTTCGCGCGGCGGGTGCGGACGCTCGTGGCTGCGCGGCCCAAGAACGGCGCCGCGCCGACGATCGAAGTGGTCGAACCGGGTTTGCAGACGACGGTGCAGGATCTCGGGCGCCGCGGTTTCGAAGCGCAAGGTGTGACGCCCGGAGGCGCGGCCGATCGCGGCGCGCTGCGGCTCGCCAATCGGCTGGTCGGCAACGAGGACGCCGCCGCAGGTCTCGAATTCGCGCTGCTCGGGCCACTTCTGCGGGTGCTGCGCTTCACGCGGATCGCGTTGACGGGCGCCGTCGCGAGCACGCCGTGGGGTCGTCCGCGCGATGTCGCGCCGGGGGAGTTGCTCGATCTGCGCAAGCTGTCGCGCGGTGCGCGTGGGTACCTGGCGTTGGCCGGCGGGATCGACGTGCCGAGCGTGCTCGGCGGTTGCGGGACCGATCTGCGCGCAGGCTTCGGTGGCTTCGAAGGGCGGGCGCTCCAGGCGGGAGATCGGCTGCAGGCCGCCGGTGGAGCGCACCGGCCCGATCGACCGTGCATCGGCGCGGCGGCGCCTTGCAGCGTGCCGAACTGGTGCGTCGACTCGGCTCACCTCGTCGACCGGCGGCTCCGCGCCCCGCTACGCGTGATGCGCGGGCCGGAAGCGGACTGGTTCGACGCCGCAACCTGGGCGACGTTCTTGGCGCGCGCGTATGTCGTGACGTCGCGCTCCGACCGCATGGGCGTACGACTCGCCGGTCCGCCGCTGTTGCTGCGCCAGCCGCGCGAGCTGCTCTCCGAAGGCGTCGCGACCGGGACGGTGCAGGTGCCGCCGGACGGCCAACCGATCGTGCTGCTGGCCGATCGGCAGACGATTGGCGGTTACCCAAAGGTCGCGAATGTCATCAGCGCCGATCTTGATGCGTTGGCGCAACTCGGGCCGGGAGATACGGTGCGCTTCGAAGGGGTCGACCTCGAGGCCGCGACCGCTGCGACTCACGCTGCGGCGCGTGCGTGGGCGAGGCTGGATGCGGCGCTGCGGCTGCGGGGGATCGGATGACACGGGGAAGCGGATGACCACGGCGCGCAAGCTCGACTTGAACGGGGATGTCGGCGAGGGCGTCGGTGACGACGCGGCGCTGATCCCGTTGCTGACGTCGGCGAACGTGGCGTGCGGCGGGCATGCGGGCGATGCCGCGACGATGCGATCGGCGATCCGGATTGCGGTTCGTGCCGGCGTCGCGGTCGGCGCTCATCCGGGTCATTGGGATCGCGCGATGTTCGGGCGCGTCGAGCGGCGGATCAAGCCGCACGAGGTGCGGCGGCTCGTGATCGATCAGTTCGGCGTGCTGATGCCGCAGGTGCGGTTGGCGGGATGCGTGCTGGCGCACGTGAAACCGCACGGCGCGCTCTACCACCAGCTGGCGCGCGAGTTGTCGCTGGCCGAGGCGTTCGTCGATGCGGTGGCGGAGGTCGACGCGAAGACCGGCGATCCGGCGGCGCGGCGCGGCCGGCCGCTCATGCTCTTCGGGCCGGCGGGCAGCGCGCTCGAGCGGGCGGCGGCGACCGCGGGCCTGCCCTTCATCGCCGAGGGCTTCGCCGATCGCACCTACCGACCGGACGGCACGCTCACGCCGCGCACTACGCCCGGTGCGCTGATCGACGACGAGGAACAGGCCGTGGCGCAGGTGCTGTCGATGGTGCGCAGCGGCGTGGTGCGCGCGGTCGACGGCAGCGAAGTGCGCGTGCGCGCGGAGACGCTCAGCGTGCACGGCGATGGGCCGCACGCGCTCGCGTTCGCGCGACGGTTGCGGAGCGAGCTGGCGGCGGCGGGGATCACGCTCGCCGCGCCGACAAAGTCGATCCTGCAGCGGCCGCCGCGCCCGTCTGGCGACAACGACGACGACGAAAACAACACCAACAAAACCAACGAATGACGCCGGATCCCGCCGCGATCGACTCGTGGAAGCTGATCGGAGTCGTGATCGTCGCGCTCGGCTTCGCGTTGCGGCTGCCGCCGCTGCTGGTGGTGCTGGTCGCAGCGGGTGCGACCGGGCTGGTCGCGGGACTCGATCCGCTGGCGGTGCTGGAGCAGCTCGGAACGCTGTTCCTCGACAGCCGCTTCACCACGCTGCCGATCGTGCTGCTGATGCCGTTGATCGGGCTGCTCGAGCGGCACGGTCTGCAGGAGCGTGCCGCGGCGCTGATCAGCGGCGCCGCGCGCGCGACGGCGGGGCGCGTGCTGCTCGCGTATCAGGCGATGCGCGCGCTCACCTCGATGTTCGGACTCGCGATCGGCGGCCACGCGCAGATGATCCGGCCGCTGGTCGCGCCGATGGCCGAGGGCGTCGCGCAGGCACGTGCGAAGGCGCCGCTGCCCGACGCGCTGCTCGACCGGCTGCGCGCGCACGCCGCCGCCGCGGAGAACTTCGGCAACTTCTTCGCGGATGATGTCGTCGTCGCCGTCGGCCCGGTCCTGATCATGAAGGGCGTCTTCGAGCGCGCGGGCGTCGACGTGGCGACGCATGCGATTGGCGCGTGGGGGCTGCCGACGGCGCTGTTCGCGCTGCTGCTCGGCGCGTGGCGGTTTCGTCGGCTCGATCAGGCGCTGGCGGTGGCGGGCGGGATGGCGAGTCCTGCAGCGGAACCGCCGCGATGATCGGCACCCGGGTCCTTGCCGCGGTTTGGATCGATGCCGAGTGGTTGCACGCGGTCGCGGGGCTGGTGCTGCTGGTGGTCGCGGCGCAGATCGCGTGCGACCGCAGGCACCCGCGCCGCGCTGGCAGCGCGACGTTCTGGGGAGTGCTCGGGGCGACGTTTTTCGCGCGACTGGTGCCAGTGGAATGGACGCTCGCGTCGGGGTCGCGTGCAGTGCACGGCGTGCCGGTGGCGGTCGGCATCGCGATGGTCGGGATGGTCTTGCTGGTCGCCGCGAAGCAGGTGCGCGCGCCGGGCGCCAGAGCGGACGAAGCCGCCGCCCGCACGTCGCGACAGGCGGAAGCGCGGCGCCTCGGCAATCGGCTGATCGGCCCGCTCGTCGTGTTGGCATTGGTCGCGGCCGGCGGCGTGCTCCTGTTGCCAAAGATCGCGTTTGGCGGACGAGCGCTGGTGGCCGCTAACCAGGCGAACACGATTGCGGTCGGGATGGCAGCGGTGATTGCGCTGCTGTTCGCGCAGTTCGTAACCCGCCGGCGGGACGCTCGCGACGTTCAGGCAGCGGCGATCGCGCCCGAGCGTTTCGTCGCCGTGCGCGAGGGCGGCGTCCTGCTGCAGCATCTCGGCGGGGCGCTGATCCTGCCGCAGTTGCTTGCGACGCTCGGCGGGGTCTTCGACCAGAACGGCGTCGGCGACGTGATCGCCCACCACGTCGCGCATGGCCTGCCGGTTGCGCAGCCGCTGCTCGCGGTGGTGGCCTACTGCGTCGCGATGCCGCTGTTCACGATCCTGATGGGCAACGCGTTCGCCGCGTTCCCGCTGATCACGCTTGGCATCGGATTGCCGTTCATCGTCAGGCAGCACGGAGGCGACCCTGCGATCATGGGCGCGTTCGGGATGCTCTGCGGCTACTGCGGCACGCTGGTCACGCCGATGGCCGCCAACTTCAACGTCGTGCCGGGGATCCTGCTCGGGATCCGGGATCGACACGCCGTGATCAAGGCGCAGGCGCCGTTCGCGCTGGCGTGCTGGCTGTTCAACGTCGCCGCGATGGCGGCGCTGGTGT
Organism: Planctomycetota bacterium; assembly: GCA_009691715.1. Lineage (GTDB taxonomy): Bacteria > Planctomycetota > B15-G4 > B15-G4 > SIAN01 > SIAN01. The sequence goes on from SIAN01000019.1 coordinate 73,502, forward strand.
ATCGAAAGTGACGAGACGGGGGAGTTTCATTCATTTGGCGCTGTGGCCTCTGCGATTCTTGTTCGGGTGATTCATGAACGCCTTCCACCCCACGATCCTGCTCACCGGGTTCGAGCCGTTCGGCGGCGAGCCGATCAACCCGTCGGCCGAGATCGTGCGCCGTCTCGACGGCCGCGTGATCGCCGGCCAGCGCGTCGTCGACGTTGATGGCGACGCGCTCGAGCGAGAGCTCGCTCCGTCCGCCGGCCTGTCCGAGCGCCAGCACGACTCGCGGCGCCGCGTCGGCCAACGCCGCGTGCAACTCCTCACGCGCGCGCCCGAAGACGCACGACAACACGCGCCCGACGACGCGATGCCTGCCGATCACGCGGCCGTCGAGACGGCGCACGATCTCGGCCGACGGATTGATCGGTTCGCCGCCGAACGGCTCGAAGCCGGTGAGCAGGATCGTGGGGTGGGAGGCGTTCATGAATCACCCGAACAAGAATCGCAGAGGCCACAGCGCCAAATGAATGAAACTCCCCCGTCTCGTCACTTTCGATACACCAGCGCCGCCATCGCGGCGACGTTGAACAGCCAGCACGCCAGCGCGAACGGC
>SIAN01000047.1 GCA_009691715.1 Planctomycetota bacterium
GCCTCGCCGAGCAGCCGCCGGCCGAGCGCACGCGTGTCGTCTGATTCTGCTGTTCCGCCCGAGCCTCCCGCCGAATCGCCGCCGTCGAGCAGCCCCTTCCTCGCCGCGTAGCGCCAGTTGAGTTCGACCGCGCCCATGAGGTCGGCGTGCGCGACCGACAACGGGTAGTTCTTCGAGGCCATCACCTCGAGCAGATCGGCGACTCCGCGGAACTTCTCGCCGCGCAGGTGGTTCAGCACGCGCTGTTCGCAGTTCGCGATCTTCTCGACTAAGTGGTAGTCGAGCTCGTCGAAGCTGGTCTTCTTGTTCAGCAGCGCTTGGATCGCCTGCGCCGAAGTCGGATCGATCACCTTCCCGAGCCCCTCGACCAGCTCCTTGCCGTTCTTCAGGAAGTGGAGCGCCGTCCGCCGCTTCCAGACCTGATCGAGCGTCGCGAGCTCGGAGCGCAGGTCGACCTTCGACGGATCGGCGGCGGGCTTCGCGGCGTCCGCCTTTGCGTCGGGCTTTGCCGGGTTCGGCGGGACCGCGTCCTGTGGTGCGCGGAGCGCGACGGTTGCGGGAGCCGCAACCACCGCGGCATCCGACGACGGTGCGAACGGAAGCGTCGACGACAGCATCAACGTCACGATCGTCCACGACGGAATCGAGAGCTTCATGGCGTCCTTCCCAAAACGGAGTGGCCGCTGAAACGAGCGGGATCGCGGTGCGAGTATGAGAGGCGGGACAGTAGCCACGCTGCGCCACGGTGACGAGCAGAGCGGTACGCTCCGCCCGCGGGTGCGCTGCACGGCATCGCCGGCCCTAGGTCGGTGCGGTGACCGCGATGCTGCGCTTCCGCAGCGCCAGGATTCTCGACATTCAGCCTCGCACCCCCGCTGCGTTGCGGCTTGTTCCGAAGCGACCTCTGCGGCGCGCGTCCATTGGCAGCGCTCGAAGCGCCCGCGGAGACCGAGCTTTCGCAGCGGCTGACCAGCGACGATTGGCGAGTGCGCTTCCTGTTGCGGAAACGCGGACTGCTCCTCGAGCCGATCGACCTCACTGCCAGCGCGCAGCCGAAAGAACGATCGTGCCTGAATCGTGGACCGGACGGCCACTCAATGAAGCGCTTGGCGGAATCGCGAGCCATGAGGTTGGCCGACGTACCGATGACGGCGCCATTCGACGCGTTCGATCCGTGACGACTCCACGGCAGCGACGCGCGCCGCGAGGAAGCTTGCGGTAGCTGAGCCGCCCGCCGAGCCGGCGCCGGTTCCGGTGGTTGTCAAGGCAATCGCGGTACTCGTCGATCACGTAGTTGACGACGCGGATCGGGTTCAGGCTCACGGCGCTCCTCGATCGCGATGCCGCTCGGTCAGGGAGGCAAGCAGATGATGCAGTGGTGATGCAATGAATGATGCAATGAATGATGCAATGGTGATGCAATCAACGACGGCCGCGCCCTCGCCGAAGTGCCCTCATTCGGTGGACGGCCAACGACTCGACGGTTCGCGCCGACGGTGAGAACGGGTACGACCCGCCAGCCGTGATCAACGCCCCATGACGAGCCGCAGCCTCGCGACTTCGCCGGCGACCACTTCGAACCGCTGGCGATCGCCCGACTCGGCGGCGACCACCCATCGTCCGACCGGCAGCCCTTCGATCGCGATGAGGCCGGCGGCGTCGCAAAGCGCGGTGCGCGTCGATCCGGGATCGCCTTCCGGGTAGAGCGTGACGGAGACGAGCGGCAGCGCTGCGCCGCTCGTGTCCACCACCTCGATCAGCACACCGCCGAAGCGAGTCAGCGCGAGCGTCGCCGATCGCGTTTCGCCCCATTCGAGATCGATCATCACCGGCGGCGCTGGTGGCCATCCCGCTTGGCGCGCCTGCGCACGCCACTGCCCGGCCGGCAAGCGCGTCACCACTACGCTTCCATCGAAGCTGGTGCGACCGCTGAAGCGAGCCGAAGCCGAAGCCGGCGGGCGGGTGGTCGCGTCGAACAGTTCCACGACGGCGTCCACGACCGGTGCGCCGGCGTCGTCGCGCACCTGGAAGGCGATGCGCGCCTCGGGCTCGAGGACGTGCTCGCGCAACTCGGACAGGTCGGAGTCGGAATCGATCGGTTCGCCGCGCTCCTCGGCGAAGCCCGGCGCGCTGACGACCAGCGCGAACACCTCCTGCGCCGGCGGGACCAGCGCATAGGTTCCGTCCGGCTCGGTGCGCGCGAAGAGCAGGCGGCGCCCGTCGCGCGGATCAATCGCCACGACATCGGCAGCGATCGGTCTGCCGTCACCGTCCAGAACCTTGCCCTTCAGCACCGCCTTCCCGAACACGAACTGCAGCTCCGCCGTAGGCGCCGAGTCGGTGATCTCGACCCACTGGCACGCCGTCGCACCGAAGCCGAGGATCCGGCTCGCGACTTCGACTAGGTAACGGCCTGGCGGGATGGCGAACAGGACGAAGCGGCCATCCGAATCGCAGCTGGCGAGTTGGCAATAGGCGTCCGCTCGCGAAGACTGTGACGGCGCTTCGTAGAGCAGCACCTCGATCCGACGACAACCGACCTCGTCGATGGGTGCGCGCACCCGTCCGTCGATGCGACCGCGCGGCCTGACATCGAACTCGACCTGCGTCGTCATTCCCGGCGCAGCGTCGACGCGCTTCGCGAGCCGCGCGTAATAGCTCGACGCGATCCGCTCGCCCCAGACATCGTGCAGTTCCAGGAGCCAGCGTCCGGGTGGGATCGGACCGAATCGGAACCGCCCGCGCGCGTCGATGTCGGTGATCGAGTAGGTCTGCGTGCCATCGAGATGCGCGTAGACCCGCACCGCTGATTCGGGCGAACTCCACGCCATCGCGATCCGCCCCTCGATCACGGCGGTCGCGGAATAGACGAGATCGCGGGGAAAGTCCTCGACGCGCAGCTCGGTGAAAAAGGTGTTCGGGTGCACGTTGTCGGTCGCGCGGAGCGTGAACGGCCGGCTCGGCATTCCGTGCAGCGTGAAGCTGCCGTCGTTGTCGGTGTCGCTGGTCGTTGGCGTCACGCGGCCGCACGGCTCGCCGAAGAGCGAGTCCATCAGCCAGGAGACCGTCGCGTACGCGATCGGGCGGCCGTCGGCGCCGACCAGCCGACCTTGGATCGAGCGGCCGGTCTCGAGTGCAAGAGTCAGCCGCTCCGTTGTGCCGCCGGGAGGAACCGTCACGCGGATCGGATCGGGTCGCGCATAACCGGGCGCGTCGACGTAGAGCTCGACGATGCCGGAACTCACTCCCGCCAGCTCGAACGCTCCATCGGCAGCCGCAACCGCGCGCCACGGAATCGCCTCCGTGACATCGAACTCCTCGATCATGTCGAGGCGCGTCGATCGCCAGCCGACCCGATACTTGCCGACCGGCGCTCCCGCCGAATCGACCGCACGTCCGCGCACGCCACCGACCCGCTCGAGCGCGATCCTCGCGCCGTTTTCTGGAATCACGCCGGCGAGCCGCCGTGCGACGTGACCCGCCGCCTTCGCCGTGACGATCAGCGCCTGCTGGTCGGGAAGCCACGGCATGTCGAACGAGCCGTCGTCGTAGGTCTCGAACGAGCCGATCGTCGACATGGTCGGCTCGGCGGCGAACTCGAGGCGCGCACCGGCGATCGGCGTGCCCAAGTCGTCGACCACAAGGCCGGAGTATTTCGCCGCCGGACGCAGCACGAACTCGAGCGGGACGCGGCCGGGCGGGTCGAGGACGTGGCGATATTCGAGTCCGTAGCCTTCCTTGCGGATCGCCCAGGCGAGCGCCGTTGGCGGCGCCGAATCGACGGTGAACGTCCCATCGGCTGCAGTCAACGCTCGACAGACTTCCTGGCTCGGGTAGATCCCGCAAACCGCCGCCACCGCGCTGACTCCCGCAATCCCATGGCCCGCGATGTCGACGACACGGCCGCTGATCGCGGTGCCGCCATAGAGGCGGATCAACTGCTCGACGCCCAACGTCGCGACCGGGAACGCCTTGCGCGGCGGGTAGCCGGCCGCGAACAGGAAGAGCGCATGCTCGGTGGTCGCGTCGAGGCCGGGCACCTCGACCCTCCCGTCCGAAGCCGTGGTCGCGCGCGCCGCAGCGAGCGCCCGCAGCGTCAGCGCAGGATCGTCGCCCTGCTCCTTCTCGTACGGCAGGTTGGCGCAGGCAACGACGGTCACGCCGGCAAGCGGCCGCGAGTTCAGTCCGTCGACGACCTGCGCCTTGATCGCTCCGGCTGCATTCAGGGGGAAGTTTGAAACGCCCGACCGCGTCTCGTCTTCGGTCACCGTGCCGACGCACGGCGCGAAGCCCTGCGCTTCGACCAAGACGAACGTGTCCGCCGCGACTCCGCTGGGCCAGATTGCGTCGCCGCGCCCATCGGTCACTTCGGTCGCGACCGCCGCCGCTCGGAAGTTCTCCGGCCGGAACTCTTCGAGCAAACGCGGCCCGCGCAGCGCCCTCGGATAGAGCCGCACCTTCGCGCCATTCACTGGCTGGCCCAGTGGCGAGGTCACGTGGATCGCGAGCCGGGTGCCGGTCGCACCGACGACGGCGGCTCCGTCACCTGGAGTCGAGCGAGCGAGCGGATCGTCGATTCGGATCGCGTCAATGTCGGGCAGCGGCTCCGCGCGCTCGCGCGCCTCCGTCGCCGACGATGGCGCCGGAACAACACCGGCGCCGGGCACCGCGCGTCCAGGTTCGACTCGCGACGCGGAGAAACCCTGCCAAACGGCCAGTCCGACGCCAATCAGCCCGAGCGCCGTCGCCGACCAAACGACGCGACGCTTCACGGGCGAATTCCTAGCGAGCATGAGGTCGCGATCGCGAAGGCGCCGAATGGGCCTCCGAACGAATCACGGCCGGGCAGCGCGGGTCTTCGCGCCAGCCAACAAGCCGCCGCCACTCACCTCTCCCGTAGTCGGCCCGCCACCCGCACGCGGTGGGGGCGCGGAGCTACCGGCGCGAACCAGCGAGGCAAGCATCGCGAGCACGAGAAGCACGCCGATCAAGGCGCAAAGTCGCGACCGCGAAGGCTTGGACAGTTTCTCAGGATCCATGAAGTGCCTCGACGACGCGTCGAACCGCGAGCTCGCAACGCTCGGCCGAGAGTCCGTGACGATGGGCGATGGACGCGACGCGGATCGCGACCACTGCGGGTGGATTGCGCTGCCGAGCGATCTCCCGCTGATCCTGCGACGGGAACATTCTCATCTGGCGGTCGAGCGCCTCGAAACGGCCGGCCGTCGCCAACCAAGTGAGCTTGGTCACGAGGATCGGCGACCGGACGACCGGACTCGGATTCGCCGCGAGTGCACGATCCAACAACACGCTCGCCTCGTTGCCATGCCCGGCCTCGGAACGATGGACCGCGTGACTGAGCAGGATCGCCGCGCGGTTGTCCGCCGAGCACGCTGCGCGCGCCGCAGTCTCGAGCAGCTGCGGCACCTTCGCTTCGTCGCCGACGTACCACTCAGTCAGTGCGCGGACCAGCCACGGGAAGCCGGCGGCTCCCTTTGAAAGCTCGAGCGAGCGAGCGAGCAGCGCGTTCACGAGGGTGAGCTGCGCGGAACGGGTCCAGGGGCTGCGAGCCGCATCGCGGCGCAACTCGACGATCAGGCGCCGGTCACGCTCGGTCGGCACGCAGAGCGTCTGCTCGCGTTCCAGCAGGTTGACGAAACTGTTCGCGGTGGAGAGCGCGCCAGGCACGCGCGCGACCGGGTCGTCGCTCGAAACGAGGCTCGTCGTGACGTCAGGATCGAGGCACAGCAGCCAGCGGGCGGTGCGGGCCATCGCGTGGGCGAGGTCGCGCTCCCCGCGCGACCAGAGCGCGCGGTCGAGCCAGTTTTCGAACGAGCGCGCACGAGTCAGGTCGAACGGCGCCTTCGCGCGCGTGCCGCCGACGGCTTCGAGTCCCGCGAACGCGTCGCCCGCCAGCCGCATCCCCAGGCGTGCGTGGTCAAGGAACGCGCGGCAACGCGCGCACTTGCTCACGTGGCGCCGCGTCGCCTCGCCGCCCGACTCACCCCGCAGTGCGGTGGCGAGGCGCAGCAGTTCATCGCTCCGCCCTTCGCAAGGGGCCTCGCGAGTGATCTCCACCAGTGTGGCGCCGCGTTCAACCATCGCGCCCTCCATCGTCATGGCGATCGGCGCATTCCTCATCGGCATTTGCTGGAGCAGTTGCTGGATCTGCGGCGCGATTCGAGCTTGCCCACCGCGGAAACACCACCACCCGGCCGCCGCCCGCTTGGGAAGGGGATTCCTTCACCGCACCAGCCGCCCGTGGGTCGTTCGCAAAGAGGAGAGTGTCAAGTTCGTCAAGAAGATGGTGTAGCGCCTGCCTTAGCCGCAGCCCCGCCTCGAATGGCGCGAGCCCGAAGCGCGCCGCGATCGCGTGGATCTCGAGCTGCCTTCGGGACCGCAGATGGAGCAGCCGGCGCTCGTCCGCCGACAGCTTGAACAGCGCGTGAGCGACCCAGCGCTTCAGTTGCGCGAGCGGCAGTCGCTGGCGTCGCTGGCCGAGATGGCGTGCCGCGTCGACGATCAGCGCGGTGCCCGGCGCTACGGCGAGCGGTCTCCCGTGATCGCCCTCGATCACCTCGATCGGGATCGCGCCCGCCAAGGCGGCTTGCAGTTGCTCCGCCACGATCGCGCGCGCTGCCGCCGCGACACCGCGAAAGACCGAACGCTCGCGCCCAAGCGCATCGAACGCGGCGCTGCCAACTTCGAACAGCGGCGCTCCCGTCGTCGACCCGCGGAAGCAGTAGTAGCGTTGCAATCGCGCGAAGAGTTCAGCCAAGACCTCGTGCTCCTCGCACGGCAGCCCCGCTTCGTCGACCGCGCGCGAAATCTCGGCCAGGGTGCGGGCGGCATTCAGCTCGCTGAACACCTTGAACACGGCGCGATCGAACCCGCGCTGGCAGAGCCACTCATGCGCGCGCCATGACAGTGATTCGATCGACTCGCTACCGGGGTCGATCCGCCGCAGATCGAACAGCGGCGCGAGGTCGGGCCGCGCGCCCACGGTTTCGGCGAGGAGGGCGACCAGCGCACCGGTCAGGACGAAGGGCTCGTTCGCGGCGCGGGACGAGTGCACATGGAGCGCCGACGACGCTCCCCGCTTCGCCCCACCGCTGCCGCGGTCGACGCGCTTTCCCTTTCGTCCCATCCGGCTCCCTCTTCCCAGCGCGCCGAACCGACGCACCGGGTGATCCGGAAATTCCCAATTCCGGCGGCGGAGAATGTGCTGCGACCGAGATCTTGTCAACCGGTCAACCATGCGTCAGCAAGCCGGGACGTTCGGGTGATGTCGACGTGAATGGCTGCGCCCGGCGCGTCGACCGCCGTTCCTGCATGCTTCATCCATCGGCCAGCAGATCCGTTTCAAGTCGATTCCTGGAACTGACTTGCGTCGCCGGCAGTGCCAGTGGTCTGCCACGGCAACCGATGCTCGAAGACGCGCCTCGGTCGCGCTCCCTGCGTTGCAATCGGGCGCACTTGTCGGGTTCGTCGCCGCTGATCGCGCCCCACCCTGACTGCCGCAGCTGCGTCTCGTCGGTCGGTTGGCGCTGTCGGAAGCGATCGCGCCGCTGGATTGCGCGCGCGGATGACCGAAGGCAAGCCGGTCGATCCGATGTTCGTGCGCGACACGGCTCGCTTCGACGCCCTGTTCCAGCGCACCTTTCCCGCCGGAACCGTCGACGCACTCGCCTACGCCTGGTGAGCCGCCGCACCGCCGGAGGCACCGGTGGATGGCACCACGCTGCTCTTTCCTGCGGGCATGCATGAACTGCCGATCGATCGCGGGTTCAGGATCGGGAGGACGTCGTATTCGGAGATCAGCGAGACGGCGAACGGCTGGACTGACGTGCACCAGCGAGCGAGCGGGCTTGCTGAAGCCACCCCGGTGATCGCCATCGCGGCGAGCGCAGCCGCGTGGGCGTCCACCCTGGTGAAGCGCATCTCTCTCTCCCCTTCGGGCGGGGTGTTCGATGGCCGGTGCCGCCAAGGCACCGCCGCTCCCGCAGAGAATCGAGCACGAGCGCGGCGGGATGGGGAACGGCACCGGCGAGTTTGCGGTGCGTCGCGCGAAGATTCGCGACGCGCAGCGCGCCCTACTCGACGCGGATCTCGTCCAACTCGAGCTCGAAGCCACCGAAGCCGCGTTTCGCGCCGGGTGCCGAGCGGACGGTGAGCGTCAACCCGATGACATCGTTCCACGCGACAGCGACCTTGGCGCCAAAGCCCACCTGCCGAAGGTCGGCGAGCGGCACGCGGACCTCGCGCCATTTGTCGCTGACCGCGAAGTCGGCCGCGAAGACGTCGTAGTCGGTCACGGCGGCGCGCTCGACGGCGAGCGTCCAAGACCGCGCCGTTCCGCGGACGCGCAGCACCAGAGCGGTGGCATCGGCGAAGTCGACTTGGTCCGGCAAGATCGGATTCCAGCGGATCGTGGCGCCGGCGAAAGCTCCGTAGGGCGAACCTTCAGCCAGCGTCGCCTTCATCAGCAACGCGCCCGATCCCTCGACCTCGATCACTTCGAGCGACGACTGCGATTTGCCGCCAGGCATCGCCGAATCGGCGGCGACGACCCAGCTGCCGCCCCAGCGCGAATCGAGATCCTCGTCGTCGAAATCGTCGATCGCGGGTTCGAGGTCGAGTCCGAGCCGGCGCTTGCGCGGCGCACGCGTCGGCGCGAGCTGCCGCTCGCGCAACGCGGCGCGATCGATCGCCCGCCCCGCCTTGAGCACGCCCTCGATCTGCCAGAGCGCCGCGAGGTCGCGCGTCGGATCGCCGCGCACGACGACGACGTCGGCCACCTTGCCCGCGGCGAGCGAGCCAAAATCCCGCTCGCGTCGCAGCAGCCGCGCCGATTCGATCGTCGCGCACTGCAGCGCCTGCGCCGGCGTGAGGCCGGCGTCGACGTAGAGCTCGAGCTCGGCCAGCAGTCCCGGGCCGTGCGGGGTGAGCGGGTTGCCGGCGTCGGTCCCGGCACCGCAGCGGATGCCGGCGGCGTGAAGCTTCTTCAGGTTGCGCAGAAAGAGCGCGTCGTCGGCTTGCGCCCATCCGGAGACCCACGACGGCGCCGTCGGGTCGTTCAGCGCCTCGATGAGTGACGGCGACAGCAGCGAGTCGAGCCGCTCGGGCACGTAGGGCGTCTTCCCCAGTCCGACGCGGCGCGCGGCGACGACCACCGCGAGCGTCGGCACGTAACCAGTGCCGTGCTGCTTCATCAACGCGATCAGCTCGTCGTCAACTTCGCCGACGTAGACGCCGTGGACCAGCGCGTCGACGCCCGCGCGCGCCGCCTGCTTCGCCTCGGCCAACGTCCAGACGTGGCAGAAGAGCGGCACGCCCGCCTGGCTCGCGCGCGCCGCGATCGCCGCAAGCGTCGGCTCGTCGAGCGTCGGCATCGCCGGCAGCGAGCCCCACGCGCCGTGCTCCACCACCGCCTTGATCACGTCGGGCTTGCGGGCGAGCAGCGCTTCGAAGCGCGTCGCGACGTCGGCGGGCTTCGTAATGACGTTCGGCTCGAAGCCGAACTGCGTGCAATGCCCGCCCGGCACCGTGAACGCGGCGCCGGCGGCGGCGAGGCGCGCCATCGTCGGATCGTTCGCGGTGCGCTCGCGGAGCGCGAAGACGTAGTCCGGTTCGTTGTGGAGATCGGCAGCAGTGAGGACACCGAACGCCGCGTGCGTCTGCAGGTTCAGCTCGGGATCGGGCGCGAGGCTGCTGGTCATGCTCCCGCCCGCGACCATCAGATGCGTGTGCAGATCGAAGAGCCCCGGCAGCACGGTGCACCCGAAAGCATCGAAGGGCTGCACCCCGTCGGGGATCGGCGCATCGAGCGGCGCCTCGCCGACGATCCTCTCGCCCGCGATCCGGAGCTGACCGAGCGGGCGGACACGCCCGGTCTCGGAATCGAAGAGCTGGCCGCCGCGGATCACGGCAGTGAGCACGAGGTCCGCGGGGTCGGTGATGTCGGTGATCGCGGTGATCACGGTGCGAGTCAGCGGAATCGCCGCCGCTCGTGCTGTCGTGGCTCCCGCTGTGGTTTCGAGCAACGGAACGGCCACCGCTCCGGCAGCGAGTGCCGCGACGTGCAATGCCATGCGGAATCGACCAGTCGTCATGGCGAGCAGTTCCAGCGAATCGTATTCACGAACGCGCAACCCACGCTAACCACGTCGGCGGCACGTTCGTTCGGCGCTCGCTCCGCAGGACGACGAATGCGTCGCTTCTTCGGACGAGCGGCGACGAATGCACATCTCGAAGGAGGCTTCACGACGGCTCGATCGATCAATCCCAGTCGCGCCGGTCAGCCCGCCGGGCACCACCCGACCCGCTGCAACTCCGCCAAATGCGCGAGCACCTTCGCCCGCTCCGCGTGGCTCAGCAGGATCAGCAGGTCACCCGCCCTTGCCCACTCGAGCGCCCGCTCAACTGCGGCGAACTCCGACGGCGCGTGGTCGATCCGGTCGCGAGCGATGCCGCAGCGGACGAACTCGTCGGCAAGCAGCGCGGGGATCACGCCCGGCTCGCGGCCGCGGAGGTAGTTGGCCATCTCCTTGATCACGATGCAGTCGGGGCGGAAGGGGGCGGCGGCGGCGGCGTAGGCGCGGATCGAGTCGTCGTCGCGGTCGCCGGCCTGGCCGATGACGAGGAGGCGGCGCTTCGCCGAAAGCGCGGCGGCCATCTCCATCACGACGCGGATGCCGTCGGGATTGTGGGCGAAGTCGACGATTGCGGTCACGCCGCCAAGCTCGATCACGTTCAGGCGGCCGGGGTTCTCGTCGGGGGTGCCCTTGAAGGCGCGCAGGCCGGCGGCGAGCGCGGCGTCGCCGAGGGAGAGGCGTGAGGCAACCAGCAGCGCGGCAAGGACGTTGGCGACGTTGTGCTTGGCTGCGCCGCGCAACGTGATCGGCACATCGACGACGGGCGCGATGACGGTGCGCTGTCCGCCGCGGTAGAGGACGAACTGCGCTCCATCGGATGCGCATCCGCTGGAGAGAGCCGAGCCGAACCCCTCGCGCGCCTCCACCGTCGCACCATCGCCGCCGCGCTCGACGTGCGCGCGCAGCAGAGCGTTCCGCGGATCAAGCGCGAACCAGGCGAGCGGCTGCGTCAGCTGCGGCGCGCGCGCGACCAGCAGCGGATCCTCGGCGTTCAGCACCAGCCGTCCGTTCGCGTCGACGGCGCGGCGCACGATCAGCTTGGCGTCGACCAGATCGTCCATGCTGGCGACGCCAAACTCGCCCAAGTGATCGGGGGTCACGTTGGTCACGAGCGCGGCGTCGACTCGGCCGATCGCCAGCCCGCGCCGCAGCATCCCGCCGCGCGCCGTCTCGAGCAGGGCGACGTCGACGCGCCGATCGCGCAACACCATGCGTGCGCCCGACGGCCCCGAGTAGTCGCCGCGGTCGAGCAGTTCGTCGCCGACCTTCACCCAGTCGGTGGTCGACATGCCGGCCACCTTGCCGGCCGCGCGCACCATCGCCGCGAGCAGCCGCACCGTCGTCGACTTGCCGTTGGTGCCCGTGACCATCGCCACCGGCACGTCGCGCACGCCGCTCCAGTCGATCGCCGCCACATCGAGCAGATCGGGCAGCTCCCCGCGTTTCCAACTCCTCGAGCCGGCACCGATCCCGATCGACACCACGTCGTCGTCGAAGACGAAGGCGATGCCGCGCGCAGCGCACGCGACGCGCAGCTCCACCAAGCGCGGCGCGCGCTCCGCCGCGATCTTCTGCCTCAGGCCGACAATCTGATCCAGACACCGAACGTCGAAATGCGATGCGGACGCGCTGCTGGTGACGAAACCGACGTTCTGTGTCTGGATCAGAATGTCGGTTTGGTCACCGCCAGGACGTTCGAGCTCGGCCGTGGCGCTGGCGAAGGCAGCTTCGTTGACGTCGGTCGCGGCAAGGAGCGCGTCAAGCGGCGCGGCGAACGCGACGTTGGCGCCGCAGTTGCCCTCGCTACCGAAAACGCGGCTCGCGATCGGCGCGTCGGGCCAGCCGACGGCGGCGAGCCACTGTTTGACGTGACGCTGCCACAGCGCGACGACGCCCGCGACCTGATCGGGCGGTCCGGCGATGTCGAGGATGACGCCGGGGCCGTCGAAGAAGAGGTTCTTGCCGGGCAGGCGACGGGAGTCGACTTGCGTGAGCTTCGCTGAACGGTAGGTCGGCGTCGTCACCCGGGCGGTCCTCGTTGCAGCATCGACCTGCAGCTGCCTGCCTGTCGCGGTCTTCGGTTCGATCGTCGGCGCAGCGTGCCGCTCAATCCTCGTTCACTTCGCGCGCGAGTCGGACGCCGCGCTCGTCGCGGATCAGCCGTTCGTGGCCCGGCCGCACTTCCTCGCGCAGCTGCTGGCGCAGCTCCATCTTCACGGGCTGCGGGACGGGCGCTTCGGACTTCGGTCGCGCGTCGCCGAACTCGGGACGGAACCGCGTGATCTGGTTCCAACAGCGGTTGATCGAGTCGCCGAACGCCAGCAGCAGGTCGTCCTTGCGCGCCGACTTCAGCGCGAAGTCGAGCGCCTCCTGCTCGTCTGGAATCACGTGGATCTGCGCGTCCGGCACGCCCTTCTCGCGCAGCGTCGCGGCCAGCATCTTCGGGATCTCGTCAGGCCCGCGGCCGCGCGGATTGTCATCGCGGCGGCAGACATAGTGGTCGAAGTGGCCGGCGCAGTGCGCCGCGATCTCGCGCACGTCCTCGTCGCGCCGATCGCCCGGTGCCGCAACGACCAGAAGCTTCCGGCCCTTCGGCGCCAACCGCTCCACCAGCTCGACCATCGCCTTGATCGCGTGCGGGTTGTGGCCGTAGTCGAGGATCACCTTGAATGGATGCTCATTGCAGACGTTCATCCGGCCCGGCGCCTGGAAGTAGGTCGTGTCGAACGTCTGCAGCGCGTGGCGGATCTCCTCGAGCTTGATGCCCATCGAGAACGTCACAGCCGCCGCGAACATCGCGTTCTGCACGTTGTGCAGCGCCCGGCCTTCGAGCGTCGCCGGAATCAAGTGCGTCCACACCAACGGCATGTGCGCGCCCTTGTCGTAGAGCGTGATCATCTGGCCGTTGATGCCGGCTTCGAGCACCACCGCGCGCCCGCCGGCCTGGATGTGCTCCTTCACCAGCGCGTGACCCGGATCCATCGTCACGTAGCAGATCTTCGCCTTGGTGTGATCGGCCATCCGCAGGCAAAACTCGTCATCGGCGTTCAGCACCGCATAGTCGCGCGCGACCTCGACGATGATCCGCTTCACGCGCGCGAGTTCTTCGAGCGTGTTCACGCCCTTCAGCCCGAGATGGTCGGCCGCGATGTTGATCACCGCGGCGACGTTGCAGCGCTTGTAGCCCATACCTCGCCGCAGCAGCCCACCGCGCGCCGTCTCCAGCACCGCGACGTCGACACTCGGGTCACGCAGCACCATCCGCGCGGCCGTCGGTCCGGTCATGTCGCCCGCGATCGTCAGGTGGCCGTTGCTGTAGACGCCGTCGGTCGTCGAGAGCCCGGGATGCCAGCCGTTCATCTTGAAGATGTGGGCGATCATCCTCACGGTCGTCGTCTTGCCGTTGGTGCCAGTCACGGCGGCGATCGGGATGCGCGTCGGTGCGCCCGGCGGAAAGAGCATCTCCATCACCGGCGCCGCGACGTCGCGCGCCTTGCCCTCGGTCGGCGCGACGTGCATCCGGAATCCGGGCGCCGCGTTCACCTCGCAGATGCCGCCGCCGGCCTCGCGGAAGCTCTTCGTGATGTCGGGCGTCAAGAAATCGACACCGCCGATGTCGAGGCCGATCGCCTTGATCGCGCGCTGCGCCATCTCGCGGTTGTCGGGGTGGATCGTGTCGGTCACGTCGATCGACGTGCCGCCGGTCGAGAGGTTGCCGGTCGAGCGCAGGAAGACCTCCTCGCCCTTCGCCGGGATCGTCGCTTTCGTGTAGCTCTTCTTCGCGAGCAGCCGCTCCGCCTGCGCGTCGAACTCGAGCTTGGTCAGCACCTTCTCGTGGCCGACGCCGCGGCGCGGATCGCGGTTCACGATCTCGACCAGCTGCTCGATCGTGTGGACGCCGTCGCCAACCACGTGGCCGGGCTTGCGCAGCGCCGCCGCGACCAACTCGCCGTTCACGACCAACAGCCGATGATCGAACCCCTCGAGGAAACTCTCGACGATGACGCCGCGGCTGTGCTCACGCGCGGCGGTGAAGGCGGCGGTCACTTGCTCGGGGGTCATCAGGCGGATCGCGACGCCGCGGCCGTGATTCGCGTCGAGCGGCTTGACCACCACTGGCCAGCCGATCCGCTCGGCCTGGCGCACGGCTTCGCGTTCGCTGTAGACCAGCGCTTGCTTCGGCACCGGCAGGCCGAGGTCGCCGAGGATGCGGACCGTCTCCTCTTTGTCGGAGGCGATCTCGACCGCGATGTGGCGCGTCTCGCTGGTGATCGTCGCCTGGATCCGCTTCTGCCACTTGCCGTGACCGAACTGGATCAAGCTGTAGCGATTCAACCGCAGCCACGGGATGTCGCGCGCTTCAGCGGCCTTCACCAGCGAATGAGTCGACGGCCCGAGCGCGAGACGCTGCGCAACCTTGATGAAGTCGTCGCGCTTCTCCTCCCACTTCCAGTCGCCGCCGATCGCGCCCGACGGCCGCAGATTCGCTGGCAGAAGCGAGTGGAGCAGCGTCAGCGCGAGCTTCGCAGCTTCGAGCCCGACCTCCTCCGCCTCGTACTCGAAGACGACGTGGTAGTGGCCGGGCGCTTCCGCGCCGCGCGTCTTGCCAAACGTGACGTCCTCGCCGGTGATGTTCTGCAGCTCGATCGCGACGTGCTCCAGCACGTGACCGAGCCACGTCCCCTCGCCTTCGCGCATCCTGCGCAGGAAGCCGCCCTCGGTCTCGAAGCTGCAGCCGTGCTTCGCCAGCCCTGGCAGCGCCGCGAGCAACCCTTCGATGAAGGGCGCGCCGAGCTTCGCGGTCGGCCACTGCTCGAGCTCGCCCAAGTCGAGCGTGAGGCGGATGACCGGAAACGTCGCGTAGAGGTTTGGCCCGACGTAGACGGTCGTGTCGACGAGCTTCATGGCGCGAGTTCCTCAGTCCTGGAGGGGCTTGGACGCGGGCGGCGTCGCCTTGCGGCGTTTCAGGTCGAAGTGGCCGCGGTCGGTCAGCACGTGCAGGCGCAGGTTCACGACGCTCAGCGGCGCGTGCGGCGGCGCGTCGTCGATCGACGTGAAAGACATCTCAGCGGGATCGATCACCGTGACCGCGCCGCTGCCGACGACCAGCAGATCGTCGTCCGGCCCGATGAACGCAGCCGTGTCTTCGTCGAGCCCGATGCCGAGCGCCTCAGGCACCGCGGCGATCGCGCTGATCAGCCGGCCCATGCGATCGCGCTGGCGGAAGTGCTGGTCGACGATCACCTTCGCCACCACACCGAGCCCGCTTGCGAGCTGCACCATTCCTTCGTGGGGCGTCGGCCCCTCGTCGCCGCACGCGATCATGTGTTCCGACATGAAGGCGGCACCCGCCGACGTGCCGGCGAGGTGGAGCCCGTCGCGCCGGTTTCGGTCGCGCAGGATCTCGGCGACCTCGGTGCCGCCTAGCACGCGCGTGAGTCGCATCTGGTTGCCACCGGTCACGAAGACGCCGTCGACCTCGCGCAGGATCTCGAGCCAGTCCCGCCGCTCGGCATCGCGCCGCTCGAGAAAGTTGAGGACATGCACCTCGCCGACGTGGCACACGTCATGGAACACGTGCTCGTAGGCGGAGCCGGTGGTCTTCAGCTGCGACGCGGTCGGGATCACCGCCAGCTTCGCCTTCTTGCCGCCGCACAGCTCGACGAACCGTTCGAGAATCCGCGGATGGTGCTCGCGCTCCTCCGCTCCGCCGATCGGGATCACGAAGCCGCGACGGGATTTGGAGTTCATGGAGGGTGCGATTCCCAGGGGGAGAGCTTCGCGAGCGGAAGCAGGCCACCGCACGGCGCAGCGCAGCACCGCGCATGCGCGCCCCACGGCCCGACCATCCCCCGTCGCACGCGCGCGAAGTCGGTCCTCGCGCCAGCGCGGTCGCGACGACAGAGCAACTGCCGCTGCTCCGCGCGCGACGACCCGTCAGGCTTCCGCGCGCTCGAAGGTCCCGAGCACTCGCGCGCGGCCGTCCCGGACGTGCCACATCCCCCGTGCCATGACGTCGGTCACGCGTCCCTGCTCGTCGAGGACGCAAAGGTCGGCGTCACGGCCCGCGTCGATATAGCCCTTGTTCGCGAGACGGAGAAGGTTCGCCCAGTTCGAGGTGAAGGCGGGCAGCACGCGTTCGAGCGGCTGGCCCTGCGCCGACAGCTTCGCGAGGCACGCCGCGAGCGAGCCCGGATCGCCGACCCCCATCCCGACGCAGCAACCGTTTCCGTCGAACTCCGGCAGGCTGCCGCCCGAGTCGGAGCTGATCGTGATGCGATCGGGGGGAAGGCCCGCGTCGAGGTATTCGAGCAGCGCGGCGTCCGCCGAGCTCGCGCCATCGCCGGGCGTGACCGGGAACGCGGTGAGATCGAGATGCCACTCGCGACCGGCGACGCCGCGCCGCGCCTCATCGGCGAACTGCCCCGCCAGCTCGAAAGCCTCGCGCAACAACTCCTTGCGCCGATTCAGATGAGTCGGATGGAAGACGCGCGCCGGCAACTCGCTGCCGCGAATCGCTTGCGCGAGCAGTTCGAGGCCGCGCGACCCGTCGCCGAGATGCAGATGGAGCGTTCCCGCCTTCTTCGCCAGCAACCCGCCGACGTGGCAATCGGACGCGAGCCGCAGCACGTCCTCGAGCGTCGGTTGACTCGACCGGTGATCCGACAATGCGACCTCGCCGCACCCGACGATCGCATCGACACTGACAATGTCGCCCCGCACTGTTCCGGTCAGCGTCGCCGGCGGCAGGTGGTAGCCGCCGGTCATGCACCACGCGGAGAGCCCCTCCTCGCGCAGCGCGCGCACCGACGCCACCAGTCCCGCCGTCCCGCGCGTCACGTCATCCGTGCCGAGCACTCCAACCACCGTCGTGATGCCAGCCTTCGTGAACTTGGAAAGCGGCACCGGCGGCACGCGGTTCTTGAAGCCGCCTTCGCCACCGCCGCCGGTCAGGTGCGTGTGACCATCGATGAGGCCGGGGATCACGCGGCGGCCGCGGAGGTCGAACGTCTCGACGCCGAGTTCGTTGGGAAGCGCGGGCAGCTTCGCGCCGACCCAGACGATCCGTTCGCCCGCGACCAGAATGGAACAGCGGCCGCGCGAAGCCGGGGCGTAGAGGTCCGCGTCGAGGAGGAGCGTCAGATGCGGTGCCGGCATCGTTGAACCCGGTAAGGATAAAGTGATCCGCATCGTAGCCGCATGCGGAGGCGCTGCTTGACCACGCATCGAAGCACGGTCGGTCGAATGACGACGCTGGCGACGATCATGATCGCCGCAGCAGTTTCGTCGGCCTTCTCCGCATTGCAGGCTCGTCAAGTCGCCGGGTCGGAACTCTCAATCCCCGTTCTCGTCGTCGACGCCTCCGGCGTTCCAGTTTCCGGAGTGCCGGTCGCCCTCTTCGGCGGCAATGACGACCAGCCATTCGGCTGGTCAGCCTCGACCGCCACGAGCAACGCGACCGGCAACGCGACGCTCGTGCTCGATCGGAGAAGACTCGACCCGAGGTTTCCGCCTTCGGTGTGGCTCCACTTCTTGCACGCGGAAGGGATTCACGTGGCGGTGCCCGAAGCGTTCCTGAGCGGGCGCACACCGGCAGCGGCTGCACTCGTGCGGCTGGTGCTCCCCCGGACGGTTGCGCTCGAAGTCTCAATCGTCGATGAACGCGGCGCGCGGATCGAGGGGATCGGTGAGATCGCACTGAACCTCCGCGCACGCGAACCGCGTCTGCTCGACGACGAGCGGCGTCTCGGCAAGACGGTGTGTCATGCGCGAACGGTTGCACGCGATGGGCGCGCCTAGCTGCCGTTCGTCGGTGCCAGCGCGCGGATCGCGGTCTCCGGATTCGGCACGATCGGCGGGCGACAGCTGTCGGCGGCGAACCTCGGCGGTCTCGACGAGCTGCCGATCACGATCGTCGAGGGTCGACCGACCGTGTGCGTGACCGTGCCGGCCAACCTCGCCGGACTGCGGTTGAAAGGTCGCCTGCTTGAGCCGGACGGGACGCCGGCAGCGCGCGTTCGCTTTCGTGTCCATCACTGGATCGAGTCCGGAAGCTCGAGCGTCTCGGAAGGCAAGATGCGCAACAGCTTTGACCAGCTCCCGCTGCGCGGCGAGTTCACGACGGACGACCGCGGCCGCTTCACCTTCGAGGTGCCAGCGCCACCGCCCGACCTCCCTGACAATGATCCGCCGCCGAGCGACTTCGTCGTGCTGCTCGGCGTAGCGAACCAGGACGGCCCGCTCGATCGCGGCACGGCGATCCGCGTCGAATCACGGCTGTGGAACGACCCGGATCGACACGTCGGGGATCGCACGCTGGTGCGCACCAGATTCGTCGCGTCCGGCCGACTCGTCGACGATCGCGGCGAGCCAATGGTCACGACGCGATTCTCAATCACGCTGGCAACGCGTCCCGAACCGACCCATTCATCCGAGACTCCCGCCGACTTCCGCCAGAAACCACCGGCCGAGTCGTTGTTGCACTGCCTCGATCCCTACGACGACGACCACGAGTTCGGTCCCACGACCGATGCCGACAGTCGCTTCGAGTTGCGCCGGTTCGGCTGGCCCGCCAGCGGCGCACTCGAACTGAGGCCCGCCGTCGCGGCGACCTCTTCCGCGAACCTGCCGATCGGCACGCGCGACGCATCGCTCGCCTTCACGCGCTGCGGCTTCGTTCACGCGAAACTGCTGCTGCCGGAAGGGACTCCGCCAGCGTGGATCGAGGTCGCTGCCATCGATGCCGCTGGCAAACTCGGATCGCACTGGAAGGGGTACCACCGACCAGGCGTCGCGCTTGACCCGGTCGAGATGACCCTCGCACCCGGCGAGTGGACGCTGACGCTGGAAACGCCAGACACGATTCCAGGCCCGTTCGAACTGCTGCGAACCGGCTCATTCAGGGTTGCTCCGGGCGAGCTCTGCCTGGATCCGTGCGCCACGACGCTCGACCTGCGGTCGCAAATCGTCGTGCGCGAACTGCAAGTGCTCGACGACGGCCAACCGGTCGGCTTGGGGCGCGCCTTCGTCCATTGGCGCGGCGACCCGAAGCAGGGCGAACGCGATCGCAAGTTCGCTCGCAATTCCGAGTTTCCGATCATCGGCGGTTGCTGCCGACTCCTTGCCGCCACCGGCAGCGAGGCAGACCTGTACGTGGAGATCTCGACCGGCGGCCGCGCTCCACTCCGCGCGCGCTTCACTGAACTCACCGGAACGGTCGACCTCGCACACGTCGTCGTCCGGTTCACCTTCGACTCGGACGACCCAGCCTTGCCGCTGTCGAAGTTGCCTCCCTTCGTCATCAGTTTCTGGCAGGATCCGCCCGCTGACAGCGTCGCCGAAGCGGCGAACACTGCGCCACCGATCGAGCTTCCGGTCCCGCGCGCCGTCGAACTCGCCGTCACCTTCGCGCGACCCGGACGCTGGAACTACGCGCTGTCGTTCCTCGACCGCGATCACGTCCTGCAACGCGTTCCGCCGCCGATCAGCGACGCGCCGTGGGGCTCGCTCGAACTCCTCGATCTCCGCCGCACTTGCTGGAAGTTGAGCCTCACGATGTCCCAGGCACGAGCGGTTGCGGCAGCGATGCATCAATGAACGGTGGCGGACAGGGTCTCGGGCGCCTCAAAGCGACGTGTCGGTGAGCTCCAGCGTCACACCGTCATGCAACGCATCTTCGAACACGAAGCCGATTCCCGGCGCGTCGTACTTGTAGTCGAGCCCTTCGGGGTCGAGCGGGTTCCAGTCGAGGGTCCGCACGCAGCCCGTGTAGGTCTTGCCGCCATGGATCTTGACTGTGACATTGGTCGCGATGATCTGCGCGATGTCCTCGGCGGCGGTGGAATAGAACTCCTGGTAGTAGGAGTTGCCGACGACGGGTTGCGCCCACATCTGGATTCCGGGCAGCGCGCTCACGCCGACGCCATCGACGTCGAGGCCGGCTTCCCAAGAGCCGTCGTCGTTCGTGCCGATGAGGTTGCCGTTCTCGTCGTACTCGTAGTTGACGACCGCTTCGCCGAAATACCACACGTTGCCCGCGTCGTCTTGGGCAAACCAATCCTCCGTGTCTTCGACAATCACCCCATCGAGGAACACCTGGTCACGCACGGCGACACAGGTCACGCCCGCCACGACACGCGACTGCGCCAGGACATCGATCCGGATCGTCTCGAGGCCGTCCTCAGTCTCCGCCTCGTACTCCTAGGTCGCGCCGAATGGCAGCGGCTGGAACGTGTTGTCGATGACGGTCGGGTCGGTGAAGCTCGCGACGCCGAAGTCCGGCAGCAAGGCCCGCGGTCCTCGAACAGAGCTGCCGCCGCCGCCGCATCCCGCCGTGACAGCGGACAGCGCCAACAGCATCGCCCGCGTGAGGCAGTGAACGGCTGCGGTCCGGTCGAGACGCAACGATCGGTGGGGAGCGGGTTGAAACGACTGCATGGCGGGAGTCCTCGGGGTCGGCGCGGCCGAGCCGCGCGAGCGCCTGAATTGCTGGACAGGCGCACCCGACGTGCTTGCGCCCGCCGACTCCCGCACCTGAATCGCACGTCATCGCCTGCCACGCCGCGCGCGAGCGAACCAGCCCACCGAAAGGCGCATCGGCGCGCCTCCCGCCAAGTCAGTTCCCCTGCACCCTGCAGCTCCCACCATTCTTCAGGTGGTAGTCCTGGTGGTACTCCTCGGCCGGCCAGAACTTCTTCGCCGGCTCGACGAGGGTCACGATGCGGCGCTTCTCGTACTTCGGCAGCTTCGACAGCTCGGCGATCAGCGCATTGGCTTCGGCGAGCTGCGCGGCGTCGACGGTGAGGATCGCGGAGCGGTACTGGTCGCCGACATCGGGGCCCTGGCGGTTCATCGTGGTCGGGTCGTGGATGGTGAAGAAGAACTCGGCGAGCTTGCGGAAGCTTGTGCGCGCGGGATCGAAGACGATCTTCACGGCTTCGGCGTGGCCGGTGTCGTGGTTGCAGATCTGCTTGTAGGTCGGCGCCTCGGTCTTGCCGTTCATGTAGCCCGATTCGGCGTCGACGACGCCGACCTGCGCCGAGAATTCGTCCTC
>SIAN01000048.1 GCA_009691715.1 Planctomycetota bacterium
AAGGACTTCCCCTACAGCACCGGCTCGATCACCAAGTACGGCAGCGGCCTCGCCGGCAGCGGCGGCTTCGTCCCCGACCTGCGCGGAATCCTGTCTCCTACCATCGGCGGCGTGGTCGGCCTCGAGCACCGATTCGCGCTCGGCGGGACGTGGGGCTTCACGCTGTTCGGCATCGCGCCGGCGGCGATCCCAGTCTGGGGCGGCACGCTGCTGGTCGACTGGAATCAGCCGTTCGGATTGCTTCCGCTCAGCTTCAATGGCAGCGGCGCGGGTGCCGGAGAGTCCGTGGTCTTCGACCAGCTGCCGAACGACCCCACCCTGCTCGGCTCGATCTTCTTCCTGCAGGACCTGGTCGTCGATCCGGGCGCGCCGAAGAAGGTCGCGCTGTCGAACGGCATTGGGTTCACGATCGGGAGCTGAGCACGTTGCGCGTTGCCCCGCTGGTCTTTCTCGTCGGACTCATCGGGCTCGTGGACGCGACTGCCGATCCGCAGGAGCGAGCGCCGCTGCCAATCGAGCCGAGCTCGGCGCCCGAGGAAGTCGCGACGCTCGACGAGGTGCTGGCGGCGAACCGCGATCTTTGGGGCGACGCCGCGCTCAAGCTCGAGGACGGGCCGACCTTCGAGTTCTTCGCCGAACTGCTGCCGCCGTTGCGCTACGTGAACGCGGCGTTCCGCGAAGTGCCGGTGCTGCTGGCCGATCCGCGCGGCGGGCCGAAGTTTCGCGTCGCCCGTGATGGCAGCGCGATCGAGCCGCGCGGCGGCCATGCATCGTGGGGCGACTCGCCGCTGCCGCCGGCGACGTTCTGGATCGGCGAGCGCGCGGGCGTCGGCGACGACGGAGACAGCGGCAGCGCCGACGGCAGCGACGGCAGCGACGGCAGCGACATCGTGTGGCGCCCGTTCGGACACGACGGCGCCCCACCGCGCGACCCGAAGCTGCGCGATGGCTGGATCCCGATCGTCACGTTCGCCGACGCGCGTGCGACGATCGAACTGCTGCTGTTGCCGCGACCGTCGGAGAGCGT
The DNA here is from genome assembly GCA_009691715.1 of Planctomycetota bacterium. Classification (GTDB taxonomy): domain Bacteria; phylum Planctomycetota; class B15-G4; order B15-G4; family SIAN01; genus SIAN01. The sequence goes on from SIAN01000048.1 coordinate 1,028, forward strand.
GCCGTGGTGCGTGATGGCGACGGTTGCGGCGAGCGCTGCCGACACGATCGTCGCGCTCGACTGTGGCGGGCCGCCGGATCAGCGCACGTTTGGCGACGCAGCGTGGCAGCCGGACGGAGACACGCGCCTGGTCGCCCGACTCGAACCAGGCGAACGCGCGACGGTCGCGATCGCCGTCGATGGCGAGTGGCCGCGGCAGGAACTCCTCGCAACGCATTGGCGTGCAGCCGGCTGCGATCCGGCCGAGGCGTTGCATACGGCACCGGCAGAAGTCGAGCGCGAGTGGCGCGCGGCGCTCGGCACCGACTTCGACCTCGTGACGCCAGAAGCCCGCGTGAACGATGCGTGGCGCGCAACGCTCGCCAACACGCTGCTCCTGTTCGAGCGCGACACGCTGCTCTATTCGGCGCGCAACGGTTACCACTGCACCTTCGAGGCGGAATGCGGCGACGCGCTGCGGGCGCTCTGGCGCTTTGGCATTCCCGGTGCCGAACGCGGGCTTGATCCGTTGCTGACGCGGCCCCTGCAGGCGGGGGTCGGGGCGCACGACACGTCGTTCAAGTCGATGCTGCTGCGGGAGTGGTGGCAGCTCGAGAACGGGCGCCTGGCGTCGCTCAAACGGGCCAAGGTCGACACGTCAGCGGCGCGCAAGGAATTGGTCGAGCGGACGCGCCAGCGACTCGGCGTCGTCAGCAAGGAGCTCGACGAGTGGCTGGCGAAGCTGACATCGTCGGGACTATTGCCGAAGCAGGCGTACTGCGGCGACATCGCCACGCCCATCGACAGCCTGTTCACGAACGCGACCTTCTGGCGCGCCTTGCGCGATCAGTCGCTGACGCACGCGGATCTCGGGCGGACGGACGATGTCGCAGCGGCGGAGCGGTTCGCGGCCGCGGCACTCGCCCACTACGGCGTGCTGTCGCGGTCGCTCGATCTCAGCATCGACCGCAGCTCCGAACCGCCGTTCATCCCGATGGCGCTCTTCGGCGAGGAGAAGGCGTACCCGAGCCTCACCGCCAACGCTGCCGGCTCCTACTGGAACCTGGTTTCGCCCTATGCGCTGGCGTCGGGCTTCTTCGCCACGAACGACGAGCGGTTGCGCTGGCTGCTCGACTATCCGGCGCAGCACGGCGGGCTCTGCATGGGGATGGTGCGCTTCGACCAGCATTCGGGGCTGTTCGCCAACACCGAGGGGGTCGACGACCTTTACACGCTGCGCCGGGTCGAGAAGCTGCTGGAACTCGATCGACCCGACGAAGTGGTGGTCGCCTTCTACGGCAAGCTCGCGCAGGGAATGACGCGCGGGACTTGGCAGGGCGGTGAAGGGTCGAGCTTGCGCCCGCTCGACGCCCACGGCCGCGCGACCTACCTGCCCCCCAACGCGGCCGCCAACGCGTTCTTCCTGTCGATGCTGCGCGGGATGTTCGTGCAAGAGATCGACAGCGATCACGACGGTCGGCCCGACGAGCTGCGACTGGCGTCAGCGACCCCTCGCCACTGGCTGCGCGAGCCGGGCTCAGTGGTCTCGATCCGCGGGGCGCCGACGTCCTTCGGTCCTGTCTCATTCACTTTGCGCCGCGCGGTCGACCGGCCCGAGATCGCGGTTGAGGTCGAAGCGCCGCCAATCACCCCGCGCCGCTGGTCGATTTGGGTGCGGCGCCCGGTCGGAACGCTGCCGGCAAAGATCCTGGAAAACGAGGCGGTCCGTCGGAGCTGGATCGACCGGCTCACCCCGAGGATCAACCTCTCCAAGTGGGACGGCTCGATCAAGATTTCAGTCATCGTCAAAGACGGGGCTTGACGTTCGTACTCCGTTCGCTCTACTTCGCCGTGCGTAACTCGTTCGCGCTGCCGATTGTGGAGGAGTACGACCGTGACCACTACCAATGGTGCCACCACCGATATGGCCATGCTCCGATTCGTCGTTTTGCGCGAGACCGCGACCGCCGTCGCCATCGCGGCTCTGGTGTTCGCCGCGATCCTGCTGTGAGGTGCCGCGCGCTAGGGCGCGCGGTGTGACGTGCGGGGCGGAGATGGTCAGGAATTGGGCGGCAGCCTGATCTGGAGTGGGCTCCAGCCCGTCAGGTGTGGGCAGCAGCCCAGTGGCGATCACGGTCGGCCGTGAGTGCCACGCTCCGAGCCTCGATCGCCGCGAGTTCGAGTTCCACGGCCGCCAGCGCCGCATGCGCTGAGTCTCGCCGCGCTTCCGCGGCCAGCCGTTGCGCACGCAACGCCTCGACCTTCGCCGGCAACTCCGCCTCGTCTCGCGCTTCGACGTCGTGCCGCTGGAAAAGTGCGGCGTTCCCTGCCATCTGATCGACCACCGTCAGTTGTGCCGCCTCGACCATGACGTGAGCGGCAGACAGGTCGGCATCGAGGGCCGCCAGAACCTCGCGGAGCTTGGCCGCCGCCTGGGCGAGCGGCGCCTCGGGCAGCTGCGCGGCGCTCTCCGCCGAAAGGGCGTCGGCCTGCCGTGCGAGGTCGCGCCTCACGCGAGCCTTGCCCTCCTCGACGGCGACCGCGTCCCAGACGGCGGCGCGTCGCTCCTCTTCGAGCGCCTTGGCGGCCTCGGATTCGCCGCGGCGCGCCGCGACCCGCTCCGGGACATGCGCCTGTCGGTCGTCGATCGCCGCGACTTCGCTGGCGGCCTTTTCGACCGCGAGATCCGACTCGGCCACCGAGGCTGCAGCGACCTCGCGCCGCTCCACCACCAACTGCCGCTCGCGTGCCAGGACGTCGAGCGCTCGGTCCAGGTCTGCGGCGAGCCACCGCTCCAGTCGGCGGGCCGCAGACGTCGCCGCGGCGCGCGTTGCGGCGGTCTCGGCCTGGCGCGCCGCAATCGCGACCTCGAGCGGTGCGGCAGCCTCGATCGTCGCGATCAGCCGTGCGCGCGCCTCCAGCAGCACCGTCTGCGGGCTGGCCGCCGCCGCTTGCGCCGCGCTCCATTCCGCTGCTCGCGTCGTCACGCTCGTGGCGGCCGCTACCTGCAGAGCCTCGGCGGCCGCCAAGGCGTCGCCACCCGCCGCGCTCGCCGCAGCCAGGCGAGCGACTTCGGCCCCGGCCGACGCGAGCGCCGATTCCGCGGCGGTGTGGCGCTCGCCGGCCGCCTTCGCTGCCGTCCGCGCGAGCGTCGCCGCCTCCGTCGCGCGGGCCGCGGCCTCGCGCCAAGTCGCGTCGTCGCCGGCGGCAGCCGACTGCGCCGCGGCCAGTGCCGCGCTCTCATCGAGCCGAGTTGCAAGCAACGCTTGCTGCTCCATCGCCTGGCGCGTCGGCTCGAGCGCGCCGCGCGCCGCGGCTTCGGTGGCTCCCGCTGTCTGCATCGCCTCGGCGCGTGATTGTTGCGCCGCACGCGCTTCGGCCAGTGCGAGGTCGACGGCGACAAGCGCGGTCGCCGACTCCTGCGAGGCGTGCTGCGCCGCGTCGAGCGCAATCGCCGTCGGCGCCGCAGCGGCCAAGGCGGCCGACTCGGCTTCGCGCGCGGCCACGATCGCCTGCCGCGGCGCTTCAATCGCGGCGACCGCCTCGGCCGCGGCTCGCTCGGTCGCTGCTTGGCGCTCGGTCGCCTGCGCGACCGCCGCCTCCGCCAGAGCGATTCGCTCGGCGATCGGCGGCGGGTTGAGCGCGAGCGTCGCCATCCGAACGCCGTCCACGAGCTGCCAAACTCCCACCTCGCCGCGCGCGTCGCCTGCGAACAGCCGCGTCCCTTCGTCGTCGAACGCCACGCCGAGGACGGCGGCCGGGAGCTCGAAGCTCTTCAGCAACTGGCCGTCCGCGTTCCACGCCTTGGCCGCGCGATCGCGTCCGCCGCTGGCGATTTGCCCGTCATGCGCCATCGCGACCGCGAGCACGCCGCCGCCGTGAGCGGCGATGCTGCGCAGCGCCTTGCCCTCGAACATTTCCCACAGCTTGACGGTGCCGTCCTCGCTGGCGGAGACCAGCACGTTCGAGTCGTCGCGCCACGCGAGCGCGGTGATCGCCGCGGTGTGGCCGAGCAGCGAGTGCATCTCGCGGCCGGTCTCGCTCTCGAAGACGGCCAGCCCGCCGTTGCGGTCGCCGCTGGCCAGCAGCACGCCATCCGGGCTGAACCGGACCGCCGTGACCCACTCGGTGTGCTTCTTCAGGACGTGGAGCGGCGCGCCGGTCGCAGCGTCGACGATCTTCACCACGCGCTGCGGGCCGCCGAACGCGATGCGCGCGCGATCGGCCGACAGGTCGGCGCCGAGCAGCACATCGGGCTCATCGCCGGCCTCGGCCACGACTGCGCCATCGGCGACGTTCCAGACCACGGCGTGACCGGAGGCACCGTCGTGGCCGCCGCCCGCGATCAGCAGTCGCCCGTCACTGCTGAAGGCGAGCGACCGCGGCGAGCCGTCGGGGAAGGGCAGCACACCGCGCGGCTCGAAGGTCTTCGCGTCGTAGAGCACCACCTGCTTCTGCCCGCCGAGCGCGAGCAGCGGCGCCCACGGATTCGCGGCGAGCGCGCCGAGCGCTCCGGGCCGCGGCGTGAGCACGACCGGTTCGATCGAGAGGTGCTCGGCAATCGGGAGTGGTTCCGCCGGCCGGCCGACCGCGCCGGCGGCGATCGGCGCGAGACTGCTCTTCTTCTTCGCCTTGGCTTGGCTGCCCGAGTTTTCGAGCAGGCCGCCCGAGATCCAGGCGCGGATCGACTCGACCACTTTGTCGGCCAGCTTGCCGCTGCCGGGTGGCATCGTCGGCTCGCGCTGATGCGTGATCGCGAGGTAGAGGACGCTCGAGTCCGGGTCGCCCGCCTCGACGACCGCGCCGCCGCTCGAACCCTTCAGCACGCCGGCGTAGGTCGACAGGTCGAGTCCGGCGCGCTGCCGCTCGGCGCCATGGCACTTGCCGCAGTGCTGCACCAGCAGGCGCTGGAGTTGATCGTCGTAGGTGACCTTTTCCTGCGCGCGAACTGCACCGGTCCATGCCAAGCAGCAGCACAAGAAGCGCGTGAAGCCGACGAGCCGTCGACGCATCCCTCCACGCGACCGTCGATCGCCCGCAACCTCGCCAATCGGCGTGAACCCACTCCGCATCATCCGCTGCCCTTCCCTGCACCGCGCCAATCTGTCCGCCGTTCTGTTCCAGGACCAGAACGGCGGATCAGTGATTGAACGCAAACTCCTTGGCGTTCAGCAGCGCCCAGAAAACGTCCTCGAGCGCCGTTTGAAGCACCGCGGCATCGAGCGCCGTCGGCAACTGCGTCAGCACTCGCTCGAGCTCGGCGGCCGTAGGCGCCCGCGCGAGGCAACGCAGCCAGAGCTCCTCGACGACCTGCGCGGCGGACAACCCCTGTGCGAGCAGCTTCGCGACCACCTGCCCGTCTGCGATCCGCCGCGAGGTCGCGTCGCCGTTCAGCAGGTGGAGCGCCTGCGACAGGTTCGGCTCCATCTTCACCTCGCAGCTGCAGACCGTCGCGCGCGACGCGCGGCCGAAGGTGGCGAGGAAGTAGTTGCTGACGTTGCCGTCGGCGATCTGCACCGCGCGCGCGCCGAGCGGCAGTCCGGGGAACTTGTTGGGGGTCTCGGTCACGCTGCTGATCACATCGAGCAGCACTTCGGCGCGCACCCGCCGCGGCAACGCGCGGGAGAAGTTGCGCTCGTCGAGCGCGTTGGTCGGGTTCTCGGTCGTGCTGCGCTGGTACGCCTGCGACGTGCCGATCGCGCGGACGAGCGCCTTGAAGTCGTAGTTGCTGGCGATGAAGCGGCGCGCCAGCTCGTCCAAGAGATCGGGGTTCGACGGCGGATTGCTCACGCGCACGTCGTCGACCGGATCGACGATGCCGACGCCGAAGAAGTGCACCCACACGAGATTCACCAAGTTGCGCGCGAACCACGGATTGTCGGCCGCCGTCAGCCATTCGGCCATGACGCGCCGACGATCCTTGCCGGCGACGTCGGGCGTGGCGCCGCCGAGAAACTTCGGCGCCATCACCCGCCCACCCACCGGATGCGTCACTTCGCCGCCGCGCGAGTCGAAGATGATCGTCTCACGCGGATCCTCGCCCTGCTTGCGGCCGACCTGGGAGAAGAACGCGGCGAAGCCGTAGTAGTCGTCCATCGTCCAGCGATCGAACGGATGGTTGTGGCACTGCGCGCACTGGATGCGCATGCCGAGGAAGACCTGCGCGACGTTCTCCGACACCTTGAGAGTGTCGCGCTCGACCTGGTAGTAGTTGGCCGCCGGTGACTTGAACGTGCCGCCGCTGGCCGACAACAGCTCGCGCACCATCTGGTCGAACGGGACGTTGCGCGCGATCTGGTCTTCGAGCCAGTGGAAGTAGAGCAGCGTCGCCTTGTAGCTGACGCGGTTGTTGTCGTCGGTCCGCATCTGCAGCAGCTCGGCGAACTTCATCACCCAGAGCTCGGAGAACTCCTTGCGCGCCAGCAGCTGGTCAATCAAGGCGTCGCGCTTGCCAGCCGACGGATCGGCGAGGAACCGGCGCGCCTCATCCGCCGGCGGCGCGAGCCCGACGACGTCGAGCCACGCGCGGCGCAGGAACGTGGCGTCGTCGCACCCCGGCGACGGCAGGATTCGCAGCCGATCGAGCTTCGCGTGGACCAACGGGTCGACAAAGCTCGTCTCCGGCAGCGCTGTCCGCTGGTAGTCGAGCCCCACCGGCAGCACGATCACCGGCGTGCCGACCGTGAACGTCGCGAACCGCGCGAGCACGAACGCCTCGCCGCGCTGTCCTGCCGTGACGCGGCCGGCGCTGTCGGGCTTGGCGGTCGAATCGGCGCTGCTGAAGAACGCGCACAGGTCGGTCACATCGCGATCGCTGCCGTCGGAATAGCGCGCGACCACCAGCAACTGCTGCGTCGAGCCCGCGCCTTCGAGCACGCTGCGCGGCGGGTAGATCGCCAGATCGACCGGCCGCGGGATGTCAGGCGGATCGACGGGCGCGGTCGCTTCAAGCCACGCGAGCAACGTCTGATCGAGCGCACTTCCGGGTGCGAAACGCTGACCGCCGGTGTGCGGGACCGCGCCGATCGCCTTCTCCCGCAGCAGGCTTTCAGCGGGCAGCGCGAGGTTGATGCGCCGCGACGCCAGTTGGCCGGTGATGCGGAAGTGGTCGCCATCGGGATCGAAACCGAACAGCGACATGCGGAAGCCGTCCTGCCCCGACGCCGATCCATGGCACGCGCCGCTGTTGCAGCCCGCCTTGGTGATCACCGGCATCACATCGCGCCGGAAGCTGACCGGCCGCGTGGCCGCAGCGGCCGCCACCGTGACCGGGAGCTCGACCGAGCGACCGCGCCAGGCGAGCGCCAGCGTCGTCGCTCCGTCGGAGCGCGGAATGACGCGCGTGCCTTCGACCACGAGGAGGCTCGGATCGCCCGTGCGCACGTCGACCAGAGTCGTCACGTCGGCGGTCGTGCCATCCGTGAACGTCGCTTGCACCAGGAAGCGCTGCGCATCCTCCGCGCCCGCGAGCGTCAGTGTCGGCGGATGGACGGCGAGCTCGGCAAGCTCCTTCGCCGCGAAGCGCGCGGCGGCATCGTCCGCGCCGATGGCGACGGCCGCTCCCGGCGCCCGCACGAACACGAGAGCGAGCGTGAGCGTTGCCGAAACGAGCCTCGCCGCGCGGCTCGCTTTGCAGGTCATTGCTGGCCTCCGACTGGCTGGTTCGCCGCTTCGGCCTTCTTGCGCGCGTCCTCCCGCAGTTGCTCGAGCCGCGACAGCGGTTTCTTCGGCGGCGCAGGTGGAGCCGCGACCGGTAGAGCCTCGATCGGCGCAACTGCTGGCGCTGCCGCGACCACCGCTGGCGCCTCGACCTTCGGCGGCGCGGGCGGATCGACGCGCAGCGTGCCACCGCCGCCGAGGAAGTGGACGATCGGCTCGCCCTCCTGCTCGATGATGACTTGGCAGAACAGCGTCGTGTGCTTGCCGACCGGCGTCTCCTTCGTCGTCGTCACGTCGAACACCAGAGTCGCTTCCGCCGATTCGCATTCGAGATCGACGCAGGTCGCCTGCGCCGGCAGGCCGCGCAGCGAGACCTTCGCCTTGCCGACGAACGGCGTGGTCGGCGTCACGTGGGCGACGATCTGCACGGCGGCTCCCTGTTCCGCCGCCGCCAAGTCGAGCTTCAATCCGAGATAGGGCGGCGCCACGTCGAACTCGATCGGCGCCGACGCCAACAGCACGAGGCCGCGCCCCGCGTCCGCCTCGCCGACCAGCGCGACCGTGTGGCGGCGCGCCTCGGCGTCGCCGTTGGCGTTCAGCATGTAGATCGCGCTCGACTGGCCAGCCGGCACGTCGATCGTCGGCTGCGCGCCGATGCCGTTGTGCGCGCCGAGCAGTCGCAGCGTGACCGGCCGGTCAAAGCCCTCGCGCCGCTGGAGCGTGACTTTGAGCGGCATCTGCCCAAAATGAACCAGCGGCACCTTGATTGGCGCGACCTCGATCGTGAACGGCGCTTCCTCCACCACCGCCAACGGCAGCCGATCGCAGTAGCTCTCGTAGTACGACGTGTCGTTGGGCTGGGCGACGACGAGGTCGAAGCGCTGCCGCAGTCGCCCTTTCACTGCCGGCTCGGTCGACTCACCTGCGATCTCGGCCAGTCGCGCCGCGAGCGGCGCATCGGTCGCCGCCGCGAAGAAGAGCAGCGTCGTGTCGACCGAGCGCCCCATCGGCACCGCGGTGCAGGTCACGCCCTCCGGCAGGCCATCCGCGGTGAGCGCGAGCGCACCGCTCCACTGGTTGCGACCGGCATGGATCACCGTCGCGCCGCGTCCGCCGCGCGGGATCGCGATCGCCTGACGCGCCTGGCTGTCGCGGCCGAAGCGCGGCAAGTCGAGGCTCAGCGATGCCGTGATCGGGAATACTTCGAGCCGATAGACGTGCAGCGGGCTGCCCGCCCGGAGGTGATCGGCAACACGGAAGAAATAGTCGCCGTCCGCCGGTGCGGTGAATGCGAGATAGCTGTCGAGACCGATCGTGTCGTCGCTCGCGTCGAGTTGGCGGCCATCGGTGGCGTGGACCGACAGCACCGGATCGAGCGCGGAACGGAGCTGGCGCGCGACGACGCGGACGTTCATCCGCTCGTCTTTCTTGAGCGCGACACGGAACCAGTCGACGTCGCCGGGAGTCGCGATGCAGCCGTCGAAGCCGATTGGGGCGGCGGCAGCGACGCCATTCGTGCCAGCTGCCGTCGCGAGTTCGTCGTTCGGCTCGATCTCGACGACGCCATCGAAGGGGCGCACGCGAAAGGGCAGCCCCGACGGCGCGGCGATGCCATCGCGTTCCGGCCAGATCGCGAAGTCGGTCGGCGCAGGATTCGGGATCGCGAGCGCCTGGTGGAGCGTGCCGGCGGCGCCGCCACGCAATTCGATCTCTGCAGTCGCACCCGCGCGCCCGGCCGCCGGAAAGAGGGAGAGCGGGCGCGGGAAGTCGCCGACGTGCATGCGGTAGCGGAAGCGATCGTTGCCACCGAAGCTCGACTCGCGGATCAGCACGTAGTAACGCCCGTCGGACGGCGCGATCGCCGACACCACCGGGTCCTGCTTCCACAGCGCGCTGTCGTCGCACGAAGCCAGCTCGAAACGGCGCGCATCCAGGATCGCGATGAACGAGTCGAAGAGCGCGTCGCCGAGCCGCAGCGCCTCGACTTCGACGCTGATCGTTTCGCCGGCGCCGGCATCGAGCGCGAACAGGTCGACGTCCTCGTTCGTGGCCACGCCGTGCACGGTCACGTTTCGCGGCAGCAACTGCGCCTGCGCCAGCTCCTGGTTGGGCTCGATCTCGTCGACCGAGGGGAACGGCCCGACCCAGAAGGTCAGCAGTCGCGACAGGCCACTGCGCGTGCGCAGCCGCAGTTGGTGCTCGCCCATGCAACAGTCGGCGGCGATCCGCAACTTCGCGGTCACGCGCACTTCGTCGGCTGCGGCCAGTTCAAGCAACTCGATGCCGGGCGAGGTGAACAGCAGGTCCGCCGCATCGGCGAGGCGTGCGCCGTGGAACTCGACGCTCACTTCGCTGCCGCGCTGTCCCCCCCGCGGGAGCAGCAGGTCGACGTCCGGCGAAGACGGGGCCGCGACCACGGCAAACGCTGCAGACGCCACCCACGACGCGGTCAGCCGCGCCGCGCTCAAGCCAGCAACTCCGGCACGACGCGCCCGCCCTTCACGATCTCGATCGGCCGATTGCCAGGCGCCAAGAGCTCCTTGCCGGCGTCGATGCCGACGAGGTGATAGACGGTCGCCGCGAACTCCTCGATCGACAGGGCGACGTCTTCCGGCTCGGTCCAGGTGGCATTCGAAGTGCCGTACCAGCCGCCCTTCTTCACGCCGCCGCCCGCCATCAGGATCGAGAAGCAGCGCGGCCAGTGATCGCGGCCAGCGGTGGCGTTGATCTTCGGCGTGCGGCCGAACTCCGTCGTGACCAACACCAGCGTCGAGTCGAACTTCCCGCGCGCTTCCAAGTCGCGGATCAGCGCAGCGAGCGCCTGGTCGAGCTCGCGCGCCTGACCGACGAAGCCCTGCGCGATGTTGTCGTGATGATCCCAACCGCCGTAGGTGAGCGTGACCCAGCGCACCCCCGCTTCGGCGAGCCGCCGCGCAAGCAGCAGCCTCTGCCCGGCAGCATTGTGTCCGTATTCGTTCCGCAGCGCTTCGGGCTCGGCCTTCAAGTCGAACGCCGCCTTCGCTTCGGGCGAGGAGAGCAGCGCATACGCGCGCTGATAGAAAACGTCGGCCGCGCTGATTTCATCGGCGCGCGAAGCCGCCTTGAAATCGCGATCGACCGCATCGAGCAGCGCGCGACGCCGCGCCTGCCGCGCTTCATCAAGACCCGCCGGCGGGGCGAGGTCCTGCACCTCGAAGTTGGGATTGACCGGATCGCTGCCGAGGCTGAACGGTCCGTAGGCCGAACTCAGATAACCGCTGCCGGCATCGATCACCGGCTGGCTCGGAATGCAGACGTAGGGCGGCAGCGCACCGCGCGGGCCGAGCTCGTGCGATACGACCGAGCCGAAGCTCGGGTACTGCAGCGCGGGGCTCGGGCGGTAGCCGGTGAAGAGGTTCTGCGTGCCGCGCTCGTGAGCTGCCTCACCGTGCGACATCGTGCGCACGACCATCAGCCGATCGGCGACTTGCGCGAGCTGGCGGAAGTGCTCGCTGAAGCGCAGCCCGGAGACCTTCGTATCGATCGCGCGATAGGGACCGCGGTACTCGGCCGGCGCATTCTGCTTCGGGTCGAACGACTCCTGCTGCGCCATGCCGCCGGGCAGGAACAGGTGGATCACTGACTGCGCTTTGGCGACCGCAGCGGCGACCGCGGCACCACCTGCGACCGCCGGCGCCGCCACCTGCGCCAGGAGCGCGAGCCGGAAGCGGTCGGCCAGCGCGAGCCCGAGCGCGCCGCCGAGGCCGACACGCAGGAAATCACGGCGCCTCGGCAAGGGTCGATCGGTCATGGCAACTCCTGCGGCAACTCCTGCGGCGACTGCTGACGCAACGCCTGCGCGCAAGTGCCCCGTTCCAGCGCACGAAGCTAGCGGCGCGCGCCGGTGCCGGAAGACGGAGCCGGGCGTTCCCTGCGACGGAGGCCGACGAAAACGGGCTGCGTCGCGCGTCACCTCGCTCCACGCACTGCGTCTCCCGCGCCATGGAACCAAATCCCCACGACGCGCTCTTTCGCGGCATCTTCGGCCAGCCCGAGCACGCTGCGGCGGAGCTGCGTGAAGTGCTTCCGCCGGCAATCGCAGCCGAGCTCGACCTCGTGACGCTAGCGCCGCTCCCGGCGACGTTCATCGATGCGGCACTCGCTGAGCGTCACGCCGACCTGCTGTTCGAGGTCGCGCGCCGCGGTGGCGGGAGCGCGTTGGTACTCGTGCTGGTGGAACACCAGAGCGGGCGCGATTCGTGGATGCTGCTGCGCTTGCTCGGATACCAGGTGCGAATCTGGGAACAGTGGCGGCGACTCCATCCTGAGGCGAGCCAGTTGCCGGCGATCGTGCCGATCGTGGTCCACCATGGTGCGCGCGAGTGGTCGGTGCCGCGGAGCTTCGAGGAGCTGTTCGCGCTCACCGCCGCTGAGCGCGACGCCTTCGCTCCCCATCTCGTGACGTTCAGCGCGGTCGTCGACGACCTCACCGCGCAGCCGCCCGAAGCCATCGCGCGGCGTGGCATGTCGGCGGTCGCGCGGCTCGCACTGCTGGCACTGCAGACGGCGCGCGACGACGCGGAATTCGGCCGGCAGCTGCGGCTGCTCGCGCGCCTCTACATCGAGGCGCAACGCACGCCATCCGGGGAGCCGAGCGTTGCCCTCGTGCTGCGCTATCTTTTCCAGCTGCGGGAGCGATCGGAATTGCGCGAGCTTGTGACAATCGTCGAACCGACAGGAGTCGAGTCCATGGAACGGAAAGTGATGAGCTGGGCAGAAGAGGAGCGCCTCGCCGGCCGACAGGAGGGCCGACAGGAGGGACAGAAGGAAGGGCAGAAGGAAGGACTGACCAGCGGCGCGCTGACGACGCGGCGACAGGTGGTTTCGCAGCTTGCATCGCAGCGCTTCGGCGCGTTGGCGAACGACCAGGTCGCCCTCATCGCGGCCAGCGATGAAGCGACGCTCGACCGCGCCATCTCCCGCGTCTTGTCGGCGGCGACGTTCGGGGCGCTGTTTTCCGGTTGAGCGCTACTCTTGGCCGGCTCGCTCGAGCGCCAGGCCCCGCCGCGCAGGGTTCCTCCCGCGACAGCCCGCCCCTCGCGGGCTAACTTCCCCCGCCGCTTCGGCGCACCGTCCTCGACGGTCGCCCGACTCGCACGACGCGGAGGAAAGTCGATGCGTCCACGCGGAATCAGCCGGCGCGAGGTGCTGCGCATCGGCGGCAGCTCGCTGCTGGGGCTTGGACTCGCCGACCTGCTGGCGCTGAAGGCGAATGCGGCGACCCGGCTTCGCGACGGGACGGAGGGATCTGCCGCGCTCGCCGGCTCGCCCGGCTTCGGCCGCGCGCAGTCGATCATCCTCGTCTACCTGCAGGGCGGGCCGAGCCACTTGGATCTGTGGGATCCGAAGGAGGGCTGCCCGGCCGACGTGCAGAGCGTCTACAAGCGGATCGCGTCGAACGTCCCCGGCATCGACCTCACCGAGAACCTGCCGCGACTCGCGCAGGTGGTCGACAAGCTGACGCTCATCCGCTCGATGAGTTACTCGCCGAACGGGCTGTTCAACCACACCGCCGCGATCTACCAGATGCTGACCGGCTACACCGCCGACAAGGTGAGCCCGTCGGGACAGCTCGAGCCGCCGACGCCGAAGGACTTCCCGAACTTCGGCAGCCACCTCACGCGCCTGAAGCCGGTGAGCGTGCCGATGCTGCCGTTCGTGATGCTGCCGCGGCCGCTGCAGGAGAGCGGCGTCATCGGCAAGGCCGGCACCGCCGGCTACCTCGGCCGCGCCTTCGACCCCTACTTCCTCTATCCGCCCGGCGACGACTTCGACGTGATGAAGCTCGATCGCATCCGCGTCGACGACCTCGCGATCCGCCCCGAGCTGTCGGTGCCGCGACTCGAACGGCGCGCGCAACTGCGGACACAGATCGACTCGGCGATGCCGGAGATCGACAAGGCGGTCGAGAAGTTCGACCTCGACGAGTACACCGCCGAGGCGATGAGCTTGATCCTGTCGGGCCGCGCGCGCCGCGCCTTCGACCTGAAGGAGGAGAGCGACGCGACGCGCGACCAGTACGGCCGCCACCAGTTCGGACAGAGCTGCCTCCTCGCCCGCCGTTTCGTTGAGGCCGGCAGCCGCGTCGTGCAGGTCAACTGGCCGAAGGTCGCCAACTCCGACTTCCACAGCTGGGACATGCACGTCGACCTGCCGCAGCGCCTCCCGTTGGCCGCGCCGATGCTCGATTCGGGGCTTTCCACGCTGATCGCCGACCTCGATCAGCGCGGCTTGCTCGAAACCACTCTGGTGGTCTGCGTCGCCGAGTTCGGCCGCAGCCCGAAGCGCGGCGTCTCCACCTCCGGCAACGCCAACAACGACAGCGGCCGCGACCACTGGCCCTACTGCTTCACGGCGGTGGCGGCTGGCGCCGGCATCCGCCGCGGCCACGTCCACGGCGAATCGGACAAGACCGGTTCGGCGCCGATCCGCGACGCGATGCATCCGACGCAACTGCTCGCGACCATCTACCACGCCTTCGGCATCGATCCCGCGACGCTGGCCTACAACCACCTGAACCAGCCGCGCGAGCTGGTGCAGGCCGCGCCGGTCACAGAGCTGTTCGCATGAGCGGGCTGCTGTTGATCGCGGCGGCGTGGCTCGCAACCGACGATGCCCAGCCGATCAGCTACCACCGCCAGGTTCAGCCGCTGCTCACCGCGCGCTGCGCCGGCTGCCACCAACCGGCGAAGGCCGGCGGCAAGGTCGTGCTGGTAAGCCACGCGACGCTTTCAGCGGGTGGCAAGGACGGCGAGCCGCTCGTCGTCGCCGGCAAGCCGGAGGAGAGCGCGCTGCTCGCCGCATTGCTGCCGCGCGGCGACAAGCCACCGAAGATGCCAAAGAAGGGCGAGGCGTTGCCCGAAACGGAGATCGCGCTGCTGCGCGAGTGGATCGTGCAGGGCGCCGTCGACGACACTCCAGCCGCCGCCGCAGCGCAGTTCAGCGCCGATCATCCGCCGCTCTACGCGCAACTGCCGGTCGTCACGTCGCTCGACTTCGCGCCGAGCGGCGACCTGCTCGCCGTGTCGGGCTACCACGAAGTGCTGCTATGGCAGATCGATCCAGCCGGGACGGGCGCGACGCTCGCAGCGCGGCTGATCGGCATGAGCGAGCGGATCCAGTCGCTGGCCTTTTCGCCCGATGGGACGCGCCTGCTGGTCGTCGGCGGCTCGCCAGGTCGATTCGGCGAGGTGCAGCTGTGGGACGTGGCGAAGCGCGCGCTCGAGCGCTCGCTGCTGCTCGGCGGCGACACGCTCTATGGCGGTGCCTGGTCGCCGGACGGTTCGCGCGTCGCGTTTTGCGGCGGCGACGTGTCGGTGCGCGCGCTCGACACGACCAGTGGCGAACTGGTCTTCTTCAATGCGGCGAGCGAGGACCTGGCGCTCGACACGGCGTTCTCGAAGGACGGCGCGCACCTCGTCTCGGTCGGGCGCGATCGCGCGCTCAAGCTGTTCGAGATGGCGACGCAGCAGTTCGTCGACAACATCACCAGCATCACGCCGGGTGCGCTGAAAGGCGGCCTGCAGGCGGTCGATCGCCAACCGGGCGAGGACGTGCTGCTGATCGGCGGCGCCGACGGGCAACCGAAGACTTACAAGATGTTCCGCACGCAGAAGCGCGAGATCGGCGACGACTACAACCACGTGAAGAGCTACGCCCCGCTCGCCGGCCGCATCTTCTCCTGCGAATACAGCCCCGACGGAGCACGCTTCGTCGCCGGCGCCAGCCAGCACGGCAAGGGCGAGGTGCGCCTCTACGCCGTCGCCGACGAGGCGCCGAAGTGGTCGCTGCCGATCGCCGGCGCGATCTACGCGGCGACGTTTCGCGGCGATGGCTCGCGGGTCGCTGCCGCCGGATTTGACGGGCACGTCTATGTGATTGACGCCGCGAGCGGAGCGCTCACCGGTCGTTTCGCCGCCGCACCAATCGAGCCGCCGGTTCACGAGGGCACGCCATGAACGCGCACCACCTCGCCACTCTGCTGGCGGCGACGCTTTCGATGTTTGCGGTTGCGGACGCGGGTGTTGCACCCGACGAAGCGACCGCGGCCGCGCTTCCGCTCGATCGCGTCGTCGCACTCGAGGTGCATCCGGCGCACGCCCTGCTCGATGGCCGTTACGAGACCGCGCAGCTGGTGGTGCGTGGGCGGCTCGACGACGGCCAATGGATCGACTGCACGCGGGATTTCACGGCGACGCTCGACGGCGACGTCGTCCACGTCGACGCGCGCGCGCGGTTGCTGCCGCAACGTGACGGCGACACGACCCTGACCGTGCGCGTCGGCGCCAACGTCGCGACGATCCCGGTCACGGTTCGCGGCGTCGCAATGCCGGCCTCGCCGAGTTTCACCAACGACGTGACTCCGATGATGTCGCGACTCGGCTGCAATGCCGGGACGTGCCACGGCTCGGCCAAGGGCAAGAACGGCTTCAAGCTGAGCTTGCGCGGGTACGACCCGAACACCGACCACGAGGCGCTCACCGACGAGCTCGCCGGACGGCGCTTCAATCGCGCCGTGCCGGAGCAGAGCCTGTTCCTGCTGAAGCCAACCGCGAGCGTGCCGCACGAAGGCGGCCAGCGGCTCGTGCCGGGCTCGCGCGAATACCAGCTGCTGGTGGCATGGGTCGCGGCCGGCGCGCCGCTGGACGAATCGGCACCGCGCGTCGCCTCGATCGAGTTGTGGCCGAAGGACCCGATCGTGCCGCTGTCCGGAATGCGCCAGCAGTTCGCCGTGCACGCCACCTATACCGATGGACGCGTGCGCGACGTGACCAGCGAGGCAGCGCTGGAGAGCAACGACATCGAGGTTGCCACTGCCGACGCGACTGCGACCGTGACCGCGTTGCGGCGCGGCGACGTCGCGATCCTCGCGCGCTACGCTGGCCGTTTCGCCGCCACGCGCATGATCGTGATGGGCGATCGCTCCGGCTTCGATGCGCGGGCCAGCGTGACTCGCGAAGACGCTCGGCCCGATGGCCTTCAATCCAACGACGAGTGGATCGACGCTCTCGTCGACGCGAAGCTCGCCGCGCTGAAGACCGCGCCGAGCGGTCCGTGCAGCGACGCCGAGTTCGTCCGCCGCCTCCACCTCGACCTGACCGGCGCCCCGCCCACCATCCGCGAGACGCGCGCCTTCCTGCTCGATCGGCGCGATTCGCGCCAGAAGCGTGACGAGCTGATCGACCGGCTGATCGGCAGCGTCGAGTTCGTCGAGCACTGGACCAACAAGTGGGCCGACCTGCTGCAGGTCAACTCGAAGTTCCTCGGCGACGAGGGCGCCACGCGGCTGCGCGATTGGATCCGCGAACAGGTGGCGAGCAACCGGCCGTACGACGAATTCGCCGCCGAAGTCCTGGGCGCGAGCGGCTCGACCTACGCCAATCCACCGGCCGCGTACTGGAAGATCCTGCGCCAGCCCGACGTGGCGATGGAGAACACGACGCAGCTCTTCCTCGGCGTGCGCTTCAGCTGCAACAAGTGCCACGACCACCCGTTCGAGCGCTGGACGCAAGATCAGCACTGGCAGCTCGCCGCGTTCTTCGCGCAGGTCGCGCGCGAGAACGTCGCGGGCTCGCCGATGATGCCGCGCTCCTTCGACAATCGGCCCGACGACGTCGATCAGGCGTTTGAGGAGATGGTGAAGGACGCGGGCGCCGGCGACGTGATGCACCCGAACAAGAACGTCGCGATGGAACCAACCTTTCCTTACGACTTCGCGCGCGTTGAAACTGCCGACGTTCCCGGCGGCGGCAGTGTCTCGCGCCGCGAACAGTTGGTGAGCTGGATCACGGCGCGCGAGAACCCCTACTTCGCGAAGAGCTACGCCAACCGCATCTGGAGCTACTTCCTCGGCGTCGGCCTGATCGAGCCGATCGACGACCTGCGCGCCAGCAACCCACCGACCAACCCCGAGCTGCTCGACCGGCTGACCGCGTCGTTCCTCGAGTCAGGCTTCGACGTGCGCGCACTGATGCGACGGATCTGCCGATCGGCGACCTACCAACGCTCGCTTGCCACTGACGAGTGGAACGCCGACGACACGCTGCACTACGCCCACGCGACGGCGCGCCGGCTGCCGGCCGAGACGCTCTTCGACGCCATCCAGATCGCGACCGGGCGCCGCGCGCAAGTCCACGGTGCGCGACCCGACTCACGCGCCGCCGAATTCCTCGATCCGAGCGTGACCCCAGCCGACGGCTTCCTCGCGCTGTTCGGTCGCCCGCCGCGTGAGAGCGCCTGCGAGTGCGAACGCGGCAGCGGGCTGTCGCTCGGCCAGGCGCTGCACCTGGTGAACGGTCCGACCTTGGCGGAAGCGATCGACGATCCGGCGAGCGAACTGTCGCGGATCGTCGCGTTCGAGCGCAACCCGCGGAAGCTCGTCGACGAGCTCTATCTGCGGTTCCTCGCGCGTCCGGCGACCGATCCCGAGTTCACCGCGCTTGCGCCCGGCTTCGAGCCAAACCATGCGGCGAACGTCGCGGCGCTGCCGCCGACGACCTTGGCCAACTACCAGACGCGGCGCATGGCGTGGGAGGCGGCGATCCCGCGGGTGAGCTGGCAGGTGATCGACCACGTCGAGGCGCGATCAGACGGCGGCGCGACGTTCACCAAGCAGCCCGACGGCTCGCTGCTGGTCGGCGGAACACGCCCTGACACCGACACCACCACGCTGCTCGCGTGGACCGACCTCGCGAAGATCACGGCGCTGCGTCTCGAGGCGATCCCCGATGCGGCGCTCCCGTCGGGCGGCAGCGGCCGTTCCGACAGCGGCAACTTCGTGCTGAGCGAGCTGAAGCTGGTCGCCGTGCCACTGCGAGGCGGCGCCGGCGGCCGGACCATCGCGCTGCAGAACGCGAGCGCCGACTTCAGCCAGATGCAGTTCGATCCGGGCGCGATCGCCGACGGCAACGGCAAGACCGGCTGGGCGATCTATCCCCACATCTCGCAGCGCCATCAAGCAGTGTGGGAGTTCGCGGAAGACGCCGGCGGACCGGGCGGCACGCTGCTGGTGATCACGCTCGAACAGGGTTGGGGCTCCGGCCACAACCTCGGCCGCTTCCGGCTTTCGCTGGCAGGCGACGCGCGGCCAGTGCGAATCGCCGCGCTGCCTGACGAGGTGCTGGCGGCGCTGGCCAAGCCGGCAGAACAGCGCGCGCCCGAGCACGAGGCGCTGATCCATCAGGCGTTCTTGGCGACGGCTCCCGACCTGCGCGAAGCGATGCGGATGGCGGCGATGCAGGACGTCGCGTGGGCGTTGGCGACGAGCCCGGCGTTCTTGTTCAACCGGTGATGGACTGACGGGCCAGAGGCCCGCAGCCCATCACTGCGCTACGCCGACGGCGCGTTGCGCCGCTGGGTAGCGCGGCATTGGAGCTGACGAAGCGGCGCTGCGCGCCGGCTTCGCAGCTCAACCGGGAGGATGGGGCAATCGACGTCGACTCTGCGGCTCGAACGCTGCGCGCGGTCACCCTGGCTCAAGCCTCGACTACCGTAGGCGGGACACAAATCCGTGCAGCGAGCGAGACGCTGCGCGATCGAGGATGAAGCCGCTGCCGTTCCGGCCAAGAAACGCCAAGCGAGGAAACGTCATGGTCTCCATGCGCTCGCTGTCATTGCTCCTCGGGATTCTCGGCGCGTTCGCGGTGCTCCCTGGCCGCTCGCCCGGCGGGGATGCGCCGATCCGGCAGGTTCTCGACGACTCCACGTTCAAGCAGTGGCGCGACTTCATCCACCCGAGCGAGGCGGATCTTGCATCGGACCGCATCGAGTGGAACGCCACGTTGTGGGCTGGCTCGATCCCGAGGTGCAGAAGCTCGTCTCCCGATTCGTGGCGGCTGCCGACGATGACGGGACTCTCCGCGGCGCGGACAGCCCGGAAGGCGCCTTCCACCGCTGTCTCACCGACGAACTCGGCTACCTGAAGGACGATCCGCAGTTTGCGAACGGGGAACCGCGGACATTCGGGCAGGGCGTCTACTGCGTCGCGCCGAGCGGTGAGCACCTCGGGTCGGCGCAGATCAACTTCGATCCGAAGGCCGCGGTCGAACTGCTCGCGGGCGCGCTCGCGAAGTGGGACGCGCTTCCGCAGGAACGGCGGCTGGCCGCGCAGTCGATCGACCCCGCCGGCGCGAGCGATCGCGCCAATGCGGTCTATCCGGTCGATGGTCTCGTGCTGGTCGAGAGCATGCGCGATCTGCCGCGGAAGCCGCCGCAGGACGCGGATGCTGCGGGTTCGTGGAACAAGGACTACGCCTGGTTCAGGAAGGACGAGGCGCAAGCGTTCGTGCCGGATCGACTGGAGAAGGGCACCCGCCGTGAGATCCCCGCCACGATCGTGCGCCGACTGGCGGCGCACCACTTCGTCGACTACGTGCACTGCATCGGTTACCCATACGACGACGCGCACATCGAGCGTGCGGCGCTGACGTCG
>SIAN01000049.1 GCA_009691715.1 Planctomycetota bacterium
GGTGGTCGAACGCACGCACAACTGGATGAACCGCTTCCGTCGCATCCTCATTCGCTGGGAGAAGAACGACGCCAACTACATCGCGATGCTGCACCTGACTTGCGGCATCATCGCGTGGCGCGCTGCGGGTCTAATGGGATAGGCTCTTAGTAGAAACCCGGCCCCTCCCGGTCAGCGAATCGGGGAATCGAAATCAGGAAGCAGGAGCATCTGCACATGCAATTCACGGTCCTTTCCGTCTCCGCTGCAGCACTCGCGTTCGTCGCGCTCGCCGCGACCCCCGCGTTCGGCGACACCGTAAAGCTGAAGAACGGCGACACGCTCACCGGCACCGTCGTCAGCGTGCTCGGCGGCAAGGTGACGCTCAAGACCGACGCCGCGGGCGACATCTCGATTGATGCCGCGCAGGTCGAGTCGCTGTCGACTGACGCTCCGATCCACGTCACGCTGCCGACCGGCGCGTCGTTCTTCGGCAAGGCCGCGATGGCGAGCGGCGGCAACGTCACGGTCGCGGGCGATGGCGTCGGCGAGCAGACCGTCGCGCTGGCGACCGCCGAAGTGAACAAGCCGACCGACCCGGAGCGCAAGTGGACCGGCTCGGTCCTCGGCTCGGCGACCTGGACGCGCGGCAACAACTCGACCAACAGCGTCGCGCTCGACATGAACGCAGTGAATCGTGGCAATATCGACCGCCTCACGTTCGACGGTTGGTACCGCGCGGCGCGTCAGAAGGACGCCTCGACAGGGGTTTCGACGACGTCGGAGCGCCGGTTCGGCCTCGGGCTGAAGTACGACTACTTCATGGCGGACAAGGCGTACTGGTACGCCAAAAGCAGCGCCGAGAAGAACGCCATCTCCGCGATCGACCTGCGGTTCGTCGCTGGCGGCGGCCTCGGCTGGCAGTTCATGGAGGACGCCTCGACCAATCTGTCGGCCGAAGCGGGCGCCGCCTGGTTCTCGGAGAGCTACTCGAACGCGACACCGTCGGTCGATGACCTCGCCGTGCGCGCCGGATTCCACTTCGAGCACAAGTGGAGCGACGCGAACTCGATGTTCAACGACACCGAGGTTCTGAAGGTCTTCAGCGAGCCGCGCGACTACCTAGTGCGGACGAAGGGCGGCTTCCGGCAGAAGTTCACCGCCAGCTTCTTCGCCCAGGAGTGGGTCGAGTTCTATTGGGACTCGACGCCGGCCACTGGCAAGGGCCGCCGCGACACGACCTACTACGTCGGGATCGGGTGGACGTTCTGAGTCTGCGAGACTGATCTGCGACGAGTTCGTGCTGCGATGAGTTCGATCGGCGGGGCGGGCGCGTTCGTGCGCTCGTCCCGCTTACGTTTTGGCTCAGCGCGGAGTGGCGGAGTGCTCGCTGGCGCCGCCGATCTCACCCGCGGCGCGTCCCTCGAGGCGTAGCTCGCTCGCGCCGGCCATGCACTCCTCGCTGGTGGCGACGGTAACGGCGGCAAGCGAGGGCGCCACCGATCCAGCGACGACTCGCCAGCGCCCGGCTGCCACCACCCACGCCCGGTGCAGTTCCCAGCGTGCGAGCAGGCGCAGCGCCCCGCGCGCCGCCACCTGCCGGATCTCGATCGACCAGGGCTCCTGAACGACGCGCCAGCGATCGCCGCGGCGTTCGACCCTGACCTGACCGCCGCGGCGATCGATCTGCGGCGACGCGACCGGAGCTGACCCTCGCTCGCCGGCGCCTTCGCCGAAGAGTTCGTCGCGAGTCGGCCCGAGCCACTCGAATTGCTGACCATCGAACGTGAACGCGAACTCGCGGAACGACTCGGCGAACCACTCGTCAAAGTGGCGAGTGTCGGTCTCGAATTCCTGCAGCGACTCGGTCGATGACGCGCTTGCCGCCACGGCACCAGGTGATCGAGGAGGCGGTGGCGCCGCAGTGACCTGCAAACGTTCGCCGCCAGCGTTCGTCGGAGCTTCGCGCACCGTGAGCCATTCGATCGGTCCGGCCGGCGCCGGATCGCGACGCGGGAAGTCGACGCGATGCGAGCGGCCGATCGCGGCCAGCCGTCCGTCGCCGCCACGCAGCCCGAGCTCGACGATCACGGTCGAGGTCGGCCGGCCAACCCAATGGAAGCGCTGGCGTTCCGCGCGGCCGATCTCGAGGTCGAACGAGTGGTGGGCGTTGTCGCCGTCGAAGAGCAGGCCGGTCACGTCGTGCACGCGCAGCACCAGCGTGCCGGCTTCGCCACCGACGAGCGTCGCTCGCGCCCGCTCGATCGCCTCGTCGGTCACTTCCCAGTAGACGAACAGGCGCTCCGGGTCGACCGCCATCGCGGTCACGCGGTCGCGGCCGTAGCCCCACGGAATGGTCTGCGCCTTCTCCCGCGCGTCGAGTGCCCGAGTCCATTCGTGAGGGCCGAGCTCGAACTTGGCGCGCAGAGCCTCCTGTTCGGCGACATCGACGCGGATCGGCGGGCTCGGCGGGGACACCGGCTTGGCGCGGGCGCGCGGTGTCGGCTTGGCGCGGGCGCGCGGTGTCGGCTTGGCGCGGGCGACCGGCTTTCGCGCGGTCTTTTTCCGCGGCGCCTGCTTCCGCGGCACCTTCCGCCCCGCAAGGGGCTTCTTCACGCGGACTTTCCGCTTCGAGGCCGTGCGCTTGCTTGGAACGGCCTTCTTCGGTTGCGCCGGGCGCTTCTTCGCGGCGGCCTTTCGTTTCACCGCCTTTCGTTTCACCGGCAGGCGTTTCACCGCAGCTCGTCGTCGCCGTTTGGCCATCACCGTCACTCCGTCCCCGTATGATGCCGCGCCGTTTTTCCCGCCCGTGCCGGGTGCCGCCTGCAGGAGCTGTTCGCCGTGGCCCATTTCATCATGACGCTCGAGCGCGTCCAGAAGGCCTTCAACAAGAAGGTCGTCATGAAGGACATCACGCTGTCCTTCTACTACGGCGCGAAGATCGGCGTTCTCGGCCACAACGGACAGGGCAAATCGACGCTGCTCAAGATCATGGCGGGAGTCGACAAGGAGTTCGAAGGGACGCTGTTCCACCAGCCGGGGATCGTCATCGGTTACGTCCCTCAGGAACCGCAGCTCGACCCCACCCGCACCGTCCGCGACGAGCTCGAGACTGCCGTCGCCAAGAAGCGCGCGCTCCTCACGCGGCACGAGGAGATCTCCGCGCTGCTCGCGACCGAGCTCGATGCCGACGACATGCAGAAGCTCCTCGACGAGCTGAACGACCTGCAGGAGAAGATCGATTCGAGCAAGGCATGGGAGCTGGAACGCGAACTTGAGCTTGCCGCCGAGGCGCTCGAGCTGCCGCCGTTCGACGCGCGCTGCAGCCATCTCTCGGGCGGGGAGAAGCGCCGCGTCACGCTCTGCAAGGTGCTGATGCAGCAGCCGGATCTCCTGCTGCTCGACGAGCCGACCAACCACTTGGACGCCAGCTCGGTCGCCTGGCTCGAACGCCACCTGAAGGAGTTCCCCGGCACCGTCGTCGCCGTCACCCACGACCGCTACTTCCTCGACAATGTCGCGAGCTGGATCCTCGAACTCGATCGCGGCCGCGGCATCCCGTGGCAGGGCAACTACTCGTCGTGGCTGGAGCAGAAGAAGAAGCGCCTCATCATCGAAGAGAAGGCCGACGCGTCGGTGCAGAAGACGCTCGCGCGTGAGCTCGAGTGGATCCGCATGTCGCCGAAGGCGCGCGTCGCGAAGCCCAAGGCGCGCGTCGCCGCCTACGAGAAGCTGCTCGAGCAGGCGAACAGCACCGAAGGGCCGCTGGAGCCGCTCGAACTCGAGATCCCGGCCGGGCCGCGTCTCGGCAACGTGGTGGTCGAGACCAAGAACCTGAAGAAGGGCTATGGCGACCGCGTGCTGATCAAGGATCTCACCTTTGCGCTGCCGCCAGGCGGCGTCGTCGGCGTCGTCGGCCCCAACGGCGCGGGCAAGACCACGTTGATGAAGATGATCATGGGCCTGGAGAAGCCCGACTCCGGCACGCTCACGATCGGCCCGACCGTGGTCATGAACTACCTCGACCAGACGCGTGAGACGCTCGCGCCGAACAAGACCGTCTACGAGGAAGTGAGCCAGGGCAACGACATCATCAAGCTCGGCGCCAAGCGCGAGATGAACGCGCGGGCCTACCTCGGCAAGTTCGGCTTCAAGGGAACCGACCAGCAGAAGCTCGTCGGCAACCTGTCGGGCGGCGAGCGCAATCGCGTGCAGCTCGCCAAGCAGCTGAAGGGCGGCGCCAACCTCATCATCCTCGACGAGCCGAGCAACGACCTCGATGTCGACACGCTGCGCGCGCTCGAAGAGGGGATCCTCTCCTTCGCCGGCTGCGTCATCGTGGTGAGCCACGACCGCTGGTTCCTCGACCGCCTCGCGACTCACATCCTCGCCTTCGAGGGCGACGGCAATGTGATCTGGTTCGAGGGCAACTTCCAGGCCTGGCAGGAGCACCGCCGCGAATCGCTCGGCCGCGACGCCGACCAGCCGCACCGGATGAAGTACGTCAAGCTGGATCGTTGAGCGGCGAGTTGGGAGGAGATTCGCCGTGCAGTCGATGCACCCTGCGACTCGGCCGATGGTGCCATCGCGCCTACCCGCCGACTTGGGGACTCGCCATCAGGATCGGTAGCTCTCGCCCCGACGTCGGCATCTGATGCAACTCCGATGACGCAACTCCGATGACGCAACTCCGATGACGCCGTTGGATCCGAAGGCGAAGACCGTGATGGATCCGATCCTCCTCGATCTGGCGATTCGCCTGGATCGCCTGCTTCGGCAGACGTTCATCGGTGGCATCCGATCGTGGATCTCCCGAGCGACATCGCGGCGATCGAGAGTGGCGAGCTTCGCGAGATCGAACGCGCTTGGACCGAGCAGCGCGCCACGATGGAAAAGAGCGGCGCTCGGCAACGGTTCATTGATCGCATGGTCCGTTCTTGGTGCATCGAGACCGGAATCATCGAGCGAATCTTCACGCTCGATCGTGGTGTCACGCAGACGCTCGTCGAACAAGGCTTGCACGCCGCGCTGATTCCGCATGGCAAGAGCGACCTGCCAGCCGAGGAGTTGATCGCGATCCTCGAGGATCACAAGGAGGCTGCCGATGGCCTCTTCACGTTCGTAGCGGGCCGCCGAAGTTTGTCCAAAGCCTACGTACTCGAGTTGCACTAGGTGATGACTCGGCATCAGGAGACTTGCGACGCTGTCGACCAGTTTGGCGTGCCTAGAGAAGTGCCGCTGCTGCGCGGTGCGTGGAAGCGGTGGCCTAACAACCCAGGGAGTCCTGGGCGTGCCGACGTGCTTCACGAGTACTGCCCGCCGGTGCACGTCGAGTCGGAGATGGATCAACTGGTGGCTTGGCACGCGGCCCACGCTGACGTCGCGCCAGTGGTCGAAGCGGCATGGTTGCACCACCGCTTCACCGAGATCCACCCGTTCCAAGACGGAAACGGCCGCATCGCAGGTGCGCTGGCCACGCTGGTCTTCCTTCGCGCGCATGGGTTCCCGATGGTCGTCACGCGGGACGATCGAGCGCCCTACATCGACGCGCTCCGGGTGGCCGATCGAGGAGACCTCCGTCCGCTGATCGACCTCTTCGTGACGATCCAGCGGCGGGCCCTGTTGCGCGCGCTCAGCGACGGCGCCGATGTGATGTCGGGGGATGCGACTCTCGAATCGATCGTTGGCGCGGCGGTCGAGCGACTCGTGAGTCGTGACGTGGACCGGCGCGATCGGATGGCTTTGGTGACGGTGCGTCTTGCGGGGGTTGCGCAGACCGTACTCGAGTCGGTTCGCGGCGTCCTCGAGCGAGCGACCGCAGCGCAATCGATCGCGGTGCGAGTCGCCGTGTATCGCAGCGCTGCGGATTCGACGCACTACTTCACCAGGCAGATCGTCGATGTGGCGCGAAAACTCGACTACTTCGCCAATCTCGCGGCCCCGCGTTCCTGGATTCGACTTCGAATCCAAACGCAGTTTCCGACGAACTTCGTGGTTTCCTGGCACCACGCTGGTCCCGATGGTGCCGGTTTGGTGGTGGCGACGGCGTTCCTGTTCCATTGGGTCAGGGATCTGGAGCCAGGCGCAAGCGAAGAGGATCTCGATCGCGAACCTGTGCGCACCGAGCGCTGCTGCGACCAGCCATTCGTCGTCGCTGTCGACCGTGACCCGACCCAGCAAGACGCGGAGTTCAAGGCTTGGCTCGAGCGAGTGATCGTCATCGGCCTCGATGCTTGGCGAAGGCGACTTTGATCGAGATCGTCTGGGCGGCGGCGACCAGAACGTGTGAAGCGGCGAAGCGTTGGGACACCGCCGTCCGGTCAGGAGTGCCTGTGGGCAGGCTCGTGCCCCGGTGGTGCGCTCCGGACTCCTGCCAGCAGCGCGAGCACGCCGCCCGCTGCGAGCGTGGCGCCGAGGAAGAACGCGGCCGGCGAGCCGTGCACGTGCATGACCCAGCCGAAGACGGCCGAGGCCGGCAACGCCACCATCGCCGTGACGAAGTGGTAGGAGCCGAATGCGCGGCCGCGCTCGGCGGCAGGTGCGAGGTCCGTGACGAAGGCGCGCTCGGCGCCTTCAACCAGCGAGTAATGGACGCCGTAGATCGCGATCAAGGCCCAGGCGTGCCACGGTTCGTTGGCGAGCGCGAAGCCGACGTAGACCAGCACGTAGAGGATCCAGCCGGCGGCGATCATCGTCCGGCGCGACACCCGATCCGACAGCGCCCCAAGCGGCGTCGTCAGCACCACGCGCACGATCGACAGCACCGCGGGGAAGAGCGGCAGATGCATGAGTGGCACGCCGAGTTGCATGGCGCGCGCCAGCAGGAACGCGTCGGACGAGCCGCCGAGCCCGAACAGGGCGTTGGCGAAGAGGAATCGGCGCAGCGCCGGCACCGCGGGCGGGCGGATCGACAGCGGTCCGCGCGGCGCGGCGTGCGGCGTCGTGCGCGGCGGTTCCTTCACCACGAAGGCGACGGTCAGCAGCGCCAGCGCAGCCGGGATGGCGGCCCACGCGAAGAGCGTCCGCATCTGCGCGATGTCGGGGGTTCCGCCGATGCGCGCCAAGAGCAGGAATGCGGCGAGCGGCCCGATCACGTTGCCGGCGTGGTCCATCGCACGATGCAGACCGAACGCTCGTCCGCGCTCGTGCGCCGGCGTGACCTCGGCTAACAGCGCGTCGCGCGGGCTGCCGCGCATCCCCTTGCCGACGCGGTCGACGAAGCGCACCACCAGCACGTGCCACGGCGCGAGCGCCAGCGCGGCGAGCGGTCGGACTCCCGACGACAGCACGTAGCCGGCGACGATCAGCGGCTTCTTGCGGCGGGCGCGGTCCGCCAACGCGCCCGACACCAGCCGGAAGAGGCCGGCGGTCGTGTCGGCGACGCCCTCGATCAGGCCGAGCGTCTGCAGCGAGCCGCCGAGCGCCAGCACGAAGGCCGGCAGCAGCGGCACGATCATCTCGGCCGAAGCGTCGTTCAGCAGGGAAACCAGCCCGAGCGCGACGACGGTCCGCGGCAGACGGCGCGCTGCGGTTGCGCCCACCCGATCAGCCGCGGGTCGCGTTGCCGCGCGATTCGCCCGCGGCACCCGCGGCCTTGTCGGCGAACAGCGTGAAGTCGGGATGGTCGAGCAGCAGCGACGCGGGTCGATCGCTGCCGGGCGGTGTCGCCAGCAGCGAGGCGACGATCGCCTGCTTGCCGGCGCCGATCGCCAGCAGCCCGATGCGCCGAGCGGCCGCGAGTTCGGCGAGGCCGAGCGTGATCCCAGCGGTCGGCGGCTGAGCGGGCGCGAACTCGGCGGCGGCTCCCGCGCGCGTCTCGGCCGCAAGCAAGACGAGTCGCGCGCCATCGCCACGGAGCGTCCCCGGCTCGTTGAAGGCGACGTGGCCGTTGCGACCGATGCCGAGGAAGGCGAGGTCGGCGCCGCCGATCGCGGCCAGTTCGCAGGCGTGGCGCGCGATCTCCGCTGACGGATCGGCGGCAGCGCCGTCGAGCAGCGCGTCGTGGTCTGCGGCGCGGCCGAGCGGGTCGAGCAGCTCACGGCGCAGCAGCGCGGCGAAGCTGCGCGCGTCGCCGGGGCCGGTGCCGACGTATTCGTCGAGCTGGAAGAAGCGCACCCGCCGCAAGTCGAGCGCGCCGCGACGTGTGCGTCGCAGGATCTCGGCGAAGAGCGGCAGCGGGGTCTTGCCTGCCGGGAGGATGACCGCGACTGCGGGACGGCTCTTCACCGTGTTGGCGAGGCGGACCGTGTCAGCGAGAAGGTCCGCGGCAGCGGAAGCGACGGCGACGTCAGTGGCGAGCGTGGCGAAGCGCATAGGGATGCGCGGCACTGTATTCGAGCCAGCCGTTTCACGAAAAACCTCGGGCCGGCCCAGCAGGTCGACGCGTTGCGTCGCCCACCAGGTCCGGCCCGAAAGTTCTTTTTCCCCACGGCCGCTTGCGCGGACCGCAACGCTCCTTTCGACCCGACCGCGCCGCGAACTTGAGCCGACGCGGGCGAGTGGCACCGGACGCGGGGAGGTGCGCGAAATGGCGACGAAACCGGCAACCATCGTGTTCGCGCGAGACCGGCATGATGCGCCGCCATGCCGCTTCCGCACCTCGTCGACACCCATTGCCACCTCTACCTTGCGCAGGGCGAGTCGACGGCCGCTGCTGCCACATGGGAGCGTGCGCGTGCCACGGGCGTCACGCAGGCGGTGGTGCCGGCGATCGACGTGGCGAGTTCGCGCACGGTCGTCGCGATGGCCGATGCGGCGCGCGGACTGTTCGCGGCCGTCGGGATCCACCCGAACGACACCGCCAGCGTGGGGGCGGCCGACCATGCCGCCATCGCCGAGCTCGCCGCGCAGCCAGGCGTCGTCGCGATCGGCGAGAGCGGGCTCGACAGCTACCGCGATCGCGCACCGCTGTCCGCGCAGATCGCCTCGCTTTGTCAGCACGCTGAACTGGCGATCGCGCGCGATCTCCCGCTGATCCTCCACGTGCGCCAGGCGTTCGCGCCGATGGCCGAGGTGATCGCGCCGTTCGCCGCCCGCGGCCTGCGTGCGGTGATGCACTGCTTCGACGGCGGCCCCGGCGACCTCGAGCCGTGGCTTCGCTTCGGCTTCTACGTCTCGTTCAGCGGGATCGTGACCTATCCGAAGCGCGACGACCTGCGTGCCGCCGCCCGCGTCGTGCCCGCCGAACGCATCGTCGTCGAGACCGACGCACCGTTCCTGGCGCCCGTCCCCAAGCGCGGCCGACCGAACGAGCCGGCGTTCCTGCTCCACACCGCCGAAGCGGTCGCGGTCGCCCGCGGCGAGCCGTTCGCCGAGTTCGCCGCCCGGACGACGGACAACGCGCGCAGCCTGTTCCGCCTGCCGCGCGGCTGAGCCGGTACGGCGCGCCGCTCAGCGTGAGGCGATCTCGAGCACCGAGGCCTTGCTGCGCGTCAGCGACTGCTTCAGGAGCGCGTTCACCTCGGCCAGCGCGACCCCGTCGTACCAGTGCGCGAGGTCGGCGAGCTGATCGAGGAGCGCGGGCGTACGCCAAGCACGTTGCAGTCCTTCCAGCCAGAAGTCGGGATGGCGGGCAGTCGCGCCGAGGCTTCCGGCGCGCGCTGCGCGCAGGCGATCGAACTCCGCCTTGTCGGTGCCGGCCTTCGCCAACTTCTCCAGCGCAGCGAAACAGGCCTCCTTGGTGACGGCGAGCTTCGACGGGTCGACTTGCAGATCGATCGTGAACTCGCCGCGTCCGCGAAACGTCGGATCGCCCCACGCGTCGCCGCGCGGCGAGTAGGTTGTGCCGAGCTTCTCCCGGATCTCCGCGCGCATGCGCTCCCCGACGACATCGCCTGCCAGCTCGACTCGCCGTTCCGCCAGCGAGTCGCGCGCATCGGTTCCCGGATAGGCGATGTGAAGGATCACCACCTTCCCGTCGATGTCGATCGCGCCGCGTGAATCGAGCAGTCCGCTCTTGAACGGAGGCGCGTCGCGGCGGGAGTCGACGGTGGCGAGCGCCGCAGCGCGCGGCGCCAGTTGCCCGAGCGTCGCGACGAACTGGCGCGCCATCCGTTCGACCGGCAGCTCGCCGACGATCACCACCTCGACCGGACCGGCCAACTGCTCGGCCAGGAATTTCGCGACTTCGTCCTTCGTGACCTTGCTGGCGGTCGCGGCTTCGAGCGGCAGGCGGCGGCGGTCGCCATCGGCGACGGCACGATCGAACGCGAGCCGTGCGCTGCCGAAGGTCGGTCGGTCGGTGTCGACGATGTGGGCGCCGAGGTTCTTCTTCAGCTCGTCGAAGGCCGGTCCGGGATCGGCGCGATCGGAGAGGAAGCCGACCAGCGCCTCGAGCACGCGCCGCAGCCCTGACTCGCCACCGCTTCCAGTCGAGCGCCCGCTGACCACGCAGGCGTCGCCGCGCACCTCGAAGCCGATGCCACCACCTGCCGCTGCGAGCGCCGCGTCGAGCTCAGCGCGCTTCTGCTTCGCGAGCGCGGCCTCCGGCGCCACCAACGCTGCGAGCTTGGCGACATCGCACTGCGCCGCATCGATGCCGAGCAGGCCATTGCCGACGCGCGCCTCGACGCGGAAGCGCCCACTGGCGCCGTCCTGCTGCTTCACGAACGCCTTGACGCCGTTGTTCAGGACCAGTCGCTGCGCCTGCAACGCAAGGAACGGCGTGCTTTCGAGCGGAACGAACTGCGGCTCCGGATCCTTCAGCGCATACGGAAACGTTGCCGCCGCAGCCGCCGCAGTGGCCGCGGCATCCGTCGCCGCCGGCTGTCCAGCTGTCGGCACCGTCGCCGGCTTCTTCGGCTCCTTCTTCGGCGCCAGCGCCGAAAGGTCGTTGCGCACCATCGGCTTCACGTCGAGCCGCGTCGCGGTCGACTCCTTCCACGCGTCGTCGAACAGCTCTTTCGCCGAGTCGCCGAGGTCAAGCGCGCCGATGCTCACCAGCAGCAGCTTCCCGCGCGTCCACTCGGCGCGGAACGACGCCTGCCCGCGCTGCCGATCGGCGCCCGTCGCGAGCTTCTTCCAGAGCTCGCGCGCGGCGCTGCGCTCCATCGGGACCTCGCGATGGACGGTCGCGTCGAGCAGTTCCGCGATCAGCTGCGACGTGCTCTTTTGCTGGTCCGGCTCGGTGGGAGTCCACGCCTCGACGAAGCGCGCCTGCGCCGCCTGCCACTCCACGTCGGTGATCTCCCGTTCGAGCATCCGACGCACTTCGCGTTCGGCGCAGCAGAGCGCCTCCTTCCAGTGGTCGAGGTCGGACTGGAGGCGCACCGAGATCCCTTCCAGCGTGTCGTCGACCAGCACCTCGTCGCCCAGATGGAACGCGCCACCGCACGCGACGTCGGCCAGGATGAACGGTCGCGGCACCATGGTGTTCAGCCGCTCTTCGAGCACGCTGCAGGCGAGCGTCTGCTCGAGCAGCGCCGCGCGCGTGGCGGTGGTGTCGGCGACGTCGTCCATCGCGTGGCCCGCGCCGACATAGAAGGTCAGCCCGCCGCCGTTGCGCTCGCTGAAGCGCGTATGGGCAAACGTGAGCGCCTCGAGGCCGGCGTCCGGCAGTTCCTCCGCCTTGCCGCGCCCCTTGGCCTCGGCGAACGCCTTCTCCAGGAGCGGCGTCGGATCGAGGCCGTTCAGGTCGCCGACCAGCACAAAAGTGCAGCGCTCGGGCCGGTACCAACGGTCCCAAAACCCCTTCACCAGCTTCGGATCGAACTTGGCGCGCACCGACTTTTCGCCGATCGGCAGGCGCCGCGGGAAGCGCGAGCCGTCGAGCAGTTCGGTCAGCCGCCGGCGCAGGCTGTCCATCCCTTGGCCGTCGCGCGACTCCTCCTCGGCGTCGACGACGCCCTTCTCCGCCTCGATCTCCTTCGCGTCGAGTTTGAGGCCGTCGATCACGTCGCGAAACCAGAGGAGCGACTTCTCGAGCCGCGCCGAATCGGCGTCAGGCAGGTCGAGCTCGTAGACCGTCTCGTCGAAGCCGGTGTGCGCGTTGACGTCGGAGCCGAAGCGGATGCCCTGAGTCTGGAAGGTCGGGATCAGCGTGCCCGGCTTGAAGCTCTTCGAGCCGTTGAATGCCATGTGTTCGAGGAAATGGGCCAGCCCGACTTCTTCGCCGCGCTCCGCCAGGCTGCCGACGTCGACATGCAGGCGCAGCATCAACTGCTTCGCCGGCTGACGGTTGTCGCACCAGGCGTAGCGCAGTCCGTTCTTGAAGCTGCCGAAATGGAAGCGTGGGTCGGGCTTCAGGTCGGAGCTTTCGTGCTCCCACGGCACGGCGTCGGCGACGTAGGCGGCGGCTTGCTTCTTCGCGGCCGACTGCAGAGTCCTCGGTGTCACGGTGGTCGCAAGCGCGCTGACGGCGCAAGCGATGAGGCACGATGTACGCGCGAAGCGCATGCAGTCTCCAGAAACGCCTCGAGTCGATGCAGGGAACTTCTAGCGGCAGCAGCCGTCGGGCAGGCCAGCGCACCGAAGCAGCAAGTTGCTGCGAAAGACGGTTCTCCTGACGTCTTCGCGGCAATCGGCGCCCGCCGACGCGGACCCGATTGGCCGATCGACGCGGGAGGACGGGCTCGCCCGAGCGGTGTGACCTGTCCCAGGGATCGGTTCCTCCCTCGATGGTCTTCTGTCTGGATCTGGAAGCCGTCGAGTGCTGAATCCGATGCAATCCCCGGGAAGGCAAGGCGCTTCGATCACTTCGGATCAGCTCAGACTTGCCGCGAAAACGTCAGGAGAACCCTATTTCTGGATGAAGTAGACCGACGAAAGAAGTGCCTACGACATCGTCGACAGCGCATTTCAGATCAAGGATTCCGGCGCGAAGGCGATCGCGATCGAACGTGTCGCAGTTGGATGTTCTTGCATCGAATGGAGCGCTGAAGAGCGTGATCTGTCGCCCGGCGGTTCGACCTCGATCAACTGCCAGTTCAAGACCGGATCAATCGAAGGGCCCTTTCGTCGCCGAGTCTCGGTTTTCCTCGAGGGAGTCGAGCGTCCGATCGCCACGAGCGTCAGCGGCAACGCGATTCGCAGCGTGGTCCTGGCACCGGCTCTGATCGATCTCGGTCGGGTGCTCCCCGGTCAACTGGTGCAGCGCGCGGTCGTCTTGGAGTCTGCCGAGGCGACGGCGACGACCGTGATGAGTGCGTGCGCCACGGCCGCTTCGTTCACGGTCGTAGAGGAGCCGAGCCTCGGCAAGCCGCCGACGCTCGCTTCGTACTCCGTCAAGCTTGCGGATGATGCCCCTACGGGCGTGTTTGTTGCTCGCGTCGAATGGTCGTGCCGGTTCGCGGAGAGGTGGTCGCGGTGCGACTCGATTCCGACGAACTCGTGAATTTCGGGGTCATTCGGCAACGCGGCGAGGTGCTTCGGATCAAACGAGTGATCTCGTCGGGTCTTGCGCTACCACTTCAGCTTGGGCCGCTCGAGCTCCGCGATTCAGGGGGCGGCGCATTTGCCGTCGTCCTGACGCGGCGAAGCGATCGCGAAGTCGAGTTGGAGTTCACGCTCGATACGAGCCTGCTGGAGCGAGGATACTTTCGCACCGCCGTTCGAGTCGACGCGACCGCCGGTGACCGTACGACGAAGGTCAGCGTTCCGGCGCAGGCGTTCATGATCGTCGAGCAGTGAGCGACGAGCTGCGGAGCGCGACACGCCGCCTCCTCACTCCACCCGCAGCAGCACGAACTTGAGGTAGCGCCCTTCCGGGAAGCCGAGGCGGGCGGGATGGTCGGGGGCGGCGCCGGCGATCGAGCTGAGCGTGACGCGGCGATTTGTGCGTGCCGCGGCGGTGGCGAGGAAGGCGAGGAAATCATGCTCGCGCACGTGCGACGAGCAGCTCGCGGTGGCGAGCCAGCCGCCGCTTGGCAGCGCCTTCAAGGCCATCTCGTTCAGTTTTTCGTAGGCCTTCTGCCCGCGCGGCAGCGTCTTCCGGCTGTGGGCGAAGCTCGGCGGGTCGAGCACGATCAGGTCGAAGCGCGGTGGCGCCGCAGCGAGTTCGGCGAGGACGTCGAAGGCGTCGGTCGCCTGGAACTCGTGCGCGGCGGGATCGAGGCCGTTCAACACGAAGTTGCGGCGCGCGGTCTCGATGGCAGGCAGTGCGAGGTCGACGGTGGTCACGCGCGTCGCGCCGCCTTGCACCGCGGCGACCGAGAAGCCGCCGGTGTAGCCGAAGAGGTTGAGCACGCGCTTGCCACGCGCGAGCTCGGCGACTCGGTCGCGGTTCTCACGTTGGTCGAGGAAGAAGCCGG
This sequence comes from Planctomycetota bacterium, assembly GCA_009691715.1. Taxonomy (GTDB): domain Bacteria; phylum Planctomycetota; class B15-G4; order B15-G4; family SIAN01; genus SIAN01. Next base: position 14,226 of record SIAN01000049.1, read on the forward strand.
TCTTCTGGCCGTGCAACACATCCACCAGGAAGTGCCGCCCGTGCTCGACGATCTCGATCTCGCCAGCCTCGCCTTGCGCGATTCGGCCGTGCACGACACGCGCTTCGCCGTCCTGTTGCTGCGGATTGCGGACCACGATCGCGCGCGGTGCGAGGAGCTTCTTCACCGCGCCGACGAACCGCTCCTCCCATGCGACGCCGAGCGCGCCGTCGGTCCGCAACGACGCGACGTCGCCGTAGAGATCGCACTGCAGACCCGGCAGATGATCGTTCTCACCGTGGCAGGCGCGGAACCCGGTCACGTCGGGGTGCAGCAGTTCGCGGCGCAGCGCGATGGCCGCAGCGAGGCGCCGTTCGACCAATGCCGCGTCGACCGGTTCGTCGCGGTCGAGCGTCCAGGCGCGGAACGCCAACGGCGAACGCGGCTCGATCGTGCCGCGCGCGACAAAATCGCCGCCGCGGTCGAACAGGTCGACCACCTCGCCATCGATGGCACCCGGCGGCAACTGCAGTGCGTCGGCGAAGACCCACGGATGGCCGCCACGAATCGAGCCTTCGATGCCTTGCGTGAGGCGAGCCGGCTTCATGCGGCGGGACGATAGCGGAGGGGTGCGGCTACCATCCGACGCCGTGGACGAGGCGACGACACGCACGAACGAGTTCTTCGCGCAGCTGGCGCGCGCCCGTGGTCGAGATTTGGCGCTGCAGGCCGCGTGGTCAGGGGCGCGGACGATGAGTCCCGACACGGATCAATTGGCGGTGCTGATCGAGATCGGGACGCTGCTGGCGCGGCGCGGCACCCCCTACGCGCTCATCGGCGGGATCGCCGTCGGCATCCATTCGGGCATCCCGCGCGCGACGCTCGACATCGACCTCGCGGTGCCATCGGCGACCGATCGCCCGGCTCTGGTGGAGGCGCTTCGGAACGGCGGATTCAGACCCTCCGGGAGCTTCGCGCACTCGCTCAATTTCCGCCACGCTTCGGGCGAGCCGGTGCAGTTCGCCATCGACCCCTCGTTCGACCAGGCGATCGCGCGTGCCGCCGAGTGCGAGGTGCGCGGCGTGAAGATCCGCCTCGTCGGGCGAGAAGACCTGATCGCGATGAAGCTGCGTGCTGCGGGAGATCCTGCCCGCCGACGCAGCAAGTCGCTGCGTGACCAAGCGGATGTCGAGCTGCTGCGCGGCGACGTGCCCGACACCGACGAAGGCTGGTGACGGCCGGGCGGCGCCGCCTCCGCCGCGATGGGGTCACTTCGACTTGAGGTGCAGCACGCCATCGAGCGGTTCGGGGTCGGCGAGGGCGTCGAGGTAGACGGCGGCGAGCTTGCTCTTGCCGAAACGCGCCTCGAGTTCGTGGAAGAGCGCCTTGGCCTCGTCGCGGCGGGCGTTGCCGAAGGCATCGACGGCGCGCGCGGTCGCATCGATGAGTTCGTCGGTCAGGTCGCCGGCTGCGCCGGTCGCGTCGGGCGACACGAGCTCGAACAGGTCGATGGGCGTCGTCTGGCCGATGACCACGACGCGGCCGCAGGCGCGGAAGCGCAGCGACGGGTCGTTCACGGTGCGGCGGGTCGCGCCATCGAGCAGGATCTTGGTGCCGAACTGCTTGTTGGCCGATTCGAGGCGGGCCGACAGGTTGATCGCGTCGCCGATCGCGGTGTAGTCGTGCAGCAACGGTGGCGCGCCGCAGTCGCCGACGATCACGCGACCGCTTGCCAATCCCATGCGCGCGGCGACCTGCTTCCGATCGATCACCTTGGCCAGCGCCGCCTGTGCCGCCAGCGCGGCGTGGCAGGAGCGGGTCGCCTGATCGGGATCGGGCCGGAACGCCGACCAGAACGCCATCAAGCCGTCGCCGAGGTACTTGTTCACGTAGGCGCCGTGCAGCGTCAGCGCCTCGGTCATCGCCCGCATGCAGCGATTGAGCAGCGTGACCGTCTCCTTGGCGCCGAGCTTCTCCGCCAGGCTGGTGAAGCCGGCGAGGTCGACGAAGAAGCAGGTCACATCGCGCGGCTCGCCGGCCATCGACAGCGCGTCGGGGTTGTCGACCAAAAAGTCCACCAGCTCCGGCGCGACGCGCGCCTTGAACTGGCGCGTGATGCGCTGCTGGTTGCGGCGCGCGAAGGCCGCCTGCAGGGCGATCGCGCCGACCCACGCCAGCGCGCCGGCGCCGATCGGCGCGACCAGCGGCGCCACCAGCGCCTGATTGCCAAACAGCCAACCGGCGAGCGCGCTCCAACCGGCGAGCAGGCTGATGCTGGCGAGCGTCGCGAGCCACAGCGGCCACAAGCTGGCGAGCGTCGCCAGCAGCCCGATCGCCACGGTCGCGACCGGCGTGAGCCAGTGGGGCGCGAAGTGCAGGGCTCGGCGCGACAGCACCATGTCCGCCGTGACCGCGTGCGCGACGACGCCAGGCGTCCGCGAGGACAGTGGCGTCGGCACGAAGTCGCTGGCCGCGCCGGTCGCGGTCCAACCGACGAAGACCAGCTTGCCGCGCAGCGCCGCCGCCAGCGTCGATCGCGCGGCATCGAGCTCGGCACGCGCCGTCGCCTGCACGTGGTCGTAGGCGAGCAGATCGCGGAACGGCTCGAGCGCCGCCTCCTCTTCCGTCGTCAGCGGTGCCTCCTTCGCCGCCGCCGCCGCATCGTCGAGGCGGAAGCGCGCCTCCTCGCTGACGGCGGCAAGCAGTGCCTCGCCTTCGCCGCCGATCCCGAGCTCCTGCGCCAGCAGCGCCGCGAGCTCGCGCTGACGTTGCGCCTGGCGCGTCAGATCGATCTCCGTCTCGGCGACGTCGAGCAGCCCGCCGATTGGCAACCGTGGCGCACAACGCAGCCACGCCGGAGCCGTGCCAGACGAGCACGGCGTCGGCCACACCAGCCAGAGCTCGCCATCGTGCAGGGGCAGGCGGGTCTCGCCGAGGCTGAACGCGTCACGCTCGAGGCGGACAGCATCGAGCGGCAAGCCGAGATGCGCGCGCGCCGCGGCCAGGCCGAGCTGCAGCGCCTTGCCGCCGCGCGCTGCGCGCGTCGCGGAGATCACCCGCAGGCCGCCGTCGTGATCGGGGGTGAAGTTGACGAATCCGGCGCCGCGCGCCACCGCCGCGAACTCGTCGACCGGGGCTTTGCAGAATGGCGGCTCGGAATCGTCGTCAGTTCGCGCGACATTCGTGAGCAGTCCCGACGCCAGCGTCCGCCACGCGCGCTCCTGGGCGTGCAGCGCGCCGATCTGCTCGCGGTCGCGCATCGACAGTCGGGTGCTGCGGTCGGAAGGTTGCAGCGCCGCGATCGCGTCGTCGAGCGCCGGCAGCGTGCCACGCTCGCTCGCGAGGGTGCGCAGCCGCCACTCGAGCGTGTGGTCCAGCGCCGCACCGCCGCCATGCGCGCGCGCATCCTCGTCGCCGAGCTCGATCGCAACCACGCTGCCGGTGCGCGCCAGCACGGACGCCAGGGCCAGATCGCCCGGCCCGCACGTGCCGTTGCGCGATCCTTCGGGCTCGACCAGCAGGAGATCGAGCACCAGCGTCTTCGCCCCTGCCGCCGCAATCTCGCCGAGGGCGAGTGCGAGCCGCTCGCGTGGCCACGGCCATCGTCCGCCGACGCGGAGGGCGTCATCGTCGATGTCGACGAAGACCAGGTCCTCATGGAACGGTGCCGCCGGTCGCGGCGCATGCTTGAAGCGCAGGTCGACGCTGCTGCGCTCCCAATCGACGAGGACTTGCGAGTACGACGCTGCGACCACGGCGAGCGTGAGTGCCACACCGACGGCGACGATCTTCCTGCGTTGTCCGTGCTGTTGGCGTGGCATCCCGGCATCTTCGGTTGAAGTCGGGGTTCGGCCGAAAATAGCGGGGCAGCCCCGGGCTACCATCCCGGCCCCCCCCCGCACTTTCAAGGCCTGACCGATGCTCGACTCGATCCTCAGCTTCGGCCAAGACCACTGGCGGCAGCTCTACGTCGCAGCCGCCACGATCCTGGCGTTGACGCTGTTGGTCCGCGGCACGGCAACGATCGACGTCATTGGCATCGGGATCATGTTCCTGCTGGTCGCGCCGGGCATCGTCGACCTGAAGTCGGCGATCTCGGGCTTCAGCGACTCGACCATCGTCACGCTGGCCGGCCTCTACGTCATCGCGGAAGGACTGACGCGAACCGGCGCGCTCGAGTTCGTGGCGCGCGCCACACTGCGCTTCAGCAAGGGCTCGCCGAATCGCGGCCTGTTCCTGCTCTGCTCGATCGGCGCGGTGATCTCCGGCTTCGTCAGCGACACCGCGGTGGTGCTGGTCCTGCTGCCGATCACGATCCAGCTCGCGCGCGAGCTGAAGGTGGCGCCGAGCCGACTGCTGATGCCGGTCGCCTTCTGCGCGCTGCTCGGCGGGATGCTGACCCTGGTCGGCACCTCGATCAACCTGTTCGTCTCAGGCGCCGCAGAAAAAGCGGGCGCGGCGCCGCTCGGCCTGTTCACGATGACGCCGATCGCGCTGGCCATCAACGTGGTCGGCATCGCCTACTTGGTGCTGTTCGCGCCGAAGCTGCTGAAGAGCCGCAGCTCGGTCTCGGCCGCGCTCAACAGCGTCGCGCCGCGCGAGTACGTGACCGAGCTGGTCATCGGCCCGACGTCGCCGCTGATAGGCAAGCCCTACGCCGAGGCGTTCCCGGGCACCAGCGGCCCCAAGTTGGTGTTCTTCGTGCGTGACGAGCGGATGCACTGGCCGCCCTTCGTCGGCGGCACGTTGCAGAAGGGCGACGTGGTCCTGCTGCAGGGTGACGTGCAGCAGTTGACCGACCTCCAGGCGCAGCTCGCGCTCAAGATGGTCGGCAACCAGCGCTTCGACCCGGCTTCGATGAACTTCATCGAGCTCGCGGTCTCACCGCGCGCGCACATCGTCGGCAACAAGATCGTCGACCTCCACATGCAGCGTGACTACGACTGCAACGTGGTCGCGATCCTGCGCCAAGGTCACCACATCCGCGAGCGCGCCTCGGAACTGAAGCTCGAGCCGGGCGACCTGCTGCTGGTCTGCGGCAAGGACGCGTGCGTCGAGAAACTGCGCCAGTCGACCGACTTCTTCATGCTGACCGGCAACGATGAAAACCTCGTGCTGCGCCAGCATGCACGCCGCGCGCTCTGGGTTCTGGCCGCGGTGATCGGCTGCTTCATCTTGAGTTCGTCGCTCGACATCGTGCTGCCCGAAAACCTGCTGAAGTACGCGAAGACGCTGCTGCCGCTGCCGCTGGTCTCGCTCGGCGGCGCGATCGCGATGGTGGCGACCGGCTGCCTTTCGGCGCGTCGGGCCTACCGCTCGATCGACTGGTCGATCCTGGTCTTCGTCGTCGGCGCGCTCGCGCTCGGCGTCGCCACCGAGAAGACCGACCTCGCGCGGCTGTGCGCCGAGGGGATGGTGAAGCTGCTGAGCGGCTACGGTCCGCTCGCCGTGGTCAGCGGCTTCGCGCTGCTGACGACCTTGCTGCACCAGTTCATCGCGCCCTACGCGCTGGTGGTGCTGTTGACGCCGATCGCGATCTGGGCCTCGAAGCTGATGGGCGGCACCGACCCGACGCCGTACGTACTCGCCATCGCCTTCGGCGGCAGCAACGCCTTCACCTGTCCGATCGGCCACCAGGTCAACCTGATGGTGATGGGGCCGGGCAACTACAAGTACGGCGACTACCTGCGCTTCGGCATCCCGCTGGCGGTGCT
>SIAN01000020.1 GCA_009691715.1 Planctomycetota bacterium
CACCCGGTCCGTAGAACAAAAAAGATCGCCGTCATCGCCGCGCGGTCGTCCACCCGCGGTCGATGACATCCAAGCGGATGCGGTTTGCCCGGTGGGAGCAACGACTTCATCTGCTCCCACACCGCGTCCGGTATCAGCCAGCCGTCGCTTCGCACCAAGAGTCCCACGCCACCCCCCTCCCTGCGGACGGTGCTGGCGCCCATCCTACCGTCGCGGGGCTCCTACCGGGATAGGCTCTTAAGGGAAGTCCTCAAGTCGGCGCCGGATCGGCACCGACGGCGGTGGAATGAGCTACCTGACACACGTTCGGCTCATGGCCGCCACCGGCGCGCTGATCGCCGCATCTTGTTTCGCGCCGGCCGAACGCATCCCGGCACGCATCCCGACTCCGCGACCCGAGCACACCCCTCGCGCCTCGAGCGTGAGCGCGCCGCGCGGCACGGCCAGCGAGACGCCTGCACCCGCGTTCGCGGTGAAGCCGCCGGTTCCGAAGGTCTTCGCCGACGGCAAGAGCTACGCGCTCGAATTGCGCGGTGCGACGCTGGCGCAGGCGTTCGAGATGGTTGGCACGATGGGCCGCGTGAACCTGGTGCTGCAAGGCGACTTCTCGGAGCCGGCGGCCGGCGCGATGCCCGAAGTCACGCTGCAATCCGCGTTGGCGACGCTTTGCACGACCCACGACTGCACGGTCACGGAAAGCGCCGGTGTCTGGATCGTCGAGCGCTCCGATCCGGACCGCGCACAGTCACGCACGTTCGATCTGAAGAACGTCGCCGCGCAGACGCTCGAGGCCGAGGTGAAGGCGCTGCTCGGCACCGACGCGCGCGTGGTGGTCAACCCGTCGAGCAACGTGATCTTCACGTCCGGCAAGGCGGAGCGGTTCGACGAGGTCGCCGCCTACCTCGCGCGCGTCGACCGTCGCGAGCGCTAGGTACTACTCGAATGCTGCATCGTCGAGATCGACGAGACCGACCTCGTCCGCTTCGGCACCGAGGTGATCGCCAACGACATCTCGATCGACCCAAGCTCGTGGGCGTTCGCCTCGTCGTTCCTCAGCCCGACCCCGAACACCATCCTCACCGGCACCACCGACGACTTCCCGCTCTCCGTCGCGCTCGAGGCGCTCGAGCAGCACGTGCGCCTGCAGGTGCTTTCCCGGCCGGTGCTGCTGTCGTTGAACAACAAGGAAGCGAGGCGGAAGGTGATCTCGCAGGTGCCGTACATCAAGGCCACCACCAGCACGACCGGCAGCAGCGGCGGCACCGGCACCGTCAGCATCCAGGAGGTCGAGTTCAAGGAAATCGGTCTCGACATGACCGTCACGCCGACCATCCAGGAAGACGGCCATATCACGCTGCATCTGGTGAAGACGCTCTGCGAGCAGACCGGCACCTTCCTCGACATCCCGGTCGTGGACAGCCGCGAGCTCGAGGACTGGTGCGTGGTAAGGGAGGGCGAGACGTTGCGCATCGGCGGCATCCTGCGTGACCGCCTCGATCACGAACGGCGCGGCATCCCCGGCCTCATGGACCTGCCGATCCTCGGCCACGCCTTCAGCTTCGAGGACGACGACCACCGCCGCATCGACCTCGAGATCCTGATCACCCCGCGCATCGTCGAGTCGAGCCCGCTCGCGGACCCGGGCGCGCCGAGCAGCGCGGCCGTGGAGCTGCAGAAGAGCTGAGGGCGGGGCGGCCGCTCCGTTCCGCCGGCGGCATTCGCCGTTCCTCCCCGCGCCGGTCACAATGCGCGGCCAAGGAGAACCGCAAATGCAGATCGACACCGGCAACACCGGCTTCATGCTTCTGTGCTGCAGCCTGGTGATGCTCATGACGCCGGGACTGGCGTTCTTCTACGGCGGGCTGGTCAGCCGCAAGAACGTGCTGGCAATCATGATGCAGAGCTTCGTGTCGATGGGCTGGACGACGGTGCTCTGGTGGGCGTTCGGGTTCTCGATGTGCTTCTCGGGCGACCTGAAGGGCGGCACCGACTTCGGCGGGATCATCGGCAACTTCGACTGGGCGTTCCTGCGCGGCATCACGCTCGACATGCCGTCGCCGATCAACGACACCATCCCGATGATCGTCTTCTGCGCCTACCAGATGATGTTCGCGATCATCACGCCGGCCCTGATCACCGGTGCGTTCACCAATCGCGTCACGTTCAAGGCGTACATGCTGTTCCTCACCGGCTGGCTCACCTTCGTCTACTTCCCGTTCGTCCACATGGTCTGGGGCGGCGGGATCATGGCGAAGTGGGGCATCCTCGATTTCGCCGGCGGCATCGTCGTGCACAACATCGCCGGCATCGCCGCGCTCACGTCGGTCCTCTACGTCGGCCGGCGCAAGGTCAAGGACCTCGGCCCGCACAGCATTCCGCTGGTGGCTCTCGGCACCGGCCTGCTCTGGTTCGGCTGGTACGGGTTCAACGCCGGCTCCGAGTTCCGCGTCGACTCCGTGACCGCGCTCGCGTTCCTCAACACCGACCTCGCCGCGTCGTTCGCCGCGATCGCGTGGCTCGCGTTGGATTGGTTCACCACCAAGAAGCCGAAGTTCCTCGGCCTGCTGACCGGCGCGGTCGCAGGGCTCGCGACGATCACGCCGGCCGCGGGCTACGTCTCCCCCGCCGCCGCCTGCCTGATCGGCGTGATTGCCGGCGTCGTCTGCTTCTACGCCGTGGCGCTGAAGAACAAGCTCGGCTGGGACGACGCGCTCGACGTCTGGGGCGTGCATGGCGTCGGCGGCTTCATCGGGATCATCCTGTCGGGGATCTTCGCGTCGACCGCGGTCAACGCCGCCGGCGCGGATGGCCTGCTGCAGGGCAACACGAAGTTTTTCCTGGTGCAGTGCCTTGCCGTCGTGATCTCGTCGGCGTGGGCGTTCGCGTTCACGCTCGGGATGTTGTGGATCATCGACAAGATCACGCCGGTCAAGGTGGCCGCGGGAACCGAAGAGATCGGTCTCGACGCCGGACTCCACGGCGAGCGCGCCTACGTCGAGGAAGCGATCTGACCGCCCCTCGCCGAACTTCTTCAGCCTGTAACGCCAGCGCCTCCGAGCGGGTGTGGTCCGTGACGCCGCGTTCATTTCGAGCGCGACGTCGGCCTCGACCCACCCCCGGAGTTCTCCCGTGCGCGCTCGATTGGCACTTCCGTGTGTTTGGCTCCTCGGCATGGCGGGCGCTCACGCGCAGGTCAACACCGCCAGCTACTACGACCAGGACCAGGGCTACTTCGGCGAGTTCATCGCCGACATCGGCGACGTGAACGGCGACGGCACCCACGAACTCTTCGTCGGCGAGCCGCGCTGGGACATCGGCGTGACGTTCAACGCCGGGCGCGCCTGGGTCATCGATGCCGATGACTTCAGTTTCGTCCAGGTCATCGACGGCACGCAGACCGGCGCGCAGTGGGGCTCGGCAGCCTGCAAGCTCGGCGACGTGGATGCGGACGGCTGCGGCGACTTCGCCGTCGGCGCTCGCTTCTGGAACTCCGCCGCGTTCCCCAGGGAATCGCGAAAGGGGAGCAGTTCGGCACCTCGCTCGCGTGGCTCAGCGACGTGAACGCCGATGGCATCGACGAGTTCGCGGCGAGCCGCCCCAACACAGGCGAAGTGGCCGTGTTCAACGCCGCCGGCCTGCTCCAGTACAACATCGTGCGCGGCCCCAACACCGAGTTCGCCGCGGCAATCGCCCGCACCGGCGACCTCACCGGCGACGGCCATGCGGATCTGCTGGTCGGCGAGCCGGGTTACGACCAGCTCTTCCCGCCGCGGATCGACTGCGGCCGAGTGGCGGTCTACTCCGGCGCATCCGGCGCGTTCGTCGACCACGTGATCGGCTTCCGTCCCGACGACCGCTTCGGCAGCTCGGTCTCCGGCTGCGGCGACCTCGACCACGACGGCACCGATGACTTCGCCGGCGGCGCGATGGAAGCAGACTTCGGGACCAACGATGTCGGCGAAGTGGTGGTGGTGAGCGGTGCGCCGCTCACCGCGCTCTTCGTCCTCTTCGGCGACAACGCCGGCGATCGCCTCGGCCTGCGCGTCACCGGCGTGCGCGATGTCGATGGCGACGGCACCGACGACTTCATGGCGTCCGCCATGGACGGCGGCGCGCTGCAACTCGGCATCGTGCGTCTCTACTCCGGCGCCGATGGCCACACGCTCTGGTCCTACGAGGGTTACGACCTCGGCTCGGCTGGCAGATTCTCCGCGCTCGGCGAGGGGCTCTGCGCGGGCGACTGGAACGGCGACGGCTTCGGCGACTTCGCGTGGGGCGATCCCGCCTACTCGTTCGATCCGGGCAGCAGCGTGCAACAGACCGGCGTCTGCAACACCTTCGTCGGCTGCCCGGCGTGGGCGGTCAACTACGGCGCCGGCTGGCCGGGTCTGAACGGCGTGCCGACGCTCACCGCTCTCGACGAGCCGCAGATCGGCGCACCGATCAGCGTGCAGGTCGGCAACTCGCTCGGGGCCACGACGCTCGCGCTGCTGATGCTCGGGACCTCCGCGACCAACATCGCGACCAACAAGGGCGGGACGCTGCTCGCCAGCGCGGATCTCTTGAGCTTCCTGTTCACGCTCGATGCGGCCGGCACGACGTTCACCGAGGACATCCCGTACGACCCGGCGCTCTACTTCGCCGACTTCTAAGTGCAGGTGCTCGAGGCTGACCCCTTCGCATCGAAGAAGGTCTCGTTCACGGCGGGATTGAACCTCCACATCGGCATCGACCTGCCGTGAATCAACCCGGCCGGACGGCAGCGCACGCCGTCCGGCCGGGCGCTTCGGTAGGTTGTCCGGCGTTCACTTCGTGATCGCGCGGATCCCACCGATGCTGTTTCAGGTGCTGATGCTGACGCCGATTCACGCCGCCATCACCTGCCTGTTCCCTCCACAAAGCGCCGCCACCCTGCCGTCGATTCCCGACGCCGCGGCCATCGCGAAGATGGCGAAGAGCCAGCTTTAAGACCCGCGGATTCCAGGACTGGCGTTGGGCCGGCTCGTTGGCGAGGAACGCGGCGAACACTGCTTCGGCGTGCGCACTGCGGGCGAGGCGGCGGCGATCGACGGACGATCGCTGTTCGAGATCGGATCGATCTCGAAGGCGTTCACCGGAACGCTGCTCGCCGACATGGTGGTGAAGGGCGATGTCTCGCTCGACGACCTGGTGGCCGATCTGCTGCCGGATGGCTTCACGGTCCCCGAGTTCGCGGGAACCGCGATCACGTTGCGCGACCTCGCGAATCACACGTCCGGGCTGCCGCCGCTGCCGCCCAACATGGACCCGCTCGAGATCGACGACCCGTACGCGCGCTACGACGGCGCAGAACTCGCGAAGGGGCTCGCGGCCATCGAACTGACCCGCAAGCCGGGCACTCAGTACGAGTACTCGAACCTCGGCGTCGGGCTGCTTGGCTTCGCGCTCGGGAGCGTCGCGGGCACGAGCTACGAAGCGCTCCTGCGCGAGCGCATCCTCGCACCGCTCGCGATGAATGACACTGTGGTGCTGCCGACGAAGGAACTCGCCGCGCGCGAGGCCAGCGCGCACGATTTGATGGGCGAGCCGGCCGCGCACTGGAGCTTCGACGCGTTGGCGGGTTGCGGCGGCGTCCGCTCGAAGCTGAGGGACATGGTCCGCTTCGCCGCGGCTGCGCGTTCACCCGGAACGGGCCCGCTCGGCAAGGCGTTCGAACTCGCGTACCAGGAGACGTTTCGGATCTCGCCGCAACTCGCGGTCGGACTCGGATGGCATCTGCTATCGCAAGGCGGTCGCACGCTCGTCTGGCACAACGGCAGGACCGGTGGCTTCCGTTCGATGATGGTGATCGATCCGCCGGCGGAGCGTGCGAGCGTCGCGCTGGTGAACTCGTCGGGCGACGCCGACTCGCTCGGTCACTGGCTGCTCGACGCGAGCCATGCGATCGCACCGCTGCCGCCGCGCCGCCCGACCGTGACCGTCCCGGCGAAGCGGTTGGCGCAGTGCGCCGGCACCTTCCGATTCGCGCCTGGCCTCGACGCGGTCATCACCGCGCGCGCCAAGCACGGCATCGACATCCAACTCACCGGCCAGCCGCGCTTCCGTCTCTACGCGAGCACGCCGGATGACTTCTTCATCCTCGAGACTGCGGCCTCGCTGACGTTTGAGCGCGATCCTGCCGGCGCCGTCAGCGCGCTCGTCCTACATCAAGGCGGTGCCAATCAACGCGCCGCGCGGGTCAAGCGGTAGCGCCGTCACAGCAACTGCGAGAACAGCGTGCGCGCCGGGACGATGCACGGGTCGCGGCGGGTGAAGCAGTCGGCAGCGACGGGTTCGAGCTCGACGACGGCCTGGAAGGCGTGCTCCGCCTTGGTCTGGCGCTGGAAGTGGGCCAGATGGCGCGAAAGCGTCGTGTCGGCCAGCCTCGCCTCGACCAGGAACCACGGCTTCTTGTCGCGCACGACCAGGAAATCGACCTCGCGCTTCTCCTTGTCGCGCAGGTAGCGCAGCTCGAATTGACCAAGGCCGCAGTCGGTCCAACCCTCGACCGCCTTCAACAGATGGCAGGCGACCAGGGTCTCGGCGCGCCGAGCCGGATCCTCGACCGCCGACCAGTCGGAGAGGTACCACTTCGGTTCCTTGCGCAGCGACTTGGTCACGTTCTTCGACCAGGGGCGCACGAGGAATCCGAGATGGAGCGTCGCGAGCGTTGCGACCCAGCGCTTCACCGTGTCGACGGTGATGCGCAGCTCCTTGGCGAAGCTCGAGTAGACCAGCGCCTCAGCCGAGCGCTCGACGAGGAGGCGCACCAGCAGGTCGAGCACGGCGAGGTCCTGGATCGCCGAGACGTCGCGCACGTCCTCGCGCACCAACTGCTGCAGGCGCAGCTCGCGCCAGCGATTGGAGAAGCGCGTCGAACGCTGCAGGAACGGTTCGGGGTAGCCGCCGTGCTGCAGGAGCGCCTGCCACTCGTCGTCGGCGAGCAGCGCGGGCGGACGCAGTGGCGTGGTCGGCAGGTCGGTCGCGAGCAACTCGCCGACGCTGAACGGGTGCATGCGGTACAGGAAGTATCGGCCCATCAAGCTGTCGCCGCCGCGCCGCCAAGCGTCGAGGCGCGAGCTGCCCGTGACAATCGTGCGCGCGTGCTTGCCCCAGACGTCGAAGAAGCCCTTCAGGAACGCCTTGAATCGGCGGTGCTTGTGGAGCTCGTCGAAGACGACCGGGAGCGGCGCGGCGCGCAGCGCGTCGAGGCCGAGTTGTCGGGCGACGACATCGGAACCGGCGGCGATCAGGCGCGCGACGGCCGGGTCATCGAGGGTGAGGTAGACCCCGCCCGCGCTCGCCGCCTGGCAGGCCGTGGTCTTGCCCACCTGTCGTGGGCCGACGACGAAGGCCATCTGTCGATAACGCGCGGAATGGTCGCGAAGCAGCGACTCATAGAAACGCCGACGGCCGTGGAGGGCGTCGGCGGGCGGCAGTTCGACGATGGACGGATGCATGGCATCATCGTAAATTGGTCCGGACAAAATTACGACTTGGCACAAAATAGTCTGGGGTGCAGGGCTGCCACTTCGGCCGAGGTCTGCCCCGGGGGTACCGCCCGCCGTCTACATCCTCCGGTACTTCGGTCCGCTGCCGCCTTCGCGCGGGGTCCAGCGGGGCCCAAGGACATCGGTCGCCTTGCAGTCGATGCAGTTCGGGGCGTTGACGCGCAGCTTGCCGTCGACCACTTCGTAGACCCCGGCCGGGCACATCGCGGCGTAGAGCTTGGCGAGCGCCGGCGGCACATCGGCGTGCGCGATCAGGTGCGACGGGATCGAGTCGCGGGTCTGGTTGCCCGACTTGAAGACGGCGTCGACCTTGCTGAAGGTCAACTTGCCGTCGGGCGCGAACGAGCCGTGCGTCGTGACTTCCTTCTCCTCGGCCGCGTCCTCTTCGACGTGCTGGAAGCCGCCGAAGAGCGTGCCACCGGTCGCCAACATCAGCGCCGCCTTCGCGCCGCCGACGTGGAAGCCGCTCTTGAATGCGAGGCGCATGTTGCGCGTGCGCCAGAGGTCCTTCACGATCACCGACTCGTTCACCCGCTTGTCGTAGTCGCGCAGCGTCGCGTAGCTGACGTCGTCCTTCTTGAGCGCCTCGAAGAGCGTGCGCGCCGCAAAGATCCCGCTCCACATCGCGTAATGGATCCCCTTCAGCGTCGGCACGTCGACGAAGCCCGCCGCATCGCCGAGCAGCAGCAGCCCGTCGCCCGCGCGCCGGTCGGGGAGCGACCAGTAGCCGCCCTCGGGGATCGTCTTCGCCCCCCACTCGATCAGCTCGCCGCCCGCCAGCAACTCCGCGAAGAGCGGGTGCTGCTTCATCCGCTGCAGCAGCAGATGGACGTCGAGGCCGCTCTGCCGCCAATCCATCCCGACCACCAGCCCGAGCGCGACGAGGTTCTTCTCGAGCGGGTAGCAGAAGCTGCCGCCGAAGGCGTCGTTCGGCAGCGGCCACCCCATCGTGTGGATCACTTCGTCGAGCGGAACCTTGGTCTCCCACAGCTCCTTCACGCCGAGCGCGTAGATCTGCGGATTGCGGCTGCCGACCTGCTGCCACTCCATCCACGCCTGCGTCAGCAGCCCGCGCGTCCCTTCCGAAAGGACCGTCACGCGCGCCTCGATGTCGGTCGCCGCTTGCGCGTTGGCGCCGGCGCTGCCGTCGCGCTCGAGGCCGCTCGGTGTCGTGCGCACACCGACGACGCGCGAGCCCTCGACGCGCAGCCCCGCCGCCGGAAAGCCGGTGAAGAGGTTGACACCCGCGGCCTCGGCCTTGGCGCCGAGCCAGCGCACGATCTCGCTGATCGACGCCACGTAGTTGCCGTGGTTCTTCATCGTCGGCGGCGTCGGCAGCTTCCACTGCCCGTACTCGGTCAGCAGGAGGACCGACTCGCCGCTCACGCGCGTCTTGAGCGGGAACTCCGAGTCAGGCATCCCCGGGAAGAGCTCGCGAAAAGCGGATGGGTTCACCACCGCGCCCGACAGGTTGTGCTCGCCGAGCGCCTCGGCCTTCTCGAGCACCCCCACCTCGACGTCGGCCACCTTCTCGCCGCGCGCCTGCGCCGCCGCGACCAACCGCTTCAGCTCGATCGCGCCCGCGAGCCCCGCCGGCCCCGCGCCCACGAACACGACATCCATCCCCACCGCGTTGTCGCCCGCCGGCCCGCGCACGATCAGCGACTCCTGCGGCAGCTTCGGCTGGAACTGCTTCGGGATCAGCGGGGAGGTCATGCGCGCGCGTCCTCGACATGCGGGCCCGTGGAACGAGGGCGGGCGAGGATAGCGCGAGGGTGTCAGCGCGACGGCAGTCGCAGCACGACGTCCACGAAGCCGCCATCGGCCACCGTGATCGCGTCGCTGACTTCAATCCACTCCTTCGTCACGGTGAGGTAGCAGGACGCCGAGATCTTGTAGGTGCCAGGCTCGACGCGCGCGAACTCGAAGTTCTCACCGAGCGCGAAGGTGCCCCGGTCAGGCAGCAGCCCCTCGGCGGAGTTCTCGCCTGGCGGATCGATTCGGTGCAGCGTGACCTGGATCGCGGCCGGCAGCTTCCGTTCCGATGTGACGCGACCCGTGACCCGCGCGCTGCCTTGCGGCTCGAGGCGTACGCTCGCCGACTCCGGCGCGACCACGATCACTCGAGCCGACAGTTCGTTCACGAACGTCAAATCGCCGCGCAGTTGCGAGCTCACCTGATAGGTCGAGCTGGCGAGTTGATCGAACACGAACCGACCGGCGCCGTCGGTCGTCGCCATCTGCATCTGCGCGAGCGGACCCAGGTCCTCCGTCGGAAAGAGCGTGACCTGCCGCCCGCCCTCGGGTGCTCCATGTGCATCGAGCAGGAGCCCTTCGATCGCGCCGCCGCGCGCGAGATCGATCCGCCGCGGCGGGACGCTGCCGCTCGCGGGAACAATGAATGGGCCATCGACGGCGTCGATCCACTCGGGGTGCTGGACGACCAGCGTGCACTCGCCGGCGGGCGCGCCCTCGATCGCGAAGGCGCCTGCCGCATCGCTGCGCACGATCCAGCGCGCGTCGCGTTCGACCGGATGGAACGGCAACGGTCGCACCGGAAGGGACGGCGTCGCCAGCGTCACGAGCGCGTCGGCGACCGGTTGCCCGCCATCGCTCACGACCTGGCCGACGACGGACGCGCCGCGCGACAGGCGCAGCACCAGCGCTGCAGGATCGGGATCGGGAGAAGCGGCCACGCGGGGCGCGATGGCGGGCGCGTAACCCGCGGCCGTCGCCTCGACCGCGAAGATCGCGCCGACCTCGAGCGACTGGTCGTCGCAGCGCCACGTCCCGTCCACCGACGTGAACGCCTGCCCCGGCTCGCTCCAGACGTACCCGTACCCGCTGCCGAACCGGTCGCCCACTTCGAGTTGCGGCTCGACGAAGCGGATGCGGAAGCTCTCGATCGGCTCGCCGCTCACCGCATCGACGACGCGGCCGGCAAGCCGGCCGGCGCTCGCCAGCACGAGGACGACGTCATCGCGATCGAGCACGGCGAATGACTCGCGCCGCACCGTGAAGCCGCGCGCGACCGTCATCACGACCAGCGGTGGATCAGAAAGCGATTGGAGCCGGAAACGACCATCGGCATCGGTGGTGCTGTAGCGGTCGAAGATCGAACCGTCGCGGCTGGCGTTCACGCTGGCACCCGCGACCGGCGCACCGGCGGCGTCCGTGACGATCCCGGCGAGGAACCGGCCCGTTGCGAACCGCAGCTCGACGCCCTCCACGCGCTCTGTTTCCGGCGGCACGACGAGGCGCGCGTTCGCTGCCGGAAGTCCCGCGGCCTCGCCGCCGAGCGTGTGGTCGCCCGGCGCAACGTGCGCGAACGTGAAGCTCCCGTCATCGCGCGACGTCGCCTTCGGCACTCCGTCGATGTAGCGATTGAAACCGATCCAGAGCGCGGCTTCGCAGAGCGGTCGCCCATCGGGACCCAGGACGATTCCCTCGACGCGAGCGCCGCGTTGCAGCACGAAGTCGTGCGTCGTCGTGCCGCTGCCCGTCGCACGCACCTCCGCGCTGGCGGGGACGAAGCGATCGTGCTCGACGCGGAGCGGCACCGTCTGCGCCAGCGGATCGAGGCCGCGCATCGCGTAGTGACCGTCGGCGTCGCTCGCGACGTGGTTGAAGTGCGTGGACGACGTCGTCACCTTGGCACCCGGAACGGGCGCACCGCGCTCGTCGGTGATGCGGCCGCTCACGGTGAACTCGGTGCTCAATCGGAAGTCGAGCGTCGCCGTCGAGCCCGGTCCGTGGAGCGCGGCCGCGGTGGTCGCTTCGGCGAAGCCGGGTGCCGACGCCGTGACCAGGCTGAGCGAGCCGGCCGAGTTCGTGCGCAGGCGGTACGCCCCGCTCTCGCCGCATTCGCAGGCGGAGCCGTCGTAGAAACTTCGCACCATCGCGTCGGCGAGCGGACGGCCTTGCTCGTCGGAGACCGTGCCCGTGACCGTGGCGTCGAACGGGAAGAGGAAGAGATCGAACGGAATCGGCGGTTCGCCCCCGAGCAGCAGCACGCGACTTTCGGCGGGCGCATAGTCCTCATCGCGGCTGGTCACGACCAACGTCACCGTGCCGCGCGGCGGCAGCAGCGCCCACACCACCTCACCATGGTCGTCGCTCACGAAGTCGGTGGTGGCGATCGGAGCGGAGTCGGCTTCGTAGCCGTCGTAGAGCTCGGCATGCACGCGCATTCCGCCGGTCGGGCCGCGTTCGAAAACGTGGGTCGTGCCGCGCACAACGAAGGTGAGACGCGGATCGCTGGCGATCGACGGAACCGTGAGCTCGGCACGCTTCGCGCTCGTCGCCGGCGCCGGAACGATCGGAGCGCTCGCGCCGTCGCGATCGACAGCCACGGGGTTTGCCGTGAACACGCGCCCGTCGTTGCCCCCATTCGGCCGCGCCGCTGGTTCGCGCAGGTGCAGCACGTTCACCAGCAGCACCGTCGCCAGTACCGCCGCCACCGCGCCGATCACCGCCTTCACTTTCGGGCTCATCGCGAGGGCCCCCACTCCGAAGATTGCGAGCGCATGGAACGTCGCGCTCGACACCACATTTCCACGATCCCGCCCGTCGATTGCAACGCCGTCGGCAGCAAGAGGAGGCCCCAGGTCGCCCGCTCGCCGCCATGGTGCTCATCGAGCCGCCACCGCAACTGTTCGAGCGCGCGCTTCAACCGCGTGCGCACCGTCTCGACCGGCGCGCCGGTGCGCCGCGCGATCGCCGCCGGCTTCAACCCGTCGAACCAGCGCAGCAGCACGACCGTGCGGTAGGGCTCGTCGAGCGCCTTCACCGCCGCGACCAGCCGCTGCGCCAACTCGAGGCGCGCGACGCTGTCGGCCGCCGACGGCACTCCCTCCGGCTGCGCTGCTCGCGGTCGAGTCGGCGCCGCTGCTCGCGCCCTTCCTGACGCGCGAGGTTGCGGACGACGCCTGCGAGCCACGCACGCAGCGAAAAGCTCGTCGCGGCGATGTCGACCGGCGTCGGCCGCGCGCGACGCCGCTCGAGCGCCGTCAGCAGCGCCCGTTGCGCCACGTCGTCGGCCGACGCCCGATCGAAGAGCAGCCCTCGCGCCAGCGCCCGCAGGAAACCGGCGTGCGCCGCGAGCGACGCATCGTCGCCCGGGACGTCAGGAGGAGGAGTCATCGGCGATCGCCCATGCGGCGGGAGATTGTCGCCAGACGCAGAAGCGGTTCAGCCGCCGCCGCCCGATGCAGGCTCCTTGCGCTTCGCCCCCTCGAGCTGCGCCTTGATCAACCCCAGCAGCCGCTCCTCTTCGAGGTGGTCTTCCTCGGCACGCAGCTCCTGGTACTTCTTCAGCGAGCGGGCGGCGGTGTCGTGCTTGCCGAGCGAGCGTTGCGCACGCGCCAACCAGCGCCACGCTTCACGGCTGGTCGGGCGCTCTTCGGTGGCCTGCGTCAGAAGCGGCAGGGCGCCGGCGGCGCGGTCGCGTTCGACCAGGAACATTCCGAGCTGCAGCGCGGCCTGGAAGCGCGGCGACTTGCCGCCGTTCGTGAGCGCCTGGGTCAGGATTTTTTCGGCCAGCTCGTCTTTCCCTTGCAGCGCGAGCATTTCGCCAAGGCGCCACATCGCGTCGTCGTGGCCCTTTAGTTTGACCGCGAGGGCGAAGGCACGCTCCGCAACGGCGTACTCGCGTAGGTTCGCGAAGTTCTCGCCGGTCGAGAACAGAACCAGTCCGTTGTCCGGCGAGAGCTTCAGTGCCTCGGCGAACGCCACCTTGGCGTCGAGGTAGCGCATCAGCTGGGCGCGCGCGACGCCCAACCCGAACCACATCACGTACTCGGACGGATGGCGCTCGCAGCCGGCGGCGAAGACGCGCTCGGACTGGTCCGCCTCGCCATTCATGGTGAAGACCGAGCCGACCAAGTTGATCGCGTCCTGCTTCTCGACCCCGAGTTCCTGCGCTCGCCGCGCGAACGGCAACGCGGTCGCGAAGTCGGAGCGCACCTCCACCAGCCAGCGCGTCATGGAGAGCGCGAGGTCGAGGTTGCGCGGGTCGGAAGCGAGCACCGCCTCCATCTCGGTGCGCGCTGCGGCGACCTCGCCCGCGACATGCATCTGCTGTGCCGCCTGCCAGCGCGCGTTGAGTAGGGCGTTGTCGGGCGGCGCCTCCTGTGGCAATGCCGACGCGATGGCAAAGGTGAGCACCCGCAACACGCTCACGGCTTGCTCCCGATCGTCTCGATCACGCCGCCCTTCACCAGACGCACCTTGCGACCGCCCGCCACTTCGGCGAACTCCTGCTTCGTCCCGTCAGGCCAGAACACGACGAGATGGTCGATCTTCGTCGCATCGCCGAGTCCGAAATGCAGCCGCAGGTCGCTCATGCTCGCGAACGAGCCGCCGGCGCGGACGCATCGGGCGAGGAGCCGATCGCCGACCTTCGCCACCACGCGCGCGCCGATCGCGAAGCGGTTCATTCCCGTCGGCTGGCGCAGTTCGAGCAGCAACGACCGACCACCGTTGCCGCTGCCGTCACCATGGTTGATCAGCACGCTCGGCGGCTCGTTCATCGCGGTCACGACCGCGTCGATGTCGCGATCACCATCGAGGTCGCCGAACGCCGCGCCACGATGCGACGCGAGCCGCTCGAACCCCTGCCCCGCCGCATCGGTCACGTCGTGGAGCACGCCGCGTTCCTGGCGATAGACCCGGTTCTGCTGCTTGTAGGCGAGCTCCGGCGCCTTGGCGTCGGCTTCGGGATAGACGTGGCCGTTGGCGACGAAGAGGTCGAGATCGCCATCGTCGTCAAGGTCAACGAACTCCGTCCCCCACCCGAGCGACAGGTAGGCCTTCGGTCCGAACGGATGGCGCGCGGTCACGTCGAGGAAGCTGCCGCCGCCTTCGTTCTTGTAGACGGTGTTGTCGTCGTGGCTGAAGTTGGTCATGGCCAGATCGAAGAGGCCATCGCCGTCGAGGTCGCCGCAGGCCACGCCCATGCTCGCCTGCGCCACGCCGTCGCGATTGACGGCCGCGCCCGACAGGTCGCCGATGTCGAAGAAGCGCCCCTTCGCGTCGTTGTCCCACAGCGAGTTGGCGCGCGAGTCGTTGCCGACGTAGACGTCGATGTCGCCATCCAAGTCGTGGTCGAACGCGACCACGCCGAGCGCGTAGCGCGCCTCGTGGTCGTGGATGCCGGCCCGCTCGCTCGCCTCGCGGAAATCGCCATCGCCCTTGTTGCGGAAGAAACTGTCGGGCTCGGCCACCATCCCCTTCGGCCCGCACGCCGCCAGCGTGTCGAAGAAGGGGCAGTCGACCTTGCGCCAGCACTTCGGATCGCGTGCGACCGCCATCGCCAGGTAGTTGCCGACGTAGAGGTCGAGGTCGTCGTCGCCGTCGGCGTCGAAGAACGCGGCACCGACCGACCAGTGCGGGTCGGCGACGCCGGCTGGCCGAGTCACATCGGTGAAGGCGCCCGTGCCGTCGTTCTGCAGCAGGCGATTCGGGCCCCAGCAGGTCACATAGAGATCGAGGTCGTCATCGCCGTCGTAGTCAGCCGCCGTCACGCCCTGCCCGAACGCGCGCACGCCGGCGCCTGACGCCTCAGTCACGTCGGTGAAACGCGCGGTCCCGTCGTTTTCGTAGAGCCGGCACTGCCCGTCCTTCTGCGGCCGCCAGTCGACGTCGAGCGGATCGATGCCGGGAGCAAGATCCGCGGGCGGCGCGATCGTGCAGGCGTCAACCAGGTAGAGGTCGAGGTCGCCGTCGCCGTCCTTGTCGAACAGCGCGCAGCCGCAGCCGATGCATTCGAGCAGGTAGCGCTTCTTCACCGGATCGCCGCAGTGGTTCACCCACGTGACGCCGCGCGCCGCCGCTTCCTCGGTGAAGGTGAAGCAAGGCGCGGGCGACGACGATGGCGGCGACGGTTGCGTTGGCGCTTGCGGCGCGAGCAAGAAGGCGAGTGCGGCGATCGGCGTCATGGCTGCAGTCTTATCGGCAGTGAAGCAGCCGCGTCTACGCGTGGATCGCGCTGCCGGAGACGGCCATCGCCGCCTCCTTTACCGCCTCAGAGAGAGTCGGATGGGCGTGGCAGCAACGCGCGAGGTCCTCGGCGCTGGCGTGAAAGTTGATCGCGACCGCGGCTTCCGCGACCAGTTCGCTGGCGTGCGGCCCGAACAGATGGACGCCGAGCAGGCGATCCGTCTCCGCGTGCGCCAGCACCTTCACCCGCCCCTCGATCGTGTTCGCGGCGCGCGCGCGACCATTGCCGCGGAACTGGAACAGGCCCTTCTTGTAGGGCACCTTCGCCGCAACCAACTCCTCCTCGGTCTTGCCGACGCCGGCGACTTCAGGCGTGGTGTAGACGACCGAGGGGATCGCGTCGTAGTTCACGTGACCGTGCCGGCCGGCGATCCACTCGGCGCAGGCGATGCCCTCTTCCTCGGCTTTGTGGGCGAGCATCGGCCCACGAATCACGTCGCCGATCGCGTGGATCGAGGGCACGCGCGTGGCAAAGCGCTCGTCGACCGGGATGCGGCCGCGTTCGAGCGTGATGCCGACCGCGTCGAGGCCGAGCAGGTCGGTGCACGGCGCGCGACCGATCGCGACCAACACCCGCTCGGCGCGCAGCACTTCGCTCCCGCCGTCTGGGAGCGCGATTTCGACGATCGCCTCGGCCTGGTTCGCGGCGTCGCGAGCCGTCCGCTTCACCTTGACGCCGAGCCGGAACTTCAGCCCCTGCCGTTCGAGGATCTTCTTCGCGTCGGCGGCGATCTCACCGTCCATGCCCGGCAGGATCCGGTCGAGCAGTTCGAGCACCGTGACTTCGGCGCCGAGCCGCGCCCACACCGAGCCCATCTCGAGCCCGATCGCGCCGGCACCGATCACGATCAGCCGCCTCGGCACGCTCGGCCACGACAGCGCTTCCGTGCTGGTGCCGACACGCTCGCCGTCGACTTCGAGGCCGGGAATCATCGCGACCTTGCTACCGGTGGCGACGATCGCCTTCTTCGCGCGCAGCTCCTGCGTGGCATTCGCGGCACCACCGCCGCCCGACGCTCCGCCCGCGGTGCCCTCTACCGCCACCGTGACGCCGCTCGCGTCCGCCGCGACGAACCGCCCGACGCCGCGCAGCCGCGCGATCTTCCACTTCTTCATCAGCGCGTCGATGCCGCTGCCGAGCCCCTTCACCACCGCATCCTTGCGTTTCAGCATCGCCGCCAGATCGAGCTCGAGCGCGCCGACTTTGACGCCGTGCGCGGCGAGCCCGTGCTTCGCCTCGGCGTACTTCTCGCTCGATTCGAGCAGAGCCTTGCTCGGAATGCAGCCGACGCGCAGGCAGGTGCCGCCGAGCATCTCCTCTTTCTCGACGAGGGCCACCTTCATGCCGAGCTGCGCGGCGCGAATCGCGGCGACGTATCCGCCGGGCCCCGCGCCGATCACGATGAGGTCATTGGAGTCCATCATTTCAGTACCCGTTGCGCCTAGTCGGGTCCGGCCGGGTCGCCGCCGCTGACCTGCCCTTCACACATCCACCAGCATGCGCGCCGGCGACTCGACGCACTCCTTGATCCGCTTCAGGAAGGTGACCGCGTCGCGGCCGTCGACGATGCGGTGGTCGTAGGTGAGCGCGACGTACATCATCGGCCGGATCACGACCTGTCCGCCGCGCGCAACCGGGCGGTCCTGGATCGCGTGCAGGCCGAGGACGCCAGACTGCGGCGGATTGACGATCGGCGTGGAGAGAAGCGAGCCATAGACGCCGCCATTGCTGACGGTGAACGTGCCGCCCTGCAGTTCTTCGAGGGCGATGCGGCCGTCCTGTGCACGCGCGGCGAAATCAGCGACGGCGCGCTCGATCTCGGCGAACGTGAGGCGCTCGGCATTGCGCAGCACCGGCACGACCAGTCCCTTGCCGCCGCCGACCGCGATGCCGAGATCGACGTAGTGGTGGTAGAGGATTTCCTCGCCCGCCCCGCCGCCGCGCACCTGCGCGTTCAGGGCTGGCACCAACGCAATCGCCTCACAGACGGCTTTCGCGAAGAAGCTGGTGAAGCCGAGCTTGACGCCGTGCTTCTTCACGAACGCCTCGCCGTGCGACTGGCGCAGCTCCACCACCGCGCCCATGTCGATCTCGTTGAACGTCGTCAGCAGCGCGGCCGTCGCCTGCGCCTCGACCAACCGGCGCGCGACGGTCTTGCGCAGCGGCGACATCGGTACTGACTCAGTCGCGCGCTCGGCTGTGACTGTGACTGTGACTGTGGCAGCGGCAGCGGCAGCGGCAGCGGCAGCGGCAGCGGCAGCGGCAGCGGCAGCGGCAGCGGCAGCGGGCGGCGTCGCCTTCAGCGCGTCCTCTTTGGTGATCCGTCCGCCCGGCCCGCTCGGCGCGACGGTCGCGGGATCGATCCCCTTCTCAGCCAGCACGCGCGCTGCGGCTGGCATCACTTTGCTCTGCAGCCCCTTCGCCGACCCACCGTCATGCTTCGGCGCGCTGGTGCTATTGGTGCCGTTGCTGACAACCGCGCCGCCGCCGTCCTCTTCCGCGAGCAGCCCCAGCACCTCGCCGACGCGCACCTTCATGCCCGACGTCTTCGCGATCTGCGCGATTACCCCCGCCACCGGCGCGGGCACCTCGACGGTCGCCTTGTCGGTCTCGATCACGACCACGATCTGGTCGCGCTCGACGCGCTGCCCAGTTTGCACCAGCCAACCACCGACCTGCACTTCCGTGACCGACTCGCCGACGCTTGGCACCTTGAGTTCGACGTTCATTCGCTGCACCCTCGCATCGCCGCAAGCAATTGCCCCGCGAGAGTAACCGCCCCGCCCTCGCCATGCCCGCCGCGACACGCCGCGGCGCACCAAACTCAATCGCGCGGCGCAGTCGCGAGTGTGACTTTCAGGTCCTGCGACTTCCCCTCCTGCACGACGCGCGGGAGCGCGACGTGCGTGATGCCGACGTCGCTGTCGAGCAGGAGGCCGCCGGTCTGATCGCGCCAGACAAGTTCGAGAGCGGTGGCACCCAACGGTAGCTCGAGTTGCGGCACCGCGCTCGCGCCTGGGTCGATCATCCCGCGTCCGACGACTGCGCCGTCGGCACCGAGGAAGGTCGCGACCAAACCTCGCGCGGCGACGAAGAGCGACTGCGAATCGCGCGGTTGCGTGGCCGGCCATTCGAGCAGCAGCCGCACGATCCGGGTGGGAGGACGGACCGGCGCGATGCGCCACGACACGTGCTCGACTTCGCGGCCGCCCAACACCACCACTTGCTCGTGCAGCACCGCAACGACGCCGTCTTTCCGCAGCATCTGGAGGCGCCATTCGCCGGCCGGAAGCGGACCCAACTCGAACGAGCCGTCGCCTCCGAGCGCCACGAACGCGCCCTGCAGGCGGGCGCGTTCGATCGCGGTCGCACCGACCGCTTCGACCCGCTCGGCGACGACGACTGCTGGCGGCAACCGGACTTCGAGGCCATCCCACGCCGCCTCGCCGACGATCCTGAATCCAGGCTGCAGCTCGACCAGCAGTTCGCGATCGTCACGCTCGCCGAGTTCGAGATCGAACTCCATTGGCAGGGCGCCCTCGATGCAGACCACGCCGCGCCAGCGACCGGCATCGAGTGTCGCGAACCGCGCGCGCCCGGCATCTTCGATCGTCGCCGCGCGCCGCACAGCGCCGCGATACAGGGTGACGAAGCGGTCGTTGGCGTTGACCGTCTGCGGCGCGGGTCGAATCACGATCGTCGCGGCCGACGACGCGGCCTCGATCGCCGAGAATTCGATCCGAAGCTGAAACGGCGCGGGTTCTTCTGGATCGACCGACGTCGCGAAGCGGCGCGCGCCGATCGTCACCTCGGCGGCGAAACCGGTCCGATCGATCGGCGGCACGAACTCGACACGAAGAGATCCCGCCGGCGTCCGCCCGAACTCGGCGAACCGCCGTTGGTGCTGCGTGAGCCAGACGCGCGGGAACTCGCCGGCCGCTGCCGCGCGCAACTGCTCTTCGTCGAGCTTGCGACCGTGCTCGTTGACCAATTGACCGCGGAGTTCGATGACGGAGGCCGGCGAGCGACGCTCCGCCGCCGGTGTCGGCGCGTCTTTCAGCCATGGCGTTGGGCGAGCGTCGCGCGCGCCAGCGATGGCGGCAGCCGTGGCATCGGTGCGCTGCGCCTCGATCGCGTCGCCATCGGCCGCGTCGAGGAGCACTCCCGATCCGGCATCGCCACTGCCAGCCAACCCGTCGCCGCGCAGCCCTGGCGCGATCGACGGTGTGTCGCGCGAGGACCACCACGCACCGACGATCGCGGAGAGCGCCAGCAAAAGCGCCGCGATCAGGAGCGCAACGGAAGGCCCACGACCGTGATGCGAACGCGACACCATGCGTCGCACGATACGCGTGCGCCACGCGATGAAGCGTGCGATGACCATCGACGATCGCGCTCGCATCTACTCCGGCGCGAAGGCCGCGTCGAGCAGCCGGCGTTGCTCGACCTTGTGGGCGGCGTGGGAGCCGGTCGCGGGGCTCGCGGACGCGGGGCGTGTCACGGCGGAGAGCAGGCGCCCGTCGGGCAGTCGTTCGCCGAAGCGGCGGCGGAGGAAGGGCCACGCCCCCATGTTCTGCGGCTCGTCCTGCACGAAGAGCACGGGCGCGCGCGGGGCGCTGGCTGCGATCGCGGCGACCAACTCCGCGTCGTCGAGCGGGTAGAGCTGCTCGAGACGCACAATCGCGACATCGCGCGCACTGCGGGCTTCGCGCTCCGCCACCAGATCGAACCAGACCTTGCCACTGCAGAGGAGCACGCGGCGGATCGGCGGCGCGCGGTTCGCGGCGGCCGGTGGCTCGTCCGCGATCACCCGCGCGAATCGTCCGCTCGCGAGTTCTTCGAGGCTCGAGGTGCTGGCGGCGTTGCGCAAGAGGCTCTTCGGCGTCAGCACGATCAGCGGTTTGCGCCACGGGCGACGCACCTGACGGCGCAACAGGTGAAAGTACTGCGCCGGCGTCGTCGGCTGCACGAGCTGCAGGTTGTCCTGCGCGGCGAGTTCGAGAAACCGTTCCGGCCGCGCGCTCGAATGCTCCGGACCGGAGCCCTCGTAGCCGTGCGGCAGCAGCAGCACGAGGCCGGAGAGGCGGCGCCACTTCGCCTCGGCGCTGGCAAGAAATTGGTCAAGGATCGGCTGCGCGACGTTGACGAAGTCGCCGAACTGCGCCTCCCACAGCACCAGCGCGTCGGGCGCGTCGAGGCTGTAACCGTACTCGAAGCCGAGGACGCCGGTCTCGCTCAGCGGACTGTTCACGATGTCGACGGGTGCCTGGCCCTTTGTCGCGGTCGCCAGCGGCATCCAACGCGCGCCGTCGTGCACATCGTGCAGCACGGAATGGCGATGGCTGAAGGTGCCGCGCTCGCTGTCCTGGCCGGTGAGGCGGATGCGCGCGCCTTCTGCCGCCAACGTCGCGAACGCGAGCGCTTCGGCCGCGGCCCAGTCGAGTCGCAGTTCGCCGCGTGCCATCGCACGGCGCTGTTCAAGCAGTCGTTCGACCTTGGCGTGCGGACGGAAGCCCGTGGGCACCTGCGCCATGCGTGCGAGCAGTTCGACGAGTCGTTCGCGCGCGACGCCGGTGCCGTGATCCGGCGCCATCGCATCGGGGCCGCCGAGGTAGCCATCCCAGAGCCCGCCGGGCAGGTCGAGCTTCTGCACGTACTCGCTGCTCCTGGCGACGGTGAGTTCGCGTTCGAGCAGCGCCTTGCGCTCGGCGGCGATCGCGTCAGCCTCATCACGTGCGACGCCGCCGCGCGCGAGCAGATGCTCGACATATCCATCGCGCACCGACGGGCGCCGCGCGATCGCCTGGTAGAGCAACGGCTGGGTGAAGGCCGGTTCGTCGCCCTCGTTGTGGCCGCGCAGTCGGTAGCACCACATGTCGAGCACGACATCGCGGTGGAACTGCGCCCGGAAATCGAGCGCGAGCTTCACCGCCTGCGCGACCGCCTCCGGATCCTCGCCATTCACGTGGAGGATCGGCACCTGCAGCATCTTCGCGACGTCGGTCGCGTAGGTTGCGCTGCGAGACTGCTCGGGCGGCGTAGTGAAGCCGATCTGGTTGTTGACGATGACGTGCAGCGTGCCGCCCGTCGCGTAGCCCGGCAGCTCGGAGAGGTTCAACGTCTCCTGCACGATCCCCTCGCCGGCAAACGCCGCGTCGCCGTGGATCAACAGCACCAGCCCCTTCTCGCGGCGCGCGTCGCCAACGCGATCCATCTTCGCGCGCATGCGACCGAGCGCGACCGGGTTCACCAGTTCGAGGTGGCTCGGATTGAAACAGAGCGAAAGGTGCAGCTTGCGGCCGGCGGCGGTGGTCCAGGTCGAGCTGTGGCCCAAGTGGTACTTCACGTCGCCGCTGCCGAGGTTCAATTCCGCATCGAGGTCAGCGAACTCGCGGAAGATCTGGCGCGGCGACTTGCCGAGGATGTTCGCCAGCACGTTGAGCCGCCCGCGATGCGCCATCCCGATCACGACTTCGTCGACGCCCTGCTGCCCCGCCTTCTCCAGCGCCAGATCCAACAGCGGGATCAGCGACTCCGCACCTTCGAGGCTGAAGCTCTTCGCGCCGACGAACTTCTTCTGCACGAACTCCTCGAAGATCACCGCGTCCGAAAGGCGCGTCAGGATGCGCAACTGCTCGTTCTTGCCGAGAACGATCCGATTGCGCGACGCCTCCATCCGATCCTGCAACCAGTGGCGCACCGCGAGATCGTCGATGTGCATGAACTGCGCGCCGATCGCGCGGCAGTAGGTGTCGGCAAGACGCTCGATCACGCCGCGCACGGTGAACGGCCCATCGCCCGCGATCGTCCCGCGCGAGACCGTTCGATCGAGGTCGCCCGGACCGATGCCCCAGAATGACGGCTCGATCTCCGGCGGCCGCGCCCGCTCGAGCCCAAGCGGATCGACCGTCGCCACCATGTGGCCGCGCACGCGGTAGTTGCGCACGATCTGATCGACACGGTGCTGGAGCGCGTCGCCCGTGTGGTCGAGGGCGGGCGGCGGAGTCGCCGCCGGAGTGCCCCGCGGCAGTCGGGAGTGCGCGGGCAGCGCCGGACTCAGTCGTGTGGCGTGGCGCGGCGCGAATCGGCGGGTCGGGGCAGCCGCTTCGCCCGTAGCGCCCTCGATCCACGCGACGCTTTCGACGTTGAGCGACCGTTCGTCGAGGACGCGATGGTCAGGACGTTGCGCCGGGGTCTTCATGCTGAAGGGCGATCCTACGGCGATTCGCCGCCGTCGTCGTCGGTCGCGTCCGCCTGGTTCGCGTCGTCCTCTTTCTCGCTCGCTCCCCTCGCGCGCTCCCGCGGCTTGCGCGGAAGACCCTTACGGGCGCGATCAAGGAACTCCGCGAGCACGTCGGGGTGGCGTTGATAGGGGCGATCGGCCGGCATCATCCACTCGACGAAGGCGCCATCCATCTCGTTCCAGATCTGGGCTCCGGCCGTGACCACGGCGCGCGGATCGGGATTGAAGGGGTTGTTCCGGCTGTTGTCGAAACGGCTGGTGACATGCACCTTGTCGCCGCGTTCGAGCACGATCGGTTCGGTCAGCTCGTAGCAGAACTGCCATTCAGGGTGCCAGCGCTCGATCTCGAGCGCTGTGGTGATCGATCCATCACGCTTCACCACCTCGATCTTCGACGCCTTTCCGCGCAGATGCATGTGGGACAGCACGCGGCGGAGGCGAACATCGGCGGTGACAAGGTGCTCCGCCGACACGACGAAGTCGGGATCGCCCGGCTCGATACGCAACCGCTGGTGGCTGCGCACGATCTGGCCGGCGACGCGCCAGGCGGGCGGCTCGGTCGCGAACTTGAAGCCGATCTGCGTCTGCTCCTGCAGCGGCGTCCCATTCGGCGTGTAGTGCAGTTGGAAGCGGATGAACGCGCCCATCTCCAGCTTGAAGCCGACCTCCTTCGGATAGATCGTCGCCCGGCCACCCGGCAGGTAGGAATCGATGAACTCGGCGGTCTTGTCTTCGGGGTAGATCGCATGGGCGAGGGCGTGGTGGCAGATCTCCGGATGCTGCGGACGGATCTCGATGGCCGACACCCAGACATCGTGATCGAGCTTCGTCGGCACTTCCCGGGTCACGTAATCGAGCACGCCCGTGGCCGGGATCTTCACCGGCAGCGGGATGGTCACGACCAGGTCGGGCTCGCCGATCTGCCATGAGGACGCGGCGGGTTCCGGCGCGATCGAATGCGCCGATTCACCGATGGGGCAACTGTCGTCGAGCCAGCGCAGCAGGTCGGCGCGCTCGTCCGGACGCAGGCTGATGTCGTTCTTGAACGGCACGCTCGCGGGCGTCGCAAACCAGGGCGGCATCTGACCGTCGGCGACGACGGCACGGATCATCGTGCGCGCGCCCGCGAAATCTTCGGGGGTCACGAGCTTGAACGGCCCCGCTCCGCCCTCGCGGTGGCAGCCAACACAACGCAGCCGCACCAACTCAGCGATCCGCGAACTCCAAGTGACCGGCGGCGCATTCGGCGGCACGATCAGCAACGGAGGCTTCTCTTGCGCTGGCCGCGAAACTGCGATCCACGTGGCAAAGCTTGCGAACGTGATCGCCCTGTGGCCGACCCACTGGATCACGGTGCGCCGCCGCCGTCGTCAGGCTCGCCGCCGCTCTTCGGGCGTTGCGTGCTACCGTCGCGGCGAGGGCGCGTCGGCTCACGCGGACCGCGATCGCGCGCGGAGGCCGCGTCGGCCCGGCGGTAGCTCTCGACGAAGACACCCGCCATTTCGTCCCAGATCTGTGGGCCCTGCACGACCCGCTTTTCGGGGGCCGGATTGAACGGGTTCTTCGCGCTGTTGTCGTAGTAGCTGGTGCAGCGCACGAGCGTGCCGCGCTCGACCGCGATCGGCGTGACGAACTCATACGCGTACTGCCAGTTGGGATGCCACGTCGCCATCTCGAGCGGCATGGTCGAGGATCCATCTGGCGCGACAAACTCGACCTGCACTGCCTTGCCGCGCAGGTGCATGTGCGGCACCAGCCGGCGAACCACGGCGTCGTACGTGAACCGATACTCGGAGACCACCACGTGGTGCGCGGCGTGCGGCGGAATGTTGATTTCGTAGCTGCGGACGACCTGCCCGCTCACTCGGTACTTGGGCTTCTCCTTCGCGAACTTGAAGCCGATCCGGGTGCGCTCCTTCACCGGCGTGCCATTGGGGGTGTAGTGGAGGTTGAAGCGGATCACTGCGCCCTTCTTCAGCAGCAGCGCTTGGTCGGGCGGGAAGACTGTGGCATCGCGACCCGGAAGGTAAGAGTCGATGAACTCCTGGCGGTTGGTCGCGGGCTCGTGCGCGTGCGCCAGCACGTGATGGCAGATGGTCGGATGGTCGCAGAGGATCTGGATCGCCTGCACCCAGACATCCTCGGTCAGCTTGGTCGGAGCGTCGAGGACGAGGTATTCGACAACGCCGGTCGCCGGGATGTCGACCAGCTTCGGCGACTCGACGATGAGGTCGGGTTCGCCGATGGTCCAGCCGGACGGCCAATTCGGCGGTGGCAGTTGTGACGTTGCATCCCCTTCGGGAGCACCGGCCGCGAGCCACTCGAGCAGCGCGGCCTTTTCCGGCGGCGACAGGCGCATGTCGTTCTTGAACGGGCCGCTCGCGTCGGTCGCAAACCACGGCGGCATGATCGCGCCTTCGATCGCCTCGCGGACCATCGTCGCGGCGCCAGCGAAGTCACCCGCGGTCATGAGCGGAAACGGGCCCGCCCCACCATCGTGGTGGCAGCCCTGGCAGCGCGCGCGCGCGATCGACTCGACCCGGCCGTACCACGTGAGCGGCTTGGCCGGCGTCGCGACCGCGGCGACCCCAGGATCGGTCAAGAGCGGCTCAGGCGGCGGCTCGGTCAAGAACTCGAGCAGGCAGCCGGGCGCCGTGAGCGCGCTGGCCGCGACCGCCTGCCCGGCGACGACGGCGTCGATCGCCTCACACAGAAAGTGGCGTTTCACCTCGACGCGCGTCGCGCCGCGACCGATCTGATCGTCGATCGGACCGCGGTAGCAGAGTCGGCGCGCGGGATCGAGCACGAAGGCGTCGGCGGTCGTTCGCACCTTCAAGTGCCAGCCGAAGCGGCCGAGCAGGTCGCTCGTGTAGCGGCCGGCGAAACCGTAGCGCTTCGCGTCGACTCGGCATTCGTGGACGTCGTCGTCCTCGGTCGGGTTCACGTAGAGGAAGGCGACGCCCTTCGCCGCGCAGTCACGTTCGATCTCGGCCGTCCGTAAGCCGTACTTCTTCGAGACCGGGCAGCCGACGTCGCGGATCACGACGACAAGAGCCTTGCTGCTTGCGTAGTCGGAGAGGTGGCCTGCGTTGCCATCGAGGTCGACGAAACCGAGATCGGGAATCGTCGCGCCGATCGACCATTCGGATGGGACGAGTTCGGCCGCGTATTCAGCGGGCGCGAGCGTGCCGTCCTGCGCGGAGGGCGACGGCGCGAAGCAGGCGCAAAGGCCGCCAACGATCGTTGCGAGGGCGAGCGTGCGTGTTCGAGCGAGTTGGAATCGGAGCGGAAGTCGTTCGACTGGCATGCGCATGAATGGTCGATCCGCAAGGCCTGGCACGCACGGAGGATAGCGCTGATGCGCGAGTTGTCGTGAGATCGGCGCAGCGCGCGCTCACCTTGATGAATCGGCTTCCGCCATCGCGGCGCCGGCCCATCGCGCCGGGGAACGATGCGCAGCAAGCGGTGGCGTTCACCCGCCGAGCAGGTGGCGCAGGGCGCCTTCGAGCTCGGGCCAACCGAATCGAAAACCCGTCTGCTCGAGCTTCGATGGCCGCACCCGCTGGCTCGCCAGCAGGAGTTCGTCGGCCATCTCGCCAAACGCGAGGCGCGCGACCAAGCCCGGCATCGGCAACAGCGTCGGTCGCGACAGCGCGCGGCCGAGCGTGCGGGTGAACTCCGCGTTCGTGACCGGCGACGGCGTGACCACGTTCACTGGCCCGCGCAGTGATTCGTCGGCGAGCACCTTCGCGATCACGCCGACCCCATCTTCGAGCGCGATCCAACTGAGCCATTGGCGGCCGTGACCGATGCGGCCGCCGAGTCCGAGCCGGAACGGCGGCAGCATCCGCTGCAGCGCGCCGCCGTGTGGCGAAAGCACGACGCCGAAGCGGAGGTGGACAACGCGAATGCCGCGCTCGACCGCCGGGCTCGCTGCCGCCTCCCACTCGCGGCAGACGTCGGCGAGGTAGCCGTGGCCGAGGGCGCTCGTCTCGGTAAGCCACTCGTCGCCGCGATCGCCGTAGAAGCCGATCGCCGACGCGCAGAGCAGCACCTTCGGCGGATCGGGGCGATGCGCCAGCGTCGCGGCGAGGAGCCGCGTGCCGACGACGCGGCTGTCGCGCAGGAGCGCCTTCCTCTCCGCGCTCCAGCGCGCCTGCGCGATCGGCTCGCCAGCGAGATGGACGACGGCATCGATGCCGGCGAACCCGCGCCCGTCGATCTCGCCGCGGTCAGGGCGCCAGGTGAGATCCTCGGCCACGCCGCTGTCGCGAACCAACCGCCGAACCGTGTGACCGCCCGCCTGCAGAAACGGCACGAGTGCGCGTCCGACCAGTCCGCTCGATCCCGATACGACGAGTTTCATTGCGAGGCTCCCTGACTCGACCGGTGACGAAACCGACGTTCTGTTTCTGGATCAGAATGTCGGTTTCGTCACCACGCCCACACGGTGGCGTTCAGCTGCGCGGTCCTTCATGCTGGCCGGTTCGGTCGCGGCGTGACCGCGGCGAGCGAGGGCCGACGATGCTGGCGATCCACGAACTGGTGAAGGTCTACCCCGGTCCGGTCACGGCGCTCGCGGGCGTCTCGTTCACGGTCGAGCGCGGGCTGCTCGGATTGCTCGGCGCGAACGGCGCGGGCAAGTCCACTCTCATGAAGATCATCGCGGGCCTGCTGGAGCCGACTTCGGGGCGCGTCGAACTCGACGGCGTTGACATCACGGCGCAACCGGCGCGCGTCTGGTCGCAGCTCGGCTACCTGCCGCAGGACTTCGGCTTCTATGCGCACCTGACCGGTGCCGCGATGCTCGAACACCTGCTGGCGCTGAAGGGCGTCGACGCGCCGGGCGGTCGCAAGGCGCTGGTCGCCGAACTGCTGGCGAAGGTCAATCTCGCGGACGCGGCGAAGCGCAAGGTGAAGGGTTACTCGGGCGGAATGCGCCAACGTCTCGGCATCGCGCAGGCGATCGCCGGCTCGCCGCGGCTGCTGATCGTCGACGAGCCGACCGCCGGCCTCGATCCGGAAGAGCGGCTGCGTTTCTACGACCTGCTCGCCGAGCTCGCCGCCGACCGCATCGTGCTGCTGTCGACCCACATCGTCGAGGATGTCGCCGTCCTCTGCCCGCGCCTGCTGGTGATCCGCGGCGGTCGCGTGCTCGCGGACACGGCGCCTGCTGCCGCGCGTCAAGCGTGCGCCGGCACGATGTTCGAGGGCCGCGTCACGCGCGCAGAGCTCGACACGCTGCGAGCCTCGGCCCGGGTCACGCAATCGACCGTCTTCGAGGGCGTCCATCGCGCGCGTCTCTACGTGCCGGACGGCGCGCCGCCGGCCGGCTTCGAGCCGAGCGCCGCGACGCTCGAAGATTTCTATCTCGCGCTCGCCCGCGGCTGGCTCGCCCCTGATCGGCTCGCCTCGCTGCAATCCGCCGCGATGAGCGGGGCGGCGCGGTGAGCCTGCGCCGCTTCGCCGAAGTCTTCGCGCGCGCGTTCGCACTGCAGTGGCGCCGGCCGCTCACGTGGGTGCTGCTGCTGCTGCTGGCGCTGCTCGCGTGGGGACTGATCGCGGGCAACGTCACGATCCAGGCCGGCGACAGCGACACCGCCGGTCACAAGGCGTGGATGACCTCGGCCTTCGCGATCGCGCGCGTGATCTGCGTCCTCACCGCGCTCGCCTACTCGTTCTTCGTCGCGGTCGCGGCCGGGATGATCGTCGTGCAGGACGACGAGGAGAAGGTCGGCGAGGTGCTGCACGCCACGCCGCTCACCACGCGCGAATACGTGTGGGGCAAGTGGCTCGCGGTCGTCGCCACGTTCGGGGCCGTGCTCGCGCTCGATCTGCTGTTCCACGCGGTCGGCGCGCACCTGCTCGCCGGCGGCGACAAGGCCGAGTACATCGGGCCGTTCCGGCTGGCGAACTACGTCTGGCCGGCGCTCGTGCTCGCAGTGCCGCAGATCGTGCTGGTCGCGGGGGCGAGCTTTCTGCTTGGCACCTGGACGCGCAAGTCGATCCCGGTCTTCTTCCTGCCGGCAGCGCTGCTGCTGCTCTGCCTGTTCTTCCTGTGGAGCTTCGAGCCGTCGTGGCTGGCGGCCGACTGGCCGCAGCTCGAAAAACTGCTGCAGTGGATCGATCCGTCGGGGCTGCGCTGGCTTTCGCACGAGTGGTTGCAGGTCGACCGTGGCGTCGATTTCTACAACACGCAGCCGCTCGGGGTCGACGCGCCGTTCGCGCTGAGTCGATTCGCGCTCGTGGCCGTCGCGCTCCTGGCCGTCCATTTCGCCGAACGCCGCTTCGCCTACGCCCTCCGCGGCGAGCGCGTCCGGGCGAGTGCGGTTCCGGCGAACGGCAGGTCCCCGGCACTCGCCGCCGCGGGTGCGGTTCAGGCGAACGGCGAGTGCCGGGGACCTGCCGCCGCGGCGCCGTTCATCACGACGACGCGGCCGCCCGGCTTCTGGCGCGGCGCCCTCGAAATCGCGCGCATCGAGGCCCGCGAGCTGAAGAGCCAGCCCGGCCTCTACCTGTTCGTGCCGCTGATCTTGCTGCAGACGATCGGCGTCGAGCTGACGCGCGTCGGCGCGTTCGACACGCCGCTGCTGGCGACGTCCGGCACGCTCGCGGCGCAGGCGTTCAACACGCTGACGCTGCTGGTCAATCTGCTGCTGCTCTTCTACACGGTCGAATCGCTCGAGCGGGAGAAGGCGCGCGGCCTCGCGCCGATCCACCATTCGACGCCGATTCGCTCCGGCTCGCTGCTGTTCGGCAAGGCGGCGGCGAACGCGATCGTCGGTGCCGCGATCGTCGGCGCCGCGTTCCTCGCGTCGGTCGTCGTGCTGCTGATCCAGGGGCGCGCGCCGATCGAGCTCACGCCGTTCGCGCTGATCTGGGGGCTCCTGCTGCTGCCGACCTTCTTCGCATGGAGCGCCTTCGTCGCGGCGCTGCACGCGCTGGCGCGCAACCGCTACGCGACGTTCGCGCTCGCGCTTTGCGTCCTCGCGCTGCACGGCTGGTTCTCTTTCAACGGCGACCTGAGCTGGGTCACCAACTTCAATCTCTGGAGCGTGCCGAGCTGGAGCGACTTGGGGCCGCTCGAGCTCGACTCGCGCGCGTTGGTGTTGAATCGCTTGCTCTGGATCGGCTGGGGCATCGCCTTCACGGCGTTCGCGGTGAAGCTCTTCCCGCGCCGGCAGCTCGATCCGGCGACGACGCTGCTTCGGCTGCAGCCGTTGCCGCTGCTGAAGCAGGTGCTGCGCTTCACGCCATGGCTCGCGGTGCCGGTGGTGCTCGCGTTCGTGCTCCATCACGAGGTGGCGCAGGGGCGTGGCGGCGCGGCTGCGGAGAAACGTGCCAAGGACTACTGGCGAAAGAACGTCGCAACCTGGAAAGACACGCAGAAGCCGACGCTGGTCGCGGTCGAGCTCGATCTGACGCTCGATCCGCCGGCAAGCCGATTCGCGGCGAAGGGCAGCTACGTGCTCGAGAATCGCGAGGCGACGCCGCTCGTGAAGATCGCGATCACGCCCGGGTTCCACTTCGAGCAGCCGCAGTGGAGCGTCGATGGCGCCGCGGTCGTGCCTGAAGATCGCGCGGGGCTGATGGTGTTCACGCCAGCGGCACCGCTCGCGCCGGGCGCGACGCTCGAGCTCGGTTTCGAGTACGCCGGCCAGTTCCCCTCGGGCGTCTCGAAGAACGGCGGCGGCGCGGGCGAGTTCGTGCTCGAGTCGGGCGCCGTGCTGACCAGCTTCGGGCCGCAGTTCGTGCCAGCGATCGGCTACCTCGATTCGATCGGCATCGACGAGGACAACAAGAGCGACGCCAAGCAGTGGCCCGACGACTGGTACCACGGCGTCACGCGTTCGGCGTTCGGCAACGATGCGGCGTCGACGACGAAGATCACGATCCACGTTCCGGCGGAATACACCGCGAACTCGGTCGGCGTGCTCGAATCCGATACGGTGGTGGACGGCGTGCGCACGGCGGTCTGGAAGAGCGACTACCCGGTCGAGTTCTTCAACGTGATCTGTGGCAAATGGGCGGTGAAGCGCGGCGAGGGGACGGCGCTGCATTACTGGCCGGGGCACGATTGGAACGTCGAGGAGATGGTCACGGCGCTCGATGGCGCGCGCCGCTTCTACTCCGAGTGGTTCATGCCCTATCCGTGGCAGGAGCTGAAGGTCTCGGAGTTCGCGGCGCACGCCGGCTACGCGCAGGGCTTCCCGACCAACATCACCTTCAGCGAGTCGATCGGCTTCCTGGCCGACAGCGATCCGCGCTCGCGCGTCGCGTTCATGGTCACGGCGCACGAGGCGGCGCACCAATGGTGGGGCAACCTGCTCGTGCCGGGCGAAGGGCCGGGTGGCAACATCCTCTCGGAAGGGATGGCCCACTTCTCCGTCGTGCTGCTGACCGAGCAGATCCAGGGCTTGCGCGAGCGGATCGAGTTCCTGAAGCGGATCGAGTCGAGCTACGGGAAGAGCCGGCAGGTCGACTCGGAGAAGGCGCTGGTCAAGACCGACGGCTCGCGCGCCGGCGACACGACCGTGACCTACGACAAGGGCGGATGGGTGTTCTGGATGCTGCTGAACCAGATGGGCCGCGAGCGGGCGCTCGCCGGACTGCAGGCGTTCATCCGGCGCTTCCATCACCAGCGCGACCATCCCGTGCTGCAGGATTTCGTCGCGACCATGCGCGAGTTCGCCGATGACGCGGCGGCGGACGACAAGAGCGAGTACGACGCGTTCGTGCAGCAGTGGTTCTTCGAGGTCGTGGTGCCGGAGTACCGACTGACGGAGGCGACGAAGCGGAAGCTCGACGGCGCAGACGACTGGGAAACGACCGTCACAGTGAAAAACGTCGGCACCGCACGGATGCCGATCGTCGTCGCCGCCGAATCAGGCGAGCGCTTTTCCGAAGATCCCGCCGAGACTCCAAAGCAACCGTTCCGCGACGCGCGAACGACCGTCACGCTTGGCCCCGGCGAATCGCAGGCGATCACGTTGCGCTGTCCGTTCGACCCCGAGCGCCTGCTCGTCGATCCCGACTTGATGGTGCTGCAACTCCGTCGCGAAAAGGCGACCGCGAAGCCGTAAGCGCTGACGAAACCGACGTTCTGTGTCTGGATCAGATTGTCGGTTTTGTCACCGTTCGGCGCGCCGGAGCGGCGCGGCTGCTAGTTTTGCGCGGGCGATGAGCTGCCCCCCCGATCCTCGTCCGTTCTACAAGTCGCTTGCGCCGCTGCTGGTGTGGCAGGCGTTGCCGCGGCCGGCGGATTGGGGCGCGATCTTCGGGCGGCGCGCACCGCTCACGCTCGAAATCGGCGTCGGCAACGGCGAGTTCATGGCGCGCGAATCGACGGCCCACCCGGAACGCGACCACGTCGGCATCGAGATGCGTTGGTCGAGCATCATGCGCTCGCTGCGCAACCTGGAGAAAGCGCAGTCCCGCAACGTCCGCCTGGTCCTCGACGACGCGAAGACGGTCCTCGAACGCCTCTTCGCACCGCGCACCCTCGAGCGCGCGTTCGTGCTCTTCCCCTGCCCGTGGCGCAAGCACCAGCACGAGCGCCTCCGCCTCTTCCACCACGACTTCTGCGAACTGCTGAACAGCCGCCTCGTCGACGGCGGCGAGGTCCTGCTCGTGACCGACTGGACGCCCTACTTCGAGTGGACGCTGGCGCAACTGCCCGGCACCGGCTTCGCTATCGAGCAGCGCCTCACCGACCCCGCCTTCGACACCAAGTACGAGCGCAAGTGGCGGGCGCTCGGGCGCACCCGTTTCCACGAAGTCCGGATGAGGAAGCAGGAGCACCGCGAGGTGCCCGTCCTCGAGGATCACCCCGTGAACCCCGCCCACTTCAAGGACTGCGACCTCGAACGGCTCGTGCTCGACGACACGCTCGGAGGCGTGACCGACGGCGTGCTCGCCGATGTGCTCGGCGGCGTGCTCGGCGGCGTCACGATCACATTCAAGGAACTCGTGCGCGACCGCGTGCGCCAGTTGGTGATGATCCGCACCGCGATCGTCGAGGAGCCGCTGACGCAGATGATCTGGATCACCGTCGCGCGCGACGCCAAGGACGGCAGCTGGTGGGTCGTGCCGGCGCGCGGCTGCCAGATGATCCCGACCGCCGGCGTGCAGCAGGCGCTCGACCATGTAGCGGCGGCGGCGCGCGCCACGGTGACGGCGCCGGCATGAGCAGCCGTCATGCCGCGAGACACTTCGCGGGGCGCCGAACGGGATCACGCCGATGATCTTGATCGGCATGCTCGAGACCGGCGGAACGACGGTTCGGGTCGCGCTCGGCGAGGCCGGCAACGCCGACAATGCCGCCGCGGAGGACGCGGTCGCTGACTTCGAGGTGGTGAAGATCGTCGAGCGCGCGATCCACCCGACGACCCATCCGGCCGAGACCCTCGCACGCGCCGCGGAGTTCTTCCGCGGCAAACCGATCGTCTCACTCGGCATCGCCGCGTTCGGCCCGCTCGAACTGCGTCCTGGCGCGCGCGACTACGGCAGCCTGCTCGCGACGCCGAAGCCGGGCTGGTCGCACTTCCCCCTGCGCCACGCACTCGCGCACGCGCTGCAGGTGCCGGTCGCGATCGACACCGACGTCAGCGCCGCCGCGCTCGCCGAGCAGCACGTCTTGCGCGCCCATGGAACTCCGTTGCCGACACTCGCCTACGTGACCGTCGGCACCGGCATCGGCGTCGGCCTCGCGTTCAATCGGCTCATCTACCACGGCGCTCTCCACCCCGAGGCGGGCCATCTGCGCGTCGCGCGCGCGGAGGGCGACGAGTTCGTCGGCCTCTGCCCATTCCACCGCGACTGCCTCGAAGGACTTGCGAGCGCACCGGCGTTGGCCGCGCGCGCTGGCGGCGAGCCCTCGACCCTGCGCAGCGATTCGCCCGCGTTGCGCACGGCGCTCGCATTCGAAGCCGACTATCTCGCGCAGTTGGTGCTCACGCTGGTCGGAATCGTGGCGCCCCACCGGATCGTGCTCGGCGGCGGAGTGTTGCAGAACGGCGGTCTGCTCGACGCAGTGCGCGCGCGCGCTGTCGAACTGGCGAGCGGCTACTCGCCACTGCTCGCCGATCGCGAACTCGCCGAGGCGCTGATCGTCCCGCCGGTCTGTGGCGGCGACTCCGGGCTCGTCGGTGCGGCGCTGTTGGCGCTGCGAATGATCGTCCGTTCGAAGCGATGAAGCGGTCGAAGGTCCAAACCGACAATCTGATCCTGACACAGAACGTCGGTTCGGGCGTGATCGCCGGCGGTCGGGCGGGCCGTCACTCCTCGAACAGCGCCACGACCGACGGCGCGTCGAGCGGCACGAGCAGCGTGTCGGGCTCGGCGCCGCGTTCGGTTGCGAGCCGCTCGAATCGACGGGTGAGCGGATCAAGCCGGCGCGCGTGCAGCCGCGCGACGTCACTACCGCGCGGCGCGTGCAGCAGCAGCACGACCGCTGCCGCGAACGGCACCGGCGCGGCGGATGGCGACGAGGCGGCGGATTGGAAAGAGGCACCGCCGAGTTCGATCGCGTGGAGACGGCCGACGCTCGCGTGCGCGGCGGCGGCGGGCGCGACGACGTTGCCCGCGGCGTCGACGTAGAGCGGCGGCCCGGCGCTGCTGGCGATCGCGAGCAGCTCCGCGTTCGGTGCGCTGCCCGCCGACAAACGCAGCTCGAGCGCACCATCGAAGCTCGCCACGCTTGCCTCGCGATCGGCCGGCACCACCGCGCGCACGACGTCGACCGCCAGCGTGACGTCACCGCGAGCCGTGTCGGGCACGATCAGCTCGAAGGCGAGCCGGCTGCCGTTGAAGCGCGACTCCGCGATCCCGCCACCG
The DNA here is from genome assembly GCA_009691715.1 of Planctomycetota bacterium. Lineage (GTDB taxonomy): Bacteria > Planctomycetota > B15-G4 > B15-G4 > SIAN01 > SIAN01. The sequence goes on from SIAN01000020.1 coordinate 34,607, forward strand.
AAGCGATCGGGAGCCGACGGCAAGGCCACCAGCTCTTGCAGCCCGTCAGCGGCGGCGGCGTTCCTGAAGCGGATCCGCGGCGCGCCATCGGGCACCGTCCACGGCATCACCTCGACGGCGGCGCCGGCATCAACACCACGCCCCCGCTCCGGATGCACGACGACCAGCGGCGGCGGCGCGAGCGTGTCGCTGCGACCGCCATCGAACTCCAGGACGTAACGCTCCCGCCGCTCGCGCACGGTGAACTCGGTGCGCCGGCCATCCTGCACCGCGCTGACACGATCGCCGACATGCACCCCCATCAGCCCGATCGTCCCGTCGCCGTAGCTCACTCCCTGATAGAGCGAGCGACCGTCGTGCCCTTGCGCGATGTGGACGACGACGCCGGCCCGCTCGCTGCTGCCGAGCCCCTCGAGTTGCAACGTCGCGTCGAAGCCGCCGCTGTCGTGATCGCGGATCACCAGCGCGACGTCGTCGCCGACGTGGCACTCGAATGCAGGCGGCACCACCCCACCGCGCTCGATCGGCGTGGTCAGCGGCGCGAAGAAGCCGCCGCGCAGCCCCTCGTGCCACTCCTCGATCTGCTGCCAGCAACTGCGGCCGTTCCACATGCCCTGATTGGTGTAGGCCTGATGGTTGCCGTGCCAACAGACTTTCCAGTCGGAGTACTGGTAACCCATGATGCAGCGGCACATCTCGGGGTAGCTCAGGCCGCGGTTCTGGCCTTGCGGCGCACCGAGGTACTCGTCGTAGAGGCCGAGCCCGTAGTGGCCGAACTCGTGTACGACGGTGCCGTAGTGGCCGCGCGCGTCCCACGGCCCCTCCCAGTGGCGGCCGAAGTTTATCGCCGTGTTCCACGGCGCGCTGACCGGGTCGTAGCGGTGGCGGATGCCGGACACACTCGCGTTGGGATGGATGTGGTTGCACGCCCAATCCCACAGATCGGCCTGGTTCCAGCCATCGCCAGCGTCGACGACCACGACGCGCCCGTAGGTAAGGTGTCCGTCGCTCGCGGTGTAAAGGAACTCGGCCGCCCGCCGCATCCCGCGCGCGACCTCCTCGAGATAGGCGCGCGGCGCATCCCATTCGACGCAGACGTAGAGCGAGTAGCGCGTCAGAGAATGGGCGAGCGCGATGTCACGGCCGCCGCCGGGCGTGACGGTCGGCAACTGCTCACGGCCGTCGTTGCCGATGGTCGCGCTGGTCAGGACCACGTCGTAGAGCAGGTTCCCGACGTCCTCGCGTCGCTCCTTCGCCGCCGGCTCACCCCACACGACCTTGCTGGCACGCACCTGCCACCCACCCGCCGTCAAGCCGCCGAAGCCGTACCCTCCACCGCCATCGCTCACGACGTGCGCGATGCCCCGGCCGTCGCGCTCGAGCCAGACGTCCGCGCCTGCGACCGGCCGCCCCTGCACGTCGACGATGCGGCCGCGGAGGCCGCTCTGCTGCGGGACCGGCACGCCCACCTCGATCGTTTTCGTCGTGCGCGCACCTTCGCGGCCGCTCGACACGTCGAAACGGAACTGCTGCGCGCCGCCGCTCGCGAGATTCGGGCGGACGATCCAATTGCGCTGCACCATCTCGTCGAGCGGCAAGTCTCCAAGCCGAGTCGCGTCATCGGGCGCGGCGATCAGCTCGAGACCCGCCGTCCACGACGCGCCAATCTGCAGATCGTCGCACGGTCCGACCGCGCCGTTCACCGCGTTCTCGATCGCGAGCACGACGCGCGTCGCGTCGCTCGCCGGCAGCGCCTCGACAAACGCGCGCGTGCGCACCGGCGCCCGCTCGTCGATCGGTGCCGGCTGGTCGCCGTCGGGCGCGGCTGACCCGCCGGCGAACTCGACCACGATCGAGCGTGCCGCACCCGGCGGCAGCGCCATCGGCTCGGAGAAGAGCGCGAGCGCGCTGTCGGGACCGAGCGGCAGATCGGGCGTGAACGGCAGATCGAACGGCGCGGCCAGAAAGGGCGCGAGCGGGCCGAGCAGCGCGCGATCGGGCGCGTGGCCGCCGACGCCGCGCAATGCGAGCGCGCGCTGGCCGACGCCGACCACTGCCGGAACCGAATCGCCGAGCCACTCGCTGGTCAACGCCACAACGCGCCGCCGACCGAGCCGCACCTCGGGCGCATCGTCGAAGCCTTCGATGAGATCGAGCAGCAGTCGCGCGCCGACGACGTGCGCACCGCCGCCGCGATTGGTCACGGTCGCCTCGATGCGCACACGCGACCGCTCTGCGATGTCGGCCTCGTCGACGCGCGGCGCGCCGCCGCTCACCACAACCACCACTTCGAGGTCGCCTTCCCGCGCGACGAGCTGCAGTCCGTCGCCGCGACCCGCAAGGCCCGCGCGTGGCGCAACCATGCGCGGCTCGCCATCGACCCAGAGCGAGAAACGGCTGGTCGTGGTGTCAGGAAAGACGGAGAGCAGTGGCGCAAACCCGCCGTCGCCGCGCTCGGGCCGCGCCGCCGCCGCGAACCCGCCGTCTTCGGACAGCGCAACACTCCAGGCGCCGACGTGCTGGACCGCGACGCCTGCGGCTGCGGCCGGGATCGCCGAAAAATCAGCATCGCGGCCGGGCGCGAGCAGTGCGGACAGTCGCTTCCACTGCACTGCCTTGCGCGCGAAGGGCGAGTCAGCGAGCGCCTCGGCGAGCGCCGGAACCTCCGCGAACGCGCCGCGCTGCAACGCTTCGAGCAGCACGCGATAGTGCTCTGAGCCGTCGCTTGCCGTGGCGCTCGCAAAGCTGCCGACCCACGCCGCAACTGCTGCGACCGTAAACGCGCCGCCTCTCACCAGAGGTTTCGCCGCAGCCACTCGAGCGTCACGTCGACGACGCCCTCCGCCGGAAGCGCGACCTCGACCTCGACCGTGTCGAGCGTCTTCTTGGTCGCGGGATGGCTCGCACCCACGATCTCGAACAGCGCGCCCGGCCGCTCGACGATCACCAGCGTCGCCGCCGCGCCGCTGCCGTTGCGGATCTTGTAGGCGAGTTTGGTGCGTTGGTCGTAGGCGACCACCTTGTTCCAGCGATCGCGCTGCTCGTTCTCGTTGCCTTGGGCGGCGACGTTGCGCTCGACTACGAAGTCACGCGCGTGGCCGACGTAGAGCTTCGCCTTGCCGCCGAGCGGCGTCGCCGGCAGCACGTCCTCGCCGAGCAGGCCGGGCTGCCCATTCTCCTGCGGCGCCAGCAACCGGATCCGCCCCGCCGCCAGGAACGCGCGCGAAAGCGGGGTTCCTGCACGATTCTCGATTTCGACCTCGATCGCCGGTGTCGCACCGTAGCGCGACGGATCGAACACGTAGCGCCGCGCCACCGGAACCTGCAGGACGCTGAAGAGTTCGACCTCGCGCCGCTCGCCCTGCGCGAGCGTGAGCGCCGCGAGTTCGCCGCCGTCGAAGACCACGCGCGCGTTCGCGAGGTCCTGGCCCGACCGATTGGTCACCTCGACCGTGCCGACCAACGTCATCGTCGACCCGGCCGCATCGAGCAATCCGGTGTAGGCCACGCGCCAGCCGATCCCCGCCAGCAGATACCGCGTCGTGAGCGTCGCGTTGCCGGCGCCGCTGGCGTCGACGTCGAAGTAGGTCATCGCGCCGCGGCGGCGAATCTTCTCGCGCGCCGCGACGGTGGCGCTGCCGCTCGCCGGCGTGACCTCGAAGCGCAGCGACCCTTCGTCGAGCCGCTCGCGGCTCCAGTCGAAGCGCAGCCGGTTGACGCCCAGTTGCAGCGCGACGCTGCGCGTGGTGGCGACGCTCGCCGGCTGGTCGCTGGTGAGACGCAGAGAGACGCTGTCGGGCGCGGTCGGGACGACCACCTCGACGAAGCCATCACCGTCGGGGCGCACCGGCGATTGCGCTCGCGCGAGAACCGGGAGCCCGGCGAAAAGCAACGCGAGCACGGCAACTCGGATCAGAGCGTGGGTCGATTTCATGGGTGGAGGTTCGTCTTCTTCACCGTGTAGGTGAGTTCGACCTTGCCGCCGGCCGGGACTTCGACCTTCCATTCGAGGGTCGTCTGGTCCTTGCGAGTGGCGGGCGCGCTCGAAGCCGTGACCTCGAACGACGCGGTCGCGACATGTTCGGTCACGGTCAGCGTGCGCACGTCGGCGGCGCGGCTTTCGAGGACGAGCTTCATGCTCTCGGTCTCGGAGTAGGAGACGAGCGCCTTGTTGTAATCGCCGAAGACGAGGTCGCCGCGCTGCAGGTCGATCACGGTCCGCTCGACCGCGAGGTCGTTCGTCGGCCCGAGATCGAGCTCGAGCTCCTGTCCCGGTGCGATCGGTCCGAGGCTGCCGCCGCGCACGAACCGTTCGGTCGCCGTCGCCTCGCGCTCGACCAGGAACAGGCTGCCCGGCTGCAGCGTGATGCCGCCGAGCCCGCTGTTCGCCGCGTTCGCCACCTTGGCGACGCGCCAAACACGGCCACCCCACGCGCCGATGTCGAACCGCCATTCGAGCGTCGTCGGCAACTCGCGCCGATCAAGCGCGCGACGGCGGACCGTCACGCCATCCGGCAGCACGAGCGGCGCTCCGAACGCGACGACCGTGTGCTCGGCGAGATCCTGCTGCAGCGGCGGCGTCGACAGGCCCGGCGCGGCATCCGGCGCCGGATCGGGCGCACGGCCATGCAGCACGGCGCTCGACGCCACCGTGCGCGGAACGCCGAAGACCGCGCGCACGTCGGCCTGCGCAAAGCTTTCGCCGCTGCCGTTGCTGATCTCGAGCTCCTGCACCAGATCGAGCGTCCACTTCGCCGCATCGAAGGTCGCCGTGTAGGCGATGCCCGCCGAAAGCCCGCGCGCCGCGTAACGCAACCGCAGCCGCTCCGGCCCCGGCTTCGCGGCATCGAGCTCCACGAATGTGGTGTTGCCGAGGTCATCACGCCGGAACAGCGACGCGACCTTCACCTCGCCCGCCCGATCGAGCGGCACCACTTCGAGCGACGCCACGTCGGCATTGCCGCGCACGAAGTCGAGCCGCACGGTCGAGCGCCCCTGCGACAGCACCACCGGCGCGATCTCCTCGACGATGGTCAGATCGCCGGGATAGACGAGCAGGCGCGGGATGGCGGGAGCGGATTGCGGCACAGTGGGAACTGCGAACAGCGCGACAAGCGCAGCGCCGCGGGACTGAGCGACCAGCGATCGAGAGACGCGACGAAACAAGCGAAGCTCCACGGGAGCGAGGAAGGCGCGGAGGCTACGCCGCGGAGCGAGCGCGCTCCAGCAGTGCCGCGAACGATTCTCGATCGAAGGTCTCCTGGGAACCACGGCGCGGCAGCCGTACTATCGCCGGTTCGATCCACGGTACGTCGGGATCCTCGATGGTCGGGTCGCTTCTACTCGCCGGCTCCATGTCGCTCGTGCTGCACTCGCCGGCGCAGGCCGCGACGGCGACCGAGAGTTCGAGCGACGCAGCGCTGCCGGTGCGCGACGGGCTCGTGATCTGGCTCGATGCGGCGCGGATCGGCGAGGCGGATGCGGTCGGAGGTCGCCGTGCGCCAGTGGACGGGACGCCGCTCGGTGTCTGGCACGACGGGTCGGGAGCGCGGCGCGATTTCACGCAGCACGCCCGCGACGCGCAACCGCGACTCGTTCTGGCGAGTGGCACGGTCGCAACGAGCGGCGCGCAAGCCGGCGCCTGGGTGCGATTCGACGGCGTCGACGATGTCCTGCACGCGGCGACGCGAGGTCTCGAGTTCGACGAGTGGACGCTCCTCGTGCATGCGGCGCCGCGCAGCAATGGCGGCGGCTTCCGCGGGCTGGTCGCGGCGAATGCGCTCGGGCGCAACGACTACTAGAGCGGTGTCACGATCGACCTCGCGTTCCTGCCGACGCCTTGGCTTGAGACGTTCAATGTCGAGGGGCGAGGGTTCGGCGGCGCGGTCGACTTGCTGCGCGACCCCTCCGACTTCGGCGCGTTCCACACCTTCGCGGTGACGGCGGCGAGCAGCAGCGTGACGCTGCAGGTCGACGAGTGGAGCGTCGGCGGGCGCTCTTATCGAACGACTCGGCGGTGCCGTGCGCGACCGGCTTCCTCGATGGCGACATCGCCGAACTGCTGGTCGATTCGCGCGTGCTCTGTCCCGACGAAATCGCGACCGTCGAGCGCCAGCTCGCCGCCAAGCGCGCGGGCTGGCAGGACGCGCTCGATCGGCAGTCACGGCTCCAGCGAGTGCCGCTCGCCCCCGTGAAACCGGCGCCCGTGCAGCTGCTCGTGCCCGGATTCTCCGCGCGCCCGCTGCCGGTCGAGCTACGCAACGTCAACAACCTGCGCTTCCGTGAGGACGGGACGCTGGTCGCACTCGGCTACGACGGCAACGTCTGGCTGCTCGACGATCGCGACGGCGACGCGCTCGAAGAGTCGGTGCGCCCGTTCTTCACCAATCGCGGGACGTTCGAGGCGCCGATCGGCATGGCGCTGACGCCGCCGGGATTCGCGCGCGGACCCGGGCTGTTCGTCGCGTGCAAGGGGAGGGTCATGCTGCTCGCGGATCGCGACGGCGACGGCATCGCCGAACACGAAGAGGTCATCGCGAGCGGATGGGCGCCGTTGACGCAAACTCACAACGTCGATGCCCTCGGCGTCGCGGTGGCGCCCGATGGGAGGCTCTTCTTCGAGCTCGGCACTGCCGACTGCACCAACGCCTAAGCCTCTCGCCGGAATCGTCGAGGCGACCCGCATCACCTTCGGCGAGGCGGTCACGACCGCTGATCGCTTCGAGCTCCATCGGCCGGGATACGCCGTCGTCGAGCGGCAGCTCGCCGCGCCGCGCTTCACGCTCGAGATCGCTCGCGGCATCGAGTGCGACCTCGGCTACGACCGGTGGGCGTCGAGACGGAGTGGCGCGCAAAGAACGGTGGCGAGGTTTGGAGCGGCTGGCTCCCGCACCTCGATCTCACGGCGGCACGCGCCGTCACTCGCGGCAGCCACGATCACGAGGGCGCGTTCACGGCGATGGCGCAGGAAGGAACGCTCACGCTGCGCACGGTGCTCGATCTCACCGATCTCTTGCGACCTGCCGTGCAGCCGGGATCCGATCTCGATCAAGCGCTGCCGGACGAGGTCGCGACGCTCGCAACGCGCCACGGTGGGATTGCTCGGTGCGAAATCTCGCTGCCCACTCACCGCGACCCGCCGCAGCTCGACATCGCGTTCTGGACGGCGGAGGATCCCCGACCGAGCGCACTCGAACTGCGGCGCTTCCTCACGCCGTGGGCGACCGGCCTGCGTGCGACGGCGAGCCCGCCCGCTGTCGCGGCCCATCCCGAGTTCGCTGGCGCCAAGCTGCGCGACGGCACAGCGTCGCCCGCGCTCGCGCGCATCGGCCCCGATCTGTCGCGCACCTGGCAGCGCGACTTCGCGTCCGTGAAGCGGGACGTCCTCGATCCGAACGCGGCGCTCAATCCCGATCACCTCGCCGATGCGCTGACGCTCGGAACGGCGAAGGCCGACGCGATCGTCGCGCGCGAACCAATGTCGATCTCGATCATGCCGGCAGGCGTGCCCAACGTTTTGACCGCGCAACAGGTGAACGACCTGCTGCTCGATCTGCTGACACCGCCGCTCGCGCCCGCGCCGATCCAGATCGACGGCGCGCCGCCGCCACGGACGCGCGCCGAGCGCGCAGGACTGAAGCTGGCGGACATCGCGGCGGTCGCGAAGTTCGGCGCGCCAAGAACCGACGCTCCGTCAGCGCCGCCGCTCCGCCTCATCCTCGTCTCCGGCCCGAAGGACCACGGCGCCGGCGAGCACGACTACCCCGATTGGCGCGAGCGCTGGTCGACGCTGCTCGCGCTCGCCGACGGCGTCGAGGTCGGTACCGCCGACGGCTGGCCGAGCGCCGAACAGCTCGCCAGCGCCGACGTGCTCGTCGGTTACTCGGCGAACGCGGCGTGGTCAGCGGGACGAGCCGCCGAGCTCGACGCCTTCCTCGCGCGCGGCGGCGGTCTCGTGCTGCTGCACTGGGCGGTGAACGGCCGCGACGCCGTTCCCGAGCTTGCGCAACGGATCGGGCTGGCGTCGCGCAGCAGCACCACTCGCTACCGCCATGGCGCAGTCGAGCTCGATCTCGCCCCCGCCGCGCGCGACCATCCGATCACCGGCGACCTGCCCGCGGCGCTGCTGCGTTTCCCGCAACTGCTGCACTTCGTCGACGAGACCTACTGGGCGCTCGCGACGATTGGCGCCCGAGTCGCAGCGGAGTAGGGTGGGGTCCCTGGCGCGAGTCGATCGCGCGGAGCCCGGAGGATCGCCTGCCGATGAATTCGCGCGCTGTCGCGTTCCGCGTGATCCTCCTCCTGCTCGTGCTCTGCGGCGGACTGGCAGCAGCGTGCGTCATCCTCTGGCAGCGCGCGGAGCAAGGTGGCGGCGAGGCCGATGCGGCGCACGGTCGCGCTCTCGACGATCCGGAAGTGCGGCGCGCGGCGATCGCGGAGATGGTGGCGCGCGGCGCCGGCGGCTGGGACACCTTCGCCGATCCGGCGGTCGGGCGGCTGCTGCAGCCGAACCTGGTCGACAAGTCGTACGCGGACTTCATGGTCTCGAGCAACCAGTACGGCCTGCGCGAGCGGCCCTACCTGCTGCCCAAGCCGGCGAACACGCGCCGCATCGTGCTGCTCGGCGACTCGTTCGTGATGGGCGAAGGCGTTGAAGCCGATGAGCGGCTCGGCGTCTTCCTCGAACGCTTCCTGCTCGAACGCTGGCCCGCGCCGCGCCCGGCCATCGAGTGCCTGCACGTCGGACTCGACACCTGGAACGCGTTGGCGGAGACGACCTTCGTGCGCCGCCAGCTCGCGCTGCTGCAGCCCGACGTCGTGATCCAGATCCTGGTGCGCAACGACCTCGAAGACAACGTCGCCGCCCGCGGCTTCGGCGCGATGGCCGACATCAATCCGCTCCACCCCGAGCGCGGCGACGGCATCTTCCAGGTGCGCTCGCCGCAGCGGGCGTTCAACACGTCGCAGCCGAACTGGATCCAGCACGGCCTCGACTGGGAAAGCCGCAGCCGCTTCGAGGCTGCCGCCGATTCGATGCTGACGCTCGCGCGCGCCGTCGAGCAGCAGGGCGGCCGCTTCCTGCTGTTCTCGAACTACAGCGGCCTGCTGCCGACCGCGCGCCGTTTTCTCGGCAGCCGATTGCAGCAGGAGCAGTTGTTCGAGCTGCCGACTTCGTTCACCCGCGACCCGCGTTTCCGGATCGGCGCCGACGATGCCCACTGGAACCGCGCCGGCCACGAGCGCATCGCGCGGCTGCTCTATTCGCTGATCGTGCAGCGCAAACTGCTGGTCGGCGCGACGTTGCCGGCATGGCCGGAGGCCGACATGCTCGCCGACGAGTACGGCAGCGAGGGGCGCGGCGAAGGCGACGGCGAGTTCCGCGACGATCGGGTGCCCGGCAAACGGCGCATCGAGCCGGAAGTCGACTTCCGCAAGCTCGACCACGAAAGCGCCGGACAGGTGCACGGCGGTGTCGTCGCGGGCGGCGAGGCGGGCCCCTACGTCGCGCTGATCCTCGCCTGTGGCGGCAAGGCGCGTGTCGTCGCGGAAGGGCAGGGACTGCCGCGGCCAGAACTCGGCCCGCTCGAAGTGAGCTGCTTCGTCGAGGCGGTGAAGGTCGGCAGCGTGACCATCACGCCGTCGATGCCGTGGAAGCTCGCGCTCGATCTGCCGAAGGAAGTCGCGGCGCGCTCGTTCGTGACCGTGCGCTTCGAATCGCGCGACTGGGTCTATTCCGGCACTGAACTACGCCGCCACGCGTGCTTCGTGCTGCACCGGGTCGCCGTGGAATGAGGCGCGGAAACCCCCGCATATCAGCGCTGCGGGCCGGAATTCGCCGGATCGGCTGAGATTCGCGCCAGCAGATGGGCGCGCTGCAACTGCGGCTTCGCGGCGACGGAACGACCGACCTCGAAGTAAAGCGCGCCGCACCAGCTTGAACGCATGATCGAGCGGCCCGCCCCCGCGTGCGGCGACCGGTCGATGACCGAGCCACGAGCGCAGGTCGCGCGCGAACCACTCCATGTTCTCGCCCCACGAAGACGACAACGTCGCCGTCTTCGATGGCCTGCGCCTGCAGGCCGAGCACTTCTTGGCCGCTGCTGTAACGGCCGCCCTCCTGGGTCATGAAAGCGCCGCTGCCAGGGTCTGAGAACTGACGCGGCCACTCCACACCTGGCCCGGCATCGCGCCAATGATTCTTGTTGGTGCCGAGGTGGCGCCAATGAAACGAGTAGTTCACCAGCACGATGGAAGACGCCTCCTCCGGCTCGCGACGCGCGATCTCGCGATTCCCGTCGGACGCCATGCAGATCATCATCGCGCCGCCATTGATCCGATACGGCCACATCAGCACCTTGCGCTTGCCGATGCCGGCGACGCCGCCGCTGGTGCACGTCCACCACGCATCGAGTTCGAGCGGAAACAGCAGGTCCGGGAGCGGCAGCGAGTTGTACGTCAGCAGTTCCGGGTCGATCTCGACCCGCGACCCGAACGGGAGTACGGTCGGAGGATTCGTTGGCGGAAGTCCAACCACGGTGGCGTCGAGTACCGCGTCGAGTTCGTAGAGGTCGAGCCCGTGCTTCTTCATCAACCCAAGGAAAGTCGCCGGGTTCCCCGGCCAGCTGCCGGCGTCATACGGGATCGCGTAGGCGTGGCCGCCGGTCGGGTTGTTCTCGGAGTACCGCGAGAACGGGATGAATCCGCCTAGATCGAGCTGCAGTTCGGCACCGCTTGATTCGTAGACGTTGCTGCGACCGTCGTTGACGTAGTAGGTCGTGATGTTGGAGGCCTGCGCGCGCGAACTGCCGGCGAGCGCAACCACCGCGAACATCGCGAGGCCCCCTGCGCGCCGCCAGCTCAGCTCAAAGCGGTAGCGAGGAGGCGACTCAGCCCTGAGAGATGCGCCCCCCCCCGCACATTGCATTCGTGCGCGGGCGACGAATGCGGCCGCCAGCCAGTGCTTCGTCAGAAGCGTCGCGGTCATCCTGCTCGGACCCATCACGGGCGGTTCAATCGGCTTGGCACTTTTCCCCATCGACTCACCCGCCTCCTCGTTGGCGAGCCGCGGCAACTCGCGCCGCGACGGCTTCTTCCCTTGGAGAGGTTCGCCACCGGTCACCTGATCGAGAGTGGGCAGCCCCTCCTCGAAGGTCGGTCGAACGGCGCGGTGGCCAGCCCTTCTCCGCGAAGGCGTCAAGGCGGGGGCGGCCGATCGTGACAGCTGCCGAGTGGAGTCGGGACCCGCTCACCTTCCGCCACAACAGCGCGAATCGCCGCCTCGCCGACGTGCATGGCGAGGTGATCGAGGCGGTGCTGGCGTAGAACGAACGCCGAGGCGACGAAAGCCGGAATTCGACGCAGGGGTCTGCTGGCCGGAGACGTGCTTCAGGGAGAGCTTCGTGGACGAAAACCCATCGGCAATGCCGCTCGGCGCGCCCGCGCTCAACGCCACCGAACGGCGGATCGTCGGAGTGCTGATCGAGAAGGGGCTCTCGACGCCCGAGTACTACCCGATGACCGTGAACGCGCTGGTCGCGGGCTGCAACCAGAAGAACAACCGCGATCCGCTCACGGTGCTCGATGTCGATGCGGTCGAGACCTCGCTGAAGAGTCTGGAGCAGAAGGGTCTCGTGCTCTCGGTCATCGCCGATTCCGGCCGGGTCGTGCGCTGGCGCCAGGAGCTGGTGCGAAAGCTGGAACTCTCGGTCACGGACCTCGCCGTCCTCGGCGAACTGCTGCTGCGCGGCGAGCAGAGCGAAGGCGATCTGCGCGGCCGCGCAAGCCGGATGCGGCCGATCGAGACGCTCGAAGCGCTGCGCGAGATGTTGAAGCGGCTCGCGGCGCGCCGTCCACCGCTGGTGATCCGGTTGAGCCCGGAAGGGAGCGCACGCGGCGTCCAATGGACGCACGGCATGTTCCCCGCAGATCAGCTGGCGAAGGCGGTCGCCGAACCCGCCCCGGCCCCTGCTCGCGACGAACTGCTCCTGCGCCTGGAACGGCTTGAAGCTCGCGTCGCCCGGCTGGAGAGCGACCGCACCGGCTGATCAGTGCGCGTACCCGAGCTTGCGCAGCAGTTCGAGCTCGGCCGGCGAGGGCACGACCGGCGCCGCGTTGCCGGCGCCGGGTTCGAGCCAGAACAGCGCTTGGCCCGGCTTCGGCGGCACGAGCGTCGCGCCGGCGACGGTGGCCACGTCGACGCGTCGCATCCGCGCCGGCATCGCCACAGCGTCGATCGACGCGCCGACGCGCACGCCCTGCTCCAGCGGTTCGCCGTCCAGCGTGACTTCGAGGCTGAGCTCGCCGCCTCGGCACCAGCAGACCAGCTCGAATCGCTCGCTGGTGAGCGTCGTCGCCAGCACCAGATGCTGGCGATCGAGATCGAGCGTGAAGTCGCGCTCGTCGGGTTGAGGGCGGGCGGCGAAGTTGGCGTCGAAGAGATCGTCGGTGGCGATCGCGACACGCAGCTTCGCACCCGGCTTGCCGTGCACGCGCAGGTGGAAACGGCCGCGCTGCAGATGCTCCCAGCGAAACGCGTCGAGCTGCTCGCGCGAGCGGGAGACGACGTCGGGGTGCGCCGCTTTCACGTCGTGCTTTTCGCCGGGGTCGGCGATGACGTCGTAGAGCGCCTCGGTGTGGAACCACGGATCGTGGAGATACTTGAAACGGCCCTGCAGCAGCCCCTTCTCCGCCGAACTGTCGTAGCTCGGGTATTCGAGGAAGACGGGGCGTTCGCCGCGGCCGCCCGTCGCCAGCAGGTCGCAGCCGGCGAAGCTCTCCGGCTGCGGCAGCCCCACGGCGGCCAGCAGCGTCGGCGCGAGGTCGATCGACTGCACCGGCTCGTCGCGGGTGGTCCCTTCGCTGCGGCCTGGCACGCGCACCAGCAGCGGGATGTGGACCTGATCGTCGAACAGCGTGTAGCCATGGTGGTAGTGACCGTGATCGCCGAGCCCCTCGCCGTGGTCGGCCACCAGCGCGACGATGGTGCGCTCCCACTGTCCGGTGCGCTGCAGCGCATCGATCACGCTGCCGATGGCGCGGTCGATCTCGGCCACCTCGGCGTCGTAGTAGTCGCTGACGAACTGCTGGTCGGCGACGGTGAGCGGCGGCGGTTTCGGCGGCCCCTCGTGCGTGAACCAGCGGCGTCCCGGCCGCGGGTCGAGCACCTGGAACGGGACTTCGCGGTTGATGCCGCCAAAGCGGCCGTCGTAGTCGGCCGCCGTGAACTCCTTCCGCAGCGCCGCCTCGGTCGTGTAGGGCAGGTGCGGATCCATGATGTGCCAGAAGAGGAAGAACGGCGTCGTCTGGTGCTGCTCGACGAACTGCGTGACGAGCGGCGCGTCGAGCTCGACCGACTCCATGCCGAGCCGCTGCCATGCCACCTCTCCCGGCACCGCGTAGCTCTCAAAGCCCTGATCAAGGCCGTACTCGGGCGAGATGAGGTGGTTCGCGGTGATGCCGACCGTCTCGTAGCCCGCGCGCGCCAGCGCATCGGCGAGCGTCGCGACTCCGGGTTCGAGCGGCGTCCACTCATCGTGGCCGCCGCGGCCGGCGCCATGCTGCGACGGATACTGCGAGGTGAGGATCGAGCTGAAGCTCGGCAGCGTCCACGGCGCCTGCGAACGCGCCTGCATGAAGAGGATGCCGCCGCTCGCGAGCCGCTCGACGTTGGGCGAGGTCGGACGGTCGTAGCCGAACGCAGAGAGGCGATCGGCGCGCAGCGTGTCCGAGGCGATCACCAGCACGTTCATGCCGGCGGGAGCTTCGGCGCGCGGCTCGATCCGCGGATTGGCGACGACCACGAGGTCCATGCGGTCGGGCTCGCCGACATCGCTGCAGGCGAACGTGAGCTTGCCGCGTTTCCCGGCAACCGGCGCGAGGTCGACGCGCGCGTGGAGCCAGCAGCGCTGCGTCGCATCGTTCTTCGGGTCGAACTCGAAAGCGCCGAGCGCCAATACGCCGCCGGCTTCATCGGGCGTGAAGCTCACCTCGATGCGCGCGCCATCGCCTGGGACGCCGAAGCAGGCGGGCACCATCGCGTAGCTGAAGCGCAACTGCGGCGCGACGGTCGCGTCCGGCAGGGCGAGCGCGAATTCGAGTCGGCGCCCCGGCGGCAGCAGCGCCGAATCGCGGGTCGTCTCCTTGACCGCGCCGTCGTCGGGCAACGTCACCCGCAGCCGCCACGGCGTGCGCGCCGCCTCGCGATCGGTCGCGCGCAGCCCGCCGACCATCTGCTCGCACAACTGCGCTTCGTCAAGCGCCTGCTCGACCAGGACCAGCTCGTCGAACCAAGTGGTCGCCTCGGCGCTGCCACCGCTGCGATGGAGCAGCCGCACTTCGAGCGTCCCGGTGCGCGAGTCGGTCAGCGGGATCTCGATCTCGAACCGGTCCCATCTGCCGGGCTCGCGCAGCCGCGTCGCGCGATGGGTTTCGATCAGGGTCGGCGCGAAACCGGAGAAGCGGCTCGGGTCCGTGAGCGGGCCTTCGTGCTCCAGCAGACGGGCGACCTCGCGCGCGCTCGACTCCTCGGGAGAGGGATGGCCGACGAGGCGGACGCGGCCGCGCAGCACGTAGCGGGTGAGCGGCCGGGCCTTGACCAGGAACGACAGGAAGCTGCCGTCCTCCGGTAGCAGCGGACCGAGGCGCAAGGCGCCGCCCGCCACGCCGCCGTCGGTGGTGAGCGATGCGCTCGACCAGGTGTCGGCCTCGAATCGCGCTTCGCGGCCGAACCGTCGCGCGAGCCAGGCGGGACGCGCGAAGTCGGGCTCGAAACCAAGCGGCAGCGAGCTGGGAGCGGCCGGCTCGCTGACGGCGGACGCTGCGGCGTCACCTACCTCGACGAGGCGATCGAAGAGTCGCATGCGAAGAGCGGCCGGCGCGATCTTCGGCACCGCCTCCTGCGCCCCCGCTTCGGCGAAACCAAGAAGCGTGACGGCGAGTGCAAATATTGGCATCGGTGAACGGGCTCCGGAGGCGAGTGTAGTGGCGGAGCGGCCCGGCGTTGCAGCGCTTGCCAGCGCTACGCTCCCCCGCTCGCGCGAGGCCGGCGAAGCGCCGGAGGGAATCGGCTTGCAACCCACCCCGGGGACGGCGGGCTCTGGCTGCCCGTGTTGACCACCGAGGCTTTCATGACCGACTCGCCGGAGAGTGAACTCGCCGAGGGACTGCGCCGCGGCGACGAGCAGGCCTTCGAGCAGCTCTACCGGATCTACGGCGACGGCCTCTACCACCTCGCCGAGCGGATGCTCGGCAGCGCAGCGGACGCGGCGGACGTGCTGCAGGAGACGTTCGTCGCCGTCTTTCGCCGCATCGAGACCTGGCGCGGCGAAGGGTCGCTCAAGAGCTGGCTCTATCAGATCGCTGTGCGCTTCGCCTATCGGGCCAGGAAGCGTCGCCCGTACACGGTCGACTTCGAGGACGAGGCGACGACGCAACCGCCGGCGGTGAACGACCCGCCACCCGCGGAGATGGACTTCCGCGCGGCGGTCGACACCGAGATCCGACGGCTGCCGACGCGCGCGCGCATGGTCTTCGTGATGCACACGGTCGACGGCATGACCCATGGTGAGATCGCCAAGGTCCTCGAAGTCGACGAAGGCACGTCGAAGTCGCAGCTCCACTACGCCCGCTCGCTCCTGAAGCGCCGTCTTGCGAGGTTCGAACGTGAACTCGCCTGACGAACCCTTCAAAGAACGCTTCAACGAACGCATCGCCGATGCCGCGCGGTCGCTCCGCCGTCCCGCGCCGCCCGGCCTCTTCGAGCGGGCGCTCGCCGCCGCGCACGATGCCGACACCGCCCACGTTGCGGCGGCGCGCTCGCTCACGCGTCCGACGCCGTTCACCTTCGCGCAGGTGATGGAACGGGCCGGGGCCGATGGAACGCTGACCGAACTCGATGAACGCACCGATCTCGATCAGCGGATCGACGCTGCGGCCCGCAGCCTCGTCCGATCGGCCCCGGCCGGCATGCTCGCCGCGATCCGGAGGGGTGCCTCCTCCCGTCCGCTGCTGCGGCTTTCGTCACGCACCGCGCTCGTGCTCGCCGCCTCGCTGGTGGCGGCGTTCGCGCTGTTCTTCTCCACGCACGATGACGACGCCGCACCGGCCCATCCTGCGCTCCTCGCTGCCGACGCGCTGCGCCAATCGAGCGCCGAGGAGGCGGCATTGACCGCGCGCGCCGACACGCTCGCCGCCCAGTTCGCCAGCAACCCAACGCGGGTCGACGAAGAATCGCAGAGCCCGCTGCTGGAGGAGCTCACCTTCCTCGAGAGCGCGATCGAGGAGTGCCGCGATGCGCTCTCCCAGTCGCAGGCGCACCGCTACCTGCGCGACCAGCTGAAGCAGTTGAACGAGCGCCGCCTCGAATTGCTGGCGCAACTGTCGGAGCGCGGCACGTGAGCGCGATCGCGGCGCTCCTGCTCGCGGCGGCAACGCTCACTGCGCGCCAGTCCACGCGCACGATTGAGCAACCGCTCCCCGCGATCGCGCCGTCGTTCCGGGTGAGCCACTCCTTCGGCAGTTGCACGGTGCAGGTCGCCCCCGCCGGCCAGCCGCCGCGGGCGCGCCTCGAACTGGTGGCGTCGGGCGGCACCGACGCGACGCAGGAGCGGCGCCACATCACCGACGCGACGCAGGAGCGGCGCTACCTCGACCTCTGCGGACTCGAAGTCGCGGCCGATGGCGTAGTCCGCTCCACCTTCCCGACCGCGGAGCAGAAGGCGGAGTCGATCTCGTTCGCCGCGAATCTCACGCTGTGGCTGCCCGCGGGCGCCGACCTCGATCTCGAGCAGCGCTTCGGCGCGGTGAACATCGACGGCGCGTTCGGCAAGGTCGTGGTGCGCAGCAAACTCGGCGCGGTCGCGGTGAGCGGCGCGCAGGGCGACGTCGTGGTGCGCGGCGAATGGGGCGCGATCAGCGTGCGCGACCTGCGTGGCAGCGCGACGCTTTCGACCAAGAGCGCGTCGATCACGGCGGAACGAGTCGGTGGCCACGTCGACGCCCGCACCCGCGGCGCCTTCCTCCGTATCGACGGCGCCGGCTCGGTCCACGCGGAGAACCAGATCGGGTCGACCGAACTGCTGCACGTGAAGGGCGACGCCGAGGTGATCGCGCCGTTCAGCGAGGTCACGGCGCGCGACATCGGCGGCAGCCTGACGATCGACGGCAGCAACCAGTCGGTCGCGGTCGAGCGCGTCGGCGGCAACCTGCGGGTGCAGCACAAGAACGGCAAGGTCGATGCCCGCGCGATCACGGGCAGCGCGACGCTGCTCTGCAACCTCACGGCCGTGACGCTCACCGAGGTCGGCGGCGACGCCGAGGTCCGCTCGCCGAGCGCGGCGGTCAGGATCACGCGCGTCGACGGCAAGACGGTGGCGGAGAACTCCGCGTTTGCGCTCGACCTGATCGACCTGCGCGGCGACGTGGACGCGCGCGCGAGCGGCGGCCTGCTGCGCGCCCGCTTCGGCCAGCTGCCCGCGGATGGGCGCGCGCGGACGATCGAGCTCGAGGCGGCCGGCGGCCAGCTCGATCTCGAGCTGCCGGTCGACGCGTCGGCCGAGATCGAACTCGTCAGCACCAGCGGACAGCTCGACGCCGAGCTGCCTGGAATCGTGATCGAGCAGAACGGGAGCGCGCGCATCGGCACACTCCGGCTCGGCTCGGGAACTGCCAAGATCCGCGCAACCTGCGTCGGCGGGCCCGTGCGCGCCCACCTCAGCGGCAATTGAGGCCAAGCGCCAAAAGGAAGAGGTTCGAGCCATGAAGACTGGACGACACGGATCGATCGCGGCGGCGCGCCGCTTGGCGGGAATCGCCGCCGCGCTGCTGCTCGCGCTGCTCACGGGTTGCGCGTCGGCCGAATCGCGCATCAGCGTGAACTCGAACCCGTCGGGCGCGCGCATCCTGATCGACGGCGTCGACTCGGGTCGCCAGACGCCGAGCAGCCTCATCCTCTCGACCCAGGCGGAGCGCTACGAGATCCGGGTGGAGAAGGCGGGCTACAACCCGGTGGCGCGCGCCGTCAGGCTCGGCACTGACGTCGACGTGATGGACGCCAACGAGGCGGTCTGCACGATCTGCATCTCGCCGTGCTGCTGCTTCCTGCCGCTGCTCAACTTCCTCAGTCCGGTCGACGTGACCACGCGCTTCCGCCCATCGCAGCTCGACTTCGAGCTCGAGATCGCCGGGCAGGGCGCGCGGCTCGAGCTGGTGCCGAAGGAGTCCGAGGTCTATCTCGACGGCAAGCTGGTCGCGCTGCTCGACGGCAACTACCTCGTGACCGACGTCGGCACTCATGAACTCGAAGTGCGCGCGGCCGGCCATCGCGCGTGGTCGCGCACGATCCGCGTCGACGAGAGCACGTACCAACGGTTGAAAGTCGAGCTCGAAGTCGAGGGGCAGGGGCTTCTGCTCGTGGGCGAGCCCGAAGGGGCGAAGGTCTACGTCGACGACCAGTTCCAGGGCACGCTGGCGGGGATGGAGCGGCGGCTGCGGCTCGAACCAGGGCCCCATCTGCTGCGCGTCGAGGCGGACGGGCACGTCGCGTTTCAGGACGTGGTCCAGGTGGCCGGCGAGCGGTACCACGAAATCGAGATCGCGCTCAAGCTCGATGGACAGGGCGTGATCGTGCGCAAGCCGGAGGGGCTGTCGGCGCGGACACCTCAGGTACAGGTATTCGTCGACGGGCAGCTCGCGGGCAGCGGGTTCGACACGGCGGTGCGTACGTCAGTCGGCGAGCACGATGTCGAGGTGCGGGTCGAAGGGCACGAAACGCATCGGTTGCGCGTGAAGATCGACGGCGGGCAGTTCATCGACGTGTTGCCGGGCGGGAAGGTCGACGCGAATTCGGCGCGCAAGCAGGCGCAGATTTGGGGGATCAGGATGAACGCTCCTGCCGGCCTCGGCAATGTCGCGCCGGAGGATGTGCAGATCCGGATCGGCGACGTGCTGGTCGGGCAGCAGTTTGGCGAAGTGATCGAGCCGGCTTTCGAAGGCGACATCTGGGTCGAGGTACGCATCCACGGCTACCGTGCCTGGAAGGACCGTGTCGTCGTCTCGAAGAGCGGCATCATCGACCTGTATCCGAAGCTCGAGAAGGAGTGATCCGATCATCGCCCGAGTGCGAAGCAGCGAGGTGCTGAAGCGAGGACACTCGATGCCGCGCGCTGCGAGGAGGGCGATCGCGACGGCGGTCGCCTTGGCCGGCGGCGGCTGCGCCTCCGATCCGACGGCGAGCGCCGCGGACGAGGCGATCGGCTTCTATCAGCGCGTGCTCGGCGAGCAGTGGGCGTGGCACTGCGACTTCCAGCCAGGGTGCAGCACGTTCGGGCGCCAGGCGGTGGCGGAGCAGGGCGCGTTGCTCGGGATGGCGATGACCGCCGACCGGCTGCAGCGCGACCACAATCTGGAACACGACGAGTACCCGGCCGACGAGTACGGTCGTCCGATCGACCCGCCGAGCGCGTCGGCGCTGTTCGGGCCCAACTGCGAAGAACTCGCGCGCGAGTCGGACGCGGAGTTGCAGCGGGCACTCGCGACGACGCCGCCGCTCGCGACCGACGACGCGGCGCAGGTCGCCTTCGCCGACTCGTTGTGGGACGCGAAGGAGTGGGCGCGCGCGCGGATCGAGTACGAGCGGCTGCTCTTCGCGCGGCCGGCATCGCCGCTCGCGGCGCGCTGCCACCAACGCGCGGCACTGTGCCTGGCGAAAGCGCGGCGGCGCGGTGATGCGCTCGTGCACGCCGACCGAATCGAGGACGGGGACGAGCGCGCGGCGACGAAGGCGCTGATCGAGCGGGAGCTCGGAAGAACGGCGAGCGCGCTCGGAGCGATCGGTGCGAACTCGCAACCGGCGCTGCACGGATTCCTGGCGCTTGAAGCCGATCAGATGGCGGTGGCGCGCGAGCAGTTTGGTCGGCTCCACACGAGCGCCGCGCGCGAGGAATTACTGCGCTGCATCGATGACGTCGAGGCGCTCCCGCGCAAGTCGCGGCTGTTGGCGGGGTCGCTGTCAGCGGTGCTGCCCGGCTCAGGGCAGCTCTATGTCGGCCGTCCGGGCGACGCGCTCGTGGCATTCAGCGTCAACGCCGTGCTGATCGGCGGGACCGTGGTTGCGGCGCGACGCGATCAGGATGCCGCCGCGATCGGTCTCGGCTTCGTCGCGTCGGGATTCTGGTTCGGGAACATCTACGGTGCGATGAACGGCGCCGCTCTCGACACTCGCGAGCGACGCGACGCCCGTCTCGATGAGGCGCGCGGTTGGCTGCGCCAGTCCGGCTTCTTCGGCACCGTCACCCCCGACGGCCGCGGCGGCGCGATCGGCCTGTACTTCGGCCTGTGACCCGGTGACCAAACCAACAATCTGATCCAGACACAGAACGTCGGTTTGGTCACCGCTTGGCGGTCACAGCCAGCGGAACACTCGCAGGGCGACGCTGAAGCAGAGGACGCCCCACGCGGCGAGGATGGCGAGTTGCGGCCAGGTTGCCGACAGCGCGGATCCGTCGAGGATCACGGCGCGCAGCGCGTCGTTCAGCGCAGTGAGCGGAAGCACCTTCACGACCGGCTGCATCCAGGCCGGGAAGTTGTCGGCGGGGAAGAAGACGCCCGACAGCAGGAACATCGGCATGGTCACGAGGTTCATGAGCCCGGCCGCGCTCTGCGAGTTCTGCGCGCGCGACGCCACCAACAGGCCGAGCCCGCCGAATGCCAGTGCCGACAGCGCGACCAGCGCCACGAGGTCGAGCCAGCTACCGCGTGGCACGACCGCAAACGCCACCACGCCGAACGCGACCAAGAACAGCGCTTCGACCAGCGAGATCACGATCCGGAACAGCATGAACGAGAGCAGCAGATCGCTGCGCCGCATCGGCGTGGCAGCGAACCGCTTCAGCAGTTTGCGCGTCCGCATCAGCACCAGCGCCCAGCCGACGCCCCAGACGCCGCCGCTCATCAAGTTCATGCCGAGCAGTCCCGGCAGCAGGAAGTCGATGTAGCGACGCCCCGGCGCGGTCACGATCTCCTCGGTCACGGCGAGCCGTGAAGTCGGATCGCGCGCGTGCTCGAGCGCGTCGCGGACCGCGATCTCGGCAAGGCGCCCGCCCGGTCGTGTCGGATCGAGCGTGAAGCGCGGCGGATCGCCGGGATCGAGCACCAGCAGCGCCTTGCCGCTCCGAAGCCACTCCGCCGCCGTCGCTACGTCGAGCCGCTCAGCTTTCATCCCCTCGATCGCGTCGATCGCCGCGACCGCGGCCGCGACTGCTTGGTTCGTCGCCGCATCGTTCGTCGCCGCCGCGTCCTGCACACCGACCGCACCCGCGCTCTCCACCACCGCGATCACCTGCACCTCGGGCGGCTTGTTGCGGAACGCCAGTCCGAGCGCCACCGCCAGCACGATTGGGAAGCCGAACACCCAGAAGATCACCCCCGGCTCGCGGCTCATTTCGCGCCAGCGCACCAGGAACAACTGCCAGATCGGGCGATCGGTGAAGCTCATCGCGTCGCCTCGCCCTTGTCGCGCCGCGCCGACTTCACTCGCGCGCCCGCCGACTGTGCGACGGCCTGCGCCGCCTCCGCCGCCTTCGCTTCTTCGGCGCCGATGCTCGTGCCCGTGAGCTTGACGAACACGTCATCGAGCGTCGCCGTCCGCGTCGCCAGCCGGCTCGGCCGCGCGCCGTTCTGGCGCAAGGCATCGATCACGCGCGGCAGCGTCTCATGGATCCCGCGCACCGACAGCCGGAAGCCGCCGGCATCGGGCAGGCACGCGGCGACGCCGGGCAACGCCGCGAACACCTCCGCCGCGACCGCCGGATCGCTGCCGACCTCGATGATCTCGTCGCCCCCAAGTCGCGCGATCAGCTCGCGCGGCGTCCCGAGCGCGATCACCTTGCCCTTCTGCAGGATCGCGATCCGGTCGCAGAGCTTCTCCGCCTCCTCCATGTAATGCGTCGTGAGCACGATCGTCCGGCCGCGCGCGCGCAGCTTGCCGATGATCTCCCACAGCGAGCGCCGCGCCGCCGGGTCGAGCCCGGTCGTCGGCTCGTCGAGGAAGAACAGCTCGGGATCGCACACCAGCGCGCAAGCGATCGCGAGCCGCTGTTTCTGGCCGCCCGAGAGTTTCTCGACCCACGCCGCCTTCTTCTCGATCAGGTCGACCTGCGCCAGCGCATCGTCCACCTCGAGCCGCCGTGGATAGAAGCTGCGGAACAGCGCGACCGTCTCGCGCACCGACAGCTTGTCGTAAAGCTCCGTCTCCTGCAGCGCGATGCCGATCCGCGAACGCAGCTCGCGCTCGTGTCCGCGCCATGGCAGCCCGAACAGCTCGACCGCGCCCGCCGTCGGCTGCTTCAGCCCTTCGAGGATCTCGATCGTCGTGGTCTTGCCGGCGCCGTTGGGCCCGAGGATCCCGAAGCACTCGCCGGCGCGCACCTCGAGGTCGACGCCATCGACCGCCGCAACGCCCTCGAAGCGCTTGACCAGCCCGCGGATGCGGATCGCGGGATCGCTCACGGACTAGCGGTGCTCTTCGCCGACGGCCGACGCGCCATCCTTGGCGTAACCGAGTTCGATCATGCGCTTGCGCTCCTCCTCGGTCAGCTCGACGCCGCTCGGATCGGGCGTGGTCTTCGAGTAAGCCGCGTCCGCGTAGGCGTCGAGCTCGTCGCGAAGCTGGGTGAAGATCGCATCGTGCTGGGGGGCGAGATCGTGAGCGTCGAGGAGGTTGTTTGTCTCGAGCGGGTCGGTCTCGATGTCGTAGAGCTCGTACTTCTTCGCGCCGATCAGATCGACCACCCACTTTTCGCCGAAGCGGATCAGCTTCCACCGCCCGCGCCGAACCGAGAGGTCGAATAGCGTCGCGTAACCCGATTCGACGAAGACCGGTCGCGCCTGATCGGCGGGCGCCCCCGCCGCCAGCCACGGCAGCAACGACTGGCCCTCGAACTGCCAACCCGGGCGCAGACCGTTCGCATCCGCCAGCGTCGGCGCGAGATCGAGGAGTGCAACCGGCGCGGCGACGCGCCGCGGTGCCCACTGCGGATGCACCACGATCAGCGGCACGCGCGCGCAGTCGTCGTAGGGCAGGCGCCCATGCTCGAAGAAGTAGTTGTGCCCGCCGAGCCCCTCGCCGTGGTCCGCAGTCACGACGACGATCGTCCGGTCGAGCAGTCCCTTGCCCTGCATCCAGTCAAGGAGCAGACCGAGCTGGTCGTCGAGGTAGCGGATGTCACTGTCGTAGGCCGCGACGTAGTCGCGCAGCTGCTCGTAGTCCTTTTCGTAGGCGTACGCCGGCACCATGCCGATGTCGTTGAACCGGGCGTCAGCAGCAGCGGCGTCGATGGCCTTCGGCTCGACCTTCAGCACCGGTCCCGCGGTTCGCTGGTAGAGCTCGTCCGAACGAAACCCGTCGACGTACTTGCGGCCCTGGCAATAGGGCGCGTGCGGGTCCAGATAGTGCACCCATGCGAAGAACGGGCGGGCGGGATCGCGCGCAGCCAACAGATCGATCGCTTTGGGGGTGACGTGGCCGGCGCTGCTCTGCGATCCGTTTTGGACAAAGAAGCGCTCGAAGCCCTGGTTGTACTGGAACTTCTCCGACAGGCTCAAGTTGGCGACGACGCCGAACGTCGCAAAGCCGCCGGCCTTGAACAGCTCCGGCAGCAAGTCGTAGTTGAGCGGCACCTTGATTTCGAGCGTGGTGCGCATGACGCCGCTGGTCGAACCGTAGGTGCTGGTCAACATCGACGCCAAACTCGGCCCGGTCTTCGGCCACTGCACGAGGCAGTGCTCGAACAGCGTCCCCTTGGCCGCGAGCGCATCGATGCGCGGTGACGTGGCGCGCGAATAGCCGTAGCAGCCGAGATGGTCAGCGCGCAGGGTGTCGATCGTCACCAGCAGGACGTTCAGAGCGGTCGCCGAATCGACCGCTGCCTGGCCCGGACCGGCTAGCGGCATCGCCTCACCCGCCCCGGTCCGGTCGCATCCGGGAGTGCCGCACGCGGCGCTGACCGCAACGACGAAGGCGATGAGCCGACCGAGCGTCATGGAGTCGGACCGGGTGAAGAGTGCGTGGGACACGAAGCGGTCCGGACGATCATCGGCCCGACAGCGACCGATAGCGAGCCTTGAACTCTGCCCATTGCTCCGCGATCGCCGGGATCGAGCGGTCGACCGGAAGACGCTTCCCGCCGCGAGCGCGCACTGCGGCCACCGCCTCGACCAATGCCCGGCCGAGGTCCGCGGCGTCACCCGGCGCGAAGGTGCGGCCGCGGCCGGCGGGCACGCACTCGGTCATCCCGTCCAAGTCGCTGGTGATCAGCTCGAGGCCGGCGGCGCGGCCTTCGAGCGCGACGAACGGCGTGTTCTCGCGCCACAACGACGGCACGACCAGCACCTGCAACTGGCCAAGCACGCTGGCGAGCTGCTCGCGCCGGAACGGGCCGGGGAAGACGATGCGCCGATCGCCCGCCGCCAGTTCGCGCAACCTCGCGTCGTAGCCGGGGAAGTCGCCGAAGCGGCCGAAGCAGTGCAGCGTGACGTCGCCGTCCGGCAACGAACTCATCGCCTCGAGCAGCACCGCGAGTCCCTTGTGCGGCGCGAACGTCCCCATGTAGCCGACGTGGATTCCGCTGACCGGCGCAGCCGAAAGCGCTTCGAGCAGCGACCAGTCGATCGCGTAGGGCACGACCTCGAGTTGCGGCAGCACGAGGCCGGCCTTCGCGAAGGCCGCCTGCACCGTGCGCGATGGAGCGATCACGTGGTCGACTCGCGCCAGCGCCGCCGCGACCCGGCGCGGCCGCTCGATCATCGCGAAGCCAGCTTGTTCGCCGCTCTGCTCGTCCGCGGGAAACTCGCCGGCGGCGCGGCGCTCGACATGGCGGCCGCGCGCCCACGGTTCGCGCGCCCACGGCGCCATCACGGTGTGCACGCAGTCGAAGCAGCCGTAGCCACCGTCGGGCGGGCCATCGCATTGCAGAAGTTTGTGCGCCGCGGGGTGGGAATCCGCCGCGTGTGGATGCGTTGCGGGGTCGGAGTCCGCGGCGTTCGGCTGCACGACGGGCTCGTGCCGGAGCAGCAGGAAGCTCGGGCAGACGAACCAGAAGTCCATCAGGTGGACGACGGACTTGATGCCGCGAGCGGCCACTTCTTCGAGTCGCTCGATGCCAAGGAAGCGGAGGTGGAAGAAGTGGACGATGTCGGGTCGGAACTCGTCGAGGAACGCGCGGAAGTTCGGCCCCACCGCTGGATTCCACCAATCCACCAGCACGTGGTTCTCGACCGGGCTCTTCTTGAAGTCATGGCAGACGACCGGCACGCCAGCGAACTCATGCCGCACCAGCGTCTCGGGGCGATCGGCACCGTTCCAGTCCGGATCGACGGTGTAGACCCGCACGTCGTCGCCCGCCGCCCGCCCTGCGCGAGCCAGCGCAAGCACGTACTGCTCGGTCCCGGAGATGTACTTCGGGAAGAATTGGTGGACGACGTAGAGGACGCGCATCGCCCGGACAATACGCCGGGCGCATGACCGGAAACGATCGCCCGATCGCCCGCACAACTGGCTCGCGATAGCGAGGCGCCCCCCTGCGTCGCGCCGAAACGTCCCTCGCCAGCCCCGGATGTTCACTTGCCGAGGGGCGGGGGGCGCGCGATGCTGCAGGCCGCGCCGCGGCAGCCCACCTCACGCGCCTGCACCCGAAGAACCTAGCCCAACCAATTCAGGATCCCCGTTGCGAGGCGACGTGATGTCGGTTTAGGACGAGGAGGAAATGCGCGGTTCCGACGATGCGGGTTTGCAAACCCGCTGAGGAAAGAGCGCGCGTTTTCGACGAAGTACTGGACCGACAGACCGAGCCGCAGCAGGGGTGTCATGAATCGGTCGGGCTAACACCGAGGAAATTGCCGCGCCCGACGCCCGGTCGATCGACCGCGGCGTCTTGCCGGCGTCGAGCGCCGATGAGAATCGCCCTTCTCTCCTTCGAGTACCCGCCCGAGACCGGATTCGGCGGCATCGGCACGTACGCCTGGTACCAGGCGCGGGCGCTGGCGAAGCTCGGCCACGAGGTGCACGTCCTCGCGGGCGCTACCGACACGACGACGCTGCGCAGCTCGGCTCACGACGGGCTCACCGTGTTCCGCTTCCGGGCAGACGGCGGCTGGATGCGGCAGTTGAAGCGCCTCGACCGCCACCGCCTCTGGTGGACCAAGAACCGGCTCGAAAACGGCTGGTGCATGCACCTCGGGCTGAAGGAGCTGCGGCGGCGCTTCGAGTACGACGTGGTCGAGATGCCGGAGTGCGGCGGCGAAGGGCTGCTGATCAACTGGCTGCAGCGCGCCAAGACCGTGATGAAGTTCCACTCGCCGGCCGAGCTGATCATGTCGACCTACGACGTGCGCAAGGCCGACCAGCGCGCCTGCTCCTGGGTGGAAAAGGTGGGAATCCGCGGCGCCGGCGCCTTCACCTCCTGCAGCAAGTTCCTGGCGGACGAGGTGCGCACCAAGATGGGCGTGCGCCGGCCCATCGACGTGATCTACAACGGCATCGATCTCGAACTTTTTGACGCCGAAGAGCAGATCGACGCGCGCGCCAAGTTCGGGCTGCCGCGCGACAAGCCGGTGATCTTCTTCGCCGGGCGGATGGAGAAGCGCAAAGGCATCCATCTGTGCCCCGAGATCGTCGAATCGATCCTGAAGAAGCACGACGTCGCCTTCGCCTTCGCCGGCAGCGACCTGTTCGGCGTCATGGAGAAGGAACTCCTGCCGCGGATCCGCAGCCAGCAGCTGAAAGGCTCAATCCACTACCTCGGCAAGCTCACCTTGCAGGAGGTCGGCTCCTGCCTGCGCCAGAGCGACATCTACTTCATCCCAAGCCTGTGGGAGAACTGCCCGTATTCCTGCATCGAGGCCATGGCCGCTGGCCGCGCGATCGTCGCGAGCGACGCGGGCGGCCTGCCGGAACTGATCCAGGACGGCGAGAACGGCCTGATCGCGCGCTCGGGTGAGGCGCCGGAGTTCGTGCGGCAGCTCGAACGCCTGCTCGCGGATCGTGCGCTGCGTGAGCGGCTCGGCGCCGCGGCGCGCCGGTCGGTGGAACAGCGCTACACCGATGTCGGCATCGCGCAGCAGTCGCTCGACAGCTGGAAGAAGTCGCTCAAGTTGGGCCCGACGTGATGGGAACCTTGCGCATCGACGGCAAACCGCCGTGCGAACTGCCGCGCGAGGCGTACGACCTCGGTCGCAAGAACCTGCTCGATCCGAAGGCGGTCTGTCATGCGCCGTTCGGATCGCTCCACGTCGGCGCACGCCTCGGGCCCTGTCGTCATGGCACCGCCGACCTCGGCGATGCGGGTACGACGACGCTGACGCAGGCCTTCTCCGGTGGCGCCGCCGACGGGCTCCGCGACCGCTTCCGCCGCTACGAGGTGCGCCGCGACGAGTGCGCCCGTTGCGTCCACCACTGGGAGGACCGCGCGGCTGCCGAGAGTCCGGCGCAACGCGAGTTCGACCATGAGCTGCCGCCGTTGAACGGCATGCCGCCGCGGCTGTCTTCGCTGTCGCTCGACCTGCGCGTCCTGCTGCCGGAGGCGCGGCTGGCCGAGGCGCGGACATTGCTGCCGCAACTCGATCGCGTCACGCTGATCTGCGGGACGCTCGCCAAGAACAGCGTCGCCGCCCGCTTCGCCGCCGATGTCGACGCGATTCGGCGCGACCCCCGCCCGAGGCTGAGACTCTTGGCCAGCGGGTTCGTGCCGGGCGCCGGCGAGATCCCCCCGTCCACCGCGGCGGTCGAGATCGGGCTGCCGATCGCGCCGCTGGCGGCCGCCGATGCCGAGCGGCTGGCCGACCTCGCCGACGAGCTGGCGGAACGCCGCACGACGCTCATCGTCTGCGGCGAGCTCGGCCGTTCAAACTGGGCCGGGCTGCGGGCGTTTTTCAGCACGGTGCGCGCGTGCGGGGCGGCGGTGGCGATCGCGCCGCTGCCGAAGGATCACCCGGATTCCCTGGCGGCGCTCGACGCCGACCTGCTCGCGGTGCTGCATGGCATCGTCTGGCGCTTCGGCGCGGAGACGGCTGTCGCCGGCGACGAACGTCACGGCGGGGCCGAGCTGCGCGAGCTGCTCCACCGCCTGCGCGAATGGCAGCGCGTCGCGGCGGACCGTCCGAGCCCGGGCGCGGCGCTCGACCTGCCGCCGCTCGATCAGCCGCTGCTTGCCGATGAAGGCGTCACGCGCCGACTGCTCGAAGACCTGCTGCGCACCTACCACCATCCACAGGTCGGTGCGTGGCTCGGGCGGCTGGTGCAGGCGCCTGCCTTCGCCGCCGCCGCTCCGGCGCGATTGAGCCTGCGCCTCGCCCTGCTCTGGCTCATAGTCGTGTTCGATCAGCGCGATCTCGACGCGACGCTGCGCGCGCTCTACCGCGACGCCGGCGCCGCCGCGGAGCAGATCGCCGCCGATCGCGCCGTGCTGCAAGGCACGCCGCTCGCCAACTGGCACGACGGCTGGGTGCGCGCGCTCGGGCTCGAAGTGAAGCCGCGCGGGGCCGCCCCGTTCCCGCCGGCGACCGCACCGTCAACTGCCAGCGGCCGGGCGCAGGTCACGATCGTCATCCCGTCCTACAACCACGAACGGTTCGTCGGCCAGGCGATCGACAGCGCATTGGCCCAGGCTGGCCCGCAGGTGCGCGTACTGGTCGTCGACGATGCGTCGACCGACGCGACCGTGAAGATCGCGCGGTTGCGCAAGGACCCGCGCCTCGTGGTCGCGCGCAATCCGCGGAACATCGGACTCGGGGAGAGCCTGCGGCGCGCCCTGAAACGCGTGCGAACGACGTACGTGGCGATCCTCAACTCCGACGACTTCTTCCACCCGCAGCGGATCGAGCGGCTGCTTGCCGCGCTCGAGCAACGGCCGCGCGCCGCCGTCGCCGCGTCGCTGGTCATCCCGGTCGACGCGCAAGGACGCACGCTCACCGGCGCCGACGCTTCGCCGGTGTTCGACGGCAAGCGCGTCCACGACTGGCTCCGCTGGTTCGAGTCGTCGGCGACGCCGCCGGAACCTGGCGCCGATCTCCTTGGCAGCCTCTTCGACCGCAATTGGCTGGTCAGCTCGAGCAACCTGCTCTGCCGGCGCGACTGGCTGTTGGAGCACGCGCACCTCTGGCGCGACCTCGATTACTGCGTCGACTGGCAGGTCTTCCTCGCGGCGGCGGCGCAGGGCGTGCTGCAAGTCGTGCGCGAGCCGCTGCTCGGCTACCGGCTGCACACGTCCAACACGGTCTGGTTCGACGAGGAGCGCGCGTGGCGCTTCTACGTCGAATCGCATCGCGTGGTCGCGCGCGCTCTCGAGGAGCGCCTCGCCGGCGACCACGGTGACGCGCGCGCGCGCTTCGACGCGCTGCTCGAACTGATCACGCACCATGTCGCCGCCAACCGCGACCTCGATTTCGCCGGCATCTGGCTTGGACTGCTGCTCGAACGGCTGAAGATCCCGTCGCAGGAGTTGCGTCGCGGCAAGAGCGCCGAGTTGCTGCAGGTCCTCGACAAGATCCGCCGCTCGCGCGTCACGGCGGCGGACGTGGCGGCGGCGATCGGCGACGACCTCGCCGGCACGCTGCGCGACCGCGGCGAGGCCACCTGGCTGAGGAACGAGCGGCAGCACGCCGAGGCGCTCTCCGGCGAGGTGGCGCAACTGCAGAGCGAACTGCACTCGGCGCTCGCCGACCGGCGCAACTTCGAGCGCCTCTGGCACACGGCGGAGCGCGAGCGGGACACCGAGCTCGCGGGCAAGACGGAAATCTACCAGCGGATCGGAGCCCTCGACGGCGCGATCGATGCGGCGCGTTCCGACGCCGCGTACCGCGCCAAGATGCTGGCGCAACGCGAGCGCGAGGCGCAGGACAAGACCGCCGACGTCCAGAACCTCGATCGCCTCTGGCACCAGGCGGAGCGCGAGCGCGATGCCGAGATCGCCGGCAAGGCGGATCTCTACCAACGGATCGCCACGCTCGATGCTGCCGTCGAGAAGGCGCAGACCGAGTCCGGACTCCGCGCCGAGTTGCTGGCGCAGCGCGAGCGCGACGCGAAGGACAAGACCGCCGAGCTCGAGCAACTGCGCGCGATGCGCGCTGAGCTCCACGGTTCGCTTGAGTCGCTGCAGCACGAGCACGAGCGCGTCCGCCTCGACATCGAGGAGGCGATGATCCTGCTGCGAACCGACCAGCGGTCGGCGCGCGGCTCGCTGGCGAATGCGCTCGAGTCGATGGGACGCGGCGACGCGTTCGCCCGCGGTGAGCTCGGGCAGGCGCTGGTGCACGTCCAGCAGGAACGCGAACGGGTCGAGTCGGGACTGAGCGATGTACTGACGCGGTCGATTCGCGATCGCGACGAAACGCGCGTCGCGGCAGACCGCGAACGCGAGATCCTGGTCGGCGCCCTCGATCGGCTGCACGAACGGGTCGCGGAACTCGATGCCGAGGTCGCGCGCACCCACCGACTGCTCATCGACGAACGCCTCTCCGCAGTAGCGACGCTCGAGACCGAGCGCGCACAAGCAGCGGCCAGCGCGGAAGCGCGTCATGCCGAACTGCGCAGCCAGCACGCGGAGTCGCTGGCGCACGAGCGCGCGGCGGCCAAGATGCGCTTCGCAGCATTGCTGGCGCAGGAAGCACTCGCCCGTGCCGAGATCGAGGAGCAGGCGCAGCGCGAGCGCACCGCGGCAGACCGACAAGCGCAGCAGGCCCTTGCCGCGGCGGAACAAAAGGCGCAGCGCGAGCGCACCGCGGCAGACCGACAAGCGCAGCAGGCCCTTGCCGCGGCGGAACAAAAGGCGCAGCGCGAGCGCACCGCGGCAGACCGACAAGCGCAGCAGGCCCTTGCCGCGGCGGAACAACAGACCCAGCAGGCTCGCGCCGAGGTGACGGCACAGCTCGAACGGACCCATGAGCAGAGCGCCGCGGCTGCCGCGCTCGCCGAGCGGCTTGCCCGCGTCGAGGCCAGCCTCGAGCAGCAGAAGAAGCTGACCCAGCAGCGCACCTGGGAACGCGACGATTTGAAGCGCCAGCCCGAGTGGCGCGTCGGCGACCTCGCGCTGAACAAGCTGCCGCTGAAGAAGCCGCTGCGATTCGTCGAGAAGAAGCTCTCGAAGCAGAAGTCGGCGTGGGCGACGAGCAAGTTGCGGGCGGAGCGCTGCGGCTGGCTCGGCTTGAAGGGCAGGTCGGAACGGCCGCGCGTCTTCTCGACCATCTGCTGGAACTTCCCGATCTACTCGCAGACGTTCGTCTACCAGGAGTTGATGCAGCTGAAGAACCGCGGCTTCGACCTGCGGGTGATCTACAGCAAACTCGATCCGAGAGACCGGCTCGCCCACCAGTTCGCGCCGCTGTGGGACCTGAAGCGGCCGATGCACCTCGACCGCCCGATCCACGAGGCCGATCACCGCCACTACCAGAAGCGCTTCCCGGATCGCGTCCTGCGTCTGACGGAGCGCCTCGCGGCGGCGTCAGGGCTGAGCCGCGAACAGCTCGAGAGGCACGACAACTACCTCCAGGGGTTCACCTACGCGCGCCTCGCCGAGGCGTGGGGCGCCGACTACCTCCACAGCTACTTCTTCTACGACCGGTCGCTGATGTCGCTGATCGCGGGCGAGGTCCTCAACCTTCCGCACGGCGTCTCCTGCTACGCCGACCACGTGATGAAGGACTACGAGCTGAAGGTAGTGCCGCTGCATCTCGAGACCTGCGACGTCGTCATCGCGACTTCGCACCGGATCAAGCGCGAGCTGCTCGAAATCGCGCCTGCCACGCCGCCCGACAAGATCCTGGTCAAGCCCAACGCCGTCGACTGCACGCGCTTCCCGGTGATCCCACGGCCTGAGCCGGGCACCGGCCAGCCGCACCGCGTGGTCGTGACGGCGCGCATCGAGCCGAAGAAGGGCCTGATCTACCTGGTCGAGGCCATCCGGCTGCTGCGCGACCGGGGCGTGAACGTCGAGGCGCACTTCGTCGGCGACTGCGATCAGGGCGTGCCCGCCTCCGAGAACTACAAGGCCGAGCTCTGCGCCCTGATCGAGCGCCACCAGCTGTGGGGCACGATCCACCTCGAAGGCCGCCAGCCCGAGCAGCGGGTGCGCCACTTCCTCGCGATCGCGCACCTTTTCGTGGCGCCGTTCGTCGAGACGGAGAGCGGCGACAAGGATGGCATCCCGACCGCGCTGATCGAGGCGATGGCAACCGGCATCCCGTCGGTCGTGACCGATTCGGGCTCGATCCTCGAAGTCGTCGACGACAAGGTCGACGCGCGGGTCGTGCCACAGCGCGATCCGCAGGCGCTGGCCGACGCGATCAGCGAACTGCTGCGCGACCCGCGCGGCCGCAAGTTCATGGCGCAGAAGGCGGCGCAGAAGGCGCGTGAGAAGTTCGACACGTCGATCTGCGATCCGTGGTTCCACGAACGCGTCAGCGCTGCGCTGGCTGCGCGGCGCAAGGCGTGAGCGCGACGGCGCGCGACCGATGGCACGGCTGACCTTCTGCGTCCCGACCTGGAACGGCGCCGCGTTCCTCGAACGCACGCTCGATTCGCTGCTGGCCGTTCGCGGACCGGCGATCGAGATCGTGGTCGGAGACGACGCATCGGATGATGGCACCGCCGAACTGGCGCGCCGCATCGCGTCCGAACACGGCGACGGCCGCATCACGGTCCACGCCTTCCGCGAGCGGCTCGGCCTCGCCGGCAACTGGAACCGGACGCTGCGCCTCGCGCGCGGGGAGCTGCTCTGTCTGTTCGGGCAGGACGACGTCTGCCGCCCCGAGTTCGCCGAGCGCCTGGCCAGCCGCCTCGAACGCCACCGCGACTGCGGGCTCGCATTCGGCCGGCGCGACTTCGCAGTCGCAGACGACGCGACGCGCGCCACCATCGGCGACTTCTTCACCAAGCGCTACCCCGAGATGATGCGGCCGTTCGAGACCCGCGTGCGCGAGCTCGGCGAAGTGATCCCGTCGCGCGTGATGGTCGACGAGGCGCTGCGCTTCCAGTTCGAGATCAACCTGATCGGCGAGCCGAGCTTCGTCGTCTTTCGGCGCGACCATCCGGCGGTCGCCGGCGGCTTCGACGAGAAGATGGAACAGCTGATCGACTGGGAGTTCTTCAGCCGCTTTTTCGCGGCGGGGCCGGTCGCCCGCTGCCACGACGTCATCGGCACCTACCACGTCCACCAGCACGGTTCGTCGCAGCGGAACCGGCGACTGTCGCGCCATTACCGCGAGTTCGGCTACCTGCTCGGCGTGGTGCTCGAACGGTTCGCGGGCGCGCTGACGCCGGCCGATCGCGGGACGCTCGAAACGCGGCGCGAGGAGGTCGCACGGCTCGCGCTCGACCACGAGGCGCGCGA
>SIAN01000021.1 GCA_009691715.1 Planctomycetota bacterium
GCGCCGTGAGCGTGTCGTCCTGCTCGGCCGCGCGCAGCACGTCGAGCTCCGCCGCCGCGTGTGTGCGCTGCGTCGCGAGCTGCGCCAGCGACTTCGCCAACTCTTCCGCCGCCTGCAACTTGCGCTGCGCCGCGCCATCGCGCGCAGCGGCCAGCTCCTGCAACGCGCGCTCGGTCACGAGGTCCTGCTCGCGCAATGGCCGCACGCGCGCCAGCTCGTCCTCGCCCCACTGGAGCTGCACCGCCGCTTCGTCGATCCGCGCTTGCGCCGCCCGACGCAATGCACTCCCCGGCGCTAGATCGCCGTCCAGCCGATCGATCGTCGCCTGCACACTCGATTGCTTGAGCGCCCGCGCCCGATCGCGCAACTGCACCAGCGGCGCGCCCGCGCGAACTTCCTCACCCTCCCTCGCGAAGATTCGCTCGACGATGCCCGGCCGCGCCGGCCGCAGCAGACGTCGCTCCCGCGGCTCGGTCCACCCGGTGGCGAACACCGTGGCGATCACCGGCCCGCGCACGACGAGACCGACGCGCACCTCGACCGGCTGCCCGAAACGCCGCCACGCCGCGAGCCCGCCCGCGCCAAGCAGCGCCAGCACCAGCAGCCAGCCGACGACACGTCCCACGGGGCGAGCTCCTCGACACCACCGCGAAGCGTTCCCAAGTGCGCGACTCGCGTGCCAAACGAGAGTACGGCCGCCGAGCCCACCGTCATCGCTGCTCTTGCCGCGTCAGAACAGGCGACCGCAGACCGCGAAGATCGCGAAGGAAACAGTGATCGGCGCAAGGGCCACGTCAACGGCGATCGCGATCGGCGGCGGTGAAAACGCCTCACGCTCGCTCGTCGTGACGCGCCCGACAGTCTCGGCAAACATCGGTGCGCCAAGCCCGTCCTCGCGGCGACTCATCAGCCCGCAGCGGTAGCCCACGCTCCACCTCGGTCACAACCTTCGTCGGCGCACGGTCCCACAGCGCCTCCGTCGCCAGGCAGCCGCAGAGGAGCTGCACGAGCGCGAGCGATGCAATCGAGGTGCCCGTTACCATCCGCCGAGACTCCAATCCGTTCGCCTCAGGAACGAAAAATGACGCCGTTGGGCCGCCGATTCACGCCGATCGCATCGCTCGCACTCGCTGCGCTCGCGACTGCCGGCTGCAGCTCCATCCCGCTCGAAGGCCGCGCCCGCATCGAACGCGCCCTCCCTGAGCAGGCCCGCGCCCTCCCCACCGCCGCGATCGCCCGCGCCACCGTCCACGACGACACGTACGCCTCGATCCAGCTCATCCGCAT
This sequence comes from Planctomycetota bacterium, assembly GCA_009691715.1. Lineage (GTDB taxonomy): Bacteria > Planctomycetota > B15-G4 > B15-G4 > SIAN01 > SIAN01. Next base: position 1,288 of record SIAN01000021.1, read on the forward strand.
CAGCGAACCGATTGCGCTCCATCGCCACCTGCAGAGCGAGGAGATCGTCTACCTGCTGAGCGGAGCCGGGGTGCTCCACCTGCGAGGCGAAAACGTCGAACTCTGCGCCGGCGACCTCGCCGTCATCCCGCGCAACACCCCGCACGGCTTCACGCCGACGGGCGCGGAGCCAGCCGTCGTGCTGTCGACGTTCGTGCCGCCGTTCATCGACGGCGATCGGGTGATGGAGGCGGAGGGGCGCTGAATCGAGTGCCGAGTCGAGCCCTCCGTGGCGGCACCGATCCGAGTCAGCAGCCCACCGTCAGTACCGCCGAATTTGTCCTCACCTCACGTGTCAGGGCGCGATGGCGATCGCGCTGCAGGCTCTCCAACCGTCACCCCTGGTCACACGGCTACGGCGCGACGGTCAGGGTGCGACGGTCAGCATCTCATCGGCGCCGTAGACCAGCTTGCCGTTGAAGCCGATGGCGTAGGCCTTCAAGGTGTAGGTGTGTCCGCCGGCTCGGTCGGGGATCTTGTCCTGGATGCTGATCTGGACGAGCGAGTCGGTCGGACCGAGGACGAGCCACGAAAAGATCGAAACGCCGTCGACGGCGACGAGCGCGAGGCCGGCGCAGTTGCCGGGGATCGTCGCACCGATGATCACGTCGACTAGGTCTCCCTCGTCAACGTCGTGATCGCTCAATCGCAGGAAGATGGAATCCATCGTCAAGCACTCGACGCGACCCTGATCGTCGATGCCACCGGCGGAGCAACCCGGCGTGCTGAACACGAGGTCCGGCTTCTTGTCCCCGGTGATGTCGGCACCACCCGCGACGGCGCCACCAATGCTGTCGTCCGCCGATTTGCCTTTCCAGAAGTCGAGCAGGTTTCCGCGATTGCCAGAGTCGAGGGACTTTCCGCGGACCTACTTCCCGCGACTCTTCAGCGTGATGCAATTAACCCGGTCGATTCATGATCCCCGTTGCGAGGCGACGGGATGTTGGTCCAGGACGAGGAGAAAATGCGTGGCTCCAACGATGCGGGCTTGTAGGCCCGCTGAGGAAGGAACACGCGTTTTCGACGTTGCGAAGCACGTTCTAGTACTGGGCCGACAGACCGAGCCGCAGCAGGGGTTGCATGAATCGCTCGGGTTAAGCGACACGTCGCCGTCCACGAACGTCACACGCACGTTGTAGCCGTCGGTGCAATTCAGCTGAATTGCCACGGACAAGCTCGCGTGGCGCTCAGGCAACCCACACGTAAGTCTGAGGACGCCCCTTTGCGACCGAGCAGAACGTCGCTCGAAACCTTGCCGGCGCAGATGCCGGAAAGGTAACTCGATCGGACTTCTCCGCAAGCACCCGGGCAAGGTCTCGGGCGACGGCCCGGGCGAGGATCTCAATCGACTTTCGCAACGAGCGGTGGCAATCCCCCCTACCGCTTCACCCCCACCACCACCGCATACGTCCGCAGTTCCCGCGTCACAACGCGATGGAAGTGCTTCGGCATTCGCTCCATGAACCACTCGGGCTGCTTCGTGACGAATTGGGCGCGGCCGGCCTGTTTGAGCGTGCGAACGGCGGCGCGGACGAAGAGTTCGCTGATCTTGTGATGCGAGTAATAGGGCGGGTTGCCGAGGAAGAGGTCAAACGTGCCGGCACCTTCCACTTCACCGTCGGCGCAGGCTTGGGTGGTGAAAGTGGTGAGGCCGTTCTTTTCGGCGCCACGGCGGGCGCAATCGGCGGCGCGGGGCATCGAGTCGACGGCGTGCACGACGACGTTGTGGGCGCGGAAGGCCGCGGCGAGACCGACGGCGCCGGCGCCGCAGCCGTAGTCGATGACGCGCCCGCCGCTGTCGACGAAGTCACGGACCAGGCCGTTCTCGCCGGTCTCTTCGAGCGATTCGATCAGCGCGCGCGCGCCGAGGTCGAGCCGGCGATGGCTGAAGACGCCGGGCCGGCTCACGACGGGAATCAGGCGATCGCGATCGCGGAACGCGAACTCGCACCCGAACTCCTTCACCTTCTTCAGCGGCGTGCGCTTGATGCCGGAGTAGGCGATGGCGTCGTCCGCCGTGTGGCGCGAAAAGCGGGCGCCGAACAGCGCTTCCATGCGACCGGCGACCCAGTGATCGCGCGGCTCGTCGACGCTGGCGTAGAGGCGGCCGCCATCGGCGAGCTGCACGTAGGCATGTTGCAGCAGTTCCCACGCGAGTTCTGAGTCAGCGCCGGCGCGCAGCGGGATCATCGCGACGTCGAACGGCCCGCTCGGCAGATCGGCGGCGCAGTCGATCACGAGGTTCGCGGGCACTGTGCCATCGCGGGCGACGGCGGCGTCGCGCGCCGCTTCCGCCATGAAGAGATCGAGGAAGGTGCAGGTCACCTTGCGCTCGGGCGCCATCGCGGCGGCCGCCGCCGCGAGCTGGCCGCGACCCGGCGACGTCGACCAGATGCGCGCGTCGCTTTTCACGCCGTCGAGCAGGCTGAACAGCAACGCCTCGGACGCTCGCGTCGGCTCGCCGTCGCCCGTCACTTCGTGTCGTTCCAGAGCGCGATGCCGCCGAGGATCCCGTATTCGTTCGGCACCACCTCGACGCCTGCCGGCAGCTTCCAGTCGATCAGGCGCGCGTTGCCACCGCCGAGGCAGAGCCGCCGCGGCCAGAACGCGCGCTCGATCTGCGCGATGGCAAGCTTCACGCGCTTCTTCCAGCGCCGCTTGCCGACTCGATCAAGCGCCTTCTGGCCGAGCTGCTCTTCGTAGGTCTCGCCCTTGCGCAACGCGTGGTGGCCAAGCTCGAGGTTGGGCACCAGCTTGCCGTCGACGAAGAGGCCCGAGCCGACGCCGGTGCCGAGCGTCACGGTCAACTCGACGCCGATGCCATGGATGGCGCCGTAACCCTGCATGTCGGCGTCGTTCAGCACGCGCGTCGGCTTCTTCAGCTTCTTCTGCACCGCCGCCTGCAGGTCGAAGCCGCTCCAGCGACCGTCGAAGTTGACCGCCGTCAGCACGCAACCATCGCGGATCACGCCAGGGAATCCCACCGAGACGCGATCGAAGGCGCCGGACTTCTCCGCCACCGCCGCGACCGCCGCGACCGCCGCGACCACCGCCGCCGGCGTCGCTGGCCGCGGCGTCGGCAGCTTGATCCGCTCGGCGAGCGGCTTGCCCTTCGGATCGAGCGGCATCGCCTTGATGTTGCTGCCGCCGACATCGATCGACAGCGTGACCGGTCCCTTGCTCATCCGTCCCTCCGACTCCGCGGGAACGGCGGATCGTAGCTCGTCGCCGTTCACTTCCCCGCGGCTGGGAGCTCGAGATCGCCGAGGTCGACTTCGGCTGGAACGACGGCCCCGCTTGCGTCGCCGCTCGGCTCGTCGAGTTCGCGTTCGAGGAGCAGGCTGCCGGCCATGCCGGGCTGCGTCAGTTCGAGCACGAACGGCCGCCCGGTCGGCACCTGCGCCAGCCGGAACCGCCCGTCGCGCTCCACCACCGCTTCGTCGAGCAGGAGGCGCGACGGCCCGTCACGCAGTTGCACCACGTGGACGCCGATCTCCGGCTGCACCAGTGCCGGCAGCCGGCCGACCACGTCGCAGCCGGACCGCATCGCGAACGACAGCACCTCCCCGCCATTCGCCGCATCGAGCTTCACGTCGTGGACGCTCGCCGCGCGCCGCGCTGCCTTCAGCACGATCCAGAGCGGCTCGATCGCCGGCAAGGCGAGTGCGAGGCGACCCGCGGCATCGGTGAGTCCCGCGGCAACGCCGCGCTCGCCGTTCACGTCGCGCGTCATCGCCTCGACCGAGATTCCGGGAGCGGGCGCGCCGCCCACGGTCACGACGATCGCGGCGTCGATCAGCACGGGAAAACGCAGCTCGACGGTGGTGGTGCGACCGGCGTCGCTCTCCCCCGCCGCATGCGGGAGCTCGAGGCCAAGCGTGCCGAGCGCGCGATGGTCGGCACGCAATCGGACCGCGCACGGCCATGGCCACGGGATCTCGAAGCGGCCGTCGGCAGCGCTGATCGCGGCCAATGCGACGATCGACCGTTCGCGCGACGCGTGCAGCGCAAGGAAGAGCGCGTTCGCGGCGGGATCGACCGGCGCCATGTCGCCGACGCGGTAGCGCGGCACCACGCGGACTCCGGCAGCCGGCGCACCTGTGGGATCGAACGCTCGACCGACGACCACGCCGCCGCGAGCGGCCGACCGCAGGAGGATCGCATGGCCGCGCTCTTCTTCGATCAAGGCCGGGCTGAATCCGCTGGCAAGCGCGAACAGCGCGTCGGCCGCGACGCCTTCGCGCTCCGGCCGCAGGAAACTCGCGCGACCACTCGCGTCGCTGGTGGCGAGCAGCACGCCGCTCTCCTGGCGGATCGCGACGCCGGCGATCGGCGCGAGCGTGCCTTCGGCCTGGAACAGCCGCTCGATGCGATGGGCGCGCACGAGGCTCAGCTTGAACGGCTGGTCGAGGCGGCCGATGGTCGTCGCCGGAGACCCGGACGCGAGGCACCAGCCGTCGCCCTGCAGCTCGACGCGCAGCGGCAGTTCGGGCTCGCGCACCGGCAGCGTGAGCGGCCAGACGAACTGGGGACGCGGGCGCGCTTCCGTGACGGTGATGTCGAACGGCCGCTCGGCGCCATCGCGCGCGCGCAGCCGCAGCACCAGCGGGGCGCCGGTGGTGCCGCTCTTTAGCCCGAGCTTCACTTCGACCCGCAGGGCCGCGCCCACTGGCGAGATCTTGTCGGCGCTCGTGTCAGCGGGAGGCGCCGCGGGGTTTGCGGCGAGGAACGTCGCCGCGATGCGCGAGTCGAGCTCAGCCTGAGCGGCAGTGGCTGCGTGCGAGCGCCAAGCCGACCAACCAAGCAGCCCGAGGGCGATGACGACTGCGGCGAAGAGTCGGGAGCGGGAGATCATGACGGCGGGACGTTAGCTCGCGCGCGCGCCGGCGAGGTGCAGCAGCCCGCGATTCGCGAGTTCCGTTGCAAGGCCGCGCGACCAGCGGTCGGGCACGGCGCGGGCCGGATGCTCGAACGCGAGGACGCGCTCTGAACCGAGCGCGGCGCGCAGTGGCGTGCCGATCGCGGCGTCGACATCGCGGCCGAGCAGCACAACGCCGCGCGGATCGAGCAGGCGGATCGCCTCGTCGACGGTGGCCGCACGCGCCGCGTCGAAACGCGCAAGGAACGCGCGCGCAGCGTCAGTCGTGGCGCCGCGCGATCGGAGGCGGCGGAGCAGATCGGCGGGAGTCTGGTTGGCGCCGCTTTCGGGGTCGATGAAGAGCAATGGGCAGGGATTGACGACGGCGAGCTCGCGGAACGCAGCCTCGGCGCTGCCGAAGGCATGTGCGAGGAAGCGGTAGACGCGGACGGACGACGACTCGAAGGTGCGAGTGAGGAAGGGGCGCAGCGATGGCGGCGCGAGGCCGGGCAGCGCGAGCGGCTCGCCGATGCGCTGCAGCTCCGCCGTGAGGCGAGGCAGCTGCGCCTGCAGTCGTTTCAGATCGGTGAAAGGGATGCCGGTCTGCGCCATTCCGTAGGGACCGGGGTTGAGTCCGCAGATCAGCAGCGGGCGTTCGCCGAGCGGGTAGCAGCGCCGGAATCGGGAGTGCCAGCGCTCGCCGTATTGGCCGGGATTGAAGACCCGCCAGCCGGTGGCGGCGGCGATCTGGCGAGCGATCGGGGCGAAGCGACGGGCGCTGGCGCGCCAACATTCGCCGAGAGGATCGATGGTCTCGCGGGTCATCTGGCCGAAGCTAATGTCCGCCGCCTCGTTCGACGATTGCCGTGATTGCGATCGGTGGGATTGCGATCGGCATGGCGGGTGGAACGAGCGCGGTCGATCCGCGTATCGGGGCGGGCCTCGGGGCTCGAAAGATCTTGAAGGATGCGGACGGCAACGATGCCGCCGCCCGATGGAGGTGCGAATGCGGAATTGGCTGCTGATTGCCGGCGCGATCGCGCTGCTCGGAGGCGGACTCCAGGCGGGCGTCATGGCGGGCGTCATGGCGGGCGACGACTCGCTCGAGAAGATCCAGAAAGAGTTGAACGTCGTCTACGCGCGCGGCGCGAAGAAGGGCCCTGACCTGACCGAGGTCGAGCGGCTGGTCGTGCGCGCGATGGACATCGGCATCGACCACAAAGGCGAGGAGGCGGGGTTCGACGCCTATGCATTCATCCTCGACGTATCGGGTGCGCTCGGCGAGGAGCGCCACGTCGGCCTCTACACCGAGGTGATGGACGCGCTGATCGAGAGCTGGCTCGACGACGATCGGCTCGGTGCGGTGGTGCTGTCGCACATGAGCCTCAACTATTCAGTCGCGGTGTTGAAGAAGCCGGCGGCCGAATACTTCGCGTGGGTCGAGCGCGACTCGAAAGCGAAATCGGTGAAAGCGGCGTGCGCGTTTCTGCGAACGAATGAGACGGTGAACGCGGTCGCGACGGCGGCGGACGCGAAGACGGTGATTGTCAAGCTCGAAGCGCTGAAGAAGGAGTACGGCGAGCTGGCGGCCAACTACGGTCGCACCTACGGGCAGATGATCGACGAGCAGATCGAGACGCTGAAGGTGATCGGCAGCCCGGCGAAGGAGATCGCGGGCAAGGACCTCGACGGCGTCGCGTTCAAGCTGTCGGACTACAAGGGCAAGGTCGTGCTGCTCGACTTCTGGGGGTACTGGTGAGGCCCTTGCCGGGCCATGTTCCCGCACGAGCGGTCGCTCGTGGAAAAGCTGAAGGATGCGCCGTTCGCCCTAGTCGGCGTCAACAGCGACGACAACTTCGAAGAGCTGAAGAAGAAGGAGTACGTCGAGGAGAAAATCACCTGGCGCAGCTTCCAGAACCGCGGCGGTGAGAAGGCAATTGATCAACAAACGATCGCGGATGACTGGGGCGTGCAGGGTTGGCCGACGCTCTACCTGATCGATGCCGCGGGCAACGTCCGCAAGAAGTGGTCGGGAAGCCCCGGTGACGAGATCCTCGACGCGGCGATCGAAAAGTTGGTGGCTGAGGCGAACGGCGGCGGCGTGAAGTCAAGCAACGCCAAGCCCGCCGCGCCGAAGAAGGACGCGAAGAAGGGGAAGAGCGGCAAGTAAGCCGCCCGCCGGTGACGAAAACGACGATCTGATCCGACCAGCTGATCCAGACACAAAACGTCGGTTTCGTCACCCCTGCAGCCGTATGAACGGATCGACCGGCCCCGCGTCTCACGGCGCGGGGCCGGTTCGCTTTGGTGGCACCTCCCTTCGCGTCGAAGAGTTGCCGATTCCTCGCCCGAGCACGCACCGAAGGAGCCGCACCTGTTCGCCGCGCACATCGCCTACCAACTGATCGACCTGCTGCTCGCGAGCCTGTTGTTCCTGCCGTGCTGGAAGATCGCGAGCGGCCGCGCGGGCGCAACGATCGGGCGGTGGCTGCCGCGCTGGCTCGACTCGCCGACGCGTCGGCGGGTGATCGTCGCCGCCGCGCTCTACGTCGGGCTGTTCGGCGCGACTGTCGTCGGCGGGCACGCTTTCGGGTACGGCGCGATCGATCGGTCGCTGAAGGGCTGGCCGGCGGCGCAACGCGCGCTCAACGTCGGGACGTTCACGGTGATGGGCGTCGCGTGGCTCGGCGGGACGATCGTGCTGCCGTGCGCGGCACTCGCGGCGGCGTGGCGCGCGCCTGCCAGGAACGGGACCGAGCGAGCGCGGCGACGGATCGATCGCGGCGCGGCGGGGCTGTTCGCGTCGGCGATGTCGGTGTTGGTGATCGTCGCCTGCTTCATCGAGCCGAACCGGCTGGTCGTCGAGCGCGCGCGCGTCGAGATCGCGGAACTGCCGGCCGGCATCGCGCCGCTGCGCCTGGTGCTCTTCTCCGACCTGCAGTCGGCACACCTCGGCGCGCGCGAGCGGCGGGTGCCGGAGCTCGTGGCCGAGCTGCGACCCGATCTGATCGTGATCGCCGGGGATCTGGTGGCGCAGAGCTTCGACGAGTCGACCGCGCTCGAGCAGGTGCGGTACGTGCTGTCACGCTTGTCGGCACCGCTCGGTGTCTTCGTCGTGAATGGCGATGTCGATGAGGTGGTGCAGGGTGGCATCGCGGCGATCGTCAGCGGAACCGGCGTGCGGCTGCTCGACAACGAGTCGGTCGTGCTGCCGACCGAGCCGCCGATCGAACTGATCGGCATCGATCCGCGGCGCGCAACACGCATGGCGCGGATGCTGGCCCAGCCGGCGCGCGCGCCCGTCCGTCTCGGTCTCGTCCATCGACCGCGCCATTGGCAAGAGCTCGCGGAGGCCGGCTGCCAACTGGTGATGGCGGGCCACACCCACGGCGGGCAAGTCGTGATCCCCGGCTTCGGACCGCCGATCACGCTCGAGATCGTGCCGCGCCACGTCGCCGCCGGCGGCTTGCACCTCATGAGCACGCAGAGCGCGACGGGCGCGACCACCCAGCTCTACGTCACCCGCGGCATCGGCAAGGAGGGCGGCTTCGCGCCGCAGATCCGCCTGTTCTGCCCGCCGGAGATCACCCTGCTCGAGCTCACCGGTCCGTCCGCGACGCCGTGAGGTCGCGATGCCGTGAGGTCGCGATGCCGTGGGCGGTGACAAAACCGACATTCTGATCCAGACACAGAACGTCGGTTTCGTCACCGCGGCAGATTGTCCGCCGTTCCGTTCCAGGAACAGAACGGCGGATTCGTCACAGGCGGCGCACTCGCAACGAGCGGAACCAGACGTCGTTGCCGTGATCTTGCAAGCAGAGATGCCCGCTCGTGGCGGTGGCGAACTTCGGCATCGCGCCGAACTTGCTGGCGGCGATCAGCTTCTTCGCGTCGGCGCCGGCGAGGTCTTGATCGACGACTTTATTTTCGTTGACCCAGTGCTCGACGTGCCAGCCTTTGACGACGATCCGGCCGCTGTTCCATTCGCCGACGGGTCGCAATTCGCGTCCGAGCGCGGCGAGCAGACCGTAAAGCGACCCGGCGCCGGTCCGGCGGTCCTGCCCATCCGGATGGTTCGCGTCGTCGAGCACCTGGTACTCGGGCCCGGTCTGCCACGGCGTCGCAAGTTCCTCGCTCACGCGGTACATCACGCCGCTGTTCGCGCCGGTCGCGACCTTCCACTCGAAACGCAGCTCGAAGTCGCCGAACTGCTCGGCTGAGACCAAGTCGCCGCCGCCGCCACCCGCGACGACATGCAACGCACCGCCGGTCGCCTCCCAACCCTGCTCAGGAAAGTCCAGCTTCGCGAAGCCGCGCCAACCCGCGCCACTCTTGCCGTCGAACAGCAGCTTGAAGCCGGCCGCCTCCTCGTCCGGCGACAGGCGATTCGCCGGCACCGTCGGCAGCGTCACGTCGCCCGTCGCCGCCCACTCCGTCCCGCGCGCGATCAGCAGGTCGAGCTGCGGATCGTCGTAGGTCGCGCGTGACTCGACGACGCCCGACCAAACGTGCCCGAGCGGCGTGTGGAAGACGCGGCCCGCGCCGAACTCGAGCACGATCACCATCGGCTCGTCATTGCCGGTGCCGCCCATCTTCGGATCGGCGAACGCCGTCGCCAGCACGCGCGTCGTGATTCCAGGCGTGTGCACGAGTAGGTGGTAGAGCTCGTCGGGATGCTGCTTCAGATCGGGCAGCCCGCGCGTGATCGGGTGGTCGCGATCGACCATCTTCACGTCGAACGCGTGGTAGCTGCCGTGGCCGGTGCCGTCGCGCCAGAGGTCGGCGACCATCTGCTCGTACTCGATCCAGCCGGGGAACGCGTTGTTGGCCGCATGGATCACGCTCACGCCGACGCCGCCGCGCACCGCCGCAACGAAGTTCTTCTCCGCCGCCTCGCCCCACCGTGCGCCGTTGTAGTCCAGCACGAAGCAGCGGTACTTCGCGATCGCCGCCGCGTCGGCGAGCAGCACACCCGGCTCGATCGTGATGTCCACGTCGAAGCGCCCGGTCGCCTTCAACGCCGCCTCGATCTTCGGCGTCGTGTAGATCCAGTCGTGGTTGTTCTCGCCGGTCACGATCAGGACCGGGATCTTCGCCGCCGCCTTCGAAGCGGCGTCCTGCGCCACGGCGGGCGCCGACGTGGCCGCGCCGCCACTCTCGACCACGACGCAAGCCAGCATGCAGAGCAGCGACGTCATCGTTCGTCCTCCATCGGGAGCCGCGATTCAGCGGCCACGAGCAAGCCAGCGATCATGCCGTGCGCGGAGGCCAACGGAAGTCGCGCGAACCGGTCGGCGCAGACGCTCGCGCACCTCGTGTTCAGCGCGCAGGCGCCGTTCCTCTGATCGATCGCCCCGGGCCGACGGCCTCGCGCAACGACAGACAGCCCGGTGGCTCAGGTCGCGTGGCGCCGACAGACGATGGCTCATCCAAGTCGCTGCAACCGCGGGCTGGGAGGAGCGCCATGGACTCGCTCGAAACGGCCGTCCGCCACCACTCTGGCATCGCGGTGGATCGCATTCCGTTCTGGGTCGGACTGCTGCACCATCTGGCGCCCCGCACCGTGGCCGAGGTCGGCGTCTGGCGCGGCGACTTCGCGGCGGCGATGCTCGCCGGTTGCGAATCGATCGCGCGCTACGACCTGATCGACCCGTGGCGCCATCTGCCCGACTGGAACAAACCGGCCAACATCGAAGACGCCACTTTCGAGCAGCACCTCGCCGCGACACTGGCGAAGACCGAGTTCGCCGCAACTCGCCGTCGCGTCCTGCGCGGTCGCACCACCGAGGTGGCCGATCAGATCGTCGACGCCAACCTCGACTTCGCCTACATCGACGGCGATCACACGTTGCGCGGCATCACCATCGACTTGCTGACGATGTGGCCAAAGGTGAAGCCGGGCGGCTTCATCGGCGGCGACGACCTCTGGCCGACGATCTGGCAGCACGAAGCGCGCTTCGAGCCGACGTTGGTCTTCCCGTTCGTGCTCCACTTCGCCGAGGCGATGGGGGCGCGGCTGTTCGCGCTGCCCCACGCGCAGTTCCTGCTGCAGAAGAACCTCGTGAACCCGGGCTCCGCGCGCGGATTCACTTTCACCGACCTGACTGGCCGCTACGGCGATCCGAGCCTGCGACGGCAGTTCCTTGCGGCGCCGATGCCGACGCCTGTCTCCGAACGCTGATCACGGATCGGCGACCCGCCGACCGATCACACGATCACGTTCACGATCTTCTTCGGCACGACGATCACCTTCTTCGCCGGCTTGCCTTCCATCGCGCGCTGCACCTTCTCGCTCGCGAGGGCGAGTCTCTGGTAGACGGCCTGGTCGGCGGTGATCAACACCTTGATGGTGTCGCGCACCTTGCCGTTCACCTGCACCGCGATCTCGAGCTCGTCGTCGACGCACAAAGCCGGGTCGAAGGCCGGCCACGGCGCGTCCGCGATCAGCGTCTTGTTGCCAAGCGCGGCCCAGACCTCCTCAGCAAGATGCGGCGCGAAGGGCGACAGCAGCCGAGGCAACGGCTCGAGCAGCGCCCTTGGCAGCGTCTCGCGTCCGGTGAGCGCGTTGACGTAGACCATCATCTGGCTGATCGCGGTATTGAAGCCGAGGACGGCCAGATCGGCGGTCACCTTCTGGATCGTCTTGTGCAGGAGCTTCTCGATCTCCTTCTCATCGGGGCCGATCGCGCGATCGACGATCGCGGGGTTCCAGAGGTCAGTGGTGGCGCCCTTCGGCGTGATGAAGAAGAGGCGCCAAGCGCGTTCGAGGAAGCGGTAGACGCCTTCGACGCCGTTGGTCTGCCAGACGCCGCCCGATTCCATCGGCCCGATGAAGCACTCGTAGAGGCGCATCGAGTCGGCGCCGTAATCGCGCACGACGTCGTCGGGATTGACGACGTTGTAACGCGACTTGCTCATCTTCTCGATCTGCGTGCTGACCGCGACGCCGCTCGCCTTGACCCGCCACTGACCGCTGCCGGGCGCCGTCTCCTCGACATCTTCGGGGTAGTGGTACTTGCCGCTCGCCTCCTGGAAGCTCGCTGCGACGATCATTCCCTGGTTGCGCAGCTTCTGGAACGGCTCCTTGGTCGTGACCAGACCGAGGTCGAAGAGCACCTTGTGCCAGAAGCGGGCGTAGAGCAGATGCAGCACCGCGTGCTCGACGCCGCCGACGTAGAGATCGACTGGCATCCAGTACGACTCGGCTTCCTTCGACCACGGCGCGGTGATGTTCTTCGGGTCGATGAAACGCAGGTAGTACCAGCATGAGCCGGCCCACTGCGGCATCGTGTTGGTCTCGCGCAACGCCGGCTTGCCGGTGCGTGGATCGGTGGTCTTCACCCATTCGGTCGCGCGCGCGAGCGGCGGCTGGCCGTCGGCGGTCGGCTTGTACTCGTCGATCGGCGGCAGCAGCAGCGGCAACTGGTCGTACGGCACCGGCACGGTCGTGCCGTCCTCGAGATGCAGCACCGGGAACGGCTCGCCCCAATAGCGCTGTCGCGAGAACAGCCAGTCGCGCAGCTTGTATTGCACGCGCGCGCGACCGAGCCCCTGCTGCTCGAGCCACTGCGTCATCGCGGTGGTGGCGTCGGCGGTGCTTTTGCCGTCGAGAAAGCCGGAGTTCACCGCGACGCCGTCGGCGCAGAAGGCGGCTTGCTGCACGTCAACGATCGCCGCGGAAGTGCCGCCGGCACCGACATCGTTCGCCGAGCCACCGGAGCCCGCCGGCGACGCCACCGGTTTCACGACTTGGACGATCGGAAGCCCAAACGCCTTGGCGAACGCGTGATCGCGTACGTCATGGCCCGGCACGGCCATGATCGCACCGGTGCCGTAGCCCAACAGGACGTAGTCGGCGACCCAGATCGGAATCGGCTTTCCGGTGGCCGGGTTGATCGCGAACGCACCGGTGAAAGCGCCGGTCTTCTCCTTGCTGTCAGCCATGCGATCGCGCTCGGCCTTGTTCTTCGCCGCCGTCACATAGGCATCGACCGCCGCGCGTTGCGGCGACGCGGTGATCGACGCGACCAGCGGATGCTCCGGCGCCAGCACGCAATAGGTGGCGCCGAACAGCGTGTCAGGTCGCGTGGTGAAGACGGTGAAGGAGGCGGTGGCGTTCGCGGCGCTCACCGAACCGCCGACGGCTGCGCCCGGCATCGCGCTCGCCGGGGCGCCGCTCGGCTTTCCACCACTCTGAACCGTGAACGTGGCCTCCGCGCCGCAGCTCTTGCCGATCCAGTGGCGCTGCATCTCCTTCAGCGATTCGGGCCAGTCGAGGCCGTCGAGGTCGGAGATCAGCCGCTCGGCATACGCGGTGATCTTCATCATCCACTGGCGCATCGAGCGCTTCTCGACCGGGTCGCCGGTCTCGACGTACTTGCCGTCCTGCACCTCTTCGTTGGCGAGCACGGTGCCAAGCGCGGGGCACCAGTTGACGGCGACTTGCGCCTGGTAGGCGAGGCCCTTCTCGAACAGCTTGAGGAAGATCCACTGCGTCCACTTGTAGTACTCGACGTCGGTGGTCGAGACCTCGCGCTCCCAGTCGTAGGCGAAGCCGAGGCGCTGGATCTGCTTGCGGAAGTTGTCGACGTTGCGCTTGGTGATCACCGCGGGGTGGAGGTTCTCGCGCACCGCCGCGCGCTCCGCCGGCAGCCCGAAGGCGTCCCAGCCCATCGGGTGGAGCACGTTGAAGCCCTGCATCCGCTTCCAACGGGAGATGACGTCGGTCGCCGTGTAGCCCTTCGGATGGCCGACGTGGAGGCCCGAGCCGCTCGGGTACGGGAACATGTCGAGCACGTAGTACTTCGGCTTGCTGCGATCGACCTGCACGCTGAAGGTCTTCTCGCGCAGCCACCGCTCCTGCCACTTCGGCTCGATCGCGTGCGGGTCGTAGGGCATGGAGGGAGCTCTCGTCCGTCGTCGTGCAACGCCGCTCGCGGAAGGCGAGCGAAGGGCGGAGGATGATACTTCGAGCCCACCGCCGCGCCCGCCGAGCGGTGACGAAACCGACAATCTGATCCAGACACAGAACGTCGGTTTCGTCACCGCTTGGCCCTACGCGAGCAACTCCCGCAGCACCTCGCCGTGCACGTCGGTCAGGCGCCGGTCGATGCCATCGCTGCGAAAGGTGAGGCGCGCGTGGTCGATGCCGAGCAGGTGGAGCACGGTGGCGTGCAGGTCGTAGTTGCTGGTCGGTCGGTCGACGGCCTTGTAGCCCCACTCATCGGTGGCGCCGTAGCTCGTGCCACCGCGGATGCCGCCGCCAGCCAGCCAAACGGTGAAGCCGAACGGATTGTGATCGCGTCCTTTGCCACCCTGGCTGCACGGCATCCGGCCGAACTCGGTCACCCACATCACGATCGTGTCGTCGAGCAGCCCGCGCTGCGCAAGATCGGTCAGCAGCGCCGCGGCCGGCCGATCCATCGACGCCGCCATTGACGCGTGATCGCGCGCGAGCTCCTCGTGGCTGTCCCAATTGCGGCGCGGGAAGCCGTTGTCGGCGCCGCTCCAGAGCTGGATGAAGCGCACGCCGCGTTCGAGCAACCGGCGCGCGACAAGGCAGTTGCGGCCGAAGTCGGCGGTGAGCGGATCGTCGAGGCCGTACAGCGCGCGCGTCGCCGCGGTCTCGCCCGCGAGCTCGAGCACCTGCGGCGCGGAGAGCTGCAGCTTCGCGGCGAGCTCATACGACTCGATGCGCGCGTCGAGGCGGCTGTCGCCGGGACGCGCGGCGGCGTGCTCGCGGTTCAGCTTCGACAGCAGCTCGAGCGTCGCGCGCTCGTTGGCGGGCGTCGCCAGCGCACGCGCGGAGTCGGGCGGGAAGAGGTCGTGGATCGGCGTCGGCGACGCGGGGCGAAGAAGCGTGCCCTGGTGGCTCGCCGGAAGGAACGCGGCGCCCCAGTTGGCGGGACCATTGGGCGCGAATCCGCGCGCGTCGGGCAGCACGACGAACATCGGCAACTCGTCGGTGAGGCGGCCGAGCCCGTAGCTCACCCACGCCCCCATCGACGGAAAGCCGGGGCGCACGAAACCGGTCGCCTGCTGGAAAGTCGCGGGTCCGTGCACGTTCGACTTCGCGACCATCGAATGAACGAACGCGATCTTGTCGACGTGCTGCGCGAGACACGGCACAAGGTCGCTCACCTGCTTGCCGCATTCACCGCGCGGCGCGAACTTCCACGGACTCGCCATCACCGCGCCCGGCTCGCTCTGAAACAACTCGACCTTGCCACCAGGGTCGAACTTCTGTCCGTCGCGCGCGACCAGCTGCGGCTTCCAGTCGAAGGTGTCGACGCTGCTCGCCGCCCCCGACATGAAGAGCTGCACCACCCGTCGCGCCCGCGCGCGATGGTGCAGCCCGCCGCTTCGTTCCTGGACTGCAGCGGCAGACAAGTTGTCGCCCCCGACCGCCGCTCCCGCGAGTGCGCCACGCTGTCCGCCGTTCTGGTCCAGGAACGGATCGGCGGCCAGCAGCGGCGCCAGCGCGAGCGAGCCGAAGCCGCTGCCGAGCTGCGCGAGGAACGCACGGCGCGATCGGGGCGGCGACGCGGAGCGGCGGCGATCTTGCGGCATCGGCAGGCTCTCCCGCTCAGTCGACGAACACGAACTCATCGAGGTTCACTACGACGCGGCACGCTGCCGCGAGGCCGTGCGCGGCGGCGTGTTCCACCAGCGCCCTGCTTTCGCCCGCCGTCGGCGGCCGCGCCAGCGCCAGCTCGTAGAGCCGCTCGACTTGTGCCGCGGCGTCGCCCGGCCGCTCGGCGACGAGGCGCGCCGCGAGCTGCTCGCACTGCCGGATCACGAACGGGTCGTTCAGCAGCGCGAGCGCCTGGAGCGCGGTGATCGTCACGTTGCGCTTCGGCGTCAGCAGCGACGCATCGGGACAGTCGAGGCTGTCGAGCCATGGGTCCGGCACGCTGCGCACCGCGAACCGATAGATCGCGCGCCGCCGCGCGGCCGCATCGTCGACATCGAACTTCGTGTAGTCGTAGATCGGCGAGTGGTCGTCCTTGAACGCGAAGTGCTGTTGCGATGGTCCGCCCATCGTGAGGTCGAGGCGCCCCGCCATCGCGAGCAGCCCGTCGCGCAACTGCTCGGCATCGAGGCGAATTCGCGCCATTCGAGCGAGCAGCCGATTGCCACTGTCCGCCGCAAGTGCCGCCGGGTCGCCTTGCGAAGACTGGCGATAGGTCGCGCTGGTCACGATCAGCCGATGCAGCGCCTTCTGCGATCCGCCGTGCGCCACGAACCAACCCGCGAGCCAATCGAGCAGCTCGGGGTGGCTCGGCAGCCCGCCCATGTGGCCAAAGTCGTTCGCCGTGTCGACGAGTCCGCGGCCGAAATGCCACTGCCAGGCGCGATTGACGATCGAGCGCCACGCGAGCGGATGGCGTGAGTCGGTGAGCCAGCTCGCGAGCGCGGCGCGGCGGGCCGACTCCGGCGCAGCGGCATCCAGCTCGAACGTGGGGGGCGGCGCCGCGATGCAATGCAGCGCACCCGGCTCGACTGGCGTGTGCGGATCGATCGGCGTGCTCACGTCGCCACGCGCCAACACGTGGATCGAGCGCGGCGTGGGCGTTGGCGCGAAGGTGCCTTCGGGCGTGAAGCGCGACGTGGCGGCGTACACCAGCCGTTGCGGCGGCAGCGCGACGAGCAGCGCCTCGAGCCGCGCGCGTTCGGCGATCCGCTCGCGCCAGGCGATCGCGCTGCCGATCGCGCCGTGCGAGGTGCTTCCGTCGGCGAGGTTCACCGCGGCCCAGCGCGGCGGCGCCTCGATCGAACTCGACGCCGTGACGCTCGCGCCGACGGAAAAGCTTGCGCCTTCCTGCTCGCCCGCCCCGCCTGTGAAGCAAGCGACCTCGCCGAGCGCGAACGCGAAGTCGTCGGTCCGCTTCCACAGCTTCGTCGCCGTGATGCGCACGAATCGGAGAGCAGAGCCGCGCGCTTCGACGACGAGCGGCGTATCGCCGGGGTTCGCCACGTCAGCCGCGGTCGCGTCGAGCAACAGGCGCGGCACCGCGAAATCAACCGTGTCCGCCGCCTCAACGCGGAAGCGCACCGGAAAGCCGAAGCCCGGTCCAAGCCAGCCACCGTAGACCTCATGCGCCGGCACCAGCACGACCTCGTCGATCGCGCGCGTCTCGCCGAGATCGAGCTGCACCCACTGCGTCGTGTCGGCGGCCGCGGCGATCTCGCCATGCCAGCCGAGGGCGTTGCGGCTCGCGGCCAGCTGTTCCGAGGTCGCGCCGTGCCCGGCCGCCCCGTCGAGCGCCACCAGTTCCGCCTGCAGCTCCGCACGACGCCGCGCGACCGAAGGATCGTCGTCGTACGCGCGGTTCGCCCGCTCGACACCGGCGAAGACCGCCTGCAGCGCGTAGTAGTCGCGCTGCGCGATCGCGTCGAACTTGTGGTCATGGCAGCGCGCGCAGTGCACCGTCGTGCTGGCGAAGGTCGACATCACGTTGGTCACGACGTCGTCGCGATCGAGCAGCCGCGTGATCTCCTTGTCGAGCGTCCCCTCGCGCAACTCGACATGGCCGACGTAGTCCCACGGCCCGGCGGCGAGGAAGCCGAGCGCGCGCACCGCCGCCGGCTCATCCGGCGCGACGACGTCGGCGGCGAGCTGGCGCGCGACGAAGTCGGCGTAGGGCAGGTCATTGTTCAGCGACTCGATCACCCAATCGCGGTAGGGCCACGCCTGCGCGCGCGGCTTGTCCTTGTCGTAGCCGTGCGTCTCGCCGAAGTGCACGAGGTCGAGCCAGTGACGCGCGAACCGTTCGCCGTGACGCGGCGAGGCGAGCAGGCGATCGACGAGGCGCTCGTACGCGCGCGCGGCGGCGGCAGAAGCGGCAGCATCGTCGGCGATGAGGTCTTGATTCGTGCTCTCGTCGAGGAAGTTCGCCACCTCCTCGGGAGTCGGCGGAAGTCCGGTCAGGTCCCATGTCAGGCGGCGGATCAGCGTGCGCGGGTCGGCGAGCGGCGCCAACGCGAGCCTGGCGTCAGCGAGCTGCGCGCGCACGAAGGCGTCGAGCTCGTTGCGAAGTGGCTCGACGCCGCGGGCGAGCTGCGCGGGCGCGAACTGCGGCAGCGAGTCGACGCGCGGCGGCTCGATCGGAGCGAGCGGCTTCAGCGACCACCAGTCACAGCGCTGCTCGAACTCGGCGGCGGCGGAACGATCGACGAGCCGGCGGTCTTCCGGCCAACTCGCGCCATCCGCGATCCAGAGGCGGAGCGCGGCAACCTCGTCTGCCGCGAGCGGCTCGCCAGCCTTCGGCATCCGCGCTTTGCGCGCGCCGTCGGCTGTCGCACGAGCCTCGACCGCCGCGAGCAACGCGCTCTCCTCCGGCGCGCCCGCGACGATCGCCGCCACACCCGACTTGCCTCCGCGCTGCGCCTCGCCGAGCGTCGCGAGCGAAAGACCGCCCTTCCTCGCCGCCGTCGAGTGGCACGAAAGGCAGCGCCGCTCGAGCAGCGGAGCGACGAGGCGATCGAATTCGTCGACGATCGAAGGATCAGCGCCGGCGATGGGCACCACGAAGGCGACCACCGAACACTGCAAGACGACGGTGGCGACGCTCGCGCGACGGCTCATGACGCGCGAGCGTAGGCGGCGCCGCCAGCGACCGCCACCCCGCCGACGCGGTGACAGAACCGACAATCTGATCCAGACACGGAACGTCGGTTTCGTCACCGCCCCGGTCTGACCGCGGCCGATCGATACACCTACTCGCTGACCAGCACGAACGCGCGCACCGGGAACGTGCCGAACCCCTTCACCTTCGGCGGGACGGCGAAGAAACGCAGGCGGCCATCCGGGAGGGTGTCGAGCCGCGTCAGGTGCTCGACGATCGGGATGCCGGCCGCGAGCAGCCGCGTGTGCACCGGGCGGGCGAGATCGGCCGTGTCATCGATGTTGAGCGAGTCGATCCCGACCAGCGCGGCGCCGCGTTCGACGAGGAACTGGGCCGCCGCCGTGGTGAGGAACGGATGGCCACTGAAGTAGCGCTCGGAGCGCCAATGGCGATCCCAGCCGGTCGCCACGAGGACGGCGCGGCCACGAAAGGCCACGGCGTTCGTCGCCGTGTGCGTCTCGGCCTTCGAGCGCGGCGAACTCCCCGACGTCGATCGCGCGCCCGTTCTCAACGGGATGCCGCACGACGAGCGCGTCGAGGTCTACGAGCCGTTCGAGCGGCAACCCCGCAAGGTCGGCGCCGTCGGCGTGGCGATGGAACGGACTGTCGAGGTACGCGCCCGTGTTGGCGACCATTTCGATCCGGCCGATCTGGAACTCCGTCCCCGGCGCGTAGTGGGCGCGCGACCGCTCGCGGCTCATGAACTCGCTGATCACCGGCGACGGGATGCCGCGGTAGGTCTCGAGTCCGTGCTCGATGGTGTGGGACAGGTCGATCAGGCGCGACATGTCGCCTCCAGCAGCGGTGGTGACGAAACCGACGTTCTGTGTCTGGATCAGATTGTCGGTTTGGTCACCGCGACGGTCTGCCCGCCGTTCCAGTCCAGGAACGGAACGGCGGACGACTGCTTCACGACGCCCACGACGCTGCGCCACCTCCCCGACATTCGCTGCGCCACCTCCCCGGCATTCGCCGTTCGCCAGAACCGCACATCGCGGGCAGCAGTGCGCCACCTCCCCGGCATTCGCCGTTCGCCAGAACCGCACATCGCGGGCAGCAGCGGTTGGGAGTGTGCTGAATTGACGAACGGTGAATGCCGGGGAGGTGGCGTCGGGCGCCGTGGTGACGAGCCCGACAAAATGATCCAAGATCGGTTCGTCGGATTCGTCACCCGCGGACGGGTCACCGCACGACAGCACGATCCGTTCGTCGGTTCGACGACTGGCGGCGTTGTTCCCGGATCGGATCGATCCCCGTCCACCGCCGTCTCCCGCATCGTTGGGCTTCAGCTGCGAAGCGCGCGCAGCGCCGCTTCGTCCGCTGCAAGCCCCGAGAGCCGAGAGCCGCGCGCCGCGCGGTCTCGCCGACGCGGGCGTTCAGCTGCGGGCCGCAGGCCTGTCTGCTGCAACGCCTACTTGACGACCCCGAGCCTCTTCCCCACCTTCGTGAACGCCGCGATCGCGCGGTCGAGGTGGGCGCGCTCGTGGGCGGCGGAGATCTGCACGCGGATGCGGGCCTGGCCCATTGGGACGACGGGGTAGCTGAAGCCGATGACGTAGATGCCTTCGGGCAGCAACTCCGCGGCGAAGGTCTGCGCGAGCTTGGCGTCGCCGAGCATCAGCGGACAGATCGGATGGACGCCGGGACGGATCGCGAAGCCGGCCTTGGTCATCTGCTCGCGGAAGTACGCGGTGTTCTGTTCGAGCTTGTCGCGCAGCGCGGTCGAACTGCTGATCAGGTCGAAGACCTTGATCGTCGCTGCGACGATCGGCGGGGCGACGGTGTTGCTGAAGAGGTAGGGGCGCGAACGTTGGCGCAGCAGCGCGACGATCTCGGCGCTCGCCGCCACGAACCCGCCGGCCGAGCCGCCGAGCGCCTTGCCAAGCGTGCTGCTGACGAGATCGACCCGCCCCATCACGCCGCAGTGCTCGATCGAGCCGCGCCCGCTCTTCCCGAGGAACCCGGTCGCGTGCGAGTCGTCGACCATCAGCAGCGCGTCGTGCTTCTCGCACAGGTCGGCGATCTTCGCCAGCGGCGCGATGTCGCCGTCCATCGAGAAGACGCCATCGGTCACGACCAGCCGGATGCGCGCCGCCTTCGTCGCGACGAGTTTTGCTTCGAGGTCGCCAAGGTCCAGGTGCTTGTAGCGCTGGCGATCGGCCTTGCAGAGGCGGATGCCGTCGATGATCGAGGCGTGGTTCAGCTCATCGCTGATGACCGCGCAGTCTTCCTTCAAGAGCGTCTCGAACACGCCGCCATTCGCGTCGAAGCAGCTCGAGTAGAGGATCGTGTCGGCGAAGCCGAGGAACTTCGAGATCTTGCTCTCGAGCTCCTTGTGGATGTCCTGCGTGCCGCAGATGAAGCGGACCGACGACATGCCGAGCCCGTACCTGCCGAGCGCCGCCTGCGCCGCCACCACCAGCTCCGGGTGCGACGACAACCCGAGATAGTTGTTTGCGCAGAAGTTCAGGACCTCGCCGGTGGCGACCCGGATCGTCGCCGACTGCGGCGAGAGGATCACCCGCTCCTCCTTCCAGAGCCCCGCCGCGCGGATCTCCTCGAGTTCCTTGGCGTAGTGCTGTTTGGCGTTCGCGTACATTCCCGGCTCCTGACTGGACGAAGGTGCGGCAATGTATCGAGCGGCACCTCCGCGCGGCCACCCGCACAACCTTGGAGCCTCTCATGCGGATGATCGTCGCCTGCCTGCTCGGCGCTGCCGTGATCGGACTCGTCTACGAGAAAGCGCTGTAGCCGATGATCGAGTCGGCGATCGCGAGCGGCGAGTGGCAGAAGGTCGCGATCACCGTGGGCGCGGCGTTCCTGGGCGCGCTCTTCGGCTGGGTCGCGAAAGGCATCTTCAACGTCAAGAAGCCGTGACCGCGGCTTGACCGTCAAGTCATTCGCGACAGTCACGCCGCTCGCGACAGTCACGCCGCTCGCGACAGTCACGCCGCTCGCGACAGTCACGCCGCTCGCGTGGGCCCCTGCTTCGGCTTGCCGTCCGGGTAGAGCACGACTTTCCACGTCTCGCCGCGATCGAACGTGCCCATCGCCTGCTCAAACTGCGTCAGGTCGTATTCGGCGGTCACGATCGGTTCGACGTCGAGGCCGGCCTCCAGCATCCCGAGCATCGAGTACCAGGTGCCGTACATCTTGCGGCCGATGATCGCCTGGATGTTGACGCCCTTGAACACCACGTTCTTGCTGTAGTCGCGGATCGTGATGTCCTTCTTGCTGGTGAGCCCGAGCAGGCAGAGCTGCCCGCCTGGCCGCACCAGATCGAGCGCGAAGTTGATCGCCGGCTCGGCGCCCGACATCTCCAGCACCACGTCGACCCCGTCGCCGGTCCGCTCGCGCACCAGTTGCAACGCCTTCGCGGCACCGTCGCCGCGCGTGTCGAGCACAGTGACCGGAATCCGGCGCCCCGCCATCGCCGCCCAGTTTCGTGAACGCTTCAGCGCCTGATCGGACACGTCCACCAGGAACAACTCGCTCGCGCCGGCGAACTCACAGACTGCGCCCGCCATCGCGCCGATCGGCCCGCAGCCGGTGATCGCGACCCGCTTCCCGACCAGGTCGGCCGCGAGCGCCGTGTGCGTCGCGTTGCCGAGCGCATCGAGGAAGCCGCCGACGCGCGGGCTGATCTTCGTTGGGAGCTTCAGCACGTTGCTGGCCGGCACCTTCACGTAATCGGCGAAGCAGCCGTCGTGGTGCAATCCGTAGATCTTCGTCCTGCTGCAGATGTGGCCGCGGCCGGTCCGGCACTGGTAGCAGGTCCCGCAGACGACATGCATCTCGGCCGAGACGTACTCGCCTTCCGCGAGATCGACCACGTCCTTGCCGAATGACGCCACATGGCCACAGAACTCGTGGCCATAGATCACCGGCGTCTTCATGAACTGGACCGACGGGTCCCAATGCCAGATGTGGCGATCGGTGCCGCAGATCCCGGTCGCCTTGACCTTGATCACGACCTCGCCCGCGCCGGCCACCGGTATCGCCCGATCGACGATCTCGGTCGCGCCATCCTTCGGCGCCGTCTTCACCACCGCCTTCATCGTCGGCACAGCGGTCTCCGAAGCGAAGCGGCGCGCCGGGTCATCCCCGACGCGCCGCTCGATGTCACAATCTCAGTAGCTGCTGCTCGTCGCCGCCGACGCCGCGTCGTCCTTGTCGCCGGCCTGCGCGGCCGCCGCGTCCATCAGGTCCGCCACGCTGGCGCGCAACGACTGCGCTCCGACGTAGATGCTGAAGCGCGTCGCGACGCGGTAGGTCTTGCACAGCTTCCGCAAGTCGCGCACGAGCTCCTCGCGGTTCCAGTGCAACAACAAGACGCCGTCCGGCTGGCGCGCGTTCAGGTGCTCCTGGAGCTTGTCCTGCACACGATCCGGGTTGACGTAGTCCGTCGCCCACCAGTCGCCGTCGAAGCCCCACTCGGCAGCGATCGCGGCCAGCTCGTCCTCGCCGCGATCCTGATGCTCGTCGCCGCCGATCACCATGATCACCGGCCGGCGCCCCAGGACTTCGCGCGCCTTCTCGGCCGCCGAACGATCGTTCGGACGATCATCCGCCGGGCAATCCGCCTTCGCGCGCTTGAGGTCCGCTTCGAAGGCGTCCGGATGCTTCTGCCAGCAGTCCTTCAGCAACCGCAGGCCGGTCAACTTCCACTGCGGCTCGGCACGCGACAGGTAGAGGTCGGCCAGCGTCTTCTGCAGGCCGTAGCACTCCGCCTCGCGACCCTTCAGCCGACCCAAGAGCTCGGCGCGCTCGCACAACACGCGCGCCTTGTCGAGCGCCTGACCGACGCGATCATCATTGAAGATCACCGTCTCCCAGAAGGCGAGGTCGCCGCTCTGGTAGCAGACGTCGCGCAGGTCGTAGAGCGCATCGGCCGCGCTCTCCCGCTCGCCCGCCATGTTGAACGCACGCAACTCGACCAGCAGCGCCTCCTTGCGCACGCTCAGGTCCTCGGTCCGCTCGAGCAGCTGCTCGGCGATCTTCAGCGCGTGCTCGGTGTCGCCGAGGCGGCAGAAGTGCTGTCCCATCGAAAGCAGCTGGCGCGGGTCGCTCATGTGCGTCATGTCGACGCCCGCCAGCAGCCGCGCGGCCAACTTCGGCGCCTTGTCCTCGAGCAGCGGAAGCAGTTCCTTCAGCTGATCCGGGCCCGGCCGCAGCCGCTCGAGCGCGCTTTCGAGCGCCTTCGCCGCCTCGTCCTGGGTCTCCGGCTTGCCTTCGCGCAGCAGCGAAAGCGCGAGGTAGTAACGGATGCGTGCCAGCGTGACCGGCAGCGGGTTGCGGTACTGCTCGATGCGAGCGAGCGCGTCGCGGAAGTCCTGCGCCGCCTCACTGACGAGACCACGCTCAAAGCGCAGCACGCCGCGGGTGAAGAACGCGTTGAACGAGGCGTTGGCCGGATCGGCCGTCGCCTGATCAAGGTGCTGCAGCGCCGCGTCGGAGCCCTTGCGGTCGGCGGTCGGCTCGAGGTCCGGCACACCGCGGAGGCCAAGCGCGCACGCCGCGAGATCGAAGTGCAGGACCGACGCGAGCGTGTGGCCCTCGCCGGCGACTTCGAGCGCCTTCTTGAAGTGCGTCGCCGCCTCGTCGAATTGCTCAAGGTGCTGCTTCAGCTTTCCGAGCGCGCGATAGAAGGGCGCGCGGATCTCCGGCGGCAGGCTCTCGAAGCCCGGCATCGCCATGCAGCGCGTGAGCAGACCTTGCACCGCGTCGGGCGCAACGTGATCACCCGGCCGCTCGGCGCGCCGCAGCACTTCGCCCAACGTCCCGCGCAGCAGTTCCGCCGTCTCTTCGTCGGGCTGGCCGTTCGCCAGCACCGTCTCGAGCGTGCCGACCGCCTCTTCGAGGTCGCCCGCCATCAAGCTCTCTCGCAGCAGGATCGGCAGGATCTCCTTGGCGATCAGCGGCTCGGCGAGCAGCGTCTTGATGTCGGGCTTCTCTTCGCCTTCCTTCGGATGGCGCAGCTTCCCGAGCGTCTGGCCAAACTTGAACCAGGCCCCCTCGGGGCCCTGGAGCTCCTCCGCCTTGTAGGCGTCGAAGACGATGCCGTGGCTGCCGTTGGCGTAGCCGATGATGAAATAAGTCTCGGTGCGCCGCGGATTGAGGTCGATCAGCGCCTTCACCATCGCGGCCGCGTCCTGCTGGCGCTGCGGCGACTGGCTCGAAAGATCGATCTCCTTCAGGACGGCGTGATCGAGCGGCGATTCCCACGCCATGTTCGGACGACGGAAGCCTTCGCGCGGGCGGAAGCGACTGCCGCCACGACCACCGCGCTCCGGACGGTCGCCACGGTCTGGACGGTCACCACGATCCCCGCGGTCGCCACCCTGCGGAGCATCAGGACCGCGGTCCATCCGCGGTCCGCGATCGGCGGCATGACGCGGACCGCGCTCACGATCGCCGCGCGGACCACCTGGTCCGCGATCCCCACCCGGTCCACCCGGTCCACCCGGTCCACCCGGTCCACGCGGTCCGCCGCGGCCACGGCCGCCTCGACCACCGCGTCCACCACGACCCCCGCGGCGCGGATCGCCGCCGCCTTCACCGCCGCCTCCTTCGAAATTGGAGCGCTGCGGTCCTTCCGTGCCTTCTTCCATGACAGACCTTCCTTCCCCGATCGCGAAGTGGTGCGACGGGGAAAATGAGAGTGGTTTGTGTCGGGCCGACGATTCCTCGAGCACACGGGTGCAAGCGCGGCGAGCGGACCTCGGCCGACGCGCCCGTGGAACGGAATCTGTCGTGCGGCTCCAACACTGCAGAGCGGTGCCGGTGATCCCGGCTTGCTCCGAACTTCAAGGGCGGGGATTCTCGCGGCGAGCCAATCGTTTATCAATGACCGGGTCCCGGAGCCCCCGGGTGTCAACGTGCTTCAAGCAAGCCGCGTTGCGGCCATTCTAGTTCGGATTCAGACCAGGAGCGGTGGTTGATCGCCTCCATCCTCAACCGCGCTGCAGCGCAGTTCGCCGACACCGTCGCGGTCGTCGACGGGACCCGAACGGTGACCTATCGCGAACTCGCCGATCGGGTCGCTCGGACGGCGGCGATCTGGTCGGGGCTCGGCCTCTGCCCCAGCGATCGGGTCGCACTCCTCGCCGAGAACAGCCTCACGTTCCTCGAGGCCTACTTCGCCGCGGCGTGGGGCGGATTCGTCCTCGCGCCACTGAATTGGCGCGGCCATCCGGAGGGACTCGCTCGAATCGTCGCGCACGCCGAAGCGAAGCTGCTGATCGCCACGCCGAAGTTCGCCAATCTCGCCGCCGCGACTCGCACGGCGACCATCGCGACCGCGCTGGCTGCAACACCACCCCACCTGCTGGTGACCGGCACCCTGCTCGACACCGCGCTCCCGGCGACGCCGCCGCTGCCGCAGTTTCGCGTCGCCCCCGACGCCCCCGCCCACCTCTACTACACCAGCGGCACGACCGGCGATGCGAAGGGCGTCATCCTCACCCACAAGAACGTCACGAGCCACGCGCGCATGGCGATCGACGCGCTGTCGCTCTGTGACCGCGACGTCTGGGGCCACATCGCGCCGATGTTCCATCTCGCCGACGCCTGGGCGACCTTCGCGATCACGGCCGTTGGCGGCCGCCACGTGATGGTGCCGGAGTTCGATCCTCCGCGCGTCCTTGAACAGCTCGCCGGCGGCATCACGATCACCAACCTCGTGCCGACCATGCTGACCGACCTGGTGGACCATCCCAACGCGCATCCCGACGCGTCGGCGCACCGTTATCCGTCGCTGCGGCGGGTGCTGTCGGGCGGAGCGCCGATCGCGCCGACGTTGGTGGCGAAGATCATGGCCACGTTCGGCGCCGAGTACGTCCAGACCTACGGCCTCACCGAGACCAGTCCCTACCTCACGATGTCGTTGCTGCCCGATCACCTGGCGAAGCTGCCGCCCGCCGAGCAGTTCGTCTGGCGCTGCAAGACCGGCCGACCGCTCGCCGGCGTCGAGGTGCGAGTCGCGCGTGACGATGGCACGAGCGTCGCCGCGGACGGCCGCGAGGTGGGCGAAATCGTCTGTCGTGGCGACAGCGTGACGCCTGGTTACTGGAAGAACCCGACCGCAACCGCCGCGGCGTTCCGTGACGGCTGGTTTCGTACCGGCGACCTCGCGGTGCTCGACCATGAAGGCTTCGTCCACATCGTCGACCGCGCCAAAGACGTGATCAAGACTGGCGGAGAGAGCGTCTTCTCGACCGAGGTCGAGGCGATCCTTTGCACCCACCCGTCGGTGCAGGAGGCGGCCGTGATCGGCTTGCCGCACGCGCGCTGGGGCGAGGCGGTCGTGGCGGTGGTGGTGAAGCGTTCCGGCGCCACCGCCGACGCCGCCGCGCTGATCGCTCACTGCCGTGCCCATCTCGGCGGCCTGCAGGTGCCGAAGCGGGTGCTGTTCCAGGACGCCCTTCCGCGCACCGGCTCGGGCAAGATCTCGAAACGGTTGCTGCGCGACGCGCTGCGCCAGGTGGAGCTGCCGGAATGACGTCGTTTGCGCTGATCTGCTCGCTCTTCTGCTCCTTGCTCTTCTCAAATCCAAGCACGATCCCGGTGGCCGCATCTACGAACGTCGCCGAGGGCGAAAGCGTCCTCGCAGCGGTCCGCGGACGCCTGGTCGAGGCCCACGGAGCTCCGATCGCCGGGGTCACGATGACCTTGCTCGAGTTCCGCGGCGCGCTCACGGCGACCTTCGGCGAAGACCCATTTGACGATGTTCCCGCCGACGCGATGGAGCTGGTGCGCGACGAGACGCACACCGACGCCGAAGGCCGCTTCGCGCTCGCTGGCGCCGACGTGCACCGGCTCCACGTGCTGGGCATCGATCTCGGCCGCGAGCGTGCCACCTTGCGCCTGATCGACGCGGCGCTGGAACGCGGCGCGAGCACGGACCTCGGCGACGTCGCGTTGGCGGCTGGCGTGACGATCCACGGTCGCATCGTCGATGCCGAGGGTGCGCCGATCGCGGGCGCGCGCGTGCGCGTCCTGCCGCCGCTCGCGTTGCCGTTGCCTCCGCCGCTGCTCGAACTCCTGCTGCGCGAGCAGGCACCGGGGCGCGTGATGATGGCGGGCCGACCGGGCGAGGTCTTCATCGACCTGCCCGAGTGGGCGCGCAACGTCGAACAGCGCCTCCCGCTGCCGACCACGACCAGCGCGGCCGATGGCCGCTTCACGTTGCCGAGCATTCCGTACGGGATCGTGGCACTGGCGGCCGACCACGCCGAATTCGTCACGGTCGTAAAGGATCGACTGCCGACCGGTCGCGACCCGACGCTCGACGTGGGCGCGCTGACACTCGCACGCGGTCGCACCGTGCGCGGCCGACTGCTGGCGGACGGTCAGCCGCTCGCGGGCGCTTCAGTCCACGCCGGCCCGGTGACCCAGCTCGGCAGCGCCGGCCCGACGACTTGGGCCCGCGACCTCGGCGTTGTCGCTGCCGATGGCAGCTTCACCTTGCACGCGGTGCCGGAGGGAGCCGCGACCCTGGTCGGCGTGCGGCATCGTTCCGGCGGTCCGATCCAGGTGCTCGGACCGTTCGTCGGCGATGAGTTCGACGTGCCGGTGCCGGCGGGCGCGACGCTGACCCTCCACGTGACCGACGCGATCAGCCAACCGCGCCCTGACGCCACGCTGCGCTTCCTCGTGCTGGGCGAGGCCGCGGCGTCCATGCGCGGCTTCGGACTGCCGCACGACTTCACCGCGTTGCTCGGCCGCGGCGAGCCCGGCACCTTCACGTTGCGCGACATGCCACAAGGCGTCGTGCTCGCGCTGGCACGCACCAGCGACTCCGGTTGGCAGAGCGAGCAGGTCTCAGTGTCGCCTGCAGGCGGCGAAGTCACGCTGCGACTTCCGGTCGCCGCGCCACGCCGGGTGCGGGTCGTCGCCGCGAAGGGCGGGGCGCCGATCGCGGGCGCCGAAGTCATCGCCATGGCGAAGACCCACGACGGCCTTGGCGATCCGCTCGGCTACACCCGAAGCGACGCGGCCGGGCGCGCGAAGATCGTGACGCTGCGCCACGACAACGCGCTCGCGCTGCGCGTCAGCCATCCGGGCTGGTGCGCCGCGGTTCACGATGATCCGCTCCTGATCGGCGGTGAAGATCTTTTGATCGAGCTGACGCGGGGCGGAGCCGTGACCGGCAAGCTCGCGATCGACGCCGATGCGGACCGCGGGGGAGCGACGCTGCTGCTGCGCTTCACGGGCGCTGCGGGTGCGCTTGACGATGCGCTGCCGCGCTTCGCGCTGCCCGCGGCCGATGGCACCTTCCGCATCTGCGACCTGCGCCCCGGGCCATGGCAGATCGAGGTCCATCCGCGACTCGGGCGCCTCGCACCCACCGAGCTGATCGCCTGGTGGCTCGGACGGGCCTCTCCCCGCGCCACCACGACCGCCTTGGTCACGGACGAAGCGACGACGCCGGTCGAGTTCCCCGCGCCGCGGTGAAGCGAGGCGCAGCGGCGGCTTGAACCACGGGCGGAGGATCGGCCTACTCGCGCCGTCGTCCGCGTGCGTCGTCCGCCAACCTGATCGCGCCGGAGCCCTTCCGCATGTCGTCCCGACTTTCCGGAAACGCCCGCACCACGCTGGTGTTCTCCTGCGCTGCACTGGCACTGATCGGCGGCTTTGCGTGGTGGCTGCTGCACGACGACGGCGGCGGCAGTCGTCCGCAACTCGTCGCACCGAAGGACGTCGTGACCGCGGAGGCGCCGCTGGCGGCCCCAGTCGACGCCCAGAAGATCACGGCGGCGCGCGAGGAAGTCGAGACGATCGTCCCGGTCGTCGTGACCGCCGGACTCGACCTCGAGTTGCGCCCGCCGCCGGAGTCGTTCCTGCGCGAGCTTTCGGGACTGCGCGGCCGCCTCATCGAAGAGGACGGCACACCGGTGCCGAACCTGAAGGTCGATCTGATCCAACTCGAGTTCGACCTCGCGATGGCGACCATCGAAGGTGGCTTCGGCAAGCCCCCGCCGCGCTTCCGCGAGCCGATCGTCGGCACCACGACTTCGGGTGCCGACGGGGCCTTCCTGCTGCGCGACGTCGAGAGCAGCAACATCATGCTGCTAGGTATCGACCTCGGCGGCGGTCGCGGCCTGGCGCGTCTGGTCGAAGCGACGTTCGCGCGTGGCCAGCAGTCCGACCTCGGCGACATCGTCATGCCGCCCCACATCACGCTGACCGGCAAGGTCGAGGACGAGGACGGCGCACCGGTCGCGGGCGCGCGCGTGCGCGTGCTTCCCGAGATGCCGGTGCCGATCCCGCCGCAGATCCTGCAAATGGGGATCACCGACATCCGCAGCGATGGCGCGCTGCTGATCTCGGCGCAAGGCATCACGACGCACTTCGCGATGCCGGCGCCGCTCCGCTTCATCTTCGAGCATCTGCCGCTGCCGACCGCGACCACCGCCGACGACGGCACCTATCGCGTCGCCGGCGTTCCGGCCGGACTCGTGACGATCATGGCCGACCATCCCGGCCACGTCGGGACCGCACGCGCGCAGCCGACCGGGCGGCGTCCCGAATCGAGCGTCTCGACGCTGATGCTGACGAGCGGACGCGTCGTCGAAGGCCAGGTCGTCGCGGGCGAAACGCCGATCGATGGCGCGAACATGTGGATCGGCTCGACGCTGCCGTTGGGGGAACTCCTCGGCGCAATCATGGGCGGGATGGGCGGCGTGGCAGGCGTAGGCATGGACGAAATCGCGGTCGCGGTCGGCCAACCTTCGCCGCCGACCGACTCGGCCGGCAACTTCAAGCTCAGGGGGTTGCCTGAATTCGGCGAGGTGATGTGCGCCGTGCAACGACGAGCCGGCGACCCATGGAGCATCCACGGGCCCTTCGCGGCCAGCACGAAACTGAAGATCGAGCTGCCGGCGGAGACGACGCTGCAGATCGCGGTGCAGGACGCGGCGAGCAAGCCGGTGAGCGGCGTCGACTTCCGCTTCCGGGAGAAGCTCCCGGCCGATGAGATGGCGTTCCTGTTCGAGCCGCACGAGCTGAAGGGTCGCATCAGCGAGACCGCGCCGGGCCGCTACGTCGCCCGTGAGCTGCCGCCGGGAAAGTGGGACGTGCTCGCGCGGGCGCCGGGCTACGGGATCGGCTCGGCGCAGGTCGAGCTGGCGCCCGAGGGCGCGACGGTGGTGATCACGCTCGGCGGCGCCGCGAGCCTGACCGCGCACGTGACCGATGCCGCGACCGGCGCGCCGATCGACTACGCGGTCGTGACGGCGCTGGCGACCGTCGACTCGGCGCACGTGACCCCGTTCACCGCCGGGCGCACCGACGCGGAGGGCAACGCAACGCTGCAGACGCTGCCGGTGAACCAGAAGCTCGCGCTGCGCGTGCGCCATCCGGGCTACACGCGCGCCTATGCGAAGGTCACTCCCGAACAACTCACTGCAGGCGCGCCGATCGCGATCGCCCTGCTGCGCGGCGGCGACCTGGTCGGCCGTGTGATGACGGAGGGTGAGCCGCCTGGCAAGCCGCTGATGCTGGTGGTCTCGCCGCGCGACGGGATCGACAACCTACCGGAATCGGAGATCCCGCGCTTCGGCCTCAGCGCGCCCGACGGCAACTTCTCGATCCGCCACCTCGCGTCCGGCAAGTGGAAGTACATGGTCTATGGCCGCTTCCTCACCGAGCCGGCGCAGGCGCTGATCAAGCGGATGGCGACCGATGCCGAGCCCGATCCGCTGGCCGAGGGCGAGTTCGAGATCGTGGAAGGGCAGGAGACACGGCTCGACATCGAAGCAATGCCTGACGTGCCGTCGGTGCCGGCGACGCTGCGTGGCACGGTGCGTGTCGCGGGCGAACGCGTGGCGAAGGCGCAGATCCAACTGTCGGGGCGGCGCTGGAGTTCGGCCGAGTGCGACGACCGCGGCGAGTTCACGATCGAGAACCTCCGGCCCGGGCGCTACCAGGTCAACATCCATCGCGCCAACGAGAGCGGGCAGGCGCTGATCCACCGCGAGTCGTTCATGCTCGGATCAGGCGAGGTGCGTCAGCTCGACGTCGATGCGCGGCTCACGCCGCAGGCGGTGATCGTGCGACTGGCGGATGGCGGCGCGGCGGGCGGCGTGCAATTGCAGGCGATCGCGCAGCAGGCGGAGGACGAGAACAGCTACTGGGGCGGCAGCTCGATCGCTGCGCAGACCAACGAGAAAGGCGAGGCCCAACTCGAGCTGGTGCCCGGGCAATACAAGTTGATCGCCTACAGCGAGGAGTTCGGACGCGGGCGCGGCGAATGCGAGGTCGGCAGCGTCGCGGGCAAGGAGATCGAGATCGTCCTGCTGGCGGGCATCCCGTGCACCGGTCGTGTCGTTTGCGAGGGGGTCGATCTGCCGGCAGCGAATGCGGACCCGGAGTCGGGAGTAGAGCGCTGGCACCTCTACGTCTCGCCGGCGGATCGCAGCAACGAGGAGTCCAGCATCGGCAACGACCGCTGGATGCAGCTCGAGCCTCCCGAGATGCGCTTCGAGCTGAAGAACGCGGTGCCGGGCCGCTACCAGGCGATGCTCTGGGTGACGGACAATGACGGTCAGCGCAACCTCGAGTTCGAGATCCCGGAGCGTGGCGTGACCGACCTCGTGCTGCGCTTCCCGAAAGAGTGAACGCAACCTGATGCGCCGCTACGACTTCGCGCTGGTCGGGTTCGGCAACGTCGGCCGCGCGCTGGCGCGCCACTTCGTCGAGCGGCGGGCGAGCGTCCTCGAGCGGTTCGGCATCGAGCTGGCGCTGACCGCGATCGTCGATCGCGACGCGATGGTGTTCGATCCGGCGGGGCTGCCGTTGGCCGACCTCGCGCGCTGGAAGGAGAGCTACGGCGCGCTCGTGGCGTGGCCGGGCATGCAGCCGGCGGCGCGGCCCGACGAGCTGCGATCGCGCGGTATCGAGGGGTTGGTGCTGGCGTTGCCGACCAACCTGATCGATGGGCAGCCGGGGCTGGGATTGGCGCGAGCGGCGCTCGACTGCGGGCTCGATCTGGTGCTGGCCGACAAGGGGCCGGCGTTGCATGCGCTGCCGGAGCTCGAAGAGGCGGCGGCGCGAGTGGGCGCGAGCGTCGGCACCAGCGCGACGACCGGCTCGGCGTTGCCGACGCTGACGGTGCTGCGGACGTGGTTCGGCGCGGCGCGGATCGACTCGATCCGGGCGGTGCTGAACGGCACCTCGAACCTGATCCTGAACCGGCTGCGGCAGCCGGGAGTGAGTTACGCCGACGCGCTGGCCGAGGCGCAACGCGAAGGCATCGCCGAGCCTGATCCGCGGCAGGACGTCGAGGGCTTCGACACTGCGATCAAGCTGGTGATCCTCGCGCGCGGGCTGCTCGATCCAGCGCTTACGTTCGCGAGCGTCGAGCGCCGCGGTATCACCGACCTGCCGGAGCTGCTGCTGGAGTCGGCGCGCCGCGGTCCCGAACGGCTGCGCCTGATTGGTCGCGCCTTCCGCGACGGCGATCGCGCGCGTGTCGTCGTCGCCCCCGAACTGGTCTCCCCCGACGACCCGTTCCACCCGCTCGAAGGCGCCGAAAAAGCCGTCACCTTCCGCAGCGCCGACCTCGGCGATCTCACCCTCTCCGGCGGCGCCAGCAGCCGCACCGGCACCGCCTCCGCCCTGCTGCGCGACCTGCTCGCCGCCGCCCGCGCCCGCCGGTGACCAAACCGACAATCTGATCCAGACACAGAACGTCGGTTTCGTCACCACCTCGACGGCCTAAGCGGCGGCCGCTGCTGCGGTGCCTTCCGATCCGTTGGTCGTCGCCGCTCGAACCGGCGACTCTGACGCGGTCGCGCGGCTCTACCAGCGCGAGCATCGGGAGGTCTGGCGGCTCTGCCTCGGCTTCCTCGCCGATCGACACGAGGCGGACGACGCCGCACAGGACGCGATGCTGAAGCTGCTCGACCAACTCGACGCGTTCGATGCCACCCGTTCCTTCGCGAGCTGGCGCAATGCCGTCGTGCTCAACCACTGCCGAGACCGGTTGCGGCGGCGCAACGCGCGTGCCCGCGCCGAATCCGACGCCGCCGCGCGCGAGCTGCCGGCCGCGCTGCCTTCGCCGCTCGACCACGCGCAGCGCGACGAGGTGCGCGAGCTGGTCGCCGCCTTGCTCGCCCACCTCACGCCGCGGGAGCGCGAGGTCTTCGTGCTTCACGATCTGCAGGGCGAGACCGCAAACGTCGTCGCCGCCGCACTCGACATCGCGCCGAGCACCGTGCGCGTGCTGTTGATGACGGCGCGCCGGCGATTGCGCGGACTGCTGGCGCCGCGGCTGGCACTGTCGCCGGGCTCGAAGAGGGCGGGCACGTGAGCCGCGACCGCTTCCGCGACCCGCCTGACGAGACGCCGCCTGATGAGACGCTGCGCGGCGACCCCTCCGCCGATGCAGCATCGCTCGCCGAACTCACGGCGGCTTGGCGCGCGCTCGAGTCGCCCGCACCGACGGCAGCGCTCGACGACGCCGATCCGGAGACTTTGGCGACGATCGAGTGGCTGCGCGCCGCGTGGCAGGTGAGCGAGCCGCCCACGCCGTCGCATGTGCCGTGGCGTGTGCGTGCACGACCAACGCTGCGGCGCGCGATGCCGTGGCTGTCGTTTGCGGCGGCGGCAGCGATGCTGCTGCTGTCTCGGGTGCCGTCCGCGCGCCGGACGCCGGCACCGCCGATCGCACCCCGCGAAGTGATCGCGACCGGCCCGGACCGTCGGCCCATCGAGGCGCCAAACGACCCGTCGGCCGAGCCGGTCGTTTCCGCGGCACCACCGCCTTCTGCCGTTCCGCCCGCCGCTCCTGTCATCACCTATCCCGATCGCATGGAACTGCGCTCGGGCAACGTCCGCTTGATCCTTTTCACGCCGATCGCAGCGCCCCCTGCGCGCGGCCCGTCCACGGAGTCCTCCTGATGAAACGCCTGCTCTCCGCGATGCTCGCCGTCGCCGCCGTCGCCGCTCCGATCGATGCATCGCTCCGCGCGCAGGAACGCGGCAGCGGCGACACGATCGCGCCCATCGGGTACACGGCGCCGATCGCGTCGAACGATGTCACGATCGCCGTCTACTCGCCGAAGCTACTGACGGCGGGCGAGTTGTTCGGGATCGCGAACCAGCTGTTCGGTGAACAGCTCGACGTTCAATTGCTGATTGATGGCGAGCTCTCCAACAGCTTCCAAGTCCAGCACTTCATGCTCTTCGGCCAAGGCCTGATGGTCCGCGACTCGCGAGCCAACTGCGCGGCGATCATGAAGCAGCTCGGGCAGCTCGAGCAGTCCACGATCGACCGCGAGGTGGCCGAGCAGGCGGACGCGCAGGAACGCGCCGAAGCGGAACGAGCCGCAAACGCCGCGCTAAAGCTCGAGTACACACGCACGGTGGCCAATCAGCGAAGCTCACTCTTGCGAGCCGAGATCCGGCCGCGGTTCGTCTCGCTCGCCACGTTGCGCGACGTGCTGACGCCGTTCGAGCGCTTCATCAACCAGGATTCCGCTCGCGAAGGCGATCTGTTGCTCTCCAACATCACGATCGTCGAACAGGCGAACGTGATCCTGGTCCATGACGACTCCGACCGCATCGACGAGATGACGTCGCTCGCGGCCCTCGTCGATCGTGCGCGGCCGCAATTGAACGTCTCCGCCGTGGTGCTCCAGGTCGGTGGCGATGCGACGAGCGCGGGCGTTTCGGGCGATCTCGTCGGCGCACTCGGGCGGCTCGGGATGGGGACGAGCTTCAAGCTGCTCTCGACCGGTGCGCTGCGCTGTGCCGTCCAATCGAAGCTCTTCTGCCAGCTCGGCACCGAGGCCATCGACGGTTCGCACTGGAACCTGACGTTCCTGCCCGAGGCGTGCGACGCCGAGTCGGGGTGCGTGTCGCTGTCGCAGTGCAAGTTCTCGACCCAGCTGGCCGGAACACCGACCTCGGGCGGAAACAAGCCGGGCGCCACGCAGACCTTCGAGACCAGCGTCACGCTCGCGCTCGGCGAGTGGGTCGTCCTCGGTGCCATCGGCGCGCAGCCGACGCTCATCGCCTTGCGCGTCGACGTTGTCCCGCCGCAAAAATTCAATTAGGGCCGCCTCCGACACCTCCGTCATCCCGAACCTGGACCGAAGATCCGGCGGCTGGTCCAGCCTGGGTGATTCATGAGCCCCGTAGCGAGGCGACGGGATGTCGGTGCAGGACGCTAAGGGAAACTGCGGCTCCGACGATGCGGGTCTCAAGACCCGTTGAGGAAGGAACGCGGTTTTCCGACGAAGTCATGCGCCGGCAGACCGAGCCGAAGTAGGGGTTCATGGATCATCCGGGCTAGCGCCGGGAAGATCGGCGATGCGAGAGCCGTTCGAGCGCTGGGTTCGCGACCACCACGCGGCGGTCTGGCGCTCGGCATGGCGGGTCGTGCGCAACGCGGCCGACGCGAGCGACGTGACGCAGGAGGTTTTCGCGCAGGCGTGGCGACGCGCCGCCGAGGTCGCGCGCACCGACTCGCCCGCGGCCTACCTCCGCTGGCTCGCGGTGAAGACCGCGCTCGCCCAGCTGCGCGGCTCGCACCATCGTCGCCATCGGGAAGAGGAACACGCGATGCAGCGCCCCGAACGGATCGAGCCGCAGCCACCCGAAGTGCGCGAGCTCGAACGCGCGGTGCAGCAGTCGTCGCGGCGCTGCCCGACGAGCTGCGACTCGCGGCCGTGCTGCGATTCCAGGAAGGGCTCACGTTCGCGCAGCTCGGCGAATGCCTCGGCATCGCGGAGCCGACCGCGTTCGACCGCGTGAAGCGGGCGGTCGCGACGCTGCGCGAGCGGCTGGCGCAGTTCGGTCACGCGGCGGTGCTCACCGAGCTCGAGAGCTGGCTCGGACGCGGGGAGGCGATCGCGGTGCCGACCGGCCTCGCGGGCAGCCTGATCGCGCTCGCCGCCGGCGGCGGGACGGCTGCGACCGCCGGCAAGCCGCTGCTCGCGATCGTCGTGTCGATGGTCGCGCTCTTCGGCGGCGGCGCGGCGCTGATCATTGCGCTGCAACCCGAGCCTGCGCTCCCTTCGACCGCGATCGCGTCGCCGCCCTCCGAAGCGACCCTTCCGGCCGCCGCGAGGTCGGAGTTGCCACGCGAGCTGGACGGTTCCGCCTCCTCGCCCGCGTCCGCGACGGCGCCGGCCGCTGGCGGACGGCCTGCTCGCGAGTTCCTCTCCACCTGGCTCGGCGCCGGGCTCTCCGACGGCGACGGTCCGCTGAGTGATCGGCTCGTCGCGACCGGCCGCATCACCGGTCATGTCGTCGACGACGACGGCCGCTCCGTCGCGCGCGCCGCCGTCACGGCAGCGTCGAGCGACGGTGCCGGGAAGGGTTACGCGTGACAGGCGAACGGTGCGACCGACGAGGGCGGCGCGTTCGCGCTCGAGGTCGCGACCGTGATCGACGAGGGTCAGCGCTACTCGCTCCACGTCACGCACGCTGACTTGCTGCCGCACCGCACCGGATTGCTGCGCGTGCTGCCGAACACGACCAGCGACGCCGGCGCGGTCACGCTGCGGCGCATCACCACCGACCGCGCCGGCGACTACTCGCTCGCCGTTCGCGTGAGCGACGCCGACGGCCGACCGGTCGAAGGCGCGTGGGTGAAGGTCTACCGACGCCTCGACGCGCGACATGAGAGTTCCACCGCCCTCGAGGCGTCCGGTGCGAACTGGGAGCAAGACTCCGCGTGGGAAGCCGGCGTACAGACCGACGCGACCGGCACCGCCGTGGTCGCGGGCCACCACATCGGCTCGAAGTGGGTCATCGTCGCGGCACGCCATCTCGGAAAGCCCGACCTGCGTCACGCGACCGAGGTGAAGTGGACCGGCCACCAGGAGCTGGAATTTGCGCTGCCGAAGACGAGCTCGATCCGCGGCCGGCTCCTCTTCCCGATCGGCAGCGACGTCGAGCTCGAAAGCGTCGGGCGGCTCTACAAGCTGAAGCCCGGCCAGGGCGCGTTCCCGATCGGCCGCTCGATCGATCGACGCGACGACGATCTCTGGACCCGCGTTGGCGGCTGCCAGCTCCACGCCATCGCCGGCGTGCCCGAGGAGTCGGTCGCGGCCGAACTTGCCGCCGACGGGAGCTTCACCATCCCGGGCCTGGTCGACGGCACCTACCGCGTCGTCTACCGCGGCACCTTCGCCGAGGCCGCGCGCTTCGATGTGCCGGCGGGCGCGACCGGCGTCGACCTCGAGCTCAAGTCACGTGACGACCCGCGCCCGATCGGCCATCACCTCGCGGAGATCCATGCGCGCTGCGTCGACGCGGCGAGCGGTTCGCCGTCGCGCGCGATCCGTTCGAGCGCCGTGACCTGCCGGTGCCGGCCGAGCTGCACGCGACCGGGCTCGAGGCGGGCAGCTGGATCGTCATCGCGCGCGCCGCGGGTTACGCGACTGGCATGTCGCGGCGCCTCTTGCTCGCGCGCGACACCATCGTCGCCGACCTCGTGATCGAGCTCTATCCTCCGGCAAGCGTGCGCGGCCGCGTCGTCGACGCGCAGGGCCGGCCGGTGGCGGGCGCGATCGTCTTCGCGAGCGGCGCCGGACCCAACTTCGCCGCGACGCTCGCCGACTGCGAAGAGCAGCGCGCCGGCGGCGAGAACGCCGACACGCTGTGGGGCCTTTACTCGGTGGCGAGCGGCGCCGACGGACGGTTCGCGATCGGCGGACTCCACCCGCAGCTCGACTGGGCGCTCGGGCTGCTCGCAAAGGGGCACGTGCCGACCGCGGGCGGAGCCGTGACGCTCGACGCCGGCCGCGAGCTCGACGTCGGCGGCCTCACGCTTCCGCCGAAATAAGCCGGTGACGAAACCGACCATCTGATCCAGACACAGAACGTCGGTTTCGTCACCGCTCGGGGCGCAGGGCTCGCTGCATCAGGAGACGGTCGGCGAGGACGAGCGCGACCATCGCTTCGAGAACCGGGATCACGCGCGGGACGATGCACGGATCGTGGCGGCCGGCGGCGGCAGCGGCGCCGATGGTGCTGGCCGGTTTGATCGACGCTTCGAGGCGAATCGTTGCGCCGGTCGAGATGCCGCCGAGCATTCCGCCGAAGTTCGTCGCATCGGCGACGTAATCGCGCCCGCGCATCTCCGCCGTGCGAAAGCCCGCACCGTAGCTGAAACCGGTCACGGCACCGACCGACAGCACCGCCTCCGCGAGCCGGCTCTTCAGCTTCGAGAACGTCGGATCGCCGAGATCGCGCGGCGGCGCCTCGACGCGGATCTCGACCAGCCCGCCGCTCGAGTCGTGCTCCTCGCGCAGTTGACGGACGTACGCCTCCATCGCCTTCGCCGCATCGGGATCGGCGCAGCGCATCGGGTTCTGCTCGATCGTCGCCGGCTCGAAGCGCGTCGCCACGATCGGTCCGATCCGCGTCGCATGGCCGATGATCCGCGTCTCCGCCGGCAGCAGCTTGCGAGCGACGACTCCCGCGATCACGCGTGCCACCGTCTCGCGCCCGCTGCTGCGCCCGCCTCCGCGCGGATCGCGATGGCCGTACTTCGACTGCCAGGCTGCATCCGCGTGGCCCGGCCGCGGCGCGTCCCGCAGCGCCGCGTAGTCGCCGCTCCGCGCGTCCTCGTTGGCGACCGTGATCGCGATGGGCATGCCAGTGGTCTTGCCCTCGAACACACCCGACAGCAGCGTCGGCGCGTCGCTCTCGTTGCGCGCCGTCGTGACGCCGCTCTGGCCGGGCCGTCGGCGCGCGAGCTCGGGCAGGAAGTCCTCGACCGCGAGCGCGATCCCCGCCGGCACGCCGTCGATCACGACGCCGAGCGCCGCGCCATGCGACTCGCCGAACGTCGTGATCCGCAGAAGCTCGCCGAAGCTGTTGCTGGCCATGGCGCCATTGTGGCGAAGGATCGGGGCGATCATCGCGAGTCGCGTTCGCCGCCTGCCAGCGGCGCGCGCCAGCTACCAGCGCACGAGCGACCGCAGCGCAGCGACCGCCTC
The DNA here is from genome assembly GCA_009691715.1 of Planctomycetota bacterium. Lineage (GTDB taxonomy): Bacteria > Planctomycetota > B15-G4 > B15-G4 > SIAN01 > SIAN01. Next base: position 40,770 of record SIAN01000021.1, read on the forward strand.
CTCGACGCGTTCCGCGACACTGCGACCCGGCGCGAGCGTGATCGTCGCGACCTCGCGGTAGTGCGGAGCGCGGCTCACCAGCAGCTCCGGCAGCTCGGCGAGCGAATCGGCACCGGTGAGGCTCGGGCGGGGCGCGGCGGCGAGTCGCTGGCGCAGGGTCGAGAGCGCCTCCTCGAGGTGGAGCACGATCGCCGCGCGCCGCAGCCTCTCGCGGGTGGCCTCCGACTCCACCGCCCCTCCGCCGAGCGCGACGACGCGACCCGGCGCAAGCAGTTCGGCGACGAGCTCCGCCTCGATCTCGCGGAAGCGCGGCCAGCCGTGCGCCGCGACGAAGCAGCCGATGGGACCGTGGCGCGCGACGAAGGAGGCGTCGCTGTCGTGCGCGTCGAGTCGGAGCCGCGTCGCCAGCGCCTTTGCCAGCGTGGTCTTGCCCGCCCCGCGCATGCCGACCAGCGCGATGCAGCGCGGCGACGCGCGCGCTCGCGCGAGCTCGGCGAAGAAGCCGGGGTCGCTCTTTTCGACGCATTCGGCGCCGACCAGCGTGATGCCCGGCTGCAGCGACGCCAACAGCGCGAAGGCGATCGCCATCCGATGATCGCCGCAACAGTCGAGCGTCGCCGGCCGGAGCGTCGCACGCCCTTCGACGACCAGCCCGTCCGGCTCGACGACGACCTTCACGCCCGCGCGACCGAGCTGCTCCGCGAGCACGGCGAGACGATCGCTCTCCTTCAACCGCAGGTTTGCGGCGCCGACAAATCGAGTCGTGCCGCGGCGCGCCGCTGCCGCCACGGCCAGGTTCATCAACTGATCGGGCGCCGCCACGATGTCGATCGTGAGCACCGCGGCGCTGGCACCACGTTCATCGCGCTCGTCATTGCGCTCGCCTCGGCCATCGCGCGCGCGATCGAGTTGCGCCAACAGCTCCGGCAGCACCGAATCCGGCTGCCGGATCACGAGTGGCGGCATCGGCGTGGTGAGCCGCGGGAGTCCCACGAACTGCACCGCGCTTCGCGCGAGCCGCGCGAGCACCATCCACGCCCCGGCTGCGCTGCAGTCGGCATCGACGACGAAGCGATCGACGCCGTGCGCCTGCTGCGGGGCGACGCGGTAGGTCCTGCCGACACTGCCACCACCGCCGCCGACGCCGACGCCGACCTCGACCTCGACCTCGACGCCGAACCATGCAAGCACATCGAGCGTCATGTCGACGTAGGGCGTCGAGGCCAGCGCCCCTTCGAGTTCGATCTCGAGGCCTTGCTCCGTCGCCGCGCCGACCAGCAACAGCGCGGAGAGGAACTGGCTCGATCGCGACGCATTGAGACGCACGCGCCCGCCACGCATCACGCCCCCCAGTAGCGTGACCGGCAACGCCCGCGCGTCGCCCTCGATCGGCACGCCGAGCTGCGCCAGCGCGTCGAGCAGTTCCGCCATCGGCCGTTCACGCAGCCGCGCGCCACCGGTGATCGTCCAGCGTCCGGGCACCACCGCCGCCAGCGCCAGCAGGAAACGCGCGGTCGTCCCGCCGAGGCCGCAGTCGAGAGTTCGTGCGTGCAGCGGCGTGCGCTCGAGCGGGACGAGACCACTCCCATCACCGAGCCAGCCGCCGATCCGCGGACCTCCCACCGCCACGCGCCCTTCGCCAACCTCCTCGATCGGCATGCGGAGCGCGCGCAACCCTGCCACCATCGCGGCGACATCCGCCGACGGCGGCAGCCGCCTGAACACAGTCGCGCCATGCGCCAGCGCCGCAATCACGAGCGCGCGATTCGCGATCGACTTCGAGCCGGGAAGTTGCGGCGCGAAGTCGAAGGGCTGCTCGAGCGGCGCGGGCGAATCCTGCATCGGCGCGGTCTTACCCGAGGCGACGCGTCCCGCCGCCGTTGCCGTCGGCTACGCTCGCGGCCTGGGCGGCCGGATCGAGCTGCCCATCCAGGAGCCCGGTCATGCTCCGATTCGCCTCGCTCGCGCCGCCACTCGTTCGCCCCGCCGCGCGCCTCTACCCGCTGCTCGCGGCTTTTTTGTTGTCGCTGCTGCTCGCTCAAGACGCGTCGGCGCAGATCTACGCCGTCTTCCTCAAGGACCCGAAGCAACTGAAACGTCTTGCCGGCCACGCCGTCGAGGTGAACGGGGAGCTGGCGCTGATCGGCGAGGCGAAGGCGGGCATCAACCTCGTGAACGGCCAGACGGTGTACCAGGGCGGCAAAGGCAACAACGAGTTCTGGCTGGTCTTCACCGCAGACCCGTCGACGGTGCCCTACAAGCTCGATGCCGGCGAATACGTCACCGACGGGAAGAAGGGTGGCACGGTTTCACTGATCGGCGACCAGATCTTGCGCCTGCAGTCGTTCATGCCGCGCCAGAGCCTCTACGGTCTCGCGCGCGAGTACGCGATCCGGCGCACCGCAGTTGCCGAATCGCAGACGCGCCGCGACGCGCACAAGGCGGGCAGCCCCGAATGGGCCACCGCGCACGTCCGACTGCTCGCACAGATGCAGCAGCTCATGTCCTGGCTCGACTCGACCTGCTTCCCGCTCGCGGCGAAAAAGCTCGCCACCGAGATCGAAAAGCAAGGCAAGCAGGTGGCGAAGGAGGCGCGCGCGCAACGGCTCGCCAACGCGCTCGCCTCGATCCAGATGGTCCCGACGCCGAGCAAGCTGACCGATCTGGCGAAGACGCTTGCGCCCGAGAAATCGTTCAAGGTGGCGGAGAGCCTTCACCTGCGCTTCACTTACGAAAGCGCGTTGGCGGACGACCAGGTGAAGACGCTGCTGGAACTCGGCGAGCGGATGATCGATGGCTTCCGCGCCGAGTTCGTCGATCCGTGGCTCGCGTCGGACTTCACCGACGGCATCCCCGACCGGCGCTTCATGGAGTTCTGGTGGGGCCCCGAAGAGCCCCCCGCTCACGAACGCTTCCTCACCGACTGGTACGGCACCAGTTGGGGCGGCAACAAGGAGCAGCGGGTCGCGGCGATGTCGGGCCGCTACCGCCGCAACGACGACATCGAATACCTCGACTACTGGAAGATCGCCGACAACAAAGACTTCGACGCGATCGTCGCCCACCAACTCGGCCACGTGCTGGCGAACCTGCACTACAACCAGAACCGCAAGGGCGACCTGCCGAACTGGATCGAGGAAGGTGTCGGCTACTGGCTCGCGCTCTCCTACCTCGGCAAGAACGGCGTTACCTGCAAGGAGTTCGCCAAGGAGAGCTACGCCAAGCCCTCCGCGGCCGCGATCGAACACTCGGTCTTCCTCGGCGAAACCGAGATCTTCACCACCTTGGCACTCGAACACGGCGCCGCGATCGACACGCTCCTGCGCAAGCCACTCCACCAGATGGAAGACGCCGACCTCGCCAAGGCTTGGAGCTTCTTCGAGTATGTGGGCAAGCAGGAAGGCAAGCCCGGCCAACAGTGGCTGCGCGCCGTCTGCGAGCTCTACAGCGTCGGCACCATGAGCATCGACCCCTACCGCACGAAGAGCGAGACGCTCTTCGCCGTGAGCGGCGAGGACGTCTTCAAGCTGCTCGACCGCCGCTGGAAGGCGCGCGCGGAGGAGGTGCAGAAGGTGGGGCTCGAGCCGCGGAAGAAGTGAGGGGGCGCCCGGAACCTCAGCAGCCGAGGCAGCCGCTACCGCTCGAGCTCGCGGATCGGGCGCAAACCGAGGTCGATGAAGTTCCAGCCGACGTGCGTGCGGATCCGCGCCGACGAGCGGGCATTGGAGACGGTGAGCAGGAAGCTCCCACCGCGGACGGAAGCCACCGTGCCGGAGCGCCCCTGCAGATCCGCCACCAGCGGTCCTTCGAGCCACCGTCCGTCGGGAGCTTCGTGACCCTCTCCGCGGCACCACTCGCATACGTTCCCGACGACGTCGAACAACCCGAACGGATTGGGACGGAACGAACCCACCGGCGTGTGCAGGTGGTGGCCATCGCTCCAGAGCGCGTTCGCCGAGGGCTCGAAGTAGATGAAGGCCATGCCCGACTGCTCGCTCAGGTTGGCCGCGATCGCCGGCTCGCGGAGGCTCTCGGGCGTGTCGCCGGTCCAGACCAGCGACGTCGTGCCGCCGCGCGCCGCGTACTCCCACTGCGAATCGGTCGGCAGCAGGAGGCCGAGCCTCGGCAGCGTCGTCGTGCATTCCTCCCAGGAGACGTTCTCGACCGGATGGCGCAGGTCCGTGACGCTCCCGCCGATCGCGATCCCGGGCACGATGCTGCTCGGGATCTCGCCGAAGGCGCGCCGCCACTGCCCCTGCGTCATCTCGTATTTCGAGCTGAAGAAGGGCGCGATCGTCGCCTCGTGCAGCGGCTCGTCGAGCGAGCACCCGTCCGGCCCGTGATCGGCGGCGGCGGGATCGACGTGGGCCGAGCCGATCGGATGCAGGGCATCGGGCGGTCGCGAGCCGACGGTCGCCGTCCCGCCTGGCAGCAGCACGAAGACCAGCCCCATTTCCTCCGTCACGCGCAGCCGCCCGCTCGCGGCATCGCGTTCCGGGATCGGGCCGACGACGGGATCGCTCGTCGCGAGATGGGCGAACTCCCAGAGTCCGGATTCCGGATCCTGGCCGATCGGGATCAGTCCGAGCTGCGGCTCGATCACCAGTCCCCGGTACTGCGGGCAGCGGCGCGCGTCGGCGATCGCGGCGACGGCTTCGTTCCAGCGGGCGCGGACGTCGGGATCGCGAAGCGTCCGCGCCTCCACGTCGGCGCGCGAATCCTCTATCGGTTCGGCGGCGAAGAAGGTCTCGAGGTTCGCGACGAGCGCCTCCACCGTGTCGTGCTGCCACTGGCGTTGCGCGCTGTCGAAGTCGCCGCGCGTGGCGGCGTCGGGCGACGGCCTCGTCCTCGCCGCCGAGCGAGAGGAACGCACCCGCGAGCGCCGCCGCGACCACCGGCTGGCGCTGGCAGAAGCGGCGCAGCCGCAGCAGCGGTCCGGCGGCACGTGCGTGGATCGGCTCGTGATGGAGCACTTGCGAAAGCTCGTCGGCGAAGTCGCGCGCCGTGAGGTAGCGCCGGTCGCGGTCCTTCTCGAGTGCCGTCGCGAGCACGACCACCAGATCGGGCGGGAGCGCCGGATTGAACCGTCGTGGATCGGTCGGCTCCTTGGTCTGGATCGCGACGTAGAGCCCCTCGCGCGTCGGGTGCTCGAACGGGCGATGGAACGTGAGGCACTCGTAGAGGCAGACGCCGAGCGACCAGACGTCGGTGCGCCGGTCGAGCCGCACGCGACTCGCGAGCAGTTGCTCGGGAGACATGTAGATCGGCGTGCCGAAGAAGTCGCCGGCGCGGGTCATCCCCTTCGATTCGGAGTTGTTCACGTCGCGCGCGAGACCGAAGTCGAGGATCACCGGCCGGCCGTCGCGTCCGAGCAGGAGGTTTTGCGGCTTGATGTCGCGATGGATGATCCCGCTCTCGTGCACCGCATGGAGCGTCTCGGCCAGCTTCACGAAGAGCTCGAGGATGCGGGTCGTCTGGACGCGCAGGAGCTGCCGCGGGTTTGCCGGCGCCGGGGCCGGGGTCGCTGCGCTCGCGGAAACGTCGTCGTCGTCGCCCGCCACCGTGATCGAGACGTTTCCCGGCACGTCGACCGCGCTGACCGACTGCGCCGCGCCGATCCGCGCGGCCAGTGTCTCGCCCTCGACGTAGCGCATCGCGATGAACGGGATGCCGTCGCTCATCCCCGTCTCGTAGACGGTCGCGATGCCGGGATGGTCGATCCGCGACGCCGCTTCCGCCTCGCGATGGAAGCGCAGCAGCACGTCGCCCGACGCCTGCGCGAGCTCCGGCAGGACCTTCAGCGCGACGCGCCGCGAAAGGCGCGTGTCCTCGGCGAGGTAGACGATTCCCTGCCCGCCGCGGCCGAGCTCCTTCACCACGCGATAGGGCCCGATCAGGCCAGGCGCACCGCTGCCGCGCGCCGTCCCGGCCGGCGTCCCGCCGCCGCGCGGCGACGCGCTCGTCAGGTACTCGCTCGCGACGTCCTGGTCGTGACCCGGGAACTTCTTCAGATAGTGCGCGAGCGGTTGGACCGAGCCCGACACGGCATCGACGCGCAAGGTCTGCCGTAGTTCGGCGAGCAACTGCTCCGCGGATCGCGGACCGTCGACCAAGCTTCGCTCCAGACGGATCGCGGGCGGCAGGGGTTACCGCCACCCATCGCTCACCGCTTGAGCCAGTGGCCGTACTGGATCGGGAAGAGCGAGGCCGGCTTCTCGACGCAAAGCGCCTTCGCCGCGTGGAACGGCCAGTAGGCGTCGCGCAGCAGCTCGCGCGCGAGGACGACAAGGTCGGCGTGACCGTCCTTGATCACGTCGTCGGCCTGCTTCGGATCGGTGATCATCCAGCCAGCCGCGGCCGGCAGTCCCGTCTCGCGACGGATGCGGCTAGTCGTCGGGATCATGAAGCCGGGCGCCCACGGGATCTTCGAGATGTCGGGAGTCGCAAACCCCATGCTCACGTCGACGAGGTCGAGGCCGCGCTCCTTCAGCTTCTTCAGCAGCGCGATCGACTCCTCGACGGTCACGCCGCCCTCCACGAAGTCGGTCACGGACAGACGCATCGTCAGCGGGAAACGGGCGGGCCACTGCTCCCGCACCGCGCCGAACGTCTCGACCAGAAAGCGGCAGCGGTTCTCGAAGTTGCCGCCGTAGGCGTCGGTCCGCTTGTTCGCGAGCGGGGAGAAGAACTCGTGCGCGAGGTAGCCGTGCGCGAAGTGGAGCTCAAGCCATTCGTAGCCCGCCGCGAGCGCACGCTTCGTCGCCGCCGCGAACGCACCACGCACGCGCGCGATCTCCGCCAGCGTCATCGCCTGCGGCGTGACGGGCAGGTTGCCGCCGAACGCCTCCGCCGACGGGGCGAGAGTCGGCCACGCGCCGTCCGCCACGCCGAGGTGCTGGTCGCCCTCCCACGGCCGTTGCGCGCTCGCCTTGCGGCCGGCGTGTGCGAGTTGGATCCCGGCCACCGCGCCGTGCTGCTTCACGAAACGGTTGATGCGCCGCGAGCGGCGCGATCTGCTCGTCCGACCAGACGGCGTCGCCGTAGCTGATGCACCCCTCGCCGGACACCGCTGTTGCCTCCGCGATCACCAACCCCGCGCCGCCGACCGCGCGGGAGCCAAGGTGGACCAGATGCCAGTCAGTCGCCTTGCCGTCGTCCGACGAGTACTGGCACATCGGCGAGACCACGACGCGGTTGCGGAGCGTCACGAACTTCAGCGTGAAGGGCGTGAAGAGAGGGGCGGGCATCGCGGAGAACTCCGGAATCAACGAAAGGCGGGGAGAACGCGGGCCGAGGCATATGGCGTCCCGGGAAGCGCGTGCGCCGGCGGTAACTTCCGCGCCATGAACTGCATCACCTCGCGATCCGCGGGCTCCCGCGCGCTCCTCGCGCTCGGACTAACGCTGCTGCTCCAAGCCACCGCCCGCACGCAAACGGACACGATCGAAGCCCTCCCCGAACTACTCGAGGGCGTTGCGACCATCGCTTCGCCCGGCACGCCGAGTCCGCTCGCGGTGTGGAGCAAGGACGCCTACGTCGTGCTGGCGGGTAATGGCGGGAAGGGACTCCGATCGGCGGCGATCGTGGGCGGGCACGCCAAGGCGGGACGGTTCGTCGCGCTGCCGCACAACGGCTACTTCGCGGGCGACGCGCTGAAGCAGGGCGACACGGGGCGGTTCCTCGTCAATTGCACCCGCTGGCTCGCGGGCTCGACGTCATCGCCGAAGATCGTGGTGCGCACGGAGGATCTGCGTTCACTCCTCGCCGGCGATGCCCTGGCGCTGAAAGCGAAGTTCGACGTGCGACTGCTCGAAGCGGGTCCGCTCATGCCACAGCTTGCAGGAATCGACGTGCTGCTTGGGCTGTCGAGCGAGCTTGCAGACGGAGAGATCGACGCGCTCGAAGAGTGGATCCGCGCGGGTGGCGGCGTGCTGGCGGGGCAGTGCGCGTGGGGTTGGTTGCAGGTGTCGGGCAAGGCGTCGCTCGACGAAAACTCGCTGCAGCAGTTGTTCGGGCGCTTCGGCGTGGCGTGGTGCGACGGCTACCTCGGCAAGAGCGGACCGGAGGGGTTCACGACCGAGCGCGATCCGCCGAAGCTCGCGCACGGCGACGCGGCTTTCACCTACCTCGCGAACCACACGGTGCGCCGCGTGATCAAGGCCGAGCAGCCGATGCTGCAATCGTCGGCGACGATGACCGCGGTCGCGCGCGTGTTGCCGGCGGGCGACCTGCTGCTGCGGCCGAAGCTCGAGGCGGAGCGGGCGAAGCGGGCCGACGCGATCGAACCGACGCCAGACAAGCCGCTCGAGCGGATCGACGGCGGCGACCGCGCGATGCTCGCCTACATCGTTCGCGAAGCCGATCGGGTCGCAGCCGAAGAGGTGAAGCCGCTTGGGGCGGCGAAGAGCTTCCCCGGCCTGCCGCCGGCCGCGGCGCCGCGCCTGACGAAGACGATTGCGCTCGACACCGCGCTCCCGCGCTGGCATTCGACCGGCCTCTACGCCGCTCCTGGCGAAGTGATCACGCTCACCCTTCCCGAGGCGGCCGCAGCCGTACGGATCGCGCTGCAGATCGGCGCGCACACCGACGTGCTGTTCGATCTGGCGGCGTGGCATCGGGTGCCGAAGGCGTTCGTGCGCCGGCCGGTCACGGCGACGACGACGAAGCTCGCGGCGCCGCTCGGCGGACTGATCTATGTGGACGTACCCGAGGGGCTCGACCTCGGCAAGGTGGACGTGACACTCGCCGGCGGGATTGCGGCGCCGTGGTTCGTGGCGGGACGCGACGACGACGCCACATGGAACGCATCGTTGCGCGAACTGCCCGCGCCGTGGGCCGAGCTCGAATGCGACCGCATCATCGTGACCGTGCCGTCGAGCGCGATCCGGAACCTCGCCGAGCCGACGAAGCTGATGGAGCTGTGGGCGAAGGGCGCCGACGCGATGGCCGACCTGGTTGGCATCCCGCGCGCGCGACCGAGCCCGGAGCGCTTCGTCGCCGACGTGCAGATCGGCGCGGGGTACATGCACTCGGGCTACCCGATCATGACCCACCTCGATGCAGCGACGGCGATGAGCGATCCGGCGGAGCTCGCGAAAGGACAGTGGGGCCTCTTCCACGAGCTCGGCCACAACCACCAGGAACCGGAGTGGACCTTCGACGGCACCGGCGAAGTCACGAACAACGTGCTCTGCATCCACGCGCTCGAATCGGTGTTCGCGGTGCCGGTCACGAAAGGGCACGACGCAATCGAGGGCACGGCAAAGAAGGTTGCCGACTACGTGAAGGCCGGAGCCAATTTCGACGAGTGGAAGGGCGACCCATTCCTGGCGCTGCAGATGTACGTGCAACTGCAGCAGCAGTTCGGCTGGGAGCTCTACAAGAAGGTCTTCGCCGACTACCGCGCCCTGCCGCGTCGCGAGCGACCGCGCACCGACGACGCCAAGCGCGACCTCTGGCTGGTGATGCTGTCGAAGGTGGCCGATCGCAATTTGGGCCCGTTCTTCACTGCTTGGGGCGTCCCCACCTCCGACACCGCGCGAGCGTCGGTCGCCGACCGCGCGGCGTGGATGCCGGAGAGCTTCCCGCCCCGCTGACCGCCGAACGGTCGCTGTTCGGCGCCGTTGTTCGGAACCGCCGTCGCCCTGCTCCGTCGCACTCGGCCTCTCTTCCACTTGTCCACTGGTCCTCTTGTCCTCCCGTCCGACCCCCTTCCCATCCCTGACTCCCCCATGCGCACTCCGCTTGCTCTCGGTGTCGCCTTGTTCGGCATCGCGCTCGCGCCGCTGCTCGCCCCGCAAGAGGTGACGCCGCTTTCGCACGATTCGTCGATCGCGAAGGTGATCGACCGCGAAGGCGTGGGGCTGGCGCGCGGCGGTGCCGACCCGCGCTGGCGCTGCGCGGAAGAAAACGGGCTCCTGTTCGCGAACGAATGGGTGAAGACCGGCGCGCGCGGCGCCAACGCGCTGCAACTGCGCACGAAGAGCGGCGCGACGCTCACGCTCGGTCCGGGCGCGCTGGTCGAGCTGGTGAACGCGACCGAGATCCGCATCGCGTCCGGCGAAGTCGAGATCGCGCCGCGCGCAGAGGCGCCGATCACCGTGCGCGGACCGGGCGACGCGGTACTGCCGGTGGCGGCGCTGCCGCTCGCCACGACGACCGTCGTGCGCGCGCGCGACGGCAAACTCGAAACGGTCACGCCGCCGCCGCCGTGGCTGACCGGCTACCAGTCGGGCCAGTCGACCGAGGCGATGGGCTCGCTGCTCGCCAACGTCGACGGCCGCGATGTCCCGCTGACCCTCGGCTACCACAAGGTCACGGTCGACATCCGCGACCAGATCGCGCGCACCATCGTCGAGGAGAGCTTCCTCAATCACACGAACGTGGTGCTCGAAGGCGTCTTCTACTTTCCGCTCCCCGCCGACGCGTCGATCTCGAGCTTCGGCATGTGGATCGGCGACGAGTTGGTCGAGGGCGACATCGTCGAGAAGGAGCGCGCGCGCGCCATCTACGAGCAGATCCTGCGGGAGAAGCGCGATCCCGGCTTGCTCGAGTGGACCGGCGGCAACCTCTTCAAGGCGCGCGTCTACCCCATCAGCGGCGAGAAGCGGATCAAGATCGGCTGGACGCAGGTCCTGAAGAAGCGCGGCGACCAGTTCACCTGGAACTACGCGCTGCAGAGCGAGATGCTGCGCCGCACGCCGTTGACGCAGCTCGCCGTCGAGGTCACGGTCAGCAGCGCCGAGCCGCTCGCCGCCGTCGCCTGTCCGTCGCACCCCTGCCGCATCAGCGCCACCGACCATGCCGCGAGCGTCTCCTTCGACGCGCAGGAGTTCCGCCCCGACCGCGACTTCGAGCTGCGCATCACCACCAAACCGGCCACCGACTCCGGTGCCTGGCGTAGCAGCCCGAACCTGTCGTTCGTCGCCGACCAGCGCGGCGACGACGGCTACTTCATGGTGCGTTTCAGTCCCCCGGCGAGGGATGGCGTCCCGCCGCCCGACCCGCAGCGGCCGAGCGACTGGCTCCTGCTCTGCGACACGTCGGGATCGCTGCGCGGCGCCGCGCGCGCGACGCAGTTGCAGTTTCTCGAAGCGCTGCTCGGCTCGCTTGGCGAGCACGACACGATCCAGCTCGCCACCTGCGACGTAGAGACACGCTTCGCCTTCGCGGCGCAAGTCGCCAACTCGACTGCGAACCGCGAAGCCGCACTCCACTTCGTCGAGCAGCGCGAGGCGCTTGGCTGGTCCGATCTGGCGGGCGCCTTCAAGCAGAGCTTCGCGGCGATGCGTCCCGAGACGCAGCTCGTCTATGTGGGCGATGGCGTCGCGACGCTCGGCGATGCCGATCCGGCGAAGTGCGCCGCCGCGATCACCGCCGCGTTCGGCGGCCGCGGCCGCGTCCATGCCGTCGTGCCCGGCAGCACGCAGGAACCGATTGTGCTGCGCGCGATCACCCGGCTCGGCGACGGGTCGTTGCGCGCGATCGGCGGCGGCACTGACGCAACGCAAATCGCGCAGGAGCTCCTCGCCGACGCGACGCAGCCGCGCGCGAAGGACGTAAAGATCGAGTTCGAGGGGCTTGCGGTCGCGGCCGTCTATCCCGAGACGCTGCCGAGCCTCGCCGACGGCGAACAGCAGATCGTCGTCGGCAGATGGGATGCGCGCACCGGCGCCCGCGCCAAGGTCCGCGTCACGAGTTCGAGCTTCAAGCTCGAAACCGACGTCGTCCTCGACGATCTCGGCGACAAGGCCTCGTTCATCCCGCGCCTCTGGGCGCGCCACCACCTCGACCACCTGCTGGCGCAGCCGGCGACCGCTGACACCAAGGCGGCGACCATCGCGCTCTCGCAAGAGTTCCAGATCGTCACGCCCTACACGTCGTTCCTGGTGCTGGAGAGCGAGGCCGATCGCGAGCGCTTTCGGCTGCAGAAGGGCACGCGCATGCGCGACGGCGAGGAGTTCTTCGCCAAGGGCAAGAGCGACGCGGGCTTCGAACTGGCCAAAGCACAGATGCAGAAGGCGGCGGAGTGGCATGTCGGGCTGCGGCGTGAAGTGCTGGTGATGCTGGCCGCGCTCGATCGCGATTTCACCGAGGCGTTGCGGCCGCAGTCGATGGAGGTCGCGTACGGTGCGGCGCCGCAGGGTGCGACCGAACTCAGTTCCTGGGGTTTCGGCCGCTCCGACGGCGGCTACTACCGCGGGCCTGGAGACGCAGTCCCAGCGAGCGTCGGTGGCGACGGGCACGGACTGCGTCGAAAAGCGGGCGAGAGCCTCCGGCAGCTCGGATATGTCGACAGCGATGGACTCGACGACGAATCGAAAGCCGACAAGAACCTCGGCTTCGAGAGCGGTGAGGCAGAGTCAGAGCCCGGAGCTTTCACCGGCGATCCGGGCGAACCGAGCGCGGATCCGGCGAGCGCGGCGTACGACGATCTCGAACTGGACGACCTCGCCGGCGCGAAGCTCAGGTCCCGGCCGGCCGCCACGCCGGCGTTCGAGATGGCTCGTTCCGACAAACGCGGGTATCTGCGCTCGCGTGGCGGACTCTTCGGCGGAGGTGGCGGCGGTCGCGGTGGCGGGAAGGGCGACCACTTCGGCCTCGCCAAATTCGAGCGGAGCGCGCGCGCCAACGATTGGTCGCGACTCGATGCCGGACGGCGCCTGAGCGAGGATTGGCGCGACGAGATCCCCGGGCGCGTCGATCCTCTCCTCGGTTTCTTCGTCGAACTGCCGCCTCCGGGCGCGGCCGCGCCGCCGGCATTCGATGGCGAGGTCGGCGCGCTCCTTCGCACGCTCGATCAGCGTGCGCGCCTCGCGGCGATCGCGGACGCGCTGCAACTCACCGTCGACGGCACGAGCATCGACGCGCGCGGCCGGCGCCTCACCATGGGCCACGGGCGCTGGCTGCACTCGAATGAAGCGTGGTTTGCGGAGCCGGTGCATCGAGCGGGCGATGACGCGCGAATCGATTGGTCGCGCGGCGGGGAGCGCGGCACCTGGTCGGTGGCCTGGCGGATCGGCCGCGCGCGCGCCGAGGCGTCTGGCGACGCGACCGCGTTCGCCCTACCGCCGGGCCACTTGTTCGAGCAACCCGGCGACCGCTTCCGCGGCATGAAGGCGACGCTCGCGCGCATCGACGGCGGCGTCCGCGTGACGTTTCGCCGGGCGAGCGTGCGCGCTGGACGGATCGAGCTCGACCTTGCGGTCGGCGCCGATCCAGACTCAACGCGCCCGATCGCGGAACGCTGGTTCGACGACTTGGATCAGCTCTACCACGAGGTCCGCTGGCAGGAGTGGCAGCGCGTTGCCGGGATCGCGATCGCGATGCGCGTAATCGAGAGTTCGCCGCTCGCCGGTTCGCGCCGCGAGTGGACGCTGGCGGCGACGCAGCTCGACGCCGCGACCGCCGCGCGCGAGTTCGACGCGGCCCTCGCACCGCGCGCGGAAGTCCTAGAGCTGCGCGATCTGCCGAAGGACTTGGCGACGGCGAAGCAACTCGTCGTCGACGGGAAGGCGACGCTCGAAGCGCGCTGGCTCCTGCTGCGTGCCGCAGCGGCGCGCGACGATCACACGGCGACGCGCGCGGCGTTCGCCGACTTTGCGGCGCTCGCGGAGGCGACTGGCCCGAAGCGGGCGATCGCGCGGCTCGAGCTGACGATCCTTACACAGGTGCGCGAACACGAGACGTTGCGGCAGCGGCTGCTGCGATATGCGAACGCGCTTGCAGCGACACCGGAGCTCGCCGACCTGGCGCGGGCCGAGGACCTGCTCGCGCTCGCCGGTCCGCTCGGCGCCGGCGACGAACGCCTCGCGCTGATCCGCACGCTCACGCCGGTGGTCGAGCGGCAGATCGATCGCCCCGATGCGCGCTACGGCCACGCGCGCCACGTGCTGACCGAGCTGCAGCAGACGCCGCGCGTCGACGAGGCCGACGCGCTGATCACGGCGATCGCGCGCGACTTTCCGGAGCGCTCCGACGCCCGCATCGAGTGGGCGCAGTTGCAGGCGACTCGCGGCGACCTCGAGGCGGGGCTGAAGACCATTGCCGACGCGATCGCGACCGGCGGGCCGTGGAGCGAGGCAGAGCACTCGACGCTCGCAGACGCGCGCGTCCATCTGCTCTGGAACGGCTACCGGCTCGAACAGTTGATCGACGAAGCGGTCGCCGAATCGCGCGAGCGGCAGGACACGATGAGCGAGACGCAGCTCGATCGCTGGTGCACGGCGCTGCTCTACCTCGATCGCGAGGCGGCGTGGTGGCAGCAGATCGAGCGCTGGCTGAACGAGGCGCGCGCCGCGGTCGCCGCTGACAAGTTCACCCGCCCGATCGAAACGCGCCTTGCGACCGCGATCGCGCAGGCGCTTGGACAGAGCGGCACGTTCAACTGGTGGAACCGCACTTTCACTGATGCCGAGGCGAAGGTGCTGATCGCGTGCGGCGCGGCGCTGCTCGACCATGAGCGCGCAGGCCCTCATGCGCAGCAGTTGCTCGGATTCCATTCGCTGGCGCAGACGCTTGAAGCTCGCACGCAGTTCGGCGAGATCTGGAAGCAGACCGCGGCAGAGGTCGAGAGCGCGCCCGCGACGCGGTTGGCGCGGCGGATCGCTCTGCTGAAGAGCGTCGGATTCCAGCCCGACGGCGAGGAGGCGGGCTGGCAGAAGCTGTTCGATCGGCTGTTCGCGCGTTCGCGCGCCAGCAGCGCTGACGAAGAGCGACTGGCGCTCGAAGAGACGGTCACGCAGTTCGGCCGGCGCGAACTGCAGCTCGGCGTGCTGCGGGAACGGGTCGCGCGAGCCAAAGAGGGCGCGCCGCGCGGCGCTGCGGTGGCGCATCTTTTCGATTCGCTGATCGGCGCTGGCTTCGACGAGACCGCGTGGACCGAAGCGGTCGCGCTGTTGCCACAGGTAGGACCCGTCGAGGTGTTCCCGCTCTTCGACGAAGCCGACGCGAGGTTCGCCGACGTCGTGCGCGAACGCGACGCGCGAGTGCGCGCGGCGCAGATCTTGGCGTGGCACGACTTCGTCAACTGGTCGGTCGACGCGCGTGCCGAGGCAGCGGTGAAGGCGCGGCCCGACTTCACCGAGTTGCCGCGCAAGAAGCTGAAGGTGGCGCAGGACGAGGCGGTGCGAGCGGCGCGGACGACGACGCGCGAGTGGTTGGCGCAGCGGAATGCGGCGGCGAGCGCGGGCGACCCGCGCCCGTGGCTGCAGCTCGACCGGATCTGGCTCGATGTGCTGCTGCGCAACAACTTGGCGGCGACGCGCACCGACTCGCTGGCGCTCTTGGACGCGGCGATCGACGCGACGAGCAGCAAGGCCGACGATGCGATCGCACTCGACACGCGGATCGTGGCGCAGCGGGCGGCGACGACGCTGCTCTTCCTGCTGACGCGAGTTGAAGGCGAAGAGCGCGCGGCGCATGAGCGCGAACTGCTCGCCGTCACGGAACCGGCAGCCGCGGCGAAGCACCCATTGCTCGACTGGCGCGGGCTCGACTACCTGCGGCTGGTAGCGCTCGACCGCGGCGATGAATTGCAGGCGAAGCTGCGCGAGTGGCTTGGCGACGGCAAGGACTTCACGCGGCAGCAGTACGGCCGGCAGTTGGCGTGGATCTGCGCGGAACGCGGGCAGCTCGAGGAGGCGATTCGCGTCGCGGAGGCGCTGACCGCGGGGCCGCTCGCTGCCAGCAGCGAGTTCGGGAGCAGCGAACTCGAACACAACGACTGGCTCGCGCTGTCGGGATGGTGCACGGCGCTCGATCGCAAGGACGCGGCGACGCGCGCGCGCTTGGCAGCGTGGAGCGCAATCGACGAATACGCGCTGGCCGATCAGGTGAACCACGCGCGCGGGTCGTTGAACGATCGGGGCGATGGCGTCCCGGCCGGGCTTCCCGATGAGGTGCCGGAGAAGCTGATCGCGCTGATGCGCAAGGCGACGTGGCCCGAGCAGCAGCTCTGGACCGTGCGCGAGCTGTACGGAAAGACCAAGGACTTCCGGTTGCTCGAATGCCTGCCGGAGGCGGTGATCGGCCACACGGCGCAGGGCATCTATCGCTACCTGTCGCAGCTCGCGGGCGCGTTTCAGATGGTCGACGAAGAGGCCACCGTCGATCGCGTGGTCGAAGGACTCGCAATGGCGCGCGAGCGTGCGACATCGGTCGTCGATCGCCGTGCGCTCGACTACCTCGAGTTCCTGGCGCGCTGGCAGGCAGCGGCGCAGACGAACGGCGGCGGTCCGCACGCGACCGCGGCGCTGGCAGCGATGAAGCGCGCATTCGTGGCGCCGATCGAGAACGGCGAAGAGGTGCCGCTTGCGCAGTTCCTGGCGAGCCTTGATCGACTCGGCGCCGTGGCGTTGCAGGACGAGCAGATCCGGCAGCTCGCGGCGCTGGTGGCGCGCGCGGCGGCATCCGACGACACGCGTCTGGTGCTCGGCTTCTCGCTGGCGACGGCGCAGTGGAACGCCAACCGGCACGATGAGGCGATCCGCACGATCGTGGCGGAGCTCGGGTTGCGCCGCGTCGCGAATGGCGGGCGGTTGCCCGACAGCGCGAATGGCCCACTCGGCTTTGCGGTCGATCGGCTGGCGATCCGGCGGCGTCACGCAGACGCGGAACAGTTGGTCGCGGGCGAGATCGCGGTCGCGCGGCACGGCGCGCGCGTGCAGTGGCTCGACGACATGCTGCACGGGATTTGGGCGCGAGCGCTGCGCGAAGGCGGGCGGGTCGCGTTCGGCAGCAGTGCCGAGTTGTTCGCCAAGGCAGACGTGGCGATCGCGAAGAAGCTGACGGTGCGAACGAACGAGGGGCGCGCGTACCAGCTGATCGACGATCGCGTGGAGGTCATGCGATCGGCACATCAAGTCGGCGTGAAAGGTGTCGGTGATGCGGCGCAGCGGCTCGCGTTCGAGGAACTGCCAAAGATCCTGGCCGACTACCAGTACCGCAATGGCCAAACGATGATCAGCCAAGTGGCGCAGGTGGTGCACGAGACCGCCGGGCCGAAGGAAGCGGTCGAGTTCTTCGTCGTGCGCGCCGAGAACGAGCCGCGCTGGATCGCGCGCATCGGGCAGCACTTCTTCGACTACCACAGCTGGTCGCTCGCGGATGTTCGGCGGAAGGCTGCGCGGCTCGACGGGCGGCTGGAGCAACGGCTGCTCGCGCTCGTGACGCGGGAACTGCGCGCGGAGATGCGCAACGGCAACCAGCGCGGGCGGGCGTTCTACGCTGTCAACTACGACACTTTCTGGAGCAGCAAGGCCGACGACTTCGCGCAGGCGGCGCAGGCGGAGTTGGCGGAGGGGCGCGACGACGAGCCGGTGGCGTTGCGCGTCGCGAGCTACCTCTACGACGGTTTGCGGCGGTACGAGCCGGCCATCGCGGTGTTGCGCGAGAGGCTGCGTGGCGGACGGCTCGGCCTCGATGGGCAGACGTTGCTCGCGCAGTGGCTGCACGCGCAGAGTCACGACGCGGAGGCGCGGCCGCTCACCGAGGCGTTGATTGCGGCGCGTCCCGACGCGCTCGAGTTGCGGTTCCTGCTGATGGCGGTGCACAGCGGGTTGCATCAGCGCGATGCGGCCGATTCCGTGCGCGCCGCGGCGGAGGCGCGGTGGCGGGAGATGAAGCGCTTCGGCGAAGAGGAGATCGTCCGGCAGTTCGGCTGGGCGGCGTACGAGGCGAAGCTCTGGCAGCCGGCCGCCGACTACTACGGCGAGGCGATCGAGATGCATGCGCGGAGCGCGCCGAATCGCGGCGTCGGCGATGGCACGCTCGGGCCGTACTACCAGCGGCGGAGCGAGGCGCTGTCGCAGGTCGGAAAGCACGTCGAGGCGATCGACGCGGCGGCGGGTGCGGTGGTGGCGTGGGGGGCGGCGCAGGAGCAGCGGAAGCAGGCGCTCGCGGCGCTGGAGGAGGCGCTCGCCAGCGCGACCGATCTCGACGCATTCACGGCGCGCGTGGAGGCGGAGGTCGCGGCGAGCGGGCTCGAGAATCCGCTGCTGCGCAAGTCGATCGGAAAGGCGTGGCTGCAGAAACGCCAGCCGGCGAAGGCGGAGACGCAGTGGCAGGCGGCGTTGGCGGCGGCGCCCGACGACGAGGAGATCGCCCAGTTGCTGGTGACGCTCTACGACCAGTTGAAGCGGCCCGAGCAGGCGGTCGCGGCGCTGTTCGCGCGGCTCGATGCGAACGGGCACGACGTCGCGGTGATGAAGGAGTTGGGCGAGCGGCTGCAGCGGATGGAGGACCCAGCGCGAGCGGAGCGGGTGCACACGCAGTTAGTCGAGGCGCTGCTCGGCGAAAGCGAGGGCCACCAGGCGCTGGCCGAAGTGCGCGACGGCCAGCGGCGATGGACCGACGCCGCCGAACAGTGGCGCCAGGTCGCGCGCATCCGCGCCACCGAACCCACCGGCTGGCTCGGCCTCGCCAAGTCCCTCCTGCGCGCCGGCGACCGCCCCGCCGCCAAGGAGACGATCGACCACCTCCTCGGCACCGACTGGGACGCGCGCTTCGGCGACGTCAAGACCGAAGCCCGCCGCCTCCTCACCTCCCCCACCGGCAGCTTCTGATCCGGGAACAGCGCCGCCGCTTTCTGAGCGATCGCGCACGCACCATCGCACGCCGCCCGACCGGTGGTGACGAAACCGACGTTCTGTGTCTGGATCAGATTGTCGGTTTCGTCACCGGCCCCTGCGACAACTTGTCCGCCGTTCTGGTCCTGGAACGAAACGGCGGGCGCGCGGTAGCTTTCCGCAAACCATGACCACAACCAACGCCGCCCTCGACGTCGCCGCCGCCAAGGAGTTCTCGGAGAAGTTCTGGGAGTCGCAGATCGTGCCAACGATCTCCGACTACATCCGCATCCCGAACAAGTCGCCCTACTTCGATCCGAAGTGGGTCGAGAACGGCCACATGGAGAAGGCGGTCGCGCTCATCTCCGAGTGGTGCAAGGCGCGCCTCCCGGCCGGCAGCAAGCTCGAAGTCCATCGTCTGAAGAACGACCAGGGCCTGCCGCGCACGCCGCTGATCTTCATGGAGATCCCGGCCACCGGCAACGAGCGCGCGACCGACACCGTGCTGCTCTATGGCCACCTCGACAAGCAACCGGAGATGACCGGCTGGCGCGCCGGCCTCGATCCGTGGACCCCCGTCCGCGAGGGCGACAAGCTCTATGGCCGCGGCGGCGCCGACGACGGTTACGCCGCGTTCGCCTGCCTCAGCGCGATCGAACTGCTGCGCCTGCAGAAGAAGCCGCACGTGCGCCTCGTCGTCCTCATCGAGGCGTGCGAGGAGAGCGGCAGCTACGACCTCCCCGCCTACATCGACGCGCTCAAGGACAAGGTCGGCAGCCCGAGCCTCGTGGTCTGCCTCGACTCCGGCTGCGGCAACTACGACCAGCTCTGGACCACGACCTCGTTGCGCGGCCTCCTCGCCGGCAACCTCCGCGTCGACATCCTGAAGGAGGGCGTCCACTCCGGCGACGCGAGCGGCATCGTCCCGTCGAGCTTCCGCATCCTGCGCCAGGTGCTCGCCCGCATCGACGATCCCAACACTGGCACGGTCCTTTCGCGCGACTTCTGGGTCGACATCCCACCCGAGCGCGTCAAGCAGGCGAAGCTTTGCGCCGAAATCCTTGGCGACGACGTCACGAGCAAGTACCCGTGGATTCCGGGCGCCAAGCACGTCCCCGGCGAGCGCCACGAGCTGCTGCTCAATCGCACCTGGCGCCCGCAACTCTCCATCACTGGCGTCGAAGGCCTCCCGGCGCTCGGCAATGCCGGCAACGTTCTGCGCCCCTACACCACGGTGAAAGTGTCGCTGCGCATCCCGCCGCGGCTCGACCCGGCGAAGGCGACCGCCGCGCTCAAGGCGTTGCTCGAGAAGGACCCGCCCTACGGTGCCAAGGTCACGTTCGAAGCCGACAAGGGTTCGAGCGGCTGGGACGCGCCGCCGTTCGCAGCGTGGCTCGATGCCGCGATGGAGAGCGCCTCGCAGGCCTTCTTCAGCAAGCCGGCCGCGTGCATGGGCGAAGGCGGCACGATCCCGTTCATGGGCATGCTCGGCGAAAAGTTCCCGCAGGCGCAGTTCCTCATCACCGGCGTCCTCGGCCCCAACAGCAACGCCCACGGCCCGAACGAGTTCCTGCACCTGCCGACCGGAAAGAAGCTGACGTGCTGCGTCGCGCAGGTGATCGCGAACCACTACGTGAGGTGAGCAAGGAGGGGCGCGATCCCGCACTGCATGAGCCGAGCGGCATGCGGCTCCGCGGCGGCGGTTCGAGCGCTGACTGCAACCCGCTCGGCCAAAATCACGAGCTGGAGCGCAGCGCCCCCGTCCTCGTCGCATGGATGAAGTCGACGTACGGTGGCAAGTGCCCCGCCGCGCGCAGTTCGGCGAGCAACTGCCCACGATGGTGGGCGCCGTGCAACGCGACGTGGGTGAGCACGTCGGCGACGCGGCTCGTGTAGCGCTCGCCCTTGCTGTTGGTGTAGGTGATCATCGCCTCGAGGGCGTCAGGCACGAGCGGAGCCGACCAGCGGCGCCAGCGTTCTCTCAGCGCCCCGACTTCCGCGCTGCATTGTGCGAGCGTCCACTGCGGCCAGACAGCACAGGGCGAAGGCGTCCCCTGGAGTCGCGCGAGCCAGAGTCGCGACGCGCCGACGACATGATTCAGCAGCGCGAGCGCGCGGGCGGGCGGCGCAGGCAGCGGGCGAAGCGACGCGAGGATCTCGCGATTGGCCCAGCCGTCATAGTCGAGCTGCTGCTCCTGCGTGGGCGGCAACGGCATCGTCGGCTCCTTCGCGTCGGGATGACGGTCAGTCGCTCGTTCAGTGGCTCTGCAGCCAGGCGGTCAGCTTCGACAGGAATTCGGCGTCGACGGGGCGCGCCTTCAGGTAGTCGGCGGTGCTTGGCGGGTCGGAGAGGGTGCGTTTGAAGAGGTGGTCGAGGTCGGGGAAGAGGGCGAGCGTCACGTCCGCGTTGCCGGCGGCGCGCAGGGCCGCGACCAGCGGTGGCGTGTCGCGATCGGCGGAGACCTGCACGTCCTTCGCGCCCTGCGCGATCAGCACCGACTGTTTCACACTGGCGATCTGCGCGATCGGATCGTGCTCCGCATGGCTGCGCAGCCAGGCGCGGTCCTTGAGCGCGGGCCGGTAGTCGGCGCGCACCTCCGCCGGATCGATCTCGCCTGTGCCGGTCACGAGTTCGAGGAACTTCGCGTGCACCTCGAGTTCGCTGTCGATCATCGGCTGCGGCACTCCGGCTGCCGCGAGCCCGCTGCGCTTCTGGTCTTGCAAGATCGCGAACATGCTGCGTCCCGGCGCCGCCATCAGCACGATCCCGCGCAGCGGCAGCTCGCACGCGAGGATCGGCGCGGTCACGCCGCCCTCGCTGTGGCCGATGACGAAGACGCGCTTCGGATCGACATCGGGCCGCGCCAGCAGGAATTCGACACCCGCGCGCGCGTCATCGACCAGGTTGCCGAGCGTGAGCCCCTCGAGCGGCCCGCCGCTCTTCCCGACGCCGCGGTCGTCGACGCGCAGCACCAGGAACTCCGCCTCAGTCAAGTGATCGAGCAGTTCGTGCGTGCCGAGCTCGATGCCGCCCGACATGCCGTTGCGATCCTGCAGCCCCGAGCCGCTGACGAAGAAGACCGCCGGCAGCGCGCCTTCGAGCCCGCTCTTCTTCGTGACTTCGCCGGCAATCGACCAGCCGCCGCGGTCGATCGTGATCTCCTCCCGTTCGAACTGGTGCACAACACGACGCGGCGGCTCCAGCGTGAAGCGCTCGATCGGCTCGTCGGTGCGACGCATGCGGAAGCCCTGCGCGGCGACTTCGACCTCGAACAGCTCGCCGTCCGGCATCAGCCGCAGCACCTCGCCGAGCGAGTCGCGGTACTTGCGTCCGCTCACCATCGCTTCGCCGCGCTTCACCTCGAACGTGCCGAGCGTCTTGATTTCGTAGGCGAGCGTCGTCCCGCTCTCAGGGTGGAAGAGCGGTATGGCGACCGTCGGGCCGGATGCCGGCAGCGTCAGCTTCGTCGCCAGCTCGACCAGCCCGATCCAGTTATTGATCAGCATTCGCGCGTCGGGCGCGACCGCAATCCGGAACGGCTTTGTCTGCGACCCGACCACGCTGCTGCCGCTGGCGAATCCACCCGCGAACGTCGCGTCGAGCGCGGTCGCCGTCCCCGCCGCCTCACCGCACAGCCGGATCTGCCGCGGATGTCCGCCGTCATCGACCAGCACTTCGCCGCTCGCGCACAACTCGGCGGCGCCGAGCGCGTTGTTGAGCTTCAGCTTCCAGCCACCGGTGAAGCGGTGGATGGCAGGCTCGACATCGGGCACGCGTCCGGCGTAGTCCCACCAGCCGTGGCCGACCGCCACGCCGCCTTGCTCGAAGATCCACGCGGCGGTCGCACCAGGAACGTAGACGTCGGCGACCGTGCGCGACGTTTGCTGCGGCAACGCCGCAGCAACCCAAACCACCCAACCTGCCACCATCGCGCGCTCCCGTCATCCGAGCCCGTCGTTTCGTGAGGGCGGAGATCGTAGCCCGCCGTTCGCTCGGGCACGGAACGCGCTGCGGCGTTCGTCGATGCACCGATCGTCGCGTCGTCACAATCAGCGAATCGCGCCGGCTCAGCGGTCGTTTACTGATGCGTCGGCGGCGCCGCTGCCCAGGCGCTGGCAAACCAGACCACGGTGGCGATCAGCATCCAGCGTTTCACGGCATCGAGGTCGAGCGTGCCGCGAAAGTAGGCGATGGCGGGCCAGAGCGTCGCGACCAGCGCGAGCCAGGAGACGAGACGGAGTGCGCGACGGAGCGTCATCGGGACGGCTCCGAGGCGGCGTGCATAACGACTCCGCTTCGCTGTCGATCCCGTCGCTGCCACACGGCGCTGAGCAGCGTGTAAAGCAGCCCTGCCAGCACCCAGCCCGGCAAACTGACGAAGTAGATCTCGACGCCGCCCCACTGCACGAGCGCGGCGCAGCTCGCGAGCGTCAGCAGCCAGGTGAGACCCGCGGCGCCGTAGAACTCGAGGCCGCGCTTCATCGCCCACCAGCTTTGAAGCCCGAGCCGCGGCAGCAACCAGTAGTCGGCGACGATCACCGCGCCCATCGGCATCAGCACCATTCCATAGAACGCGACGAACCCGAGCAGCTTCATCGCGACCGCGGGAAAGAGACCGGCGACGGTCGCGACCGCGCCGGCGAAGAGCGTGACCTTGAAGCGCGACACCTTCGGCACGATCGCCTGGAACGCGAGGCCAGCGCGGTAGATGGTCGGGTTGGCGGTGGTCCAACCGGCGACGATGACACACACCAGTCCCGCGACACCACAGGCGGAGTCCGCCATCGGGCCGGGCAGCACGTCTTCGTTCGTCGGATCGCGCGCGAGCTGCACGGCATAGAGGATCGCCGCGGCGAGCCACGCCATGCAGTGGCCGACGTACATGCCGGCTCCCGACGCGATGGCGTAGCGGCTCTTCTTCGCGAAACGGAAGACCGACAGGTCGGCCATGCCGAGGTGCATCGCGAGGTTGCAGAACCAGGCGAAGAAGCAGACCTGCCAGAAGGTGAATTGCGTGGAGCCGGCGCGCGGCGCACCACCCGGGAACACCTTCGTCGTCGCGATCTCCCAGATCTGCGACACGTGGGTCACGCCGAGCTGACTCAGACCCACGATCCCGAACGCCAGGAAGACCAGGATCATCCAGGGCGCGGCCAGGGCGCCGAAGCGCGCGACCGCGCGATAGCCGGCGGCGGCGATGACGGCGATCAGCACACCGACGACCAGCGACGTCGCGATCCAGCCTGCGCCGTTGGGGAGCGTGTCGGCGAAGGACGGCATCTCGATCCCGGTCCAGACACCAGCCGCGGTCGCCGACACGGTGATCATCGACCCGGCGAGGAAGCAGAACATCACTCCGTTCGCGAGGTTGTAGAGCGTGACCAGCTTGCGACCGCAGAGCCGTTCGAGGTGGGAGTAAAGCGTGAGCCGGACGCGCGTCGCGATCGGTGCCGTGACCAGCAGCCACGACAGCACCGCGAGCGCGTTGCCGACCAACAGGCCCAGCACGAGGTCGGCGGCCGTCACGCCTGTCCGTAGGAAGAGCGGCCCGATCATCAACTCGGTGCCGGCGACGTGCTCGCTGATGTACTGGCCAAGGAAACTGCGGAAGCCGAGTCGTGCACGCTCGGGCACCGGTTCGCGCTCGAACTCGAGGTCGATCGGCGGCTCATCGGCCATTCGCGCCTCCGGAACGTTTCTGCGATCGAAGGCGCAGTGTACGGCTGCGGCGATCGTCGATCGCGTCAATAGCCGCGTTGCCGTTCGCGCGTCCGCATGTCGAAGCCGAGCCCTGTCATCAGCGGCAGCACATCCTCGCCCGCCGCTTCGCTCAGCACAGCGACCAGCAGTTCGTTCTTCGCGTCCTGCTTGGTAGCGTCGGTGAAGCTCATCGCGCACTCGTCGCGACGGCGCCACAGCGCGCGCAACACCTTCGGGAAGTAGCCGGCGCCGTACTTCATGCGGAGCTGCAGCAGCTCGTAGCTGCGCCAATCGATGCGATCGAGCGTCGGCAGCCACAACGCAATCTCCGAATCGACCCACGCCATGTCGGAGAGCGACTCGTTGAACCAGTGCGGGATGACCCCGCCGAGTTCCGACAGGAACGCGTGCTGCATCTCGTGGGCGTAGTTGTTCGCCGTGTCGAAGATGCCGGGCGCCTGCAGGAACATCTCGGGATGCGATCCGATCCGGATCGTCATGCCACACGGGTAGTGGTCGCCGACGTGCACGAAGACCCAGCGCGGCGCGAACCCGGCCCATTCCTGGAGCCAGTCGTACTGCTGCTGCAATTGCGCCGCCACGGTGGCGAGCTCGATCGACGGGTGCGAGTGATTCAGGACCACGATGTTGCGGCTGGTCGCGCGTGCGACGATCGGCTCGTGATGCCATTCAGTCGTAGGCGCCGGGTCGGAGCGAGGTGCTTCGAGCGAAGGCGCGACGCAACCGCCGGCAAACAGCAGCGCCAACGCCGCGATCGCCGCAGGGCTCACGGCTTCGCGTGCTCGAGCGTCACGTCGTCGATCACGACCTTGTCCTTGCTGCCCTCGGTCGAGACCAGCACGCGCAGTTTGATTCCCTTCGCTGCGATCAGTGGTTGCGGATCGACGAACAACGGTCCGAGTACGCCGTCGAGAAACATCTGCATCTGGCCCTTGGCGCGGCGCACCTCGAAGGTGAAGCGGCGGCCCGGGAAAATCCACATCTTCGAGTCGACCGCGACGAAGTTGCCGCCACGCAACATGCAGCACTTCACTCCGTCGAGCACGCTGTGCCAGCGGCCGAGGAAGGCAAAGGTGTAGAGCTCGGTGCCGCTTTCGGCGTCGTAGAGCTTCACCTCGACGTTGGCCTTCTCCGACGTCTCTGCCCTGAAACTCAGCTTGAAGTCGTCGGCGATCGGCCCGGCGAACTCGAACATGCCGTCACTGACGCCGCGCAGCTCGCCACCCTCGACCTTCCACGCCTTCGAGGAGAGCGACCAGCCGTCCGGCAGCTGCTGCTTCGCGAAGTCGAGCGTGACGCTGTCGACGGGAGCGAGCGCCGACGCGGCAGCCGAGGAGGTTGGTTCGAGCATCGGGGCGAAGAAGATCGTCGCAGTCGCGGCCAGCAACAAGACGAGGACGCGAGGCATGAGAGGCCTCCCTGGAATGGCGGGCCATTGTGACGCAACCCCGCCCGATCGGTTCCGCGTGGATCGGGGTGGCTCTTCAGTCGCCGCCACCGCCGCCACCATCGCCGCCACCATCGCCGCCACCATCGCCGCCACCATCGCCGCCACCACCGCCGCCACCACCGCCGCCACCACCGCCGCCACCATCGCCGCCACCATCACCCACGTTTCCGTCGCCGGGTTCGCCGCTCGAAGGATCACTCGCATCGTGGTCGATGCCGACGGCGGCAGGGTGATGCGAGGCGGCGCCGTGGCGAGCATTGCCGCCGTGGCTCGGCGTGCCGTGCGCGGCGATGCCCGCGATCGCGGCGCCGCTGGTGTCGTAGGTGTCGGCCGGCCGATCGTCGCGGCGATGGCCCGCCCCTTTCGACAAGATCAGCCAGACCAAGAAGATCACCGCACAGGCCGCGAGGAAGACGAGGCCGATGATTCCGATCGCGCTGTCGATTCCCATCGACTCGACCCTCCCGCGAGTCCTTCAGGCCGCCGCTCTCACCCCTCGTCGTCTTCGGTCTCCGCGCCGTCGACGTTGATCACCGCCCACGCCTCGGCGATCTGGTCGAGCTGCTTCTCGCGGAAATAGAGGAACGGCACGCGCGGGATGCGGCGGATCTCCTCCTTGCCGCGGCTGTCTCGGACGACGATGTGGCCGGCGCCGAGCAGCAGCAGCTCGAAGACGTCGGGGTACTCGACCGAAAGGCGCTTGGCGCCGCGCGTGATCGCGTCCTCCATCTCGCCGCGGCGCACCAGGTGCAACTCGTTGTGGGTGATGCGCCAGCGGTGGTTCAGCAGCACGTTCAGCACGACGCCGATCAGTCCGATCCCGACCAGCAAGCTCATCGCGTGCATGAAACCGGGCTCGATGCGCGCGTCGAGCGACTTGAACAGGTCGTAGAGATGGCCGAGCACGGGGATGTGGAGCGCGTCGCGCAGGTAGAGCCCGCCGACCCAGAGCAGCGCGACGAAGAGCATCCAACCAATCGCGAGGTTGCGGCGCACATCGAAGCCGGTGGCGACCATGCAGGTCATCAGCGTCGTGATGTAGATCCAGGTGATCGGACCTTGCCAGTCGTGTTTCCAGTGCAGCAACACGGCGCAGAATTCGCCGACGACGATCAACGGCCAGAACAGCGTGAACAGCGGATAGCTGCCGAAACGAAGCTCGTTGACACGCGGCGGCGCGCGCTTGGGTGCGGCGGCGGGCGCGTGTGCGGCGG
>SIAN01000022.1 GCA_009691715.1 Planctomycetota bacterium
TCCGCAGGCGGCGATTTGGCTCCATCCCGTCAGATTCCGCCGGAGTGGGCGCCGCGGGAAGTAGGGGCGTGCCGCCCCGGGAGTCCTGGCCGTGTCGAGAGGTCGAACAGAAAGTTCAGAATGTCGTGGTGCGGAGCAGGGACGATGCTCGCCGACTGGCGCGAGTTGCGCGATGTCCGGGCGTTCATCGACGAAGCTCGTGCGCTCGTCGCAGCCGCCGGACTGGTGATCAGGGAAGAATCGAACCTCGCGGACTTCATCCGATGGGCGACGGCGCGAGCGGAGAGAATCGATCCGCTGCGGGCACTCCGGGAGGAGGTTCGGGATTGGGGGAGTAACGCCAGCCGAACGTCGTGACGGTTACGAGCTGGGTAGCGCAATGTTCGCTCCGCCACGCGGCGAGCGTCGGGGGGCGCTTGCGATCAGCGCCGTTCTCGTGGCGGCTGAAGCGGCTCGCGACCGATCGGTTGGTTCTGCCATGAAATCGGACACGATGCCGGGATTCGGCGGCGGCCGTTCGGTTGCACCCTACGGGCGAAGAACCGCTGTTGACCTTAACGACGAAGCTCCTAATTTGGATAAAGCTACGCGGAGAAGTCTAACTTTCGTTCCCGACGGAGGAAGAAAATGCACTCTAGGTTAGTACCAACTATTCTGCTAATCGCGATGTCAGCTTGCACAGGCTCAAAGTTCCGGCAGGACGCTTCCGCGCCCGTTGACACGTCTTCGACGAGGCCGAACCTATACGCAGATCTCGCGTTTGGGGCAGGAACATACGCCGCCGACATAAAAGGCGCAGAGGATGGTGACACGGACGGAGGCTATTTCAGGTTCCGCACGGAATACGTCGGCGATGCGGCATTCGGTGGCGGCTTTTCGCTTGAGGGTGCTGCATCCGACGACGATCTGTTCGAAGAAGTTGGCTCGCTAGATGCTCAGGCCGCCACGAGCGATCTGTTCCTTTACTTCATCGGCGTGCCAACGGAGTCGCATAACTTCAGGCTTCCAGTTCGTGTCGGCCCATACTTTCATAATGTCAATTTTGACGAGGATTCGAATTTATCCGAAATCGACTGGAGCGGCTTCGGCTTTCGCGCAGAAGTGGAGCCGGAGTATTGGATTTTCCAAGAGCCTGCGTTCTCATTTGGATTGATTGGCGATCTTTCGTTGGGTGCGCACCTCACTAGCATCGATGCCACGATACTTGGCGCGTCGGATGACTTCGACGGTAATGGATACACGTTTGGAGCTGGACTCGGTGTCCAAGCGCTCTTCTCCAATCACATCTTAACCAAACTTGGGTACGTCTACCGAGCGACGACAGAGGACGAGAGTGACGACAACGGCTTTATCTCTATCCGTGAAAACGACACATCGTTCAGCGGAATCGCATTTCAGGTCGGAGTTCGATTCTAAGTCACGCTCGGATGGTGCACGCGCACGGCCGTGGCCGAATCGGCGATCAGCGGACTCGGGAATGGCTGAATCAGTCGACTGCCGATCGATGAAGTTGGCCGCGACGTCGACGACTGTGCACCCGACCGCGTGTGTTTGCGGTCGTATCACCGACTCTGAGAGCGTCGCGACGTCTACGCCGCGAGGCGATGGTAGTAGCTGAGCAGACCGCCGAGCCGGCGTCGATTGAGGACACGGCCCGTCGCGCCCCCCACCGCTCCCGCCGGCTCGATGAGCACGTTGCCGATGCCCTGGTGGTTCCGCTCGGCGTAGTTGTGTGCCACGTACTCCGCGAGCGCGTGCCGCAACTATCCCGAGCCGATGAAGATCATCCGGCTCAGGCACTCGCACTTGATCGACCGCACGAACCGCTCGGCGAATGCGTTGCAGTTGGGTGCGCGTGCGGGACAGAGCACCATCTCGATGCCGTGGTCCTTGAGGACACCACGGAAGGCGTCGCTGAACCTTCCGTCGCGGTCGAGGATCAGGAACCGCTTCTTGCGCAGGAATCCGTCGACGCAGTCGGTCAGGTTGCGAGCGACCTGCTTCATGAAGTCGTCGTCGGGGTTTGGCGTGCTGCCGACGATCGTCACGGTGCGCGTTGCCAGGTCGATGACGAAGAACGTGTACCAGGTCACCAGCCCGCACGCGCTCCAGACCTCAGTCGGGAAGAAGTCGCCGGCAGCGATCGAGGCGGCCAACGTGCGCAGGAACTGCCGCCAGCTCGTCCGCTTCGCGCGCTCGGGTGCCGGGTCAATCCCCCACCGCTTCAGGATCATCTTGATCGTGTTCGGCGCAACGACGTGGCCGAGGTTCTTGAGCGCGCCCTGGATGCGGTCGTAGCCCCACGACGGGTTTTCGCGGGCGAAACGCACGGCGAGCTCGGCGATGAGTTGCATGAGCAGCTTCCAATCGGGCTGCCAACTAGGAACCGTCCACGTCTTCGCAACAAGCTGCCGGTGCCAGCGCAGGATCGTCTCGGGCGTCACGATCGACGCGAACTCCTCCAGGAGCCCGCGACCGACGGCAACGCCGCGCACAGCGAGCCGGACGCGGTCGTCATCC
The DNA here is from genome assembly GCA_009691715.1 of Planctomycetota bacterium. Taxonomy (GTDB): domain Bacteria; phylum Planctomycetota; class B15-G4; order B15-G4; family SIAN01; genus SIAN01. The sequence goes on from SIAN01000022.1 coordinate 2,521, forward strand.
GTCAGACGCAGCTTCCGGCGACCGAGCCGCTGCTTGACGACGCGGTTCTCCTCGCGGACGTACTCAAGCACGCGCTGCTGGTGGTGGTTCAGCCAGCCGGCAAAGATTGCGGCGAAGGAACGGAAGATCGGCGGCAGTGGGCGCGGGAGCGTAGCGGGCTGGCGCGGCCGCGGGCGAGCGTCGTGGGCTCATGCGATCAGCGCCATTCTTGTGGCGGCTGAAGAGGTCCGCGGTCGAACGGCTGATTCCGCCAAGAAATCGGACCCGATGCGGTTGCTCGGCGGCGGCCGTTCGGTCGCACCCTCCGCGCTTCGATCTCTGCACGCTCTTGAACGTCAACTTCCAGCCCAAGGGCATGAGCGTCGAGCAGGTGCGCGCCGGCCTGCGCTGGCTCACCGAACGGCTCTACAGCGCCGCCGCGCGGCGCAGCGGCTCACTCTGTCCGCGTCAGCTTGAACGAATCGACGCGGAAGGCGGCCTGGCCGCGCGAGCAGCGCAGCTCCGCGATCAGGTCGACGTCGCTGATCTCCTCCACGACCTCGAACTCGTAGTCGATCGCGCGGAAGCCGGTCGATCCGGTCAGGGCGAACTCGCGCCCCATGACGCCGACTCGCAGTCCGCAGCCCTTCCCGGGCGCGTCGCCGCCTTCCTCGAGCGGGATGACGCTGTCGACCTTGACCATCCCGTGGAACTTGTACTTGCCGCGCGGCAGGAGGACGCTCTTGCGCCAGGAGGCGACGCAGACCTTGCTGCGGCCGCACTTGATCACCAGGCTCGGTTGGGTGTCGACCTCGCGCTCGTCGAGCTGCGCATCCTCGCACTCCGACGCGGCGCGCCACTTGACCAGCTTGACCGCCTTGCCTTCGGCGAAGACCAGCGGCTTCGGCTCGGGCGCGCTCTTCTGCTCCTTCAGGTCCCTCTCGCGCGCCTCGAGCTGATCGCCGAGCGACTTGACCCGATCGTCGAGCGCGCGTCCGGCGGACTTGTTCCAGGCGGTCATCACCGGCTTCAGGCGGTCGCGCACCTCGTCGACCTGCTTCTCGAGCTTCTTGGCGCTGAACAGCGGCAGCAGCTCGCCGATCTTCTTGCGGTAGGCCGCCCGCCACTCGGGATTGCGCAGCACCACGGAGGCGAGGAGCGCCGACGGATGGTCGAGCACGGAGGCGCTCGAGTCGTTCAGGATCTGGTCCATCCCGTGCGGGATGAAGTGCGCCTTGCCGTTGTTCGGCTCGAAGTACATCCGGTAGTTGTTCTTGTTGACGCAGTATCCGTCCCAGTGGGCGAGCATCATCTCGAGCGCCATGAAGGTGAGGAACTCGTCGACGTTGACCTCCTCCGCGATCCGCTGCCAGCGCTTCATCACGTCGGGTTCGCGGCAAGCGGCGAGCAGCTCGTGCAGGTCGTCGCGCCGCTGGCGGTCCTTGCCGACGTCCTTCTCCAGGTCGACGTCGATGTCCTGGCAGAAGCCGCCGTCGTAGAGGTTGCCGCCGTTCTCGGGATCCTCGCCGTCCGCCGGGAACCAGCGCTTCACGAAGCGCTTGTCGAAGCTCTCCTTCAGGACGTAGACGCCGAGGTCGCGGCCGGCGACGGTCACGCGGGCGTGGGAGACGCGCGTCGCCGGGAGGCCGGCCGCGCGAAACACCTCCGAGCCGATCCACTCGTGCAGGAAGCTGTCGTCCTGGACCGCCGTGTTCAGGTGGAACTTCTTCAGCCCGTGGAACTCGTCCTTGCCGTCGAACTTGTCGAGGTTGACGGTGAAGCCCGGCTTCCAGTCGTCGAACTCTCGGAAGCTGCCGGCGGCCCCCTTCAGCTTGATGCCGACGCCCTCGTAGACGACCTTGCCGTTCTCGCGGATCGTGCACGGCGCGTACTCACGCGGCGTGTTGCGCAGCGACTCGATCGCTTCCGGCTCGAGCAGGATCTCGAGCTTCGGGATCAGGCCCTTCGTGAACAGCTCGTCGCTCGGATCGGCGGCCGGCGTTTCTTCCTTCGCCTGGCCCGGCTTCGGCGGCGCCTGGCCCGGCTTGGCCTGCTGCGCCGGCAGCGGCCACCACGCACAGAGGAGCGCAAGCACGGCGGCCCACCGCGCCCGCCCGCCCGTTCCACCGCGCCCGGCACCGGCGACGCGTCCGTGGTCGTTCATCTGCGCTTCACCTGCGGTGAGATCGTGCGGCGGCGGCGGGCCTGATTCCAGGATGGCGGACGCTACTGCCGAACGGCGGTCTGTTGAAGACCGTGATGCGCTCGCCGCGGACGCCGCACCCGGGCGCAGCGATCTCAACTGTCGTCGAGGAGTTCAAACACGCGGTCGAGGCAGGCGTCCTTCCCGGCGGCGACATCGGCGGGCGCGAACACCGGCGCGGGACGGTCGGGCGGGACCCCGCGCGCCTCGAAGTGCAGGCCGGCCTCGGTGAGGAACACCTCGTTCGGCAGCCCGAAGGTCCAGCCGTTCGGCAGGCGGCGCGAGGGCACGTCAGAATGGACGCCTTGGGTCGCGCGCCGACGCGTGCGCCGGCGGGCTCGCGGCCGAGGAACCGCGGCCGCGGCGACGGCACGACGCCGGTCGTCTCGGCGCCGTGAACGGGTCAGGGCGCGTCGGGTCGTGGCGCGCGCGCTTCACGAAGGCGACGTACTCGCGGTCGGTGAGCCGGGCGGCGATCGCGACGCCGAGCACATCGGAGCCGCCGTCGTTCTAGCGGACGTCGATCACCGCCGCGACGTCGACGACTGTGCGCCCGACCGCGTGCGTTCGCGATCGTCTCACCGACTCGGGCGGCGTCGTGGCGCGCTACGCCGCGAGGCGATGGTAGTAACTGAGAAGACCGCCGAGCCGTCGTCGGTTGGCGACGCGGCCAGTCATGGCGTCTTCGACAGGCCCCGGCTCGATGAGCACGTTGCCGATGCCCTGATGCGGTCGTTCAGCGGTGTAGTGCGCGACGAACTCGGCCAGTGCGTGCCGCAGCGAGCCCGCGCCGATGAAGATCATTCGGCTCAGGCACTCGCTCTTGATCGAGCGCACGAACCGCTCGGCGAAGGCGTGGCAGTTGGGCGCGCGTGCGGGGCATAGGACCATGCGAATGCCGTGGTTTTCGAGTACGCCGCGGAACGCCTCGCTGAACTTCCCGTCGCGATCGAGGATCAGGAACCGCTTCTGCCGCAGGAAGCCATCGACGCAGTCGGTCAGATTGCGCGCGACCTGCTTCATGAAGTCGTCGTCGGGGTTTGGCGTGCTGCCGGCGATCGTCACGGCGCGGGTCGCAAGGTCAATCACGAAGAACGTGTACCAGGTCACCAGCCCGCGCACGCTCCAGACCTCGGTCGAGAAGAAGTCGCCGGCGGCAATCGAGGCGGCGTGCGTGCGCAGGAACGGCCGCCAGCTCGTTTGTTTCTTGCGCACGGGTGCAGGGTCGATCCCCCACCGCTTCAAGATCTTGTTGATCGTGTTCGGCGCGACGACGTGGCCGAGGTTTGCGAGCGCGCCCTGGATGCGGTCGTAGCGCCATGACGGGTTTTCGCGGGCAAAGCGCACGGCGAGTTCGGCGATGCGCTGCATGAGCAGCTTCCGATCGGGCTGTCGGCTCGGAAACGTCCACTTCTTCGCGACGAGCTGCCGGTGCCAGCGCAGGATCGTTTCCGGGGTCACGATCGACGCGAACTCATCGAGGAGTCCGCGGCTGAGAGCCACGCCGCGCACCGCGAGCCGGGCGCGATCGTCGTCCGTCAGACGCAGCTTCCGGCGACCGAGCCGCCGCTTGAGGACGCGGTTCTCCTCGCGGACGTACTCGAGCACGCGCTGCTGATGACGGTTCAGCCAGCCGGCGAGCACGACGGCCAGAACGTGAAGAATGGGTGGCATGGGGCGCAGGATGGCAGCGCGCTGTCGCGGTCAAGGGGCGAACGTCGAAGGCTCATGCAATTCAGCGCGATCCTGGTGGCGGCTGAAGCGGATCGCGACCGATCGGCTGATCCAGCCAAGAAATCGGACACGAAGCCGGAATTCGGGGGCGGCCGTTCGGTTGCACCCTTCGGGCGCAGATCTGGAACGAGATGGACGGCGTCTTCGTCGAGTGGTCGATGCCGGCCGACGCGCCGTTCATCCATGCACCGGACGCGCGGCCCAAGATCAGCGAGGGCGGCGACTGAGCGGGCCGCGCTACCAGCCGCCGCTGCCGAGCGTCGCGTCGATCCGCGCCGAGTAGGCGACGCCCCCCGCCACGCCGTCGACGGCGACGAGCGCCTGCGCAAAGTAGCGCTGCTCGACCGCGAAGCTCGTCGGATCGCGGGAGACCTCGAGCATGAAGCTCGCTGTGCCGCCGTCGAGCAGGAAGAGCAGCACCACGAAGTCGCTGACGAGCAGATGAGGGAGCAGCGGACTCGGATCGGTGCCGAGACCGATGAGCAGCGCGCCGAACCCGGCCGGCGCTGAAGGCTCGGTGATCTTCACGGTCACGGTGGTGCCGAGCACCGGAGCGGCGTCGACCTCGATCATCGGCACGCTCGCTCCACCGTCGCCCGCCCATCCGGAGCCGTCGAGCGACCACTCCGCCGACACGCCCGTCGCGTGCGAGAGGCACCAGACCCGACCGCGCTCGTCGCCGGTATCGAGCACGTCGACGTGGCCGGTGCCGACCAGCAGGTCGTCCTCTGCATCGGGCACCGAAGGCGCGTCGATCGCCGCCGTGATGCGCCCGCGCGCGGAGAGCCGGCCGACCTTGTCGTTCTCCGACTTCCCGTCGAGACGCCACTGCTCGACCCAGCGCTTCGTGCCGAGGTCGAACGCGAAGCACCCGATCCGCCCGCGAAAGACATCGTGATGGCGAGCGGCGACGAAGAGCTCCGGGATCGCGGCGCCGCCGTTCGTCCCGGCCTGCCAGTCGCCGGCCGCGAGGCTCGAGCCGAAGAACGCTTCCGGCCCGACGCCGAGCACGCTGCCGTTCAGCTCAATCGGCGGGCGGCCCAGATCCTCGCCGCGATAGGTCATCACGTAGTTGCCGTTCTCGTGCGTCCCGTACGTGTTGTCGAAGGTTCCCGGCGCGGTGATCACGAGCTCGGGCTTCGCCTGCTGATCGCCGGTCACGTCGCCGATCACCGCGATCGCGTAGCCGAACCAGTCGTGATGCGCGCGGCCCTTGTACTGGCGCGTGACGGTCGCGGTGATCCCGGAGTAGATCCAGACGCTCCCGCACTCGCTCGTCCGACCATCGCTCCATGCGCAGTCGCCCAGCACGAGATCGATCTTCCCGTCGCCGGTCACGTCGCGACGGAAGCTCGCAATGGCGGTTGTCTGGGCCCCGGTGCGGCTTCCCGACGGATGGACGTCCCAGGTTGCAAGCGGCGCGAGGTCGTGTCCCGAATAGAGCACGACCCAGTGGTAGTTGCCGCCGCCCGCGACGAGGACGTCATCGAATCCGTCCCCGTCGACGTCGCCGGCCGCCGCGATCACCGCACCGAAGTCGCCCTGCCATCCATCGGGACCGGGAGTGAAGTCGCGATCCTGGTCGTCGACGATCTCGCCGAGCAGTTCCGGCGCGAGCGGATCGCGGAAATGCCGGCCCGAGAAGACGCGCACGTAGGCGCGCTGGAGGGTCGTCTTGACGCTCGGCGCGCCGACCGCGAAGTCGACCACGCCGTCGCCGTTCACGTCGCCGATGCCGGCGATCTCCAAGCCGAACATCTCGTTGCCCGCCTCGCCCGCCCATTCGCCGAGGACCGTTGCCGTGCGCCCGGAGTAGAGCCGCGCGAAACCGACGAACTGCTCGTCGTCGCCGATCACGCCGTCGCCGTCGAGGTCCTGGTCGGAGCCCGGGGCCCCGCACACGAACTCATCGAAGCCGTCGCCGTCGAGATCGCCCACGTATTCGACGCTTCCGAAGAGCGCCTCCGACTGATCGCCGTCGATCTGGAAGACGCGCGTTACCTGCGCAAGCGCGCCGCCGCCGCAGCCGACGAACGCGGCGAGGCTCGCGATCACGCGGCCGAGGACGACACGAGACGAGACGATCAACATGGACTGAATGATCGCACCGGTTCGCGATCCCTGCAATCAGGCAACCATTTCCGATCGCGGCTGCCCCGATGCGGGGCGTCAGCGTTTCCCGAGGCGCACCGCCTCCCGAAGGGCGGCCAGTTCCGGCTCGCCGAGTTCGCCAGGAAGCAGACCTCGCCGCCTGGAAGAATGGTGCCGACGGAATCGACCGCGAGCGCCGCCGGATCGAGGCTCTCGCGTCGGACGATCGACTCGGGACAGCGGTTTTCGCTCGCGCCGTCGTCGATCGCCGGCCGGTCGGAGACGAGGCCGACGGAGAGTCCGGCCCGCCACGTTCCATCCGCCAGCAACCCCTGCGCGGAGAACCCGACCCGCAACGGCAGGCCGGGACTCAGCACGACGACGTTCTCGCCGGGCGTCGGCTTGAAATGACGCGTGCGGTGGCCGGGAGCGCGGTCCGCTGCTTCGGGCAGCTCGCGCGTTGCGACGCTGAGGCTCGTAGAGCTCCAGGTGGATTTCGGCGCCGGCCGGCACGCGTCCGTGGATCGCAAACGTCCCGGCGGCGGCCGTCGTTGTCGCGCGATCGAGCAGCAACGGTCCGAACGTGTTGACCACTCGCCCACCGTGATCGGCATCGAGCGTCCGCGACACGCACCAGTCGCCGGTGATCGCGACGCCGGGCAGCGGCGAACCCGTCTCGTCCACCACGCGACCGGCGACCGCGATCGGCTCGGGCTCCGCCGTCATGACGACATCGCCGAGTTCCTCCTGCCTCTCGAGCTGCTCGAGCGGCAGTCGGGCCGTGAGCGTTTCACCGGTCGCTGGCTCGAGCCGCAGTTCAACCTCCCCCACCTTCATCTCCGACGTCTACGCGATTCCGCGGTGCAACTCGCGCAGGAGCAAGAAGCGGCCCGCGTCATCGACATGGACCGCCAGGGGCACACCCCACTTCACATTGAATTCGTCGGCGTCGATCGGCGCGGACTCGGCGGTGCCCGAGACGTAATTGCGACCGCTCGAAAGGAGAATCGTGGCTTCGGCATCGACCGCCGCGAGCTTTCCGTCGGCTTCTATTCGCGCCCGATGCAGTACGAGAACTTGACCGCCTTCTGCGGCATCTCGAGCCCGGCGAACGGCGGGAAGCGTGCGATGTCGGCCACCTTCGAGTCGGAGCCGACCATGTTCGACTGCCCGGCGAAGATGAAGACGCGCGCCGTCTTCTCGTCTTCCTCGGCGCGCAACGAGCCGCCGCAAGTCGCGGCAAGCAGCAGGGCCGCGACAACGCGAACGATGGACGCGAAGTGCACGAGGAGTCGAGGCTTCGGTGAGAACCTCCGTTCATGCTCCGATCCGGTGTTCATGCGGTGGCTCGATATGGATGCCGTCGTTTGCAAACCCGATGGATCAAGGGCCGGCCCGTCGCGGAAATCGATGGGGAATTCGTCGCCAGCCATTGCGCGCAACACTCGTCGCCAACTTCAGTACGGCCCGGCATGATGTGGCGTCGCTCAACTTCAGGAGTCGAAGCCATCCGAAGCGATCGCGGCTCGCCGTCCCTGGAAGCAGCGCCGCGGCGCCGAGAGTCGCTACGTGGACGGATCTGCGCCGTGGTCGCGGCCGCGCTCGCGCTCGCGTCGACAGCGTGCACGGAGCGGTGGCCCGCGCGTGCCGCGCCGCCGCCCATCGTCGCGGGGCTTGTGCAGCCGGGGCTGACGGCGCGCACGCGCGGGCTGCTGCTGCTCGGCGAACTCGGTTGCGTGAGCTGCCACCGGCAGGAGCCCGCGGCGCCTGCGGCAGACGCGCGCACCGGCCCCGACCTCGCCACACTTGGCGAGCGCGTGCGGGCCGACTGGATCGCCCGCTACCTCGCCGATCCGCTGGTCGTGGCGCCAGGCACTGCGATGCCCGATCTGCTCCGCGATCGCGACGATCCTGCGCGAATGCAGGCCGCCGAAGCGCTGTCGCACTACTTGCGTTCGTTCGCCGGACCGACCGCAGTCGCAGAGGTGGTCGAATCCGCGGCCGCGGTGCGCGGACGGCCTCTGTTCCACGAGATCGGCTGCGTGGCGTGTCATGCGCCGCGCGACGAGGCGGGGAACGAGGTGGCGACGCCCGGCTCGGTGCCGCTCGCGCGCCTTGCCGAGAAGTACCCGTTGCAAGGCTTGCGTGCGTTCCTGCTGGCCCCGCATCTGGCGCACCCAGCGGCGCGCATGCCCGATCTGCACCTCAGCCCAGCCGAAGCGCACGATCTCGCGAACTACCTGCTCGCGACTCCCTCACCGAGCCTCACCGTCGCACCGGCGTTGTCGTCGACGCCACCGCCAGTGGCTGCCGACGCCGATCTGCTCGCCGCCGGCCGCGCGGCCTTCGCCGAACGCGGTTGCGCGCACTGTCACGCGTTGACCGATCCCGCCCGCGCACCGACGCCGCGCCCGAAGGCGTTGCGCGAGGTCGATCCGGCCGGCGGCTGCCTCTCGGGCGACGTCGGCCCCTGGCCGTTCTATGCGCTCACTCCGGAACAGCGCGCCGACCTCAACGCCGCGCTCGCCGCCGGCGCGACGCCCGAGGACGACGAGCAGAGGATCGTGCGGCTAATGGCGTCGCGCAACTGCACTGCGTGCCACGCGCGCGGTGCGTTCGGCGGCGTCGCGCCGGAGCGCGCTGCGTACTTCGTCAGCAACGATCCGAGCGTCGGCGCGGAGAGCCGGCTGCCGCCGCCGTTGACCGGAGTCGGCGCGAAGCTGCAGCACGAGTGGCTTGCCGAGGCGATCGCGCATGGTCAGTCGGCGCGGCCCTACCTGCGTACGCGCATGCCGGGCTTCGGCGTGCGACTCGGCAAAGAGCTCTCGCAGTGGCTTGCGCGCGCCGACACGCTTCCGCCGCTCGAGGTGGAGGCGCTGCCCGAGGACGAGAAGCAGGCGCGCGCCGTCACCGATCTCGGCCGCGATCTCGTCGGCGACCGGGGAATGAGTTGCATCGCCTGCCACGCCTTCGCCGGCGAGAAAGTCGGCACGATGGGCGCGATCGACCTCGTTGAGTCGACCGCGCAACGACTGCGCCCGCAGTGGTTCGCGCACTTCCTGCGCGCGCCGCTGCGCATGAAGCCCGGGACGCTGATGCCGCTGTTCTTCCCCGACGGAGCATCGGTGCGGCCCGAGCTCGGCGGCGGCGACGTCGCGCGGCAGATCGACGCGATGTGGCACTACCTCGCGCAAGGCCGCAACGTCGGCAAGCCGAGCGGCGTGCATCCCGCGCCGATCGAGCTCGTCGTCGGCGATGAAGCAGTGATCCTGCGGCGCAGCGCGCAGAACACCGGCAAGCGCGGCATCAGCGTCGGCTATCCGCTCGGCGTCAACGTGACGTTCGACGCCGAGCGGCTCGCGTTGAACCAGATCTGGTGGGGCAAGTTCATCGATGCCGCCGGCGTCTGGACCGGGCAAGGCAGCGGCGAAGCGCGCATCCTGAGCCGCGATCTCGCAACGCTGCCGAACGGGCCTGCCTTCGTCGCGCTGCACAACGCGCAGGCGCCGTGGCCGGAGGCTTCGCGCCGCGAGCTCGGCCAGCGCTTCCTCGGCTACGACCTCGACGACCGGCAGCGGCCCACCTTCCGCTACGTGTGCGAGGAGGTGACGGTCAGCGATGCGCTGCTCGAGCGGCAGGTGGACGGCGCGCGCACCGATTCGAAACCGATGCTGCGCCGCACGCTCCGATTTTCAAGCGTCCTCGACAAGACGCTCCACTTCCGGGCGGCGCTTGATGGTCACATCGACGGCGACGACGCGGACGGCGGGCACGGCGTGTTGGTCGGCGGGTCGCTCCACCTGCGGCTGTCGCTGGCGTCGTTCGTGATCCGGCCGGTTGGAGAAAAGCGCGAACTGCTCGTCGCGATCCCGATCGAAAAGGGCCGCGCCGAACTCGTCATCGACTACACATGGCAGGAGGCGGCCAAGTGAAGAGTTCACTCGCTGGCCTCGTCGCGCTGGTCGCGTCGGCCGTGCTCGCCGCGACGAGCCGGGCCCAGGAGCTCGGCACGACGTGGGGCACCGGCGCATCGGAGGCTGACTTCTATCGGATCGTCGAAGTGCCGGTGCCGCGGGAGCTCGCGCTCGAGGTCGGCAGCTTCTGCACGCTGCCCGACGGCCGCCTCGCGGTCGGCACGCGCCGCGGCGAGATCCTGCTGCTCTCCGGCGCGTTCGACGAGCGGCCGGAGCCGCATGTGCAGCGCTTCGCGAGCGGGCTCGACGAGGTCTTCGGCCTCGGCTTCCGCGACGGCGCGTTCTACGCGACGCAACAGACCGAGCTGACGCGCATCAGCGACCGCGACGGCGACGGCCGCGCCGATCATTTCGAGAACTTGAGCGACGTCTGGGGCTTCGCCCACTACCACGAGTTCGCGTGGGGCTCGCCCGTCGAGCCGGACGGCAGCGTCTACGTCGTGCTCGGCCTGTCGGAGTCGTACTACTACCGCTCGCCGTATCGGGGCTGGGCGTTCCAGATCACGGCGGACGGCCGCACGGTCCCGATCGCCTGCGGCATCCGCAGCGCCGGCGGCGTGGCCGAGAACGAGCACGGCGTGATGTTCTATGCCGAGAGCCAGGGGCCGTGGAACGGCTCGTGCTCGCTCAAGCAGCTGAAGCCCGGCGGGTTCATGGGCCATCCGTCGAGCTTCGCCGCCTTCGACCTGCCGCTCGCCGCGAGCATTGGAAAACGGCCGGTCGAGCCGCACTCGCCGTCGCGGCTTCGCACCGAGTGCGAACACGTCGAGCAGTTGGTGCCGTACGCCGTCGTCTTTCCGTACCGGAAAATGGGCCAGTCGATCACGACGTTCCGCGTCGATCGGACCGCGGGGCGCTTCGGACCGTTCGCCGGCCAGCTCTTCGTCGGCGACTTCAGCCTGAGCGTCGTCATGCGCGCCACCACCGAGCTCGTCGACGGCGTCTGGCAGGGCGCCTGCTATCCGTTCCGCGAAGGGTTCTGCACCGGGATTCTCGCGGTCGAGTTCTCGCCTGAGGGCTACCTCGTGACCGGCGGCACCAACCGCGGCTGGCCGGTGCGCGGCAACCGGCAGTACCAGCTCGAACGGCTCGAATGGACCGGCCGCATGCCGTTCGAGATCGAGCGCATCGTTGTGCGGCCCGACGGCTTCGTCGTGTCGTTCACGAAGCCGGTCGACCCAGCGACCGCGGCGGCCACCGCGAACTGGCGGCTCTCGAGCTACACGCACGTCTATCAAGAGGCGTACGGCAGCCCCGAGGTCGACTTGACGACGCCGCGGGTCGTGCGCGCCGAACCGGCCGCGGACGGGAAGAGCGTGCAGCTCACCGTCGAGGGCATGGTGCTCGGCCACGTGCACGAGTTCGATCTTGCCGGAGTGCGATCGCTCGACGGCCGCGAGCTCCTGCACACGAAGGCCTACTACACCCTGAACCGGATCCCGAAATGACCCTGCGCTCCTGCACGTGGATCGCGTTCGTGCTGGCGGGCTGCGCGAGCAGCAGCCATCCCGTTCCCGACGACCCGCGCTGGCTCACCTATCCGGGCGGCGACGGGCCCGGCCACGGGCGGCACATCGTGCTGATCGCCGCGGAGCAGGAGTACCGCAGCGAACAGTCGCTGCCGATGCTCGCGAGGATCCTCGCCACGCGGCACGGATTCGATTGCACGGTGCTCTTCGCGCAGAACCGCGACGGCCTCGTCGACCCGACCCAGAAGATCCGCTGGGAAGACAAGAGCGTGACGCACGACATCCCCGGCCTCGAGCACCTTGCCGAAGCCGACCTGACGATCCTCTTCAGCCGCCTGATCACGCTCCCCGACGACCAGATCCGCCACGTGATCGACTACCTCGATTCCGGCAAACCGATCCTCGCGATCCGCACCGCGAACCACGGCTTCCTCGACAACTTCCCGTACGCGATCGACGGCAAGCCGGTGCGCTTCGGCGAGGACGTGCTCGGCGGCACGTTCCTCGAGCATCACGGCAACTGGCATCAGGATTCGACGCGCGGCATCGTCGTCGAGGGGGCGCGCGACCACCCGATTCTGCGCGGAGTCGGCGACATCTGGGGCCCCTCCGACGTCTATCGCACCTACCCCGCGGGCGGCAGCCTGCCGTCGAACTGCACGGCGCTCGTGCTCGGGCAACCCCTCCTCGGCCGCCAGCACGACGACGCCCCGAACCCCGCGAAGGAAGCGCTGCCGATCGCCTGGACGAAGAGCTTTACCGGATCGACGGGCCGGGCCGCGCGCGTCTTCCATGTGACGATGGGCAGCGCGCGCGACTACCAGAGCGCCGGCTTGCGACGGCTGACGATCAACGCCGCCTATTGGTGCCTCGGACTCGAAGAGCAGATCGCCGCCGATCGCAGCGTCGACTTCGTCGGCCCCTACGAACCGCTCGAAAGCGGTTTCGACTACGCGGAGATCGGCGTCGTGCCGAGGCCCGTCTCGGCGTACCGCTGACACCGCGCGGACTGCCGAAGCCGGTCGTGATCACGAAGTGCTTCGTACCATGACATTGCGCTGATCAACGTTGGGCTTACGGTGCAAGCAAACGGCCGTGGCTGAATCGCGTGTCGAAGTGCCGCTGAATGACCTGCTTGGTTGATTCGCGATCCACAAAGTCAGCCGCCGGTGCGACGAATGCCCCCTACCGCCGCAATCGCTTGGCGGCAAGGTCAGCGTGGCGAGATGCGTCGCGACTGCTACGCCGCGAGGCGGTGGTAGTAGCTGAGGAGGCCGCCAAGCCGGCGTCGATTGACGACACGGCCCGTCGCGCCCCCCACCGCCTCCACCGGCTCGATGAGCACGTTGCCGATGCCCGGGTGGTTCCGCTCGGCGTTGTAGTGGGCGACGTACTCCGCGAGCGCGTATCGCAGCGATCCCGAGCCGATGAAGATCATCCGGCTCAGGCACTCGCTCTTGATCGACCGGACGAACCGCTCGGCGAAGGCGTTGCAGTTGGGCGCGCGTGCGGGGCATAGGACCATGCGGATGCCGTGGTTTTCGAGCACGCCCCGGAACGCCTCGCTGAACTTGCCGTCGCGGTCGAGGATCAAGAACCGCTTCTTCCGCAGGAAGCCATCGACGCAGTCGGTCAGATTGCGCGCGACCTGCTTCATGAAGTCGTCGTCGGGGTTTGGCGTGCTGCCGGCGATCGTCACGGCGCGGGTGGCAATGTCGATCACGAAGAACGTGTACCAGGTCACCAACCCGCGGGCGCTCCAGACCTCAGTCGAGAAGAAGTCGCCGGCCGCGATCGAAGCGGCGTGCGTTCGCAGAAACTGCCGCCAGCTCGTCTTCTTCGCGCGCTCGGGTGCCGGGTCGATCCCCCACCGCTTCAGGATCTTCTTGATGGTGTTTGGCGCAACGATGTGGCCGAGGTTCTGAAGCGCACCCTGGATGCGGTCGTATCCCCACGACGGGTTCGGCGATGCGCCGCATCAGGTCACGGCGGCTTCCCGGCGGTTGGTGGTGTGCGAACGTCCACTTCTTCGCGACGAGCTGTCGATGCCAGCGCAGGATCGTCTCCGGCGTCGCGATTAAGGCGAACTCATCGAGGACCTTCCGGCTGAGCGCGACGCCGCGCACGGCGAGTCGTACGCGATCGTCGTCCGTCAGCCGGAGCTTGCGTCGGCCGAGCTGCGCCCTGAGGACACGGTTCTCCTCGCGGAGGTACTCGAGGACGCGCTGCTGATGACCGTTGATCCAACCGGCGAGCACGACGGGCAGGACGTGAAGGATGGGCGGCATGGGGCGCGGGAGCGTAGCGGGCTGGCGCGGCCACGGGGCGAACGTCGAGGGCTCATGCGATCAGCGCCAGCCACGTGGCGGCTGTAACGGCTCGGGGCCGATCGGCTGATTCAGCCAAGAAATCGGACACGATGCGGTTGTTCGGCGGCGGCCGTTCGGTTGCACCCTACGGGCGTGCCGTCACGCTTACGATCTCTCGGCGTGGTGGCCGCGCCACGATCTACTTCAACACGACCGAGACCTTGTCGATCTTCCCGTCGAACTTGAACGGCCGGCGCTCGAAGTAGTCGCGCGAGACCGTCGAGCCCAGGTCGGTGCCGACGTCGAAGCTCTCGCTGGCGGTGAAGGCGCCGGGCACGGTCATCTTCACCGTGGTGCGGGCGACTTCCTTGCTGTCCACGCTGAGCACGATGTCGGCCGGCGATCCCGGTTGCGGGGCCTTGAGCGCGGTCTCGACGACGATGGTGTGCTTGCCGGGTGAGAGCTTCTCATTCGACCGCGCGATCGAACGGTCGATGATCATCAGGTTGTATTCGAAGACGAGCCGGCCTTTGTCCATGTAACAGGCGAGGCCGCCGCCTGCGCCGCCGAGCGCGTAGAGCACACCGCTCGCGTCCGCGCCGCACTCGAGATCGATCGTGACGGTATTGCTGTGGTTGCCCAGCGCGGGAGCGGTGAACTCGGGCATCCGCGTGCTGCCTGCGTCGAAGGTCCATCTCGTGTAGGGCGACCGGATCCGGTCCTCGGGATGGATGCGCAGCCAGATGCCGGCACCGATCGGGAAGGCCTTGTTCGCCTCGGCCTGCTGCAGGAAGAGCTTGCGCATCTCCGCCAGCTTCTCGGGATGCTCCTTGGCCAGGTCACGCATCTGCGAGAAGTCCTGCGTCAGGTCGTAGAGCTCCCACTCGGCCTTGGAGGAATCCCAGTCGGCCAGTCTCTTCTGCGCGTTCAACCAGGGGTAGAGCGGCCCGAACGTGCACGCGTACCAGCCGTCCTGGTAGATGCCGTCGCTGCCGTTGTTGTCGAAATACTGGACGTGCTTGTTCTCCGGCGCCTGCGCATCGAAGAAGGACGCCGCCATGCTCACGCCATCGATCGGATCCTGCGCAAAGCCATTGACGACCTTTGGTTCCGCGATGCCAAGGACGTCGTAGAGCGTCGGGACGATGTCGTTGACGTGGTGGAACTGCGAGCGCGGCGTCTCGTCCGCCTTGATCTTCTTCGGCCACGACACGACGAGCGGGTTGCGCGTGCCGCCGAAGTGCGACGCGACCAGCTTGGTGTGCCGGAACGGTGTGCCGCCGGCCCAGGCCCAGCCGGCGTGATACAGCGGATCGGTCAACGCACCGCCCAGAGCCTTCAGGCCGCCGAGTTCGTCGAGCGCCTTGAGCTGCTGGCCGATGGTGTTGGGAATCTGGTTCTGCGCGAGCAGTTCGCTGATGGAACCATTCTGACCTTCTGCGGATGAACCGTTGTCGCCCCAGATGTAGAGAATGATCGTGTTCTCACGCTCTCCGGTCTGGTCGAGATAATCGACCAGCTTGCCGACCTGAGCATCGGTGTGCTCGCAGAAGCCGGCGTAGAGTTCCATCAGGCGCGATTGAAAAGCGCGCTCCGCTTCGGGGATATCGGCCCAGGCGGGCATGGTCGAGTCGCGCGGCGTGAGCTCGGTACTCGCGGGAATCCAGCCTTGCTGCTTCTGGCGCACGAAGATCTCCTCGCGCAGCTTGTCCCAGCCCTGGTCGAACTTGCCTTTGTATTTGTCAGCCCATTGCTGTGCGACGTGGAGCGGTCCGTGGACTCCGCCGGGTGCCCAGTACATGAAGAACGGCTTGTCCGGTGAAAAGTCGCGGCGTTTCTTCAACCAAGTAATGCCCTTCTCAGCAAGGTCCTCGGTCAAGTGGTAACTGCCGTCGTGCGGCGGTTCGATCGCGCTCGTGGTCTCGATCAGACGCGGTTCCCACTGCGAGGTCTCGCCGGCGAGGAAGCCGTAGAAGTAGTCGAAGCCGTAGCCGGTGGGCCAGTAGGTGAACGGCCCCATCGCGGTCGTCTGATTCGCGGGCGTGTTGTGCCACTTGCCGAAGGCCGAGGTCTTGTAGCCATAGTTCCGGAGGACCTCGGCCACCGTCGCGGAAGTCATCGGCATCACTCCCGTGTATCCGTCCCAATCGACCGCACGCTCGGCGATCGTGCCGCTGCCGACGCGCTGATGATTGCGTCCGGTGAGCAGCGACGCGCGCGTCGGCGAGCAGATCGAAGTGGTGTGGAAGCGGTTGTAGCTGATGCCCTGCTCGGCCATGCGCGAGAGTGTCGGCGTGTGCGCGAAGCCACCGAAGGTGTCGGGCACGCCGAAGCCGGCATCGTCGATCAGGACGACGAGAACATTGGGCGCGTCCGCCGGCAGGCGACTCGGTTCCACGCGGCGCTTGTGAATCGACTCCTGCAGCGTCGGTCCCGCCTTGCTGGCGGAGGGTGTGGGCGGGAAAGGCAGGACCGAGCCTGTGCTTGCTTCCTGGGAGACACACCCGGGCAAGCCGAGCCCGCAGGAAGCGATGACGAGACGGGCGAGTTGAGTTCTCATGGTCTCCGGAATCCGATCACTTCTTTGAGTACACGATCTTCGTCGTGCCGATGGTGCCGTTGAACGCGAAGGGCGCTTGGTCGTAGTAGTCGAGGGACACTGGCGAGAAGCTGTCGATGCCGAAATCCAAGGATTCGTTCGTCGTGAAGTGCAGCGAAATCCCCCGCGGCACCTGTCCCTGTCCCACCACCTGTCCATTCACCTTCAGGGTGATGTCCATCGGGCCGCCGACTTTGGCGACCAGCTTCGATTCGACTTCGACCTTGATCTTGCCAGTCGGGAGCTTGCCCTTGGACGCGATCTTCGTGCGCAAGACCTCGAACTGGTTGAACTCGTAATGAAGGACACCCTCCTTCATATAGCAGGTCAGGCCACCGCCGAAGCCGCCCAACGCGTACAGCACGCCGTTGGCGTTCGCCGGAATGTCCACATCCATGCTCACCACGGTGTCGACGATCCCCAGCTTAGGCGCAGCCGACTCCGACATTCCGGTCATGGCACCCTCAAAGGTCCATTCTGTGATGGGAGAGCGGGGCGCATCTTCCGGATGGAACATGGCCGTTGACCACAAGCCGCCGCCAATGGGCAGGTTCTTGTTCCTCTTGGATTCCTCGAGGAAGAGCGCCTTCATCTCCTCGAGCTTCTGCGGATTCTTGGCGGCCAGATCGTCCGCCTGACTCCAATCCTCATCGATGTTGTAGAGCTCCCACTTGTCCGTCAGCGGTGACCAGTCCTTGACGCCCTTGGGCATCCGGCCCACCCAGGGCTCACGCAAACCCGGAGCGCTGGCGAACCAGCCGTCGTGGTAGACACCACGGCTGGCCATGATGTCGAAGAACTGGGTCGTGCGCCGGCCCTTCGCCTTGGCATCGGCAAACGTGTAGACGATGCTGACACCGTCGAACGAATCCTGCTCGATGCCATTCACGATCTTGGGCGGCACGATCTTCGTCACTTCGTAGATCGTCGGCACGATGTCGATGACGTGGTGAAACTGCGGTCGCGCCGTCGGATTCGCCGGGATGCACTTGGGCCAAGAGACGGCCATCGGATTGCGGATGCCGCCAAAGTAGGCGCCCATGAGCTTGGTGCCTTTGTAGGGGGTACCACCGGCCCAGGCCCAGCCAGCGTGATACATATTGTCGGTCTGCGGACCACCGAGAGCGTCGAGTCCACCCAGTTCCTCCAGCGCTTTGAGATGCTCGGGGATCGTGGTCGGAATGCCGTTTTGCGTCAACTGTTCGCTGATGGTTCCATTCAAGCCTTCGGCAGAGGCGCCGTTGTCGCCCCAGATGTAGAAGACCAGCGTGTTGTCTAGTTTGCCCTGGCGCTCGATTTCGGCGATGACCCGGCCCGCGTTGTAGTCGGCGTGTTCGGTGAATCCGGCGAACACCTCCATCAGGCGGCGTTGGAAAGGTCTCTCCGCCTCGGGGATGGAGTCCCAACTGGCCATGGTCGCCGGGCGCGGCGTGAGCTGGGCTGTCTCTGGAATCCAGCCCTTGGCCTTGGCCTTGGCGAAGGCGCGTTCGCGATACTTGTCCCAACCGTCGTCGAACTTGCCTTTGTACTTGTCGGCCCATTCCTTCATGACCTGGTGCGGACCGTGCACGGCGCCCGGAGCCCAATACATGAAAAACGGCTTGTTCGGTGCATAGGCCTGTTGTTCTCGCAGCCACTTGATGGCGTCTGTGGCAATGTCCTCAGTGAGGTGGTAGCCCTCGCGTTCGATTTCGTGCGGGTTCACGGCCGCGGTGTTACGCACCAACTGCGGCTCATACTGCGAGGCCTCTCCGGCCATGAAGCCATAGAAATATTCGAAGCCGTAGTTGGTCGGCCAGTAATCGAACGGCCCCTGGCTCGTGACGTTCTCCTCGGGCGTGTTGTGCCACTTGCCCCAGGCTCCGGTGTTGTAGCCGTAGTTCTTCAACACTTCCGCGACCGTCGCAGACGACTTCGGAATGACACCGCTGAAGCCGTCGAAATCGTTGGCCAGCGCGGCGATCTGACCGCTGCCGACGCGCGTGTGGTTGCGCCCGGTCAGGAGCGCTGCCCGCGTGGGCGAACACATCGCGGTCGTATGAAAGCGGTTGTACGAAACACCCATCTTTGCGATGCCGTCGAGCGTCGGGGTTTGGATCTCGCCGCCGTAGGTCGAAGAACTGGCTGGCCCGATATCGTCCATCAGGATGATCAGGATGTTCGGCGCGCCCTCGGCCAGTCGCTTGGGCTCGGCGCGCTTCTTGTAGGTGGAGTCCTGCATTGTCAACCCCGCGGTGGAGGCCGACTGCGTGGGCGGGAAGGGCAGGATCTCTTGTGCGCTTGCGGTCGGCGTGAACGCCGAGCCCAGTGCGAGACCTGCGGCGTAGAGACGCGTCTTAGAACTCATGTAGGTTGCTGTCCTCGGCGTGCCGGACCCGATCGGAGCCCACGGCGAACGCGAGAGCGGGACGCGCGTGGAGGTTCGTCGCGGGATTCTGCGATGCGAGGCGGGTTAGGCAAAAGGTTTCGGAGACTAAGCGCCACCGAGTCTGACCTTGCGAAGGTACAAGCGGTATTCCGCCCGGCTCCGGCATTGTTGGAGCAGGGCGAGCTCGATACAATACGCAGCCCATGGCCATGCGCATCAAAGCCGCTGCGGTCGCTCCGAGCGCGGATCGCTGGCTGGGCTGCGCCCCCGCGCTGATCGCCGGGGCGTGCACGGTCACTTGCTCGAGTGGGCGCGTCGCACCCGTGCAGGAGACGAGTAATCCAGTTGCGTCGAGTCTGGCTCAGGTCGACACCGCGGACGATCTCTCGAAGCGAGCGACCGACCCGACCGCGTCGCTGATGTCCCTCGGTCTCATCGGCACCTACAGCGGGCCATACCGCGGCGATGCGCCCGGACTCGACGATCACACGACTCGCCTCAAGTTCCAGCCGGTGATCCCCTTCAAGGCTTGGGGCACGGACAACATCCTGCGCGTGACCATGCCGTACACGCTCGACGGCCGAGGGGCGGAAGGCCTGGGCGATGTCAGCATCTTCGACCTCGTGGTGATCCATGAGGATTGGGGACGGTGGGGTATCGGCCCGGTGATGACGTTCGCGAGCGACGTCAACGCGCCCGACCAGTTCGTCGCCGGCCCCGCGATCGGGGGGGTCTACCAGGTCGACAAGGAACTCAACGTCGGCCTGTTCAATCAGAACGTGTTCGGTGGCGACACGGCCATCAGCCGGCTCCAGCCGATCTTCGCCTACCAGCTGGGCGACGGCTGGGCGCTCAGCGCCGGCGACCTGCAATACGTTTACGACTGGGAGGACGGCCGCTGGATCTCCGCACCGATCGGGTTCCAGATCGGGAAGGTGACGCGCATCGCCGGGCAGCCGATGCGCTTCGCTTTCAACCCGCAGTACGAAATGCTGCACGACGACGGTCTGCCCGAGTGGACGCTCAGCTTCAGCGTGACGCTTCTCGCTCCAACGCACTGAAGCCGGCGGATCCTGCAACGAGGACTCAGTCATGAATGCACTGTGCTTGCTTCTTGCCCCGCTCATGAGCGACCCCGTGCTCTCCCCCACGGCCGGCGCGCCGGCCCAGGAGGAGAAGCAGGAGGAGAAGAAACCGAGCGGGATCCTGCCACTGCTCGACTACTCGGGCGAGTTGCGCACGCGCCCGTACTTCTCGGGCGACTGGGGCGGAAGCCGCTCTGAACTCGCGCGCAATGGTTGGCACTTCGACGGCAATTTCACGCAGAACATGTTCGGCGTAGTCGACGGGGGCCGCGACGAGGGCTGGCGTTACGGCGGCAAGCTCGACCTGTTCGTCAACGCGGACCTCGATCGCATGGGCGTCTTGCCCGGTGGGCTGGTCACGCTGCACACCGAGTCACGCTACGGGAATTCGATCAACGGCATCGCGGGATCGCTCCTGCCGGTCGACGACGTGCTCTTTTTCCCGCACACGGACGACGCCGACGAAGACATCCCGATCGCGATCACCGAGCTGCGCTACACGCAGTTCCTGTCCAAGCACCTCGCGCTCTTCATCGGCAAGATCGTGACCGTCGGGGGTGACCTCAACGAGTTCGCCGGCGGGCACGGTTACGAGCAGTTCACCAGCCACGCGTTCATCAATCCCTCGGTGGCGGCGCTCGTCAACCCCTACAGCACGCTCGGTGCCGGCGTGCTGGTGATGCCGACTCCCTACCTGACGATTAGCAGTAGCCTGTTCGCCAGCTCGGACTCCTCGACGACGAGCGCGTTCGACGATCTCGACGAAGGCCTGACGTGGTCGACCACGGTGCGCGGGCAGTACCGCCTGGGCAATAAGCCCGGTGGCATGTCGCTCACCGGCCAGTACGGCTTCGACAACGACTTCGTCGACTTCTCGGGCCAGTTCGTGAATCCGGGCGGCGTCGCGCTCCCGCTCACCCACGACACCTGGAACGCGTTCTGGAACGGCTGGCAGTACTTGTGCGTCGAAGACGGCTCCGACAAGCCGATCGACCTCTCCGACGGGCGCGTCGACCATCAGGGCTACGGGCTCTTCGCGCGCTCCGGGATCGCAGATTCCGACACGAACCCGGTCGATTTCATGGTCAGCGGCGGATTGGGTGGTCGCGGCCCATTCGATGGCCGCGACGAAGACTCCTGGGGCGTCGGTTACGCGGTGTCACACGTGAAGGAACAGAGGTTCCTGACCGGCAAGCTGATCGACGACGCCGGGAATCGCTGGGAAGCCTACTACTGCTTCGCCCTCACACCCGGCCTGTTCCTCACCTTCGACGCCCAGCTAGTGGACTCGGTCCTTGCCAAAGTCGACGCAGCGACGATCTTCGGGTTGCGGCTTCGCGCGCGCTTCTGATTCCTGAGGCCCGCGCGGACGGCGTATGGTCCAAACGTGCGACCGTGACCGAATTCGGTGCGCTTGCCCTTATGATGCAAGCGAACGGCCGTGGCTGAATCTCGTGCCAGGGAGCCGCTGAATGATGCAGTTGGCGGATTCGCGCGCCAAGATGTCAGCCGCCGGTCCGACGACGGCCCGTTTCGCCGCAAGGGTTTCGCGACGAAAGCATGGCGACCGATCGCGTCGCGCGCGCTACGCCTTGAGGTGGTGGTAGTAGCTGAGGAGGCCGCCGAGCCGGCGTCGATTGACGACGCGGCCCGTCGAGCCCCCCACCGCATCCGCAGGCTCGATGAGCAAGTTGCCGAAGCCCGGGTGGTTTCTTTCCGCGTTGTAATGGGCCGCGAGCTCGGCCAATGCGTGTCGCAACGATCCCGATCCGATGAAGATCCTTCGGCTCAAGCACTCGCTCTTGATCGACCGCACGAACCGCTCGGCGAAGGCCTTGCAGTTGGGCGCACGTGCGGGGCAGATGGCCATGCGCGGTAGCGCGCTGCCGCGGTCAAGGGGCGAGCATCGTGGGCTCATGGGCTCAGCGCCATTCTCGTGGCGGCTGAAACGGCAGCGAACGAAGTTGATTCTGCCGTGAAATCAGACACGATGCGGTGCTTCGGGGGCGGTTGAACGATTGCCCCTACGAGTCTCGTGCTGTCGCGCATTTCACGGAGGGGTGGAGAAATGGCAATGAAAACTGGCGCACCGTCGAAGTCGGAAGTCGTCGCTCAACTCTGCAAGGACACCGAACTGTCCCGCAAGCAGGTGGCCGCCGTGTTCGAGTCGCTCAATGGCATCATCAAGAAGAGCCTGCGTGGCCCGGGCATGTTCACCTTGCCGGGACTCTTGAAGATGAAGGTCGTCAAGAAGCCCGCCACGAAGGCGCGTGAAGGCGTCAACCCCTTCACCAAGAAAACGATGATGTTCAAGGCGAAGCCGGCCTCGAAGAAGGTCCGCGTGCTGCCGCTCAAGAGTCTGAAGGCGCTCGTGAACTAGGCGCGTATCGCCGGTGACGTTCGACGTTGTCGTCATCGGCGGCTGAATCGCGAGTTTGGCGTGTCCAGAACATTGCCGCGAGCTGTGCGAAGATGGAGGCGAGAGGCTGGGGGGGGGCGGGCCGTTAACCGGAGAGTGTTCGCGTTCGCGTCTCCTTTGGTCTTGGGGGCCCGATCGCACCCCAAATGCGAACAGAGAGCAGTTCGCTTTCTCGAAGCACTCGGGGAGCCAATGCGCGCTCCAGTTGGCCCGCTCTCCGCGGAATCGGTTGACGCGAGGCGCTCGTCGAGCGCTCGCATGGCGTCGCAAGTCGCGACGTGTCCCCGGGATGCGGCGTCGGTTTCAGGGCGCGGTGCTCTCCGTTCGCCGTGATTCGATTGCACGCCCAACCATGTCAGGCGAACCGGACGGCCGATCTTCTCTCGAACTCTCCGTTCGATTCGGAGAGCGGGATGGTGGTTAACGCAAAACGAAGAGCGGGAAGCCGAGCGATCGATACGCAAAGGCGAACCTCGGCGAGGTGGTTGACAGCGCCCGTGATCCGCGACGCTCCTCGCGACATTCTGAACTTTCTGTTCGACCTCTCGACACGGCCAGGACTCCCAGGGCGGCACGCCCCTACTTCCCTTGGCGCCCACTCCGGCGGAATCTGACGGGATGGAGCCAAATCGCCGCCTGCGGATCTACGACCATCGACTCGTCCACCTCGTCTAGGAGACGAGAGATCCGACGATCGCCACCCGACTCGGTGTGCCCAGGTCCACGATGGCAGGCTGGCTTCGTCGAGCGCCCCGCTCGGTCACGGCGGCCGCAAACGGAGATGCCTCCATCGCGGAGCTGCGCCGTAGCGTCGCGCGACTCAAGAAGCGCAACCAGCTCCTGACCGCCGTCTTGCGCGCGCTTTTCATCCTGCTGCGCACGCTGGCGCCCGATCTCTCTCGCCTCCGTGTCCCGACGCTCGACAAGGCGCGGCTGCTGCGAGCCATCGAGCGCACCCGATCGGTGCTCGGCCTGCAGCGGGTTCTCGCCCTCCTCGGCCTGTCGGCCGCGCGGCTCCACGCCTGGAGGAGCGCGGCCAGCGCCTGCCAGCTCGCGGACCAGTCTTCCTGTCCGAACTCCTCCCCGCAGCGGTTGACACCGACCGAGGTGGCGACGATCGGTGCGCTCGTGACCTCGCCTGACTACCGCCACGTCCCGACCAGCCGGCTCGCCGTGCTCGCGCAACGTATCGGTGCCGTATTCGCGTCGCCGACGACGTGGTCGCGGCTCGTCGTGCAGCGCGGCTGGCGTCGGCATCGCCTTCGAGTCCACCCCGCGCAACCCCGCGTGGGGATTCGCGCTTCGCGGCCAAACGAGCTCTGGCCCATTGATACGACGCTGATCCGCATCCTCGACCACACCCGCGTCTACCTGCACGCAGTCATCGACAACTTCTCGCGTCGCATCCTCGCGTGGCGACTGCTCGACCGATTCGAACCGGCCAACACGGTCGCGGTCCTCGTCGAGGCCGGTCAGTCTGTCCACGGCTCCGCTCAATTACCGACCGTGCTCGCCGACGCCGGGGTCGAGAACAAGAACGGCTCTGTCGATGCGTTGATCGCGTCCGGGCTCTTGAAGCGCGTTCTGGCCCAGACCGAGATCCGTTGCTCCAACTCGATGATCGAAGCGTGGTGGCGCTGCCTCAAGCACCAGTGGCTCTACCTGCATCCGCTCGACTCACTCGCCAAGGTCCGGTCGCTCGTCGAGTTCTATGTCGCCGAGCACAACTCGCGCCTGCCCCACTGCGCGTTTCGCGGTCAGACGCCCGACGAGATGTACTTCGGGACCGGTGCCGCCGTCCCCGACCAGCTCGCAAGCGCGAGAAGCGCCGCCCGCACCGCACGCCTCGCCGCGAACCGCGCACGCCGATGCGCCGCCTGCGCCTGAACTTAGGAGAAGAGGCTCCACCGACCGTTCGGCGCAAGGGCACGAACCGGCCACCCGCGTTTCCCAAGGAGAACATGAACTCAGCGCGAGCAACACGCCGCGCTCGGCGCGCCCATCCCGCCGAGCGCAGCGGCGGGCGTCTCCTCGTCCGTGCGGTCGAGATCTCGACAGAAATCTTCAGAATGTCGTGGTGAGGAGCACCGCTTTGACCGCGCGCTCAAGTTGTCAGCGGAGCAGTAGTCCGCGTCCGCCGAGATCTCCATTGCCTGCCGTCCCGTCGCTCGACTGGCGTTGGCGAACCAAGATCAGCGAAGTTCAGTCGCGGGTCAGTTTTCCAACGGGCTGCTAGTGCGATTGCGGGCTCAGCTCGCGGCGCGGCTCGCGTATGCGTCGAGTCGGGCCATCTGCGAATAGAGATCGTGCTCGTCGGTGTGCAGCGGGCTCTTGAAGAACGCTGCCAAGTGATCCATCGGTCCAGACTCGTTTCGTCGGAGCGCGAGCGCCGCGAAGCGCGCCAAGTCCAGAACCAGTGGAGCGGCGAGGATTGAGTCGCACCCCTGCCAGGTGAATTGCATCGCCATCGGGTGGCCGAGAAAGCCGCGGAAGTGGATGAAGTCCCACGCGACCTTGCTGTCGCCGAGCGATTCCACGTAGTCGATCCCAACCCGAGTCTTGACCGGGTTACCGAGGATGCTCGACAAGACGCGGTCCTTTGACGCCACCTTGGACTGCTTGTTGGCCTCATCAGCAAGAACGCTGCCGTCGCGATTACCGAGGATGTTGTAGCCCACCCACGACATCACCTCGAGCCGCCTCGCGCGGAACATTGGCGCCAAGCCGGACTTGACCAGCGTCTCCCCCGTCTTGCCATCGTTGCCGAAGAAGGGCAGGCCTTTCGACCGAGCGAACTGCTCGATCGAAGGACACAGGCATGACGCCGAAGGCGTGAAGTTCACGAAGGCGGCGCCGGCGAGAAATGCCGCATACGCGTAGAGCGTTCCCGGTCGCATTGTCGCGGGCGGATCGCGGTCGAGGGTTCGTTCGAGTTCTGCGAGTTGATGCAGGGCAGGATGATCGTTCGGTGGCGGTTCGGTCGACGCGACGTTGACGACGACGAGTTCTCGCAGCGCGTGGCGACGCCGGAACTCTCGCAGATCGCTGGCGAGATGTTCGACGCAGTCGCGACCGGTTCGGGATTGGACGGAATGCGCAGGGTCGGCGATTTGCTCGATCGCACCCCCACCGCCCGTAGCCGCACCCGGCTTGATCTCAGGGTCGATGGATGCAAGGTCGTTCGCCAGCGCATCGATCCAGGTTGTGCGCAGAGAACTGTTCTCCATCGCGATGGCGCGAGCGGCCGCGACAATCGAAGTGGGACGAACCTCGTGGCCGCCGAATCGCAGCGCGTCAAGATCAGGCAGGCCAAGTTGCGCGTAGCGCGGCTGGTCACTCACGAGCGCGATGCGATCTGCGAATCCTCGCACGATCGCGCGAGTACCGACGATCACCGTGGTCGAAAGTGCGCCACCCGCACCGATGAGCCAGATTCCGGTTGCGGAGTTCATGCTCGCCATGGGCCTCGTTCTTGCGTTCGGCAGCGCGCCCTTTGAGTGCGACCAATCGGCCGAACGGATTCCTCGAACGAGGGACTCCGGGCGGACGGGCGATGGTCGGGCAGAGTAACGGATGAGGGGTGGGTTGGTTGCAAGCTTGACGGGTTTGCAGTGCAAACGAGACTCGTGAGCTTGCTCGCCCAACAGGCGGTAGGTATCCTTTCTGGAAGCCCAAGCTCTAGTAACATGCCACCAAAAAGGAGGGTGCTTTGGCCGTCTTCGCCAAGGAGCGAGAGTCGCGTTCATCTAGGAAAAAGCGCGCCCCGAATATCCTTGAGCAGTTGGTCGCTGGGTGCGATGCGGAGCGCGTGGCAGTTCAATTTGTTGACGGACGCGTGCTCGAGGGAGCACTGCTCTTCAACCCGATCAAGCGCAGCGGCAAGTTGATCAACGTCGACCAAGAGTTTTCGCTCGACTTCGTTCCGCTTGAAGTCAAAGAGATCAAGATCACGGTCGCCAGGCTGCCGTCGGCGCCGGTTGAGCGCGTCGAAGTTCGCCCAGAACGGGACCCTGGACTCGTCGAGGGCGCAGAGGACGGCGACGACGACTGAGCCGGATGCGTTGCGAGACGTTTCGCGGTGGTAACGAACTGCCACCGCGGCCCGCGCAGAGCACGAAAGATCGTGGATCTCCCCGGGGACCGTTGTCTCGTTCGCGGAACGGTCGTTGCTAAACCCGTGGATTCGCATCGCGACGGATCGTGGGCCTAGGTTGGCTGTCCGTTTCGGCTCGTGACCACTCGAATTGATCACAGAAAATGGAGATCGAGACCCATGTCGAAGGCGTGGCTGAAGTCCGGCCTCTCGGCGGTCCTCATGATGCTGTTCGGTGCCTCTGCTTGGGCGCACGGCGGCAACTACAAGGGACCGACCGACACTGTCCCGCCGAATCTCGGCGGCGGTGGTGATACGACTCCGCCCGGAAACCCGGGTGGTCCTGGAACTCCGGGTCCTGGCGCTCCGACGACGGGTGGCGCGAAGGGGCCGACGACTGGCGGCGCTCCGACGGGGCCGACGACCGGTGGCGGTGGCGCTGGGATGCGTCCTTCCACGGGAGGCCTCGGTGGCCGTCGTGCCAGCGGTGAAGGTTTCGAGCGCTGGGAGTTCTGGTGGGAGCACAACAAGGATCCGTTCCTTGATCTGAAGGCGCGACTTGGGAAGAGTTCGGTCACGTCGGGCGGACTCGGTTTCATCACCGGACGGTCCAGTAAGGCTGAGGCCAGCGGTGTCAACCGCCCCACGCCGACCGAAGTGAAGGACGCCATGATCCCGGCGTTCATTGAAGCGCTGGACGAGACGCATCCTGACATCGTCGACTCCGCAGCATTGGCGATCGGTCGCACGCTTCGGCAGGAGGACGCTGAGGATGCGTTGAAGGTCCTCACCAAGACGCTCGGGCACAAGGAAAAGACCGCTCGCGAATCGGCGACGCTGGCGATGGGCGTCCTTGGCCGCGTGGACGCTGTTCCGACGTTGCTGCACTTGCTGAAGGATGACACCGAAGGTCGGCAGCTAACCGGCCAGACGGCCGGTGTCGAGACGATGGTGCGCGGCTTCGCGGCCGCAGCGCTCGGCATGCTCGAAGCCGACGCGGCGATTGACGATCTGAAGAAGCTCGTCGCGGACCAGACGTTGGCATCTCAGCTCGACGTGAAGGCGATGTCGATCCTCGCGCTCGGGATGATGCCGCAGCGCCACGAGGAGATCGTCACTTTCCTGCTCGGCTGCATGGATGACCGTTCTCTCAACATCTACGTTCGGGCGCAGGCTCCGATCGCGCTCGGACGGCTGAATCGCGAGAAGCCCGGGTCCCCGGCAGCACGTCAGGTCCTCGGCACGAAGATCCTGCCGCTCTTCAACGACGACAAGGCTGACAACGACCTGCGCCGCTCGCTAGCGATCTGCATCGGCATGCTCACTTCACTTGACGAGGATCAGGCTGGCGGCGCGATCGACGCTCTGATGAACGCGGTGGCGAAGGGGAACGACGACCAGACTCGCCACTTCTCGATCATGGCGCTCGCCGAGATCGGTGCGCGCGACGAAGATCCGACCAAGCATGAGGCGATTCACACGAAGCTGCGTGAGTTTTTCCTCCGCGAGCTGACTCAACCGAAGCGCATCACCCACCAGCCGTTCGGGGCGCTTGGGCTCGCGGTGTATGCCCGCAATCCGAAACTCGCGCCGGAAGTGAAGCCGCTGGCACAGGCGAAAATCCTCGAGGCCTTCAATCAGACCAGCAACCCGTCCTATCAGGGTGCGATGGCGATTGGCGTCGGGCTGCTCGATTACAGGCTCGGCGGTGATGACCTCTGGATCAAGTTCGAGGACTCGAAGGATCAGGCGCTGAAGGGCTACATCGCTGTTTCGCTCGGACTGATGCGTGCGACGCCAAAGGCGGAGTCGTTCCGCTCACTGATCACGACGAAGGGCCTCGAGCCGAAGTACCGGTTGCAGCTCGCGCGGGCGCTTGGCCTGATGGGCGATACGCACGCGGTGCAAACGCTCGTCGACTATCTGCAGGCGGCCGAGACTCAGTCGGAGTCGGCGTCCGCGGCGCAGGCGCTCGGGCTTATCGGCGACCGCAGCGCAGTCGAGCCACTGCTGGCGATCCTCCGCAACAAGTCGAAGCAGCCGCAGGCGCGTGGTTTCGCCGCAGTTGCTCTTGGCATCATCGCGGAGAAGACCCAGTTGCCGTGGAACTCGGTCTTCTCGGTAGATGCGAACTATCGCGCGAAGGTGCCTGCTCTCTCGGAGATTCTCGACATTCTCTGAGAGGACGCGCGGGAACGATTCTGGATCAGCAGCGCTGGCCCGTTCCGGTGAACACCGGGACGGGCCAGCTGCATTCATGAACCTCAGTTGACGAAGCAGGCCCGGACGAACCGATGCGTTCAGCGCGATCGACTCAGACGCGCGGTCGAGCCGCCAGCGCCAGAGTGAGCGCTAGAGACACCGCGAGGAGAATCGTCCCGAGTCCCCAGCAGATCGCAAGCGAATCCGCCGCGCGTGAGACCTCGGCGAGTTCATCGCGCTGCTCTCTGAGCACTTGGCGATCAGTTTCGATACGACCCGAAAGCCGGGCGTCGCCAGTCGCGGCAGCGGCGTCTGCCGCCGCGACGAAGTCCCGTGCCGCGCCCTCTAGGTTCCCCGCAAACCAGCGCGTTTCGGCCCGCAGTAGCAGCGCGGGCGCAGGTTCGCCGCCGGCCGCGAGGTGATGGGTCAAGACCTGCTCGCTCACGTCGTAGCACCCCCGCTGTCGCTCCAGGAAGGCGCGGTACAGCACGGCATCGTTGTTGGGTGCAGGATCCGACGCCAGCGCTTCGAGCGCCGTGTCGAGCTCTCCGGCCGCCACCAGCGCCCGAACGTCGCCGAGGTCGGCCGCGAACACTTGAGTCGCGAAGCTCACGGCGGCGCCCCGCCGCTGCGAAGCATGCACTCGGCTCGTGCTTTTAGACGAGCTTCCTGCAGCGCGTCGAACCAGCCGTCGTCGTCGCGGACGATCCGGTCCGCAGCTCGATGCCGGCGGCGGAACCACTGGCCTGGCGTGGCCAGCTTGGCGGCGAGCCCCACTAGTTCGTCGGGCCATCCGCCGGAATCCCAAGTAGCGGGCGTGCGCAGTGGCGCACCGTAGCGCCCCCACACCAACTGATTCGACGTGCGCGGGAGCGATGCCACAACGACGCCTTCGTCGAACTGCGTTGCGAGCGTGGCGGCGACGGCTTCCGACACCGGGTCGTGCGCGCCGTAGCCGAAGACATTCAGTGCGAGGGTGCCGCCGCGCGCCAACCGCGAACGCGCGGCGCTGAAGAACTCGCGTGAAGCGACGTGCGGCGGGACGAAGGACTGTCGGGCGTAGCAGTCGACCAGGATGAGGTCGAACGTCGCCAAGCTGTGGTCGACGAACGTGCGCGCGTCGAGATCGGTCCAGATCGTCAATCGCGGGTCCGTGGGCAGGTCGAGGTGCGCCCGTCCCAAGGCGACGACACCTGGGTCGAGCTCAACGCCGCTGATCGTCAATCTGCAGCGCGGACCGACCAGTGCCAATAGCTGCCGGGCGTGAGTGCCCGCGCCGAGCCCGAGGATCGCGACGCGAAGCCGGCCGTCGCAGATGGAATCGAGCGCGAGCAAGTTCACATAGTCGTAGTACAACCCCCCGGTGAGGACCCCCTCGGCGGGCGTCAACGACTGGAACGAGTCGTGCCCCTCGTCGATGGCGAGAACTCGCGCTCCCACCCCGAGGTCGTCGCGCCGACGAATCTCCAGATGCTGGTACCGGCTGTCGACAGCGGCCACGAGCTCGCCGAACGCGGCACCTTCCGGTGCGGCGCGTGATTCCGGCAGCATCAGCAGCAGGAAAGGAATCGTTGCCGCAGCCGCGCCCGCTGCCCGCGCACGGCGTGCCGCGAAGAGCAGCGGAAGTGCCGCCATCGCGATCAGTCCCGCCGCCAACAGCAAGGTACCGCGCGTGCCGAATCGCTCGTACAGCAGATCGTTGGTGGCGAAGCTCCCGGCGATTGAGCCGAGCGTGGCGGCTCCGTAGAGCATGCCGCTCATGCGTCCGAGTCCTTCAATTCGCGTCGCTGCGCAGCGGACCAGGAATGGTGGGACTGCGCCGAGCAACAGGACCGGAGGCACAAAGCAGATCAACGTGGCCAGGAACGATCCGCGTTGCAGGAATGGGTACGCCGCTTCGAGTGGCAGGCGCGCCGGCAGCACGGCCCGCGCAACCGGTCCGGGGAGCCAAGCGGAGACTGCGACCAGCGTTGCGGCAGCGAGGAGCAGCGACGCCAGCAGGATCGGGCTCTGGCGCCGATCGGCCAGCCGTCCGCCAACCATGCTGCCGATGGCCAACGCCGCCAGCACCAGACCGATCACGTTGGTCCAGACGAATTGCGCCTGCCCAAACCAAGGCGCCAACGCCCGTGGCGCCGTCATCTCCACGACGAGAACGCCCGCACCGGACAAGAAGGCAGTCACCCAGTACGCGAAGAGCACGCTCTCTCTTTCGGTGCGACGGCGTCCGGCCTCAGCTCAGTCCGAGGTCGACGCTGATGCTCGCGACATAGACTTCGCCAGTGTTGCAGAACGTCACTGAATAGGACCATTTGAGGGCGTCCTCAAGGATCCGCTTCAAGGGGCCATTGAACCGGACCCGCTCCTTCACCGCGTCACCTTCGGCGGCGTAGCGATGGATCACCTTCACCGGCTTCGCCAGGTCGATCAGGCGATCGTTCAGGAACAGGTCAAAGCTCTTCACCTTCTCGTTGGTGACCACCGTGATCTCGTTCTTTTCGCTGTCGATCGCCGCGTCGATCTTCAACCCGATCTTCTCGAGGGTCGCGTCCTCGTCGGTCACGCGCAGCCAATAGCTCGCCGCGAACTTGAGTTCGTCGCAGACGATTGCGACTTTCTTCGGCGCGAAGTCCTTTGGGTGAGCGGTCATCCACGCCGTGAGGGTCGCGTCGTCGAGCGCATCGAGATGCTCGATGGCGAATCCCTCCTGTCCGCTCCATTCGTCGTGAAACCCCTTGCTCTCGGCGCCGACGAATAGGATCGGAGTGCCGCGGCAATTCGCGAAGTCAATCCGTTCCGGCGCTCCACCGCGGACGATCGCGCCGGTTTGGAATCCGGCGAAGCGGGAGCAGAACAGCAGCGCAGCGGCTGAACCGGAGCCGCTGCCATCGACGAAGATCCGCGACGAGTCGTAGTTGGCGTTCTTGAAGATGCACTCGCTCAGCGCGGTCAGAGCCCAAAGAACGCCATTGTCAGCGTCCCAGCGCGGACGCGACCAAGAGACATTGTCTTTGCTGCGGACCGCCACATCCATGATCGGGCAGATCACGATCGCCTTCGCCAGCAGCGCCTTCGAGTAGGTTGCAGTCGCCCAATCCCGGACCTTCTCTTCGATCGCCTTGGCCTTGGTGAGATCCTTTGCGCTCTTCACCTCGTCGTCCGTCGGGTGGAGACCGAGGATGACCGGGTAGGCGACCTTCGCGAAGTCGTTCGGGACCGAAACGAGCGCTTTCAGCCGGTTGTTGAAGACTCCGCTCAACTCCTTTTCGTAGTCGCCGGTGTCAATCGGGCTCGGAATGTCGACGAGCTTCAATTCGCCGCGACCGGTGATCGTGGCGCTGGGCTTTTCGAGTGTGAGCCCGCGCTGGATGATCGCGCGCCAATCGTCGAGCGCCAGCAACGGATCGGCGATCTTCGCCGCCTTCGAGACCTTGCCAACTTCGGCGACGAGCTTGGTCAGTTCCTTGTTGGCGTTCTTCCAATTGTCGTTCGCGAGATCCGCGTAGTAGGTGCGCACCATCTTCGCGAACTTGTCGAGATTGCTCGCCCCTAACACCGACGCGGGTGGACTGTCCTGCGCGACCGCACCAACGACGAGTACCACGCTCACGATTGCCGAGCGAATCATCAAGTTCTCCGGCGGGGAGGGTGACCGGGCTGAAGTTGCCGGCTGACGCGCCGGCTCGACGGCGTGCGAAGTTCGGCCAAAGCTCGTTCCTGCAACGGCTTGCGAAGGCTAGGCGGCCCTCGGTGGAGTGTCAACGAAACGCCAACGTGATGCGACTCTTCGGCGGATCGACACCGCGGGCCGATCGCGTGCGTCGGGCATTCACCGAGACGCGCCGAGCTCGGTCAGGCAGAGCTCCCGATAGAAGCGGACTCGTGCTCGCGTGGGGTCGAGCGCGAGCGTTCGCGCGAACCAGTCGGCTGCGGTGCGCGGGTCTCGATCGTCGCGCAGCGCGAAGATTCCGAGATTCTCCCCTCCATCCGCCGAACCCGACCCGAGCGCTCGCTCGAATTGTCGGCGAGCCGTTGCACGATCGCCGCGAGCGTGAAGCAGCAGACCGTAGTCGTTCATCAGTTGCGCTTCGTCTGGCAACGCCGCCAACCCCGCTTCGTAACTCCGCGCTGCCGCATCGAGGTCGCCGAGCGAGCGATGGCAGAGCGGCACGCCGATGTGAGCCCAGACGTTCTGCGGATCGCGGGCCAACACCTGCTCGTAGAGCACGAGAGCGTCGGCGTATCGGCGACCCCGCGCGCGCGCGACAGCGACGCCGACGAGTCCCTCAAGCGCCTCCTTGGTCAGCTCCCCGCGCTTCTCGAGCACGACCGTGAAGCAGGCGAGCGCCTCGTCGCTGCGACCCGCTTGCAGCAACGCCTTGCCAAGGTTGGCGCGTGCGCGATCGCCGAAAACCGGCGCATCGACGCAACGCTCGAGGTCGCCGATCGCGTCGCGCCCCGCCCCCATCGCGAGTCGCGTTGCCCCGCGGTAGTAGAGGTAGTCGATCGCGTCGGGGACTTTCTCGTGCAATCGTGAATAGAGCGCGAGCTTCGCTTCGAACGCGCCGCTTCCGAGTGCCTCCCACGCCAGGAACGCAACCTCGAAACCGTCTGCGCCCGCTTCCGCGGCGGCTTCCGCCAGCGCCGGCGCACTCGCCGCCTCGCCACGGAGTGCGGCAATCCGCAGCGTTTCAAGGGCTCGCTCTGCCACTCCGAATTCGCCGCGCGCGGCAGCGCTCTCGATCTCTGCGCGCGCCTCGTCGACCCGCGTGCGCAAGGTGAGGAAGCGCACCAGTTCACTGACCAGCCGCAAGCGATCGGAGCGGCGCACCGCCCCCACCGGTAGCGCGGCGAGCGCGTCACGAAGGGTCGCTTCCGCCTCGACCTCCCGCTCGAGCCGCACCTGGCAGCTCGCCACGCCGATCACCCCATCGGCGAAGTGCAGGGGAGCATCGGCCGCGCGGGAGAAGTGCTCGAGCGCCTGCTCCAGGACGCCACGCCGCAGCGACAACCCGAGATCCGACGTCGCTTCAAGCTCGATCGCGCGCTCGACCAGGATGATTGCGAGCTCGAGCTCGATCGCGGCCGGCGTCACGGTCGTTGTCGCCGCCGCCGCCGCCGCCGCTGCGCGCGCCTCGCGCAGCGCCTGACGCGCCAGATCCTCCGCTTCGTCGCTGTGCCCGCGCGCGATCGCCTCGGCCAGCTCCGCCTGCAGCGCCTGCAGTGAACCACCGTCGGCCGGCGACACGTCCGGCGACACCTCTTGCGCGCGACCCGACAGCGCCACGCAAGCGAAGACACCCGCGCCGCACAGCAGCGTGCGGTGGATCCAGGCCGCCCGATGTTCTCTCAAGGCTCGTCGCTCCCGACCAGCCCCCGCCGGCGAAGTTGCTCGATCAGCCAACGATTGTTGGCGAACCCGAGATCCTCCGGTAACGCTCCGAAACGGAAGAAACGCGCCTCCTCGGCGTCGTCGCCGGCCAGCAGTCGCCCACCCACCGGGCGCGCCAGGTAGGCGACGACCAGCCCGCGCCGGCGCGGATCGTCATCGTTGCACACGACGTCGAGCAACTCTTCAACCACGACCTCGAGGCCGGTCTCCTCGCGCACCTCCCGAGTGACGGCCGCGGCCGGCGTCTCGTCGATCTCGACGTAGCCAGCCGGCATCGTCCAGTGGCCGCGGAACGGCTCGATGCGGCGCCGGATCAGCAGCAGTTCCCCGCGCTCGACCACCGCAGCGACCGCTCCGACCGTCGGGTGGATCCAGACGACGTGCGAACACGACGAGCAGGCTCGACGCAGCCTCCCCTCGATCGCGCGATCGGCGAGCGGCGAACCGCAACGCGCGCAGAACCGCTCATTCAGGTCGTGCCGCAATCGCGGCTCCTCGTGTTCACGCCCCCCCCGAAACTACGATCCGCGGTTCGATCGTTCGACGCACGCGGCGCGGCACTATCATCCTCCCGGCATGAGGCGCGTCCATCTCCTCGGTTCGACCGGCAGCATCGGCACCACGTCCGAACGGGTGCTTGGCGAGCTCGTCGCCACCCATCGTGTCGCCGGCCTGGCGTCGGGGCGCGGCGGCTCCGCCTTCCTCGCGCAGGTCGAACGACTGGCGCCGGACGCGGTGGCGATCGCCGATCGCGCCGCCGGAGAGGCCGCCCGCAAGGCGCTCCACGGGCGCGCGATCCGCGTGTTCTCTGGCGAAGATGCGGCAGCTCGCATGGTCGAGGAGATCCCCGCCGACATCGTGATGAACGGGATCACCGGCGCGCGCGGCCTCGCCGCGAGCTTCGCCGCGGTCCGTCGCGGAGCCGACCTCGCGCTCGCCAACAAGGAATCGATGGTGATGGCGGGGCCGCTGCTCGCTCGCGCGGCCGCTGACTCCGGCGTGCGCATCCTTCCAGTCGACAGCGAACACAGCGCGATCTTCCAATGCCTCCACCGCGAGCCCCTGCGGTCGGTGCGGCGGATCCTCTTGACGGCCTCGGGTGGCCCCTTCCGCACTACCCCGGCGGCCGAGCTCGCGCGCGTGACTCCGGCGCAGGCGCTGCGCCACCCGACCTGGAACATGGGCGACAAGATCAGCATCGACTCGGCGACGCTGCTCAACAAGGCGCTCGAAGTGGTCGAAGCGCGTTGGCTCTTCTCCCTGCCACCCGAACAGATCACGGTCGTCGTCCACCCGCAGTCGATCGTCCACTCGATGGTCGAGTTCGTCGACGGTTCGATCCTAGCGCAGCTTGGCGTCCCCGACATGGCGGTGCCGATCCGCTTCGCGCTCGCCTACCCGGAACGCAGCGTGACGCAGGACAACTACTTCGACCTCGCGCGCTGGAAGTCGCTCACGTTCGAGGAGCCCGACCTCGGGCGATTCCCCGGCCTCGCACTGGGTTTCCGAGCGGCTCGCGAGGGTGGCACTGCGGGTGCCGTGTTGAACGCTGCCAATGAGGTCGCGGTCGCCGCGTTCCTCGCCGGCGAGCTGCCGTTCGACCGCATCGCCCCCGCCGTCGAGGCAGCTCTTGACCATGTCCCGCACGTCGCTGAGCCGACGTTGGAGCAAGTTCTCGCGGCCGATCAGGCAGCGCGAGCGGAGGCCACTGCATGCTGCCGTTGATCGTGCTCGCGAACGTCGGGCAGTGGCTTTCGAACGCCGCGGGCAGCCTCGGCTTCTGGCTGCTCGCCGCGGGCGGGATCGGCCTGGTGATCTTCGTCCACGAGCTCGGCCACTTCCTGGTGGCCAAGAAGTGCGGCGTCCGAGTTGAGGCCTTCGCGATCGGCTTCGGGCCGCGCCTGTTCGGCTTCAAGCGCGGCGACACTGAGTACCGACTCGGCCTGATCCCGATCGGCGGCTACGTGAAGATGGCGGGCGACAACCCCGGCGACTCGCTGCAGGGCGACGGGACCGACCTCCCGAGCAAGACTGTCGGGCAGCGTTTCGCGATCTACGTCGCCGGCGTGGTGATGAACCTGCTGTTCGCAGTGATCGCGCTGCCGATCGTGCTCGCCGTCGGCGTGCAGTTCCACAGCACGACGATTGGCTCGGTGCAACCGGGCGGGCCCGCCTGGAAAGCCGGGATCGAGAAGGGGGATGAAGTCCTCGCGATCGACGGGCATCGAGCGGACGACTTCAACGACGTGATCGCCGAGGTGGCGCTGTCGGGCGCCGACGGCGTCGTGATCGAGTTCCTCCGCACCGGTCCTGAGGGCGCGCCGCGTACGCAGCAGGTCGCCGTCCAACCTGAGTTCGACCGCGCCCAGGGGCGCTACGTGATCGGAGTCGCGCCGTCGCTCGCCGCTACCTTCGACGTCGATCAGGACGGGCCAGCCGCGCGCGCGGGCATCAAGAAAGGCGAGCGCATCGTCGCGTTCGATGGCGTGCCGCTCGCCGATGTCGATGCGTTCGAGCCGCGCCGGATCGACAACAAGCGGACCTCGGTCACGTTGCGCGTCGCGGATCGGGCCGGTGGCGAGCGCGATGTCGTGGTCGAGCCGACGAAGCAGGAGTTGCCGACCTGCGTGGTCGGGATCAAGCCCTATCAGTCACGAGTCAAGGCGCTGCGTGGCCGCGCGGCGGCGTCAGATCTGGCGCGCGTCGACGACGAACTGATCGCGATCGCCCGCAAGGAAGGCGAAGGTCCCGCGACGATCGTCGCCGCGATCGGCGACGCGGACGAGATGGCGGCAGCGTTCGCGCAGGCGGGAGCGTTAGGCGGGCAGGCACGGCTGCTGGTGCGGCGCGACGGCGCGCTGCTGGAGCTCGCGCTGCCGGCCGGCTTCGACGCCGCGCTCGCGACCGATATCGCGCTCATGCTCGAACCGCCGGGCCGCCGCATTCGGGTCGTTTCCGACTTCCCTGCGGCATTGGCCGGCATGGAGAGCGGCGGCGAGATCGTCAAGGTGAACCAGGTCGCCGTCGCCAACTGGGCCGAGATCAAACAGCGGGTCGACAAGGCGGTCCCGGCCAGCCCGGACGGGAGCGCGTTGCCGCTCGAATTCACGCTGCTCTACGCCGACGGCCGCGAGACGTCGGTGACCGTGACTCCGCGCGTGGAGCAGCCGCCGGTGGTCTTCGGCCTGGTGCCGACGATCGCGATGGTCGAGCGCTCCTACCCGTTGCCCGAAGCCGTGCGCGTCGGCGTCTCCTCCGCCGGTTACATGCTGAAGAACGTCTATCTGACGCTGAAGAAGATCCTGGTGCGCGAAGTGAGCGCCAGCAACCTCTCCGGCATCCTCACGATCGCCTACGTCTCGCGTTCGTTCGCCGAATCGGGGATTGCGACGCTCTTCTTCTTCCTGGCGGTGCTGTCGCTGAACCTCGCGTTCCTCAATCTGCTGCCGATCCCGGTGCTCGACGGCGGCCACCTCTTCTTCCTGCTGGTCGAGAAAGTGAAGGGGTCGCCGGTGAGCGACAAGGTGATGGGGTTCTCGCAGCTGGTCGGGCTGGTGCTGGTGCTCGCGCTCCTCTTGTTCGTGACCTACAACGACCTGCGCCGGTTCATCTCCTGGTGAGCGACCGCGCGTGAAGCAACGCCTGCTCGCGTACGGCCAGCTCCTGCGCCTCTCCTTGGCGCCGACGGTGGTCGCCGACCTCGCAGCGGGCGTCGCGCTTGCAGTCGCCGCTCCGGGTGGAGCGCCGCGGCTGCTGCCGCTCGTGCCGATCTCGCTGCTGCTCTTCTGCGGCGGCATGGCGCTGAACGCGTTCGTCGATCGGGTGGAGGATGCGACCACGCGACCGCAGCGTCCGCTGCCGTCGGGCACGATCGCGCCGGCCGCCGCGTTGTTCCTGGCGATCGCGTTCCTGGTCGGCGGGCCCGCGCTCGCGCTGGTCCTGCTGCCGTCCTCGACGGACGGCCCGCGGGTCGCCGCGGCGCTTGCCCTCTGCATTGCCGCCTACCACTCACCGCTTCGGCGCAACGGCGTCGTCGGCCCGCTGCTCCTCGGCCTCATCCGCGGCGGCAACCTCGCGCTCGGCGCGGTCGCGATCGTCGGCCTGCGACTGGGGCTTGCCGCGGCGCTGCCGTTCGCCGCCTGCCACGTCGCCTACGTCATCGGCGCCTCGCTCGTCGCCCACGAAGAGGATCGTGCGCCGCGGATCCGACGCATCCGTTTTGGCGTCGTGCTGTCGTTCGCCGCCGTCGCCGCCTCCGCGCTCCTCGCGCTCTTCATGTTCGACTCGGCCTCAATCGCCCTGTTCGTCGCGATCTGGCAGCTCTATTCGCTGCGCCGCGCGCTGCTCCTGTTCCGGCCCGGTGCACCCGGTGCCGTGCCGATCGCCGCGTTTGCGCGGCTGCTGCTCTCCCGCTTGCCGATGATCCCCGCAGTCGCCGCGTTCGCCGTTGGGGCGAACGATCTCGGCCTGTTGGCGATTGGCATGTTTTGGCTGGTCTTCATCGCCGTACGTTTCATCCCTCCGACCTGACGCGTCCGACCTCACGTCGCGACCGGAGCACCTTGTGCGCCACGGCATCCAGATCCTCTTCGCAGCATTGGTCATCGCGATCGTCTGGCGCGTCGCTGCGGTCGCCGCGCAGGGCCGTGCACAGCACGAACGCGAAGTCCGCGCGCGCTCGCTAGCGGAACGCATCCTCGAAGCACAGTTCGAACGCGCCGGCAAAGAACCGAAGTCGGGCACACCACGCAGCTTCGCATTCTTGGGCAGGTTGGTCGACGAGGGGCGGCTCTTGGGCCTCGAGCGCGTCGTGGCGAGCGAGCGCGATCTATGGCGGGCCGGCGACTACCTGTTCCACGTACGTCTGCTGAACCAGCTCGATCGTCCGATCGTGCGCGAACCCGCCGACCCATCGAGCGAGCCGGGGCTCGGCCTCGAGTTCGAGCTTTGGGCGTGGCCGGCGGATCAACATTCGACATCGCTCGCGCTCTTCTTCGGCAGCGACGCCGGCAATCTGTTGCAAGGCGACAACGGTACGCATGCCGGCCTGCGAGCGCGTCCGGAAGACGGCTCGCCGTCACCGCAAAACCTCCTGCTCGAGGAGGTGCCCGACGGCGCGAACTCGACCTGGATCGTCGTCCGCCAGTGGCGGCGGGACTGAAACCGGACCGCTGCGTCAGAAGAAGCTGGCGTAGAGGTGCACGATGCGCTGCGCGAGGGCGTGCTCTTCGACTTCTTTGCGCAGCGCGAACAATTGCTCTCCGAGCGCCGCGTCGTCGAACCACGGGATCGTGTCGATGACCTCGCGGCGGAGCACGAGTGGCGCCTTCGCGTCGCGGATCACCGCGAAGAGCTGCTCGGCGCAACGCGTCTGATCCGCCGGCGCCATCCCCTTCAACACGCCGCGCAGGGCATCGAGCGCCGACAACGTGGCGTGCGGCGTGGTCGCGACGCGAACCGCCTCGGCGAGCGCCGGCCCGACGGCGGCTCCGAGAGATTGCACATGGGCGCAAGCCAGTTCGGAAAGCCAGGTTCGCTCGCCGGCGCGGCTGTCGGCGGGGGTTCCCGCCGCGAGGATGCGCCGAACGAAGCGCGGCGCATCCGTGGGATCGGCGTAGAAACGGAGGCCCGCCAGCAGATTTCCGAGTTCGACTCCTGGCAGTTCCTCGTGGTCGAGCCGGGCTCGCACCAGTTCTGGCGCCACGGGGTCGCGCAGGATCTCGCATGTGAACGTGACCGCCTCGCGCAGCGCCGCTCCCCGCCCGCTCGCGAGCCGGTCGCGCCAAGGCTGAACCGCTTCGGTGCGCCCGCGCCGATAGAGATGCTCGCACGCCGTGGCCGCCACCACCGGATCGGCGTCGCCGGCCAGACGGGTGAGGAGCGCGTCGACCGCGGCGTCCTCGCGCGTGCCCGCGCCGGCGCCCAACGCGACCGCCAGTTGCTTCCGCACCTCGCCCTGCGGGTGGTCGATCAGCTTTCGCGCGCGTTCCAGCGGCAGCAACGCCCCCGCATCGCGAAACAGCGTCAGCACCTCGACCAGGCGTGATTCGTCGCCGTTGTCGAGCATGCGCGCCGCTTCCTCGCTGCCGCGGGAATGGGCGATCGCGAGCAAGGCGAAGATTGCGTTCTGCTTGACCATCCGCGCCGGCGAGTCGAGGTGCCGCAGCACCGCATCGGCGCAGTCGACCAACCGGCGGCGACCGACCTGCTGCAGCAGCGGGATGGCGTCGCCGCCGTCGTACATCGCGAGCAGGTCGTTCATGGCCTGCGGCGTGCCGAAGTCCTCGCTGCGCACGACCTCCTGCAGCGCGGCCGCGGCCACGCTTCGCCGCGGATCGGCGGAGAGTCGCGTGAACAGCAGGACGATCGTCTCATCGCGGGGGAACTTCGCGAGCGCGCGGATCGCCGAGAGTTGGAGGTGCTCCTCTTCCGGCGGCGCCAGTTCCGCGACGCGCAGCAGGAACGGGATCGCCGACGCGTCCTGCACCGCGCCAAGTGCGTCGATGAGTCGCTGGGCGAGCAGCGGCGAGCCAATGACGATCCGTTCGTAGCGCGCCAT
Source organism: Planctomycetota bacterium (assembly GCA_009691715.1). Lineage (GTDB taxonomy): Bacteria > Planctomycetota > B15-G4 > B15-G4 > SIAN01 > SIAN01. Next base: position 42,997 of record SIAN01000022.1, read on the forward strand.
CAGCAGCGCGGCCAGTCGCGGCCGGTCGGCCGGGAGGTGGCGGCACGTCCAATACATCACATCGGGCGGGCCCCACTCGATCCGCGCCGCCGTGCGCTGCACCGGGTCGGCGAGCACGTCGGCGGCGAGCGCTTCGAGCGGCGGGTGGATCGCGGGGAGCGTGTTGGCGAATTCGAACGGTTCGAGCAGCGCCGGAACGGCGGGAGCGGGCGCACGCTTGGGCCAGAACGCCGTAGCGAGCAGGGCGATCGTCGCCAGGGCGATCAGGAGCGGGAGGGTCCGTTTCATGCGGCGCGCCCCATCGTAGACTGCGCGCCATCGCTCATGGGGTCCCTCGCTCGAGAGGTCCGTCGCACGATGTTCTTGACGCGCATTCGAATCTCACTTCTGCGTTCGGCGTTCGCCGTTTCGGTTGGCGCGCTCGTGTTTGACGCGTTCGCGGCATCGGCCGCTGTCGCCGGCCCTCCGGCGGCCGCGCCGGGCGATGCAACCGCCGCGCCGGATCCGGCCGCCGCGCCACAGGACGTGCCCAGCGCCGACGATCTGTCGACTGCCGAACGCGAGTGGCAGCAGATCACCGACGACCTCACGCCGAAGCTGGTGAAGTTGCGTGAGCTTCCCGAGGAGGAACGGCGCCGGCAGACCTTGCGGGCCGAGCTTGCGCGGATCGGCGAATTCGTCCGGCGGTACCAAGTCGCCGAACCCGATGTCGCCGCCGCGGCGCGGGTGTTCATGGCCACCCAGGTGCTGTGGCGCGGTCTGAGGCGCGACCGCGAGGCGATCGACGTGTTGCGCGACGTCGCCGCGCATGCAAAGGACAGCGTCGTCGCCGGGCTCGCGGCGGTGAATGCCGGCGAGATCCTGCTCAAGCTCGGCGATGAGGATGGCCTGAAAGCCCTGCGCGAGATCTACGGCGCACGTGCCGACGCGGCCGGCGACGCCCTGGTCATCAATGCGGTCGACGCGCTCGACGGTTTCTGTCGCCAGGTGCGCATTCAGCCGGGCCGCCCGTTTCCCTCGATCGAACTGCGCGACCTCTCGGACGCGGTGATCGACCAGGCCGCGTGGCGGGGAAAGCTGGTCGTGGTGCTGGCGTTCAACGTCGAGGCGACGGCCGCGCGTGAAGCGCTCGCCAGCCTTGCGCGTGCCTGCAAGGCTCTGCGTGACCCGGCCCTGCTGCCGATCGGGATCTCGCTTGATCGCGATCGGGGGAAGCTGCTGGCGGAGCTCGAGAAGTCGGGAGTCAAGTTCCCCGTCGATTGCTCGGGCAAGGAGTGGGACTCGGTGCCCGCCAAGGAGCTTGGCCTCACCCAGATCCCGGTCACGATCGTGGTCGGGCCGGCCGGGAAGATCGTGTTCAGCCGCACCGGCGATCGAGGCGTCGAGCTCGAGCCGCTCCTAGTCGAGTGGCTCGCCAGCTTGCGCGCGTCTGGGGAGCTCCCGGCGCGGCCGGCGGGTGGCTGACGCCCGGCTCCCCACCGCATTGCTGGAGCGTGTCGCCCTCTGGAAATCGTTCGGGGTCGCGATACCATCCCGCCCCTTCCTGCTACAGGCGCCGGTCCGATCGCGGACCGAAACTGGTGCGGGGAAGGGTCTGGGCAAGTCCCATGACCTGTCTGACCCATGACCTGTCTGATCCATGACCTGTCTGATCCATGACCTGTCTGATCCATGACTCGGAGCGGCGCCTTCATGAAGAACGTTCGCAACTTGTTCTGTGCAGCCCTCTTGGCCTCGCTCGCAGCCGCTTGCGGCTCGACCAATGGCGGCGAGGGCAACGGCACGTGGTGGAAGAACAACCTCCGCGGCTACTGGTACGTCATCAAGCGCGACGCCACCGACGTCTACCGCGGCGTCGACCGCCACTTCTTCAACTACGACTGGGACGATCCCAACCTCGAGTGACGGATCGGCCAGTGACGGATCGACCGACATCGCGCGGGCTCAGACGCTCCGCGACGACTGCTCGGTGAGCGACCGCTGGAACGTATCGATGACGCGCCGTGGCACGGACTGCGGCGCGTCGTCATTCGTCGGTTCGGCATCGATCCAGGCGATCTCCGCGAACTGGCGAAACCAGTTGTCTTGGCGGCGGACGAACGCCGTGGTGTCGCTCGCGACACGTTGCGCGCAGCGTTCCTGCGCCGCTCCATCCGGCGCGCCCGACTCCTGCAGCAGTTCGACCACTTCGCGATAGCCGATCGCGAGTCCAGCGACCGGCCCGAGCGCCCCCTCCGCGGCGAGGGCTCGCACCTCCTCAATCAGCCCTTCTGCGAACATCCGCGCCACCCGTTCGCGGATCCGGCGATGCAGCGTCGCGCGCTCGTAGCGGATGCCGACGACGATCGCGCGACCGGCGATCGGCACGCGCGTGCCGTGCTCCTGCCACCACGACAGCGGCTGACCCGTCGCCCGCACAACCTCGAGAGCGCGCACGATGCGCTTGCGGTCATTTGGATGGAGGCGCAGAGCGATCGTGGGGTCGAGCGCGGCGAGCCGTGCGTGGGTCGAGACCGATCCGTCACGTTCGATCTCAGCCGCCACCGCGCTGCGAATCTCCGGCGGGATCGCCGGAATCTCGGAGAGGCCGCGGAGGAGCGCGCGCAGATAGAGGCCGGTGCCGCCGACGAAAAGCGGGATCCGGCCCGTGGCACGGATCGCGGAAACCTCCTGTTGCGCCGCGCGCACCCAGTCGCCGGTCGAGAATCGGTCGCGCGGATCGGCGAGGTTCGTGAGGCGGAAGCGGGTCGGCCACTGCTTGTCGGTCCCGCGGTCCATGCCGCGGTAGACCTTCATCGAATCAAGCGACAGCAGTTCGACCGGCAGCGCGTCGGCGACTGCCAAGGCCGCCTGCTTCTTGCCTGACGCGGTGTTGCCCACCAGGAACAGCAGCGGCAGGCCGCCGCCCTGCTCAGGCGTTGTGTTCGCCATCCCCGTCGCTGCCATCCCCCTCGCCGCGATCCTCGGCAACGTCTGCGTCGTCTTCCTTCGGCGAGAGGATCGAGATCGCGCTCGCCTCTTCGCGCAGATGGTGATCGAGGCGTTCCATCAGGTCGTCGCGCCCGAGCTCCATCGCCACCTGCGCCAGCTCGTCGAGGCCGACGCCGCGGAAGTGGCTCGCCACTAGCGCGCCTGCCAGCGACTCCGCCGAATTGAACGCGCGCACGAAACGGCCGAGGAAGCGGTTGCGCGCCAGCTCGAAGTCCGCGGCGGTGATCCCCGCGCGGCGGGCGGCATCGAGCGTTGAGTAGAGCTCGGTGACCAGGCGGTCGGGCTCGTCGGTTTCGCCGCCGAGGATGGTGAAGCCGAAGTCGCGTTCGCCCGAATAGGAGGCGTCGAAGGAGTCGTCGATCAGTCCGCTCTCGTAGAGACGAGCGTGGTGCTCCGAGCTCGAGGAGAACAGCACGTCGAGCAGCAGCTTGCTGGTCAGGTCGCGGCGCAGCCAGTCGCGCGAGTTCGCCGGCAGGGCATGGTCCTTGAATCCGAGCGCCAACTGTGGCCGTGACACGGAGAATGGCTGCTCGTGCCGTTTGCGCAGGATCGTCGTCGGCTCTTCCGTGATCGGGCGCGTCCACGCGCTGCCCGACTCGAATTGGAGCGACGTCATCACCCGTTCCGCTACCGCAGCGGCGGCGGCCTCGTCGAAGCCGCCGGCCACGGCCAGCACCATGTTGCGCGGGTGATAGAAGGACTTGTGGCAGCGGTAGAGCAGCGCCGGCGTGATCTGCCGGATCGACGCCACCGTCCCGGCGATGTTGATGCGCACCGGATGGCGGTGGTAGAGCGATTCGAGCAGGTTGAAGAAGACGACCCAGTCGGGGTCGTCGTCGTACATCCGGATCTCCTGCTCGATGATCCCCTGCTCCTTCGCCACGCTCTGGTCGGTGAACCACGGGTCGTAGACGAAGCGGATCAGCGTCTCCAAGTTCTCTTCGAGCCGGTCGGAACAGGAGAAGTGGTAGGAGGTCTTGCCGAACTCGGTGCCGGCGTTGCAGCTCGCGCCACGCGCGGAGAAGCGCAGCGAAACGTCGCCATTTTGGTCCTCGAACAGCTTGTGCTCGAGGAAGTGCGCGATGCCGTCGGGCACCGCCTCGAGCGAGCCGCCGGTTGCAGTCGTGCCGGCAATCGGTACGCGCGAATCGAGCGAGCCGTAGTGCGTCGCCAACATGCCGAAGCTGCGGCTGAAGCCCTTACGCGGGTTCATCAGCAGCGTGAGCCCGTGCGGCAGCGTGCCGCGCAGGATGCGTTCACCGATCGCGTTGCTGACAGGTTCGAGCTGCATGGCTTCACGCGCCTTCGGGGCGCGACGCCCCTTCGAGGCAGAACACTGCTTCAGGCCGCCCGATCCGTTGCGCGACCGCGTGCACATCCTCGGCCGTGACCGCCGCAACCGATCGCGCCACCTGTTCGAGCGAGCGCACCCGTCCGGTCGAGAGGTTGGCCTCGAGCGACTCGATCATGCTTCCCGGTGAATCGAGCATGCTGCGCGTGCCGGAGATGATCAGCTGCTTGGTCTGGTCGAGCTCGTCGGCTCGCGGCGGCTGCGATCGGAGCGAGGCGATCTCCTGTTCGACCAGCGCGGTCACCTTCTCGCGCGCCGCCGCATCGATGCCGCACGAGGTGTAGAGGACGCCGCGCAGGCGGTCGAGCGAGGCCGACGCGAAGTAGGCAAGGCTCTGCTGCTCGCGAATGGTCTGGAACATGCGTGAATGGAAGCCGCCGCCGAGCACGCCGGCGAGCACTCGCAGCGCGTCGAACTCACGCTCGGAGAGCGCGGTGAGGTCCACCATGCGACCACTCACCAGCTTGCTCTGCGAAACGTCGTCGGCTTCGACCACCACTTGCGGCTGCGCGGGCGCCGGACGGCGGCGCGGCGGCACCGGAGCGGGAGGCGCCGACCGCGCGCCCGGGGCCAACCGCTCGGCCAGTTCGACGATGGTCGCATGATCGAAGTCGCCGACCGCGAACAGCCGCATCGGTAGCGCGTTCAGGAGCTCGTGATGGACTTCGAGCACGTCGCGATTGGTCAGCGCGGCCGCGTCCGCCGCGGTGCCGAGCACCGGTCGTCCGTACGGCTCGCCCGCAAACATCAGGTCGAGCAGCCGCTGGAAGGCCCACGACAACTTTTCGTTGTAGAGCGCATCGATCTCGCGCGCGTGGTTCAGTCGCTCCTGCTCGAACACCGCGGCGGGAAACGCGCCTGCTTCCAGATGCGGCTCGCGCAGGATCTCGCGCGCCAGATCGAGAGCCGGCCCGAAGAGCTGCGGGTGCCCCGGCAGAAACCGCTCCTCCACCGTCTCGAGCCGGAACGACAGGATTTGCTCGTCGCCGAGCTTCGACGCACCGCTCGACCAACTGGCCCCGTAGAGCGATTCCAGCGCGCGCGAGACGGCGACCATGCTCGGGCGCTGCGCAGTGCCGCGCCGCAGCAAGTTGGGCAGCAGCGCGCGAGCGGCGTTGCGATCCGACTGCGGCGCGTGGGCGTGCAGCCGGACGACCTTGGTCTTCCACTTGCGCGTCGGCAGCACAAAGAGGTCGAGGCCGGCTGCCGTCCGCAAGTGGTCGAAGTCGCCAGCTTTCTCAACGGAGACGGCGCTCATCGCAGGGGGCTCTTCCTCGGGGGCCGGGAGGCGCGGATCATAGGCCGCATCGCGCGTCGATCGGCGCGCGTTCCTGCTGGAGATCTGCCCCTTGCTCGACTTCGTGCGCGGTCGTTCGCTCCTGATCGGGATGGTCCATCTGCACCCGCTGCCAGGTTCGCCAGCACCCATGCCGTGGCAGAAGATCATCGAACGGGCGTGCCGCGACGCCGAAGCTTGGGCCCGCGGCGGCGCCGACGCGGTGCTGGTCGAGAACTTCGGCGATCGGCCGTTCCACCCGGACACCGTTCCGGCGGTCACGGTGGCGGCGCTCGCCCGCGCGCTGTGTGCCGTGCGCGACGTGGTCCGCTTGCCGCTCGGCGTCAACGTGCTGCGCAACGACGCGCTCTCAGCGGTGGCGCTGGCCGCCGCCTGCGATCTCGACTTCGTGCGCGTCAACGTCCACGCCGGCGTCGCCGTCGCCGATCAGGGACTGCTGGTCGGGCGCGCCGATGCGACGATCCGCCGGCGCGCGGAACTCGGCTGTCGCGCCAAGTTGCTCGCCGATCTGCGCGTGAAGCACGCTCGCCCGCTGGTCGAGCGGCCGCTCGTGGATGAGGCGTTGGAGCTGGTCGAGCGCGCCTGCGCCGACGCGCTGCTGCTGACCGGACCGGCGACCGGTCGAGCGCCCGACCTTGCGCCGCTGCGTGCTCTGCGTGCCGCGTTGCCACGCACGCCCTTGCTGCTGGCGAGCGGCGTCACGCCTGCGCTGATTCACCAGACGCGCAGCCAGATCGATGGCGTCATCGTCGGCACTGCGGCGAAGCGTGGCGGACGGGTCGAAGCACCGGTCGATCCGGCGCGCGTGCGCGGCCTTGCGCGTGCTTGCCGCGGCCAGTGAAACGGTCACGATCCTTGCGTCCCCCCCTCGGGCGCGGTATTCGGGTCGGCTTTTCCAGCTTCCGGGAAGCCCTCTAGTCAGCGATGAGCGACCGCGCGCCCGACCTCTTCGACGCCCGCGCCCCCGGCGCCGAGATCTGCCCGATCTTGCCGACCGCAATCGACCCCGATGCGATGTCGGTGGTGCGACGGCTGCAGTCCGCGGGCCACAAGGCTTACTTCGTCGGCGGCTGCGTGCGCGACCTCCTGCTCGGAGGGACGCCCAAGGACTTCGACATCGCGACCTCGGCGCGGCCGCGCCAAGTGAAGAAACTGTTCCGCAATGCCCGCATCATCGGTCGGCGTTTTCGGCTGGTGCACGTCATTTTCCCGGGCCACAAGCAGATCGAGGTGTCGACCTTTCGCCGCGATCCGAACGAAAGCGGCGGCGAGGGATCAGGCGCAAGCACCGCTGATTACGGGGAAGAAGCGGTCAACGACGAGCCGCTCGTTGATGAACTCGGCGGCGAGCCCGCCGATCGCTCCGACGGCCACTCCGACGGCCACTCCGACGGCCGCTCCGACGGCGACGACGAGTCGCGGGACCTGCTGATCCGCGAAGACAACGTCTACGGCACCGAGGCCGAGGATGCGGTCCGGCGCGACTTCACCATCAACGGGCTCTTCTACGACGTGCAGAGCGAAGAGGTGATCGACTACGTCGGCGGCGTGCCCGACCTGCGCCGCCGCGTGCTGCGCACGATCGGCGACGCCTCGCGTCGGCTGCGCGAAGACCCGGTCCGCATCCTGCGCGCGGTCAAGTTCTCGACCCGGCTCGGGCTGGGCTTCGACCCGCTGCTCGCCGCGGCGATGGCCGATCACCACGAAGACCTGACCCGCAGCGCCCCGCCGCGCGTGTTCGAGGAGATCCTGCGCATCCTCGGTGGCGCCGGCCCCGAACGCGCGGTCGAGGTGCTGATCGGACTCGGCGTGTTCCGCGTCCTCTTTCCGGAAATGGTCTTCGATCCGCGCGGCGCTGCCGCCGACCCGCGTCTCGCGCGGCTGCTGGCGCGTTTGCGCGCGATGGGCGAACTCGACCGCGGACGGCGTTCGATGCCGACTGCGATCTACCTCGCGACCCTGTTCTGGGACGAGCTGATCGAACGACTCGTCGGCAGCGCAATCCCGACCGAGGAGGAGAACCACGCGCCGAACCAGTCGATGGATGACTTCCTGCGACCGCTCGGCCAGCGCTGCCGGATGGCGAAGCGCGACACCGCGCGCGTGCGTGCCGCGATGCTGGCGCTGCGCCGGATCGATCCGCGCTACGGCGAAGCCGGCGGCAAGAAGCGGCGGCGTCGCGGCGGCATGGCCGAGTTCGTGCGTAGAGAGTTCTATGGCGACGCGCTGCTGCTGATGGAGATCACCTACCGCGCGGACGGGCTCGATCTCGCGCCGGTGCAGGAGCTCTACGAAAAACGCGAGGAGCTCGCCGGCGCGCCGCGCCGGGAGGGCGATGACCCGCCGTCGCGCCCGTCGCAACGACCACCACCGCGTCGCGCGCCCGCCGAGACCGGAGCCGCGAGTGTCCCGGTGAATGAGCCGCCGAGCGAAGTCGATTCCGACTCGCCGCTCCATCGCCGCCGGCGCCGGCGCCGCATTCGCCGGCAAGAGCTGTTCGGCGCACCGCAAGACTCACCCAAGCACGACGAGGGCGATCCGGCGTGATGAACTGAAACTCGCGCGCCCGCGCGCGAGCTCACTTCGACGCGCGCTGCGCCACGATCCGCTGCTTGTAGGTCTCGTAGAGTTCGGTCTGCTTGTTGACCAGCCGCACCGGCCTGCCCGCGATCCACTCGTAGCGGACATGCGTGCGCAGCTCGAGCGGATCGCCGTCGGTCACGATCAGGTTCGCAACCTTTCCCGCCTCCAGACTGCCGAGGCGATCGGCGACGCCGAGCAGCTCGGCCGGCGCGAGCGTGATCGCGCGCAGCGCGATGTCGCGAGGCAGTCCGGCCGCCGCCGCCATCCCGGCGTGATGGCCGAGCTGGCGGACGTTCTCCTGCTCGGTCGTGACCAGCGCGAACGGCACGCCCGCCGCGTGCAGGCGCGCCGCGTTCTGGTACGCGGCGTCATCGCGCTGGGCTTCGCCGGGCATCCCGATCGAGCCCGCGACCAGGCAGCGTGCACCGTGCTGCTTCAAGAAGTCGGCAATCAGCCATGCGTCGCGGCAACCAAGCAGCACGTATTCGAGCTTGTGCTTTTCCGCGAAGAGCACGGCCGCGCGCATCGGATTCACGCCCGCGGCGTCGATCACGAACAGGCCCGGCTTGACGTCGGCGGCGGCTCCACCACTCGGCCGCAGGAACGGTGCGAGCGCATCGAACGCGGTCGAGCGCGGCCGCGTCGCGCCAGCCGCGCGCGCCTCGACGTAGCGGCGACAATCGGCGAACAGCGTGTCGAGCTTGGTGAACTCCTCCTTCTCGAGCGCCTTCTCCGGCGCCTCGTCGGCAGCCACCGCCGGCAGCGTGAGACGCTGCACCAACCCGTCCGCGAGCGTCATCTCCTCCCAGGTGAATCCAGCGAGCTGGATCAGGCTGCCGCGACCCGGCAGCGTGCCGCCGCCTGGCAGCACCAGCGCCGTCGTGACGCCGTCGCAACGCGTGACCGAGAGGTGGCTCGACGCGGGATGGAGCGCCGCCGTCACGCGCAGGTCGGGCTCGATGCCGCCGAGCTCATTCATGTCCTGGCTCGCCGCCACGGCGCCGATCTCGCCGAGCCCCAGCGTCGTCGCCGCATCGAACAGGCCGGGATAGACGTGGAGCCCGTCGCAGCGCACCACTTCGGCGTGGTCGGGAGCGCGCACGTCGGCGCCAACGGCCGTGATCTTGCCGCCCTCGATCAGCACGACGCCGCGTTCGATCGGCGGTCCGCTCACCGGATGGACGGTTCCGCCGACCAGCGCGTAGATGCCGCCAGGACCCGGCAACGGGAGCTGCGACGGATCGGGGCAGTCGATCGGACCGAAGGTCGGGCCGGTTGGATTGAGCGGTCGGGTCGCGCCGTTGGCGACGCGCCGCTCGAAGTAGCACTCGCCGTCGACGAAGGTGAATTCGCAGCGCGAGTAGACGCTCAACGGATGGCCATTGAAGACGGCGAGGTCAGCGTCCTTGCCGACATCAAGGCTGCCGACTCGCTCGTCGATGCCGAGCTGCCACGCGGGATTGAGCGTGATCTGGGCCAGCGCCTTCTGCTCGTCGAGATTGCCGTAGCGCAGCGTTTTTGCCGCCTCGTGGTAGAGCCGGCGCGTCAGGTCGGCGGAGTCGGAGTTGATCGAGCAGCGGCAGCCGGCGAGTTCCAACAGCGCCGCGTTGTGCGGCACCGCGTCGTAGGCCTCCAGCTTGTAGGCCCACCAGTCGCTGAAGGTCGACGGTCCGGCGCCGTGCTTGGCGATCTCGGGCGCGATCTTGTAGCCCTCGAGGACGTGCTGCAGCGTCTTGATCCGGAAGCCGAATTCCTCGGCCACGCGCATCAGCATCAGGATCTCGTCGGCGCGGTAGCAGTGGCTGTGGACCAGGATGCGCCCTTCGAGGATGTCGACCAGCGCTTCGAGTCGCAGGTCGCGGCGCGGTTCGGCGCGCACTTCGCCGCGGGCCGTCGACTCGACCCAGTCGCGGCGACTGCGGCGGTACTCCTGCGCGCTGGTGAAGGCGCGCTTCAACGCCGCCTCGACGCCCATCCGCGTGCCGGGGTAACGGCGCACCCGATCGCCACCGCCGCCGCCGTCGTTGCTGCGCTTCGGGTTTTCGCCGAGCGCGAACTTCACGCCACGCGGTGCGCCGGCGAACTTGAGCTCCTCGGCGCCCTTGCCGTAGCGCAGCTTGATCACGGCGTTCTGGCCGCCGATCACGTTGGCGCTGCCGTGCAGCAGGTTCATCGCGGTGGTGCCGCCGGCGAGCGCGAGCCACAGCGTCGCGTCCTTCGCGTCGATCTCGTCGTCGATCCTCACCTCGGGCACGATCGAGAGCGTGCCTTCGTTGACGCCGCCCTCGATCGCCGCGTGGCTGTGGCAGTCGATGATGCCCGGCATCACGAACAGCCCCGCGCCTTCGAAGACGCTTGCCGCGGGCCAGTCGGCGGGCGGCGCAAGGTCGGCGCCGATCGCGACGATCTTGCCGCCCTCGATCCGCAGATCGCCCTGCTCGATCGTGCCGTGACTGACCGTCAGCAGCGTGGCATCGCGCACGAACAGTCGCCCACCCGTCTGAAGCGTCGGGCGCCGGTCAGCGTCAGTGAAGAAATCGGTCGCGCTGCCGCCATCACCGGCCGCGAACGCGAGGAGCCAGGTGGCGCACGGGATCGCGAAGCTCATCGGCGGTCCTCCGGATGCGCGCCGCAGCCGCAGCCCCGGTCGTGGGAGTCGTAGTCGTTGCCGTCCGTGACGCTCGCCGCCTTTGGCGTGCGCGTGGCCGTGAACGGCGTCGGATCACCAAACGGCGTGGCGAAGGTCCCGGTGAGCGAGTCCGCCGTCGCGGTCCCCGACAGCTCGAACTCGAACTTTCGGCCTTGGAACTCGGCGCTCACGGTGAACTTGAAGTGGTCACCCTCGAGCGTGCCGCTGCTCACTTCGGCCGCCCCCATCTCGCTTTCGAGGCGGCCGCTCCACTTGCCGTCGTCCTGCTTCAGAGTGAGCGTCGAGCGGAACCCGCCGGCGCCCTCGCCCTTCAGATCCCAGCGTCCGCTCAGGTCGAGCGCCGCCGGCAAAGCATCCGCGGCCACCACCGCCTTATCACCGGCCGCACCGCGTCCGCGTCCACGCCCGCCACCGCGGCCGCCGCGTCCGCCTGCTGCAGTTGTGTCCTCGCCCTCGCCCGGTTTCTTGGCCGGGTAGTCGAAGTGGCACGTGCCGACGAACAGGTGGCGCACGGCGCGCTCCTTGGTCGCGAGCCCGCCCTCCACCACCGCGAGGCTCGCCGGCGCGCCGACGCGGATCGCACCGAGCTCGCGGTCGACGCCGAGCAGTCGCGCCGGCGTCGTCGTCATCGCCGCCAGGGCGAGATCGGCCGACAGCCCTTTCTCGATCGCAAGGCGCAGGTCGGCGAAGAAGTCGGCGGTGCCAGACGAACCGCGCGTCGTCAGCGCGACCTCGACGCCCGCGGCCAGCAACCGCTCGACGTTGCGCACCTCTTCGTCGAAGCGGAGCTTCCGTTCGAGGTAGAGCTCGAGTGGATCGGCCAGCACCGGGTCGGCGATCTCCCATGACTCGGGATCGGCCTCATCGCGCGGCGGCAGCTCGGCCTTCGGTTCAACCTTCGGTTCAGCTTTCGGTTCAGCTTTCGGTTCAGCTTTCACTCCCGGCTTCGGTTCGTCCTTGGGGGGAGCCTTCGGCGCATCCGTCGCCGCTTCATTCACCGCTTCATTCACCGCTTCATTCACCGCTTCATTTGCGGGTTCCGTCGCCGGCTCCTTCGCCGCGTCGGCTGCCGGCGCGTCCGGTTTCTTCAGCTTCGCACCTTTGCGCTCGGGCGGATCGGCAAAGGCGAGGCCGGCGATCACCGGCACCTTCGCCGCGGCCAGTTCGGCCGCGCACTTCCACGCCTCGCGCCCGCCGACGATGGCCGCCGACAGGGCGAACTCCTTGCCAAAGGCGAGCGCGCGCCGGATGTCGCTCTCGCGGTCGACGAGGAACGCGACCTTGAGTTCGCCGCGCAGCGCTCGTTCGAGCGTTTCGAGGCAGTCATCGTCGGGCGGCCGCGCGATGGCGTCGGGCGAGCGCAAGTGCTGCTCGCGCCAGCGGCCGAGATGGCCGGCGTCGAGGAACGCCTGACGCAGGTGGGCGAGTGCCCCCATCAACGTCGACGGGTAGCCGAAATCGCCGTCGTCACGCGGCCGGCCGCGGCCGACACCCGGCGGTGCCCCGCCGCCACCGCCACCGCTGCGGAACTTCAGCATCAGCCACCCCGGTTCGCTGATCACGCTGCTCCGCGGCGGCGCATCCGAGAGCTCGATCAGGCACGGTTGCCCCGGCAGGTAGCCGTCGATCGGCGCGACCAACGCGGCAGCGAATCCCGCCTGCCGGAGCTTGCCATGCGTGTCGCCGCTCGGCAGCGCCAACAGCGCCCGCGCGTGCAACTCCGGTTTGAGTCCACGGCGACTCGCCTCAGCCGTATCGGCAAAGGCGGCCTTGCCGTAATCCTGCGCCGCGCCGTCGTTTTTCTGCAGCAGCGGCGCGGCCGCCTCGCGGTCGACCGGCAGTTCGGCAAAGGCGTCGATCAGGCCGGGGATGACCTCGAGGCCGGCGACGTCGATCCGCTCGCAGCCCGCCGGCAGGGCGACGTCCGTCCCGAGCGCCGTGATGCGACCGTCGACGAGGAGCAGCGTGACCCCGTCCACGATGCCGGTCGGCGTGACCACCTTCGCCTTCTCGAGCGCGATGGCATCGCCCGGCGGCGCTGGCAACGCCAGCCAAACGCCGATCGCCGGCGCAATGAACAGTGCCGCTGCCCCCATCGATTCCTCCTGCTGGCGCGGTCCCTTGCCGCGAGCTTGGCACATTGCCAACCCGGCGCCGTCCGAAACAGGGTGGCGCGCGGCTCCGCACGACCGCGGCGCCGTTGAAGTTCCCCGTCGCCTCGCGGAGACTCGCGCGGATGAACTCTCCAACTGCCTCGACCTCGGGTGCGCCCCTCGCGGATCGACTCCGTTCACAACTCGCGCGCGTCCTCCTCGGCAAGCCTGACGTGATCGACGCGCTCCTGACCGCGCTCTTCGCCGGCGGCCACGTTCTGCTCGAGGACGTGCCAGGCGTCGGCAAGACCATGGTCGCGCGCGCCCTCGCCCGCTCGCTCGACCTCTCGTTCCACCGCATCCAGTTCACTTCAGACCTGCTGCCCGCCGACCTGCTCGGCGTCTCGGTGTTCCGGCCCGACAAAGGCGATTTCGAGTGGAAGCCGGGGCCGATTTTCGCGCACGTGCTGCTGGCCGACGAGTTGAACCGCACGCCGCCGCGCACGCAGTCGAGCCTGCTCGAGGCGCTCGAGGACGCGCGCGTGAGCGTCGACGGCGCGGTCCATCCGCTGCCGTCGCCGTTCTTCGTCGTCGCCACCCAGAACCCGACCGAGTTCGCCGGCACCTACCCGCTGCCCGAGTCGGAGCTCGACCGGTTTCTGCTCTGCACCACCATCGGCCATCCCGACCGTGACACCGAGCGGCGCATCGTCGAGGCGCATCGCGCCGGCGCGCCGATCGACACGCTGCAACCGATCGCCGGCGCCGCCGAAGTTCTCGCCGAGCGCGCCGCCGTGCAGCGCGTGCGCATGGAGGCGAGCGTGCTCGAGTACCTGCTCGACATCGTCGCCGCGACGCGCCGTGATGGCCGGATCCGATTGGGCGCAAGCCCGCGCGCGACGATCGCGTTCGAGCGCGCGGCGCGGGCGCGGGCGCGAGTTCGTGGCCGCGACTTCGTGGTGCCCGAGGACGTGAAGGAACTGGCCGTGCCGGTGCTGGCCCACCGCATCGTCGTGTCGGGCGCAGGCGCCGAAGCCGGCCGACCGCACGCTGCGCGCGTGCTCGGCGAGCTGCTCGAACGGCTGCACGTGCCGGCGTGATCGGCATCAAGATCAGCATTGTGATCAGCGTCGTGACGGCTGCCGCGCGGCGATGAAGCTCCGCCAGCGTTTGAGCGGCGCAGGTCGAGCCTGCCTCGTCGCGGCCATCACGCTCGGCGCCAGCGCGCTCCTGTTCGGTCATCCGCTCCCGGCCCTCGCCTGCGGGTTCGCGCTCGGGCTCCTGCTGTTCAGTTCGCCGCGCGGTCGTGCCTTCGAGAAACTTCGCTTCCTGCGCCTGCCGCCGGCACGCCTGGTCGAGGACGAAGAGCTCGAGCTCGACCTCGAATACAGCTTTGCCGGCGCGATCGCGCCGCTTGGCTTCGACTTGCGTGCGCACGGCCCGGCAGCCGCGCTCGAAGGCGCGACCCCGGCCCTGCTGCCGACCCCGCACGGCTGCCTCGCGATCCGCTTGCGCGCCCGCAAGCGCGGCCGTCACGACCGGCTCACGTTCGAGGTGCAACTGCGCGGCGCTTTCGGTTTCCGGCCGTGCTCGGCGGAGTTCGAGGTGCCGACCGATCTGTGGGTGTTGCCGCGACCGCGCGCGCTGCGCGAGCGGGAGCTGGAGCGGATGCTGGCGCTGCGTCCGTGGGGTTTCGAGCGGCCGCAACCAGCCGGACCGGGTGACGGCGAGTTCTATGCGTTGCGCGAATGGCGCGAGGGCGACTCGGAACGGCGCGTCCACCCGCGGTTGTCGGCGCGCCGCGGCTTGAAGGTGCTGCGCCAGTTCCGCGGCGAAGCGCCGCCGGTCGTCCACCTGATCGTCGACCTGCGTTTCGCTCGCGATGGTCGCAGCTTCGGTCGGGTCGACTTCGACGAAGGGATGCGCTTCGCGGCCGGGATCGTGCGCAGCTTGCTGGCGCGCTCGGTTCCGGTCTCGCTCACGCTGCTCGAGACGGGTGGCACTCGCACGGCCTGCGCGGCGGGCTGCCGCGATCTCCACGCCTTCCTCGGCGAGCTGGCATTGGCGCGGGCCTTCCCGGTGGCGGTCGCGCCTGACGTGCCGGCCTTGCCCGCGTTGACCCAGCAGGGGCGCAAGGTCGTGCTCCACCTCGGCCAGATCGACGATGCGCGCGCGCCCTCCGACTGGCTCTCGATCCGCGTCGGTGCGCAGCGCTACTACCAACTGCTCGACATGCAGCTGGCGCCCGCGCCCGCGCCGACGTCGTCGGCCGAGGTGCGCCATGGAGCGTGAGCGCGCGGTTCGTCTTGCGCGGCCACTCATCGCGGCGCTGCTGGTCGCGCTGGCGTACTGGCGATGCGGACCGCCTACGGCGACCACGGCGATCTGGATCGCGGCGGGCGGTGCGCTGGCCTGCGCCGCGCGCGCAATCGCGACGCGCGGCAAGGGCGGCTTCGCGCCGCTGCGTGAGGCGTCGACGCTGACGGCGGTCGCGCTCGCCGCGGCGGTCGCGGCTTGGCGGTTCGATGGAGCTGACGGCGCGTTGCAGTGGGCTTGGTGGCTGTTGGTCGGCGTCCCGCTGGCGCTGCAGAGCGCGATGAGCGAAGCCACGGTGGTCCCGCGCCCGCCGGCGGTGGCCGCAGCTTGCTACGTGGCGCTCGCGCTCGGGTTGCTCGATGCGGAACCGTGGAACGACCGGGTCGGCCGCCTGCTGCTGTTCGCGATTGCGCTGGTCGGCGTGACGGGCGCGGCGCTCGAATCGGCGCGCCGGTCAGTGCCGCAAGGAGCGCCGGCCGCATCGGCTGCCGCATGGCGGCGCGCCACCGCGACGGTGGTCGTGATCGCGTTGCTCACGCTGCTGCTGGCGGTCCTGGTCGAACTGCTGCTCGCACCGCTGGCACGCTTGAAGAAAGAGAACGCCCCGCCGCCGCGTAAGGACGCGCTCACGTCGCGGCTCGCACCTCCGGCGCTCGATCCCGACCGCTCGATCGCTCTGGTCCGCGTGATCTCGTCGGGCGCTGGCAAAAACGTGGTGCCGCCGCGACTCCACTTGCGCGAAACCGTGTTCGACACGGTGGTCGACTCCGACGGGCTGCTCTCCCTCAGTCGCCGCATCGGTGCGCCGACGTTCGTCCGCGACGGCGACGATGGCGTCGTCGATGGCCGGATCGCGGTTGTGGAGGGCGGCGGCGGCGACCCGCTCGCCGGCGTGCTGCAGGTCACGCTGCTCGGCGTGCAGCAGAAGTCGCTGCTGCAGGTCGATCGGGCGAGTTGGATCGAGGGCGACAGCCTGCTGCGGGACGCCGACAGCTCCTATGAACGGCCGGCACGTTCGGGCGAAACCTGCACCTACCGCGTCGGCGCCACGCCCTCGCTCGCGTTCGCGCCACCGGCGTTTTCATCGGCCTCGACCCGCGAGGTGGCCGCGCGTGCGTTGCCGGAGGGATTCCGTGGGCGCGAGACGCTGGTGAAGTTGGTCGCCGACGCGACGGCCGACGCGAGCGATGACTGGCAGCGCGCGGTCGCGGTGGTCGAGGCGCTGAAGCGCGGCGGTCGCCTCGATCCAGGTGCGCCCTTCCACGGCTGGACCGACTTTGCCACTTGGCGGATCGGCTCGCCGCTCCATTTCGCGCAGTGTGCCGCGCTGCTGCTTCGTCTGGCGCGACTGCCGGCGCGCGTGGTCTCGGGCTACGCGTGCGACCGGTACGACGCGGTCGAGAAGCACTTCGAGTTGCGCGGCGGTGACGAGTGCTGGTGGGTCGAGGTTGCGTTCGAGGAGTCCGGCTGGGTGGCACTCGACCCAGTGCCCGCCCCCTCGCTCGAGAACGATCCGGCGCAGGCAGCGCGGCAGCGGGCCGCGGACGCGGCGCAGCAGCGCGATCAACTCGAACAGCGTTCGCTGAAGAACACGTTCGTGACGCAGCGCCCTCTGATCGCGGGCATCTTGCTGGCGCTGTTGGTGGCGGCGGTGTTCGCGTTCCCGAGCTTCCGCATGCGCGTCGCGAAACTCTTGCTGCGGCGTGGCCCGGCGGGTGTCGGCGGCGGCGCGCGACGCGCGTGGCGGTTCTGGCAGGAGTTGCTCGATCGCTGTCGCCGCCACGGATTGATCGCCCACCCATCGTGGACAGCAGCCGAGTTCGCCAGCCTCGTCGCGCAGGCGCTGCCGTCGTTGCGCACCAGCGTCAGCGAGCTGCTGCGCCTTTATCACGCGGGTCGCTTCGGCGGCGTCCTGTTGTTGCCCGAGGAGGAGACGCGAGTGCGCGCGATCCTGTCGCGCGAGCTGCCACCGGCGCTCGAGGTTTTCGAGCGCGCGCGAGCGATGGCTCCGCCGGCCGGCGTTGCAGTCGAGCGGCCCCGCAATAGACGTTGAACCGGTCGCCGCGCAGGAACGCGACCAGCGTCTGACCGCCCGCCTCCGCCAGCTCGATCGCGAGCGAACTCGGTGCCGACACGGCAGCGACGATCGGAATGCCGGCGACCCTCGCCTTCTGCACGATCTCGAAACCAGCGCGGCCGCTGACGAACAGCACGCATTGCGCCAGCGGCAGCAGTCGCGCCCGCAGCGCCGCCCCGATCACCTTGTCGACCGCGTTGTGGCGACCGATGTCCTCGCGGACGGCGATCGCGCGCAGTGCGCCGCGATGGACCACGCAGAGCGCCGCGGCGTGGAGGCCGCCGGTGCGCGCAAACGCCTCCTGACGAGTCGACAGCGCGCGCGGCAGTTCGAGCAGCCAGCGCGGATCGATCACCAGATCGCTCGCTACCGGCGGCGCGCGCCGCGCGAGGTCGGCGATCGTCGTGCGCCCGCAGACGCCGCACGCGCTGCTCGCCGCGAGGTTGCGCGTGATGCGTCGCACGCGCGGTGCGCCGGCCGGTCGAGTGACGGCGATGACGTTTCCGCGCGCGGCGTCGTCGCGCCCGGCGTGGCAGCGGACCATCGCCGCCGGCGGTCCGTCCGCTGCGAGCAGTCCTTCCGCCAGCAGCAGGCCACGAACGAGGTCGAGATCGTCGCCGGGGGTCCGCATCACCACCGCGAACGGCCGATCGTCGATGCGGATCTCGAGCGGTTCCTCGACCACCACTTCATCGGGCTGCGCGACGGTGGCCGCTTTGCCGCGTGCGACGCGCCAGCGCGTGACCGCGCGAACCGACGGCAGCGCGGCGGCCGGCGACGGCAGCGCGGACGGAAGGCGGGGCGTTCGAATTCGCGGCATGGCGCGATGGTACGCGCGGCCGACTACGGGGGATGAACGGTCCGGTCGAGACGGACTCGGCAGTGATGCCGTGACTCGGCAGTGATGCCGTGACTCGTCAGCGGTGCAGTGCGACCCAAGTGCCGATGGCCAGCGCGACACCCACCACCACCGCGAGCGACAGCCACGCCTTGCCGTCCCGATCGTTGGTCACGCGCGGATCACCGCCCCACATGCGGTAGCCCGTGCGCGACGAGTAGCTGCGCGTGGTCGGACCCTCATCCTGCGGTTCATCGTTCTGCATGACTGCCTCGTACGCGCATCCAGACGGAGAGCAATCGCACTGATCGGCTGGCAAAGGCGCGTTCTGAGGCCCCCGGAACGCTTTTCCTGCCAGAGCGCGATGCCGGGGCGCCGAGTTATCCTGCGCCGCCTTCGCGCCCGGCAGCAAGTGGTGCGCGTCGCAACGAAGGAACCTACGGCAATGAGCGAGCGCGTCCGACAGATCCTCTCCTGGTACGACTCGGACTCTCCCGGCACCAAGGCGAACCTCTATCGCCTGCTGACGACCGGGCGTCTTGCCGGCACCGGCAAGCTGGTGATCCTGCCGGTCGATCAGGGCTTCGAGCACGGCCCAGCGCGCAGTTTCGCGAAGAACCCCGCCGGTTACGACCCGCACTACCACTTCGAACTCGCGATTGCGGCCGGCTGCAACGCCTACGCCGCGCCGCTCGGGTTCCTCGAAGCGGGCGCGTCGAAGTACGCCGGCCAGATCCCGCTGATCCTGAAGCTCAACAACAGCGACTCGGTCTACAAGGACAAGGATCCCTGCTCGGCCGTGACGGGCTCGGTCAACGAGGCGCTGCGGCTCGGCTGCGCGGCGATCGGCTACACGATCTATCCCGGCAGTTCGCTGCGCAACGACATGTACCAGCAGTTGCGCGAGCTGACCGAGGAGGCGAAGCAGGCCGGTCTCGCGGTCGTGGTCTGGAGCTACCCGCGCGGCAGCGGATTGAGCAAGGCAGGCGAGACCGCGATCGATGTCGTTGCATATGCGGCCCACATTGCAGCGCAGCTCGGCGCCCACATCTTGAAGGTAAAGCCGCCGACCGAGCACGTCGAGCAGGCCGAAGCCGCGAAGGTCTACGCCGAGCAAAAGATCCCGATCGGCACGCTCGCCGACCGCATCCGCCACGTCGTCCAGTCGGCCTTCGGCGGCCGGCGCATCGTGATCTTCTCTGGCGGCGAGGCGAAGGGGACCGATGCGGTCCTCGAAGAGATCCGCGGCATCGCAGCCGGCGGCGGCTTCGGCTCGATCGTCGGGCGCAACAGCTTCCAGCGCCCGCTCCCCGAGGCGATCAAGCTCCTCCACGCGATCCAGGACATCTATCGCGGCTGAGCGAACCGCCGCGCGCGCCGCTCGTACAGTCCGCGGCCCCCTACGAACGGGCTCGACGAACGGGAGCGCGGAGTCGCCGGTGGATCAACAGGACGAAATGAGTGACTCGGCGTCGGGGCGTGAGATTGCGGTGCTCGCGTCTCAGCAGTCCGAACCAACCCCGGGAGCGATCGACGATCGGCGGGCTCTCCGGTCGGGCTGGTCGTGGCCGGCGCGCCTCGGCTTCCGGTTCGCCTTCGTTTGGTTCCTGCTGTTCATTATCCCGTTCCCTCTCTCGGCGCTGCCGTGGCAGCGGCTCGGCGAGGCGTCGGTTTGGCTCGACAAGCAAGACAGCTCCGCGGCGAAGGCGGTCGCCAAGGCGATCAACAGTTCCGGTGATGCCTTTGGGAACTACGTCGCGCAGCCGTGGAGGGAGTGGAAGAACCGTCGCGTCCTCTGGATCGCCGATCACTGGTTCAACAAGCAGCTCGAACAGCAACCCCCTCCCACCGGCAGCGGCGACACGACCCGCGACTGGATCGAGCTCCTTGGCGTGACCGTAGCGGCGGCCGGCGCCGCGCTGCTGTGGAGCTTGCTGGCATTCCGCTGGCGCGACCACTCGCGTCTCCACGACGCCTGGCGCACCGTGCTGAGATTCGATCTTGCGACTTGGCTGGTTCTCTACGGCTCGATCAAGATCATCCCGTCGCAGATGCCGGCGCCCGACCTCGATCGTCTCTGCCAGCCGGTCGGCGACATGTCGCCGATGGGGATGCTCTGGACCTTCCTCGGCTCCTCGACCGCCTACGAGTGCTTCAGTGGTGCGGCCGAGATGACCGCCGGGTGGTTGCTGGTCTGGCGCGGCACTTCGACGATCGGCGCTTTCGTCGCCTTCGCCGTGATGGGCAACGTGTTCGTCATGAACTGCTGCTACGACGTGCCGGTGAAGATCTTTTCAGGGCGGCTCGCGTTGCAGGCCGTCGCGCTCTTCGTGCCAGCGCTGCCGCGACTGTTCCAGGCGTTCGTGCTCCACCGTGCGGTGCCCGCAGCGCCAATCGGTGCGCTCTTCCCGTGGCGATGGGCCAACCGCGCCGCGTTGGTGATCGGGTTCGCCTACCTTGGCGATTTCACCTATTTGCAAGTGACGGGCGTCCGCGAAAACCTCGAGGAACGTACCGCGACCGACCCGGCGGCTGCGACGCCGCTCTACGGTGTCTGGACGGTGGAGCAGTTCGAACTCGACGGGCTACCAGTGGTCGGCAACGAGCCGGAGATCTGGCTGCGCGTCGTCGTCGGCAATCCTTGGCGCCTCGCGCTCGCGACGCGCGGCGTGCCGTTCGCCCGCTACTTCACGCAGCTCGATCCGCTGACCAAGGCCTCGCTCTCGCTCAGCAAGTCCGGCGAGACGAATTCCAAGTCGGTGCTGAGAGTCGAGCGCGAGGGCGATGACGGGCTGTCGCTGACCGGCACATTCGAAGGCCGTGAGATCTGGGCGCAACTGAAGCGCCTGCCGACGCCTGACTACCAACTGATGACGCGCGCTTTCCGTTGGGTCAACGAGTTCCCGTACAACCGTTGATCACGGGGCAGTCGCGGCGCGTCGCGCGTGGCATGATCGCGCCGACCACCGGCGCGTGCGCGCGGGTCGATCGTGAGGTGGAGGCGGGCGGCTGGACGCAGCGGCCTCTTCCCTGCTGAGCGGACGATTGGGAGCGGCAGGTGCATCGAAGCACGGGACGAACTTGGCTGCTGGCGAGCGGTGCGATCGTCATCGCGCAAGCTGGCAAGTTGCCGGCGCCGCTCGCGCCGCCGCCCGCCGCGCTAGAGCACGATTTACGCACCGACTACGACGTGCGCGACTACCGGCTCGAGCTGTTCGTCGATCCGTTGTCGCAGACGGTGCGCGGCTGCGGCGTGACCGCCGGAGTGGTCACGGCGCCGACGCTGGAAGTCATCGAGCTCGATCTGGCGCAGCCGCTGGTGCTGCAGGGTGCGGTCGAGGTCCACGGCGACCTGTTCCAGAAGGAGTTCGTGCCCGGCGCGGCGCTGGTGGCCGAGCGCATCGACGATCGCGTCCGCATCCAGCTGCCCGAGGCGCTGCCGCGCGGCGCGCGCTTCCAGGTCGGCGTCTGGTACTCGGGGCGCCCGCAGCGGCAGGACGACTTCAACGGCTTTCAGTGGGCGGTCACGCCGCGCGACAAGCTGCCGTGGATCGCGAGCTCGTGCCAGACGATCGGCGACCACACCTGGTGGCCGTGCAAAGCCTCGTATTTCCATCCCGAGGACAAGCCCGACCGCGTCGCCGTGCACGTGACGGCGCCTTCGACGTTGACCGCCGTCAGCAACGGCCGCCTCGTCGACGTCGAGCGCGGCGCCGGCGTCACGACCTGGCGCTGGCGGATCGACGAGTCGATCCCGACCTACGCCGTCGCCATCGCGATCGGGCCGTACGTCGAGATCAAGGACGAGGTGGAGCTGCCGGGTCTCAAGCGGCCGCTGCCATTGCGCTACTGGGTGCTGCCCGAGAGCGAGGAGAAGGCGCGCAAGCAGTTCGCGCAAGTGCCCGAACTGCTCACCTTCTTCAGCGAGAAGTTCGGCCCCTTCCCGTTCCCTGACGCCAAGTTTGGCCTGGTCGAGACGCCGATCTGGGGCATGGAGCACGCCACCGTCATCGCCTACGGCAACAGCTTCCCCGACGCGATCCGCGGCACCGGCGAAGTCGACCCCTACGAGCTGCGCAACACCCACTTCGACTACGTGCTGGTCCACGAGGCCGCGCACGAATGGTGGGGCAACGCGGTCACGGCCGGCAGCTGGGGCGACTTCTGGCTGCACGAAGGCTTCGCGACCTACGCCGAGGTGCTGTGGGTCGAGCACGTGCACGGCCTCGAATCGGCGCAGGAGTTCATGGCGGCGAAGAAGGCCGGCATCTCCGATCTCGCCACCGTCTTCCGGCCGCGCCGCGCCACCGCCGCCGCCGCCTACGACACCCAGATGTACGACAAGGGCGCCTGGCTGCTGCACATGCTGCGCTACGTGATGGGCGAAGCGAAGTTCTTCGCCGCCTTTAAGGACTTCGGCAGCGATCCGCGCTGGCGCAGGCAGACCTGCAGCAGCGCCGACTTCCAGGCGACCTGCGAACGCCACCATGGCGCGAGCCTGCGCGCCTTCTTCCAGCCCTGGCTCTACGGCACCCGCTGGCCGACCTACACCGTCCACCAACCCAAGCTCGAAGGCACCAAGGCGACCATCTCGATCGAGTGCAAGAGCAACAGCCTCTTCAAGTATGAGATGCCACTCGACGTCGAAGCCACCTGCGCCGACGGCAAGGTGGTGAAGAAGCGCATCATCGTCGCGACCGGCGCCAACAGCGTCGAACTCACCGGCGACGCACCGATCCAGACGATCCGCTGGCCGGGGTTCCGGTGGATCTTGTGCGATGTGAAGCATGTGCCGTAGGGGCAGTCAGCGGGGCGTTGCCTTCATCGACAGCGCGTGTTGAGCCGAACTCCGATCCCCTGCGCACTGCCGCGCCCGCCCCCCCGGCTCCATCACTTCGGATTCGCCAGCCACTCCGCGAACGAGCCGTCCAGCTCCTCGCGCGCGTCGGCGAACAGCCGGTCAAACAGCGCCGTCGCCTCCTCCTCGCCGCCGCCGCGTGAACCGAGGGAGAAGCTCTCCCACTCCTCGAAGCGGGTCGAGAGCTTCGGGTTCGAGGTCGACGACAGGAACCAGTAGAGAGCCCACGAGGCGAGATCGAAGTTGCCGGCGCTGTCGGCGTTGGCGGCGATGCGCGCGGCGGCGCGCGCGAAGCCCTCGTGCTTCGACCCGTTGCACCACGCCGTGTAGGCGGCTTGATCGAGAAAGACGAACAGCCCGAGCGGGCGCGCGGTCTTGCGCGGGCCAAAGCGCGCCTCGTAGTTCGGGTAGGCCTGCTCCAGCAGAGCGAGCAGTTGCTCCGCGTCCGCGAGCGTCGTCGTCGTGCGCACGAGCACGAGGTTGCTCCGCGCCTCGTACACCGACGCGGTCGCCGGCAGTGACTTCAGCATGCTGTCGCGCAGCCAGCGCTTGCCGTTGATGAGGACCAGCTCCTCCTCGATCAGCTTGCGTGAGGTCTCCGCCGGGATCGCGCCGGCCTGTCCGAGCACGAGCTGCCGCCGCGCCGTCATCGCGCTGGTGGTGCGCGCCGATCTTCAGCAACGCGGTCGCGTACGCCGTGTCGTAGAGCTCTTGCCGGCGCTTGAACCCCGCGTCGACCCCCGCTCGCGGCGAGCGCCAGCGCTTCTTCTTCCACGCCGGGTTGTCAAAGTCGCGCAGCAGCGAGGTGAAGCGCTTCTAGTTGCCCGCCTCGGGCAGCAACTTGGTCGCGCGATCGAAGCACCAGAGCGCCTCGCTGCGCCAGCCGTTCTTGTAGTAGTCGCTGCCCGCCTCGTAGCACTTGTCGAACAGCGGCTTCAGCTGGTCGAGCTCGTACGCGCGCGCCTCGCGGTCTTCACGCGTCGGCGGAGCGGCATCCTGCGCCACGGGCGCGGCGGACGAGACTGCGTGTGGCAGCGTGACACCAAGCAACGCCGCGATCGCGATTAAAACGTGCCGCGTCCCCGCCCCGATTTTCGGCATGGCAGTTTTCCTCGGCGCGGAGGAAACAGTGGTCGGGGCGACAGGATTTGAACCTGCGACCTCGTGGTCCCAAACCACGCGCTCTACCAAGCTGAGCTACGCCCCGGATCGGCGGCAGACCATAGCGGCGGAGGGCGCAGCGGGCACGAGTCGTGTAGCGCAAAACGGAGCGGCTCA
>SIAN01000050.1 GCA_009691715.1 Planctomycetota bacterium
GCTCGTCGTGGAGGGCAGGACGCCGGGTGGATAGAGGCTCTGCTTCAGGATCGAATCGAGTCCGGCGAGGTCGAGCAGCGACTCCTTCATCAGTTGATGAAAGGTCGCCGGGAAACCCGACCCCGCCGGCGGCGTGTAGATGCGAGCGATGTAGTGGCCGCTGCCGGGCGTCGTGTCGGTGTAGCGGTCGAACGGGACGAACCCGCCGGTGTCGATCGCCATCTCGCCGGTGGAGAAGTCATACGAGTCGCTCTTGCCGTCGTTCACGTAGTACGAGGTGATGTTCGTCTGCGCGGCAGCGGGCATGCCAGCAGCGAGCCAAGCGAGTAGGACAACGGCGACGACGCGCCAACGGGGATGCCAGAGGCGCGAGTCAGCGAGACGTGAGGCGCGACGGAATCGGGGCGGCCGCGATCGAATAGTGCGCCCCCCCGCACACTTCATCTGCGATCCGGAGCTGCGTGATGGCCGACTGGACCCCACGCGGGACGACGCACGGCGCGCTGCGCATCACGGCAGTCATCGACTCGCCCTCCTCCTTGGAACCACCGCGTTTTTGTGATGCGGCGGTTCGGTACTTCTCGGAGTGGCTGCAGCCCCATCGACGATTCGAGGGCGAGCAGTCCCTCTCCTCCAAGTCGGTCGGACGCGCCATGAGCCAGCTCGCTTCGAAGCTGGCGTCAAGACGGGGAATCGCCGTACGTCCATTGCTCGAAGGCCAGCGGCCTCTTGCCCACGCCAGTTCGCCGGATCGCAGCCCGGTGAAGCGGTGTCTGCGCTGCGCGGCAACCGAGTCCCAAACCCGCCACCCGCGAGCCTCTGCCAGGGCGAGACCGGCTCACAGTCCCGCGACGATGCGCGCACAGAGCGGAGTCGCCACTTGCAGCCCGATCAGATCGGCGCCTCCATGTCCGTCCAGGTTGCCGCGCCATGCGACCACGACATGTCGAGCGGCGACGGCGACGCACCAAGCGTCGCGGCGGCCCGAAGAGGTGCCGGTCTTCCAGGCGATCCCGCGGCCTTCCGGCAGTCCCGGCAACGGCGCGTTCGCCAACAGCGCAAGCGCGCGGCAGCGAACGTCCGCAGGCACGGGCAGCAGCGCGTTGAGATCGGCGAACCGCGCATAGGCGCGCGCCAGCTCGAGCGGCGTGACTGACACCGTGCCGAGCGCCGCCGTGAGGTCGAGGGAGCGCTCTGCCGGTGCGATGTCGAGAGCGGCGAGGAGTTCGCGGAACGCATCGAGGCCGACTTGTGCCAGCAGCGTGACCGCCGGGACGTTGCGCGATTGCGGCAGCGCGTCGCGCAACGCGATGCCACCACCGAACGTGCCGTCGAAGTTGCGCGGCGCCCACCCGCCGATGCAAAGCGGCACATCGGCCAGCACGTCCTCAGCCGCCGTGACGCCATCGCGCAATGCCAGCGCCACGACCAGCGGCTTCAGCGTGCTGCCAGCGTCGCGGCGGCAACGCACGGCATCGACGCGGTCCGGCGTCCAACGCGCACCGCCGACCCACGCGACCGCGGCACCGGTCGCGCGCTCCACCACCACGGCGGCCACTCCGTCCGCACCGCCGTCGCCGACCGCCGCGACCGCTTCCTCGACCTGCCGCTGCAGCCGCAGATCAAGCGTCGTGTCGAGCGCCGCCACCTGCGCATCGCAGAACCACGGCGCCAGGAACGGCCAGCGTTGTCGTTCGCGCGGAAGCTCGGCGGCGAGGGCGGTCGCCAGCTCGCTCGCGTCGATCGCGCCCTCGGTGGCGAGCGCGATGAGCAACCGATCGCGCCGCACGCGCAGCAGGTCGGGGCGCGACAGCGGCGAGAGCAGCGAAGGCGCCGGCAGCATCGCGACCAGCGTCGCGGCGTCGGCCGCACCGAGCTCGTTCGCCCGCTTCCCGAACCAGCGCCACGCCGCCGCCTCGAAACCACGCACGCCGCCGAGCGGGACGCGATTGAGGTACTCGCACAGGATCTGGCGCTTGCTCCAGCTCCGTTCCAGTTGGCGCGCGCGAAACGCCTCGATCCCCTTGGCAAGCAACGTCCGCGACCGCGGCTCGGCCATGCGCGCGAGCTGCATCGTCAGGGTCGAGGCGCCCGAGACGACCCGCCCGCCCGTCAAGTTGCTCCACGCCGCGCGCGCGACCGCCAACGGGTCGACGCCGCCGTGCTCATGGAACCGGCGATCCTCCGCCAGCAACAGCGCCTCGAGCAGGATCGGCGCCGCATCCTGGACCTCGATCTGGATCAGTCGTTCACCTTCGCGATTGGCCGTGACGCGCAGCGGCGTGCCGTCGACCGCGCGCATCACCGTCGAGACGCCGGCGCGCTCCAGCCGATCGAACGGGAACGGCGCCCATGTCGCTGCCACTCGTTCGGCCAGCAACAGCACGACCACGCCAAGCGCGCCCACCAGCGCGACCCGTGCCGCTCGCTGCCATCCGCGCCGCCTCAAGGCGACACGATGATCGTGCGCGACGCCACCGTCGCCATGCGGCTCGGCTGGTAGAGCGCCTCGACGGAAGCGCCGCCGCCCGAGTAGCTGCCGGGGAAGACGGCGCGCACGCGATGGCGCAGCTCGAACGCGCCATCTGCGGCGGTGGTCGAGAAGAAGAAGAGGACGCGATCGTCGCGCCCTTCGAAGTGGTCGACCGAAACGAGGTGTGTGGCCGGCGCCTGATCGTCCGTCTCCGCCCCGATCACCTGCAGCAGGCGGCGCGACTCGCTTTCGACGCCACCCGGCAGCAGATCGGTCAACAGCAGTTGGCGCAGCGGCCGGCCGACGCGGCCACGCAACACCACGTCGTAGAGGCGGCCGCGCTTGAGAGGTGCCTCCGGCGGTAGCACCGCGCCGGCCTCCGCATCGACGAACTGCCGTTCGAGCGTGAGACCGGGAAACGACGTCGCGGCCTCGTCGCCACGCATCCCGACCGCTTCGAGCACCGCGTAGCGCACGCTGTCGCACTCGACGCGAACGGTCTCGCGCGACGACCAGCGCCAGGCGTGCGGATCACCTGCTTCGAGCAGTTGCCGCGCGTCGCCGCGCACCAAGATCGCCGCCGCCCCGTCGCTGCCACCGGCGAACCGCGCCCACCACGTCGACAGCGCGCGCAAGGCGTGCACCTGTTCCTGAGTCGACAGGAAATCGGGCATCGCGATCGCCTGTCGCAGCCCCTCGACTCGCGCCGCCGCCGCCGGATCGGCTGGGTCGAGCGCGAGCCGCGCCAACAGTTCGAGCGCATCGCGCCGCAAGAGCGATTCGAACACCTCTTCACCGGCGCGAGCGGGCCACGCCAGCGCCGGATCGACCGCACGCGCCAGCAACGCCTTCGCCTCCGCATCACGACCAAGACGCGCTCCGGCCAGCGCCAACAGCAGCGCCGACTCCGCCGTCGGTGGCGCCGCGGCAAACGCCTCGAAGCGACTCGCCAGCGGTCGCCCGCTGCGGAGCAGCAACTCGAACGCGAAGCAGTCGGCGACCGTCGGCTCGCAGAGCGGAAGGGAGCCTTCGAGCCAGCGCACGGCCGCACTCATCGATTCGGCCGGCACCGCGAAGCCGGCCGCTGCCGCGCGCTGCAAGAGGTCGAGCGCCGCGAGCGTGCCGAATCGGTGCGGCGCATCGTCGCCCGGCCAGAAGGCGAAGCCACCCGCCGCGGTCTGCATCGACAACAGCCGCTCGATCGCGACTTCGAGCAGGCGCGCCGGCTCGCGCTCGAGATCGCGCGTCAGCTGCGGCAGGAGCTGGTGCGCCAGCAGCAGCGCCTGGCCGCACGAGCTGGTCTGCTCCGCGCAACCGTAGGGGTAGTCGATCAGCGCGCGCAGCACCGGCTCGAGCTGGCGATCGGGCCGCGGGTCGACCACCAAACGCGCATCGACGGCGTCGCCGAGCCAGTCATCGTCGAACGGCAGCGTGGTCTCGCCCGCCGGCAGGACGAGGGCGCGCCGGCGGCGCTCGAAGCGGCCGCGCGGCGCGATCGGCAGCGTGACCGCGACCGACCGTTCGTGTTGGTCGAGTCTTGCAGTGACCCGCAGCGTCCCGTCGCCGCGGATCGCGCCAGCAACGAATGGCAACGTGAGATCGCGGATCTCACCGTCGGCGAGATCGACCATCTGCCGCGCGGCGAAGCCCGTGGCGAGGTGCAGCGGAGAGACCGTTTCGAGGTCGATGATCGCGGTGCCGGAGGCTCCGGTGCGATTGCGCAGGGTGACCAGCGCCTGCGTCGTGTCGCCGTTCGCGAGCCGCCGCGGCAGCGCCACGTGCAGCCCGAGCGGTGCGCTCACGACGACATCGGCGGCAGCGGCACCGACTTGGGTCGAGCCGGCCGCGATGACCGCGCAGCGCAGGCGTCCTTCGTAGGGCGGCAGTTCGAACTCGACCTGCGCGCGTCCAGCGGCATCGAGCGCGACCTCACCGCGGAACAGCGCCACCGATGTCTCGCCCGCCTTGCCGTCGACATCGAGGCGCGCGGCGAAGTCGCCGTCATCGCCGTCATCGCCGCCGACCAACGCCTCCGCCGGATAACGCGCGCCCTCCAGCAGCGCCGCACGCGAATCGGCTCCGCGCGTCGCCAGTCGGCGGGTCGCAAGCAACGTGGCGCGCGGGTCGGGGTCGCGATGGCGCGTCAGGCGCAGCACACCGACATCCACCAGAGCAACCGTCGCCACGGTGGCGCCCGGCGCCTCGATCGCGATCGACACGCGCCGCTCCGGCCTCACCTCCGGCTCCAGCGCGAGCGTGACCGGCAGGAACGCGGCGCTGCGATCGATCGCCAGCGGCAGCGCGCCGATCAACCAACCCGGTTCGTCCCGATTCGGGCGCGCCTGCGGCCGCGTCAGCGTCACGAACGCGTGGACGGTCGGCACGACGAGATCGGCCGGCAGCGTCAGCGCAATCGTGGAACGGCCGGCCAGCAGCGCGACACTGCGTGCCGCCACGATCCCATCGCTCTCCAGCGTGACCAGTGCCTGACCGGCGAAGGGCGCCTCAACCGCGAGTTCGAACGGCGCACCGGCGGTGAGCAGCGTCGGCGCCGACAGGGCGAGGCGATCGGGTCGCGCTGGCTCGGGCGTCAGTTGCAGTTCGCAGCTCTGAGCTGCCCCGCGGACGACCGCGACCCGCCAGCGCGCCCTTTCGGTGGTCGCGGACAGCGGCGGCAGCGCTACGCGCGCACGGCCGCCGACCAGCGTCGCCGGCAGCGTCGCGACCACCGTCTTGGCGATCCGCGACTGCCACCGCGAGTCGGCGTCCCACTCCCACTCGTAACGGCGCTCCTCCACTTCGACCGTGATCGCGACCGCCGCGTCACGAAGCGCGCCCGCACGATCGAGCGCTACCACCTCGATCCCGCCGCTCACGATCCGCGCACCGAGCGTGAACTCCGCCCGCAACGCCGTTGCGACGGTCACGGCTCGAGCGACGCGACCGGAGCCGTCGTCGACCTCGGCCACCAACCGCACTTGCCACGCCGCCACGCCGTCCGGCAGGTTGGGACAGGGGAAGCGGACGCGCGCTTCGCCACGCGCGTCGGTCACGCTCTCGAGCGCTGGCAGGTCACCCGGCGGCGGCGGCGGCGCGCTCACGCCGAACTCGGCGCCGCTCCAGTCGCTCGGTGCGAAGTCGCCAAGGTCGATCCGTGGCCGAACCACGATCCGGCGCCCTGCGACCGGTCCGCCCGCGAGCCAGCGCCCGCGCACGATCCACTCGCCCGGCTCACCCGCCACCAACGGCGCCGCGAGCTCGCCTTCGACCTCGATCCGCTCCGCAACAAAAGCCTCGACAAAAAGCGTCACGTCGCCGAGGCGCGTGCGCGCGGCGTCGCTCTCCGCCAGCTCGCCGCGGAGCAACTCGACTCGCCACGCTCCGGTCGGGTCGGTCGGCGCGGTCGTGAATCGCAGCGCCAGCAATCCGCTGCCGGGCACCGCGACTTCGCTGCGCCGGCGCAGTCGGCCACGCGCGTCGATCCAGCGGACGATCAGCGGCACGCCCGCCGCTGCCCGGCCATCGCGTTCGCGCACCAATGCAGTCACATCGAGCGTTTCGCCTGGCCGGGCGACACCGCGCGCCGCGTGCAGGTCGACCTCGAGCCCGCCCGGCGGCGTGCCCGGCACTCCGCCGACCGGCAGATGGGCAAGATCGAGTGGATGGCGATCGAGCTCGAGCCAGGCCAGCTCGTCGCCGGATCGCGCCACCAGCAGGAACGGCACGCGATCGGCGGCACCGCCCGCGAACGGCAGTCGCACGAGCCCATCGTCGCCCGTCGTCCCGCGCGCCAAGAGCTGGTTGGTCGGCGTGTAGAGCGCGACTTCCGCGGCGCCGACCGCCTCGTCGCGCGCCAACGTGCGCACCGCGACGACTGCCTCACGCGCCGCGACCCGCACCGTGAGACCCAGATCGGTGAGTTGCAGCAGGCGGCGACGCGGCCACGACCAGCATCCGTCGGCGCGAGCCAGTTCGACGATGTAGGCGCCGCGCGGCGCCGCGCCGAGGAACTGCCGCAGATCGACACGCGTGCGCACCGGCTGGTTCTTCGGGCCGGCGACCGCAAACTCGGCGCGATCCGCCGGCGCGGCGAGGTGATCGCGCGCGAACCACGGGTCGTGCGCCAACGCGACCAGGTTGTTCGGGTAGACCGCGGCGATCGAGAGCGCAAAGCGTTCGATGTTGACGCTCTCGATCTCGAGCTCGGGCCACGCATTGCAGGAGAGCACTTCGCCGGGGCGGGCGAAGTCGACGTTTTGCGCGAGGTCGGGCACGAACAGAGTGCGCGCGAGGGCCGTTTCGAGGCGCAGCGAGCCGCGGCCGGGGAAACCGGCGGCGAGGCGCACGGTGATGGCGCCGCCGGGCGGGAGCGCGCCAACCAGGAACAGGCCACCGCGGCGCAGTTGCGCAGTGAAGGGCAACGGCGCGGCAGGCGAGGGCGCCTCGAGCGTGACGAGGGTGGCGTCGAAATCCGAGAGCTGGCGATTGAAGCGCAGCTCGACGCCGTGGCGTTGCGCGTCGACTCGCACCAGCACGAGCGGCGCGAACAGGTCGACGGTCGCGGTGAAGCGTTCGCCCATCGGCAGCTCGCCCACCGTCGAACGGAGCGCACCGTCGAGCGCGATCGCGACCCGCTCCGGCGCGGGGCCGCTTTCCGGCGGCAGCACCCGCACGACGTGGCGGCGCAGTCCGGCGGCGGCCAGCACCTCTGGCTGCGCCGCGAGCTCGAACGCGAGCGGCGCGCCGTCGACGGTCGCGACCGTGAGCGCCGCGCAAAGCGCCTTGCTCGCGATCGGCAGGTCGAACTCGAACGCCAGCGCTGCGGTCGCAGCCGTCGCCACCGCGATCTCAGTCACGCGCGGACCCGGCGTGACCACGTCGAAGACGAGGTCGTCCGCGAGCGTCCGCCCGTCGGCGCAAGCGAGACCCTTCGCCAGTCGCACGCGCGTCGCGATCGCGCGCGGGAGCGGTCGCTCGAGCAGCACGTCGAGAGCGGTGCGGCTCGACCAACGCTCGACGAACGGTGTCGCCGGATGGATCGCGATCACCGACGCCGCGGTCGCCGCCATTGGCGCAGCGAACTCGAAGCGCAGCGCACACGCCGCCCCGTCCGCCGCCGCGACCGTGAAGTGCACCTCGCTCGCCGAAAGCGACCGCGGGTGAGCCAGCACGACCCGTGCAGCCGAATCGCGCAAACCGGCCGTCAGCGCACAACCAAGCACAAACGCGAGAACCCAGCCGAGCGCCGACCGCGCCCAGCCGAACCGATGGGAAGACACCGTCCCCCTCCCAGATTCTTCATTCGCCGGGCGGACGTGCCGGCTGATTGACTCGATCGTTCAGGAGCGCGCGCGACCCTCGCCTGAGCGTGGCGCTCCCGCCACCATTGCCGCGTATCTGAGCGCGCCGCGTCGCGCCGTCAATCCGAGCGAAACACGGACAGCGCCGCTCAATGGCCGATCGCGACGCCCGCCGGCACGAACGGGATGTAGATCGCCGAGCAGATCGCGAAGTAGATGAGCAGCCCGGTCACGTCGCAGAAGGTCGCGACGAACGGCGAACAGGCAGTCGCCGGATCGAGCTTGAGCCAGCGCAGCAAGAACGGCAGCAGCGAACCGACCAACGAGCCGAACACCACCACGCCGAGGACCGAGAAGGCGACGGTGAAGGTGAGCCGCAGGTAATGCTCGCCGTAGTCATCGAACGCCCACTGCCAGATCAGCACGCGCACCATTCCGATCAGCGCCAGAAAAACACCGAGCAGGAGCGCACCCGCAAGCTCGCGCCGGAAGACGCGCCACCAGTCGACCAGCCGCAGCTCGCCCAGCGCCAGCGCGCGGATCACCAGCGTCGCCGACTGCGAACCGGAATTGCCGCCGCTCGAAATGATGAGCGGGATGAACGCCATCAAGATCTTCCACTTGCTCAGTTCATCATCGAAGTGGTGGATGGCGGAGGCGGTGAGCGTCCCGCCAAGGAACAGGATCGCGAGCCAACCCACCCGCTTGCGCACCATCTCCAGGATCGACACCTGCAGGTAGGGCGCATCGAGTGCCGCGACGCCGGCCATCTTCTGGATGTCCTCGGTCGCCTCCTCCTGCACAACATCGACCATGTCCTCGGCCGAGACGACGCCCTTCATCCGCCCCTGCGCGTCGATCACCGGCAGCGCGACGTAGCTGTGCTGCGCGAACAGCGGCGCGACGTGCTCCTGGTCAAGATCCTCCGCGACCGTGACCAGGTCCCTGGCCATCACCTCCTCGATCCGCTTGTTGACCGGCGCGGTCAGGAGCTGCCGGAACGAGAGGATCCCGAGCAAGCGCTGCTCGGAGTCGAGGACGTAGCAGTAGTAGATCGGCCGATCCTTCTCCTGGGCCTGCCGGCGCAGGTAGAGGATCGCTTCGTCGACCGTCATGTCGGGGCGCAGCCGGGCGAAACGCGGGTTCATCAGCCCGCCCGCCTCGTCCTCCGCGTAGGCCAGCAGCGCGCGCACCTCCCGCAGCGACACGTCATCCAGCAGCTTCAGCAGCCCGTCGCGCTCCTCCTTCGGCGCGTGCTGGACGACGTCGGCAGTCTCGTCGAGCGGCAGCAGCCGCAGCCACGCGCGCCGCGTCAGGGTCGGCAGGATCACCAGCAACTGCGACTGCTCGCGCGGTGTCAGCGCGAGGAAGAACTCCTCCGCCTCGTCCTCGGGCAGGAGCTTCAGCGAGTCGACCCGCTCGTCGGGGGACATGACCGGCCAGGCCGCCTTCAGATCGGCGAGCACCTCGTTGGTCTCGGGACTGAGTTGTCCTTCGGCGCGATCCATGGCGGCCCGAGCTCGCGATTGGACGGTGCTGCGACGATTCCGCGACGGAAGCGAATCGGGCGGGAGTGTACTGCCGCGCAAGCGCGAGCGCTGCGGTCGACTGATCACTCGGCAAGATGTCGCGCCTTGGAGTGAGACGCGCATGCCCCGACCTGACCAACGACTGTTCGAGTTCCTGCCGCGACTGTTGTCGAAGCGGGGCTTCTGCTCGCGCAAGGAGGCGGAGCAGATGGTTTCGGGCGGGCGCGTGACCGTGAACGGCGTGGTCAAGCGCGACGTCCTGTGGAAGGCGAACCCGCGCAACGACGTGATCAAGGTCGACGGCAAGGCGGTCGGCAAGGCGGCGCTGCTCTACCTCAAGATGAACAAGCCGCTCGGCGTGGTCACGACCATGAAGGACCCCGAGGGGCGCAAGACCGTCGCGGCGCTGATCCCGGCGGAGTACCGCGGTGTGATGCCGGTCGGTCGGCTCGACCAGGACTCGACCGGGCTTCTGTTCCTGACCAACGACCACCAGCTCGGCGAGCGGGTCGGCGGCGCCGACCACCGGGTGAAGAAGACCTACCGGGTCGTGGTGAGCGGGCGGCCCGACAACCTGCAGCTCAATCCGTTCCGCGCCGGCGTCGAGCTCGACGGCAAGCGCTGCCGTCCCGCCAAGGTGCGGATCATCGAGCCGGGCGATGAAACGTCGACCCTCGAAGTCATCCTCGACGAGGGCAAGTTCCGGCAGATCCGGCGCTCGCTGGCGGCCATCAACGTCAAGGTGCGCTCGCTCACGCGGGTCGCGATCGGGTCGCTCGAACTCGGTGATCTGGCGTCGGGCGCCGTCGCTCCGCTGACGCCGACCGAACTCGCGGCATTGCGGGCGGCGTCGCGTGAATCAGGCGCCGACGAGGGAGGAGCCGCAAAGCGAGGTCGCGCCTGATGCCGGAGCTTCCCGAAGTCGAGACCACGCGACGCGGGGTCAACCCCTTTCTGGCGGGGCAGACCATCACGGACGTGGTGGTTCGCGAGCGGCGACTGCGCTGGCCGCTGCCGCCGGAGTTCGAGTCGCGGCTGGCGGGTGCTGGTGTGTCCGAAGTTCGCCGACGGGCGAAGTACCTGCTGGTGCCGCTGGTGCGCGGAGCCGAGCGTGAAGGAGCGGCGCCGGCAGGAACGTTGCTGGCCCACCTCGGCATGTCGGGAAGCCTGCGCGTCGTGCCCGCGTCCACCCCTCCGCGCACGCACGACCACGTCGACCTGGTCCTGTCGAGCGGTCAGTGCCTGCGGCTCCACGATCCGCGCCGGTTCGGCTGCCTGATCTGGATCGAAGGCGATCCGACGCGCCACCCGTTGTTGCGCACGCTCGGCCCGGAACCGCTGTCCGACGCATTCGACGGCGCATGGCTCGCGGCTAAGGCACGCGGCCGAAGCGGCCCGGTGAAGTGCTTCCTGATGGACGCGCACATCGTCGTCGGTGTCGGGAACATCTACGCCAACGAGGCACTCTGGCGCGCCGGCATCGATCCACGTCGAGCGGCGGGTCGCATCGCGGCGCCGCGCTTCGACGCGTTGGCGACGGCGGTGAAGACGGTGCTGGCCGAAGCGATCGCGAAGGGCGGGACGACGCTGCGCGACTTCGTGCAGGTCGACGGTTCGAGCGGCTACTTCAGCATCGAGCTCGAGGTCTATGGCCGCGGCGGCGAGCCGTGCCCGCGCTGCCGCAAGGCGATCCGCGTCGTTCGAGTCGGCCAGCGCTCGACCTTCTTCTGCACTGGCTGCCAGCGCTGACCGTGCCGACAGGCCACGGGCCGTATCATCCGCCCCCCTCGGATCGTGCGCAAAACGTGGCTCCATCGAACTGCACCGCGCCGTTCCCCTTTCGAGGCCTCCATGCTCGCCATGCCCGCCCTGCTGCTTCCGCTCGCGTTCGCGCTCGCCCCGCTGGCTCCGGGCGACCTGCGCGAATCGGCCATCAAGATCCACGTGACCGTGCGCGCACCCGATGCGATCCGACCGTGGACCAAGCAGCAACCCGGCGACCAGTCGGGCTCCGGCGTGGTGATCGAGGGCGGCTTCATCCTCACCAACGCCCACGTCGTGCGTTACGCCGCGCAGGTGCGCGTGCAGCCGAACCAGTCGAGCGAGAAGCTGCCGTGCAAGGTGAAGGCGATCTCGGTGGCAATGGACTTGGCACTGCTCGAGCTCGATGACCCGTCGGCGATCGCGCACATCCCGACGGCGACGCTGGCCGAGGCGCGTCCGGCGATCGGCGCCAAGGTCGCCACCTACGGCTACCCGATCGGCGGCGAGACGCTCTCCGTGACCGAAGGCGCGATCTCGCGCATCGAGTACTCGCCCTACAACGACGGCGAAGGCGGGCTGCGCATCCAGATCGACGCCGCGATCAACCCGGGCAACAGCGGCGGGCCGGCCGCGGTCGACGGCCAGGTGATCGGGCTCTGCTTCAGCGGCATCCGCGGCGCCGACAACATCGGCTACGTCATCCCGAACGAGGAGCTGCGTGCGTTCCTCGCCGACGCGGCCGACGGGAAGGTCGACGGCAAGCCGCATCTCGATCTGCGGCTGCAGACGGTCGAGAACGTCGCGCTGCGCCAGAAGCTCGGCATCGACAAGGGCGTGACCGGGTTGATGCTCACCGGGAAGCCGGACGGCGAAGGCTCCGGCCTGCTCGAACCGTGGGACATCGTCCACCAGATCGGCCCGCACGTCATCGACAACGACGGCATGGTCGCGACGGAAGACGGCCTGCGGCTGTCGTGGCACTACTACGTGGCCGGTCTGGAGAAGGACGGCAAGGTCGCCGCGACGGTCGTGCGCCACGGCCAGCAGGTCTTGATCGAGCTGCCGACCGCGCGCGGCTCCGACCTGCTCTGTCCCCCGTTGGGCAACCGCTACCCGAGCTACTTCGTGTGGGGCCCGCTGGTCTTCTCCCCGGTCTACGCCGACTACGTGATGGCGATCGTGCGCAACGTGCTGGGTGATTCGAGCCCGATCGTCGACCGACTCGGCGACGTGCCGCGCTTTGACGGCGAGCAGTTGGTGATGCTGGCGTCGCCGCTTTTGAAGCACGCGATCACCGACGGCTACGGCGCCGGCCCGTTCAGCGTCGTCGGCAACGTGAACGGCGTCGCGATCCAAAACCTCGACCACCTCGCCGAGGTGCTGCGCGACCTGAAGGACGAGTACGTCGTGATCGAGTTCGCCGACCACGGCACCGAAACGCTGGTCTTCAAGCGCGCGGACGTCCTGGCGGCTCACGACACGATCCTGGAGGACAACGGCATCCGCAACGCGTGCTCGTCGGACCTCGACAAGGTCTGGAAGCAGGAGTAGTGCTGCCGTGAAGCGATGGCTGACGATCGCGTGCTTGATGGTCGCATCCTGCGGTATCGCGCCGGCGCAGCAGGACATCGTTCGTGCCCCGGCGGCCGTTGCCAGCGTGCGCGAGCCGTCGTTGCCGCCCGAGGATTTCGCCGGCTGCTGGCAGGAGGTCACGGCGCCGGACCACTACCTGCTGCTCGAAGCCGATCGGTTGCGTGAATTGCACTTCGGCGAGCTTTCCTTCGCGCGCGTCGTCTACGACATCGACCATTTTGTGCGGATCAATTGGAGCCGCCGCCAGCGCTGCGACCTCTCCTTCGAAGGCGAGTTGCTGGTGGTCGCGAGCGGAGAGATCTCCGCGCAATTCCGCAGCGTCGCCGCCGACGCAGTGCCGGCCGCCCTCGAACCGAAGACGCTCCCGTTCGCCGCCGCCGCGACGCTGCCCGCCGAACGCATCGCCGCGTTGCAGGCCGAGTTCGTGAAGCGCCGCGAGATTGACCAGGCTGTGCGCACGGATGCCTCGCGTCACGGCGAGATGGAGGCGGTCGATCGCGACAACACCGAGTGGCTGGCGAAGCTGGCGCAAGAGATCGGCTGGATCGATGTCGGACGCTTCGGCGCCGATGCGGCCGGCGCGGCCTTCCTCATCGTGCAGCACAGCGGCGACCTGCCGCTGATGCAGGCCGCGCTGCCGCTGATCGAGCACGACGTGCGCCAGAACGGCCTCGACGGTCAGAACTACGCGCTCCTGTTCGACCGGTTGCAGGTGAACCTCGGCCGGCGCCAGCGCTACGGCTCGCAACTCGGCAGCGACGAGACCGGTCGGCTGGTGGTGATCAGCCTCGAGGATCGCGACAACGTGGAACAGTTGCGCAAGGGCCTCAAGATGCAGCCGCTGAAGGGCTACCTCGAGTTCTTCCGCAACGGTCCGCCGCCAAAGCAGGTGATCTTCGAGGATGACCTGCCCGAGTGAGGGTGAGGGCATCGTGAGCAGCGGGCCGCGCAGCGGATGCAGCTGGACGGAGTAGCGGAGACGCGTGTGCGAGTCGTCTCGCTCAACTGCAGCAACACCGAGATCGTCGCGGCGCTCGGCTGCTCGGGGCTGCTGGTCGGCGTCGACGACGACTCCGACTTCCCGGCCGGCGTCGTCGCGAAGTTGCCGCACGTCGGGCGCGATCTCGACATCGACGTGGCAAAGGTCGCGGCACTGGCGCCCGACCTCGTGCTGGCGTCGAACACCGTCCCCGGCCATGAAAAGGTGATCGCGGCGCTGCACGCGGCGAACTTGCCCTGCTACGCGCCCGAGACGATCACGCTCGCCGACGTCGCCCATGACATCCGCGAGATCGCGCGGCGGCTTGGCGTCGCGGCGCGCGGGGAAGCCGTCGCCGGCGAACTCGAAGGCGCGGTGGCGGCGGCGCGGGAGGCCATCGAAGTGACGGAGGCCGCAATCGATGCCACAAATGCATCCACTGCTGCCGGTTCTGCCGGTTCTGCCAGTTCTGCCACTGCTGCCATACGACGACCGCGCGTCCTGCTCGAGTGGTGGCCGAAACCAGTGATCGTGCCAGGGCGCTTGAGCTGGGTGACGGAACTGATCGAGGCCGCGGGCGGCGTGAACCCGTTCGGGCATGACGACGTGAGCCGTGACAAAGTGAAGAGCCGCCCCGTTCGCGACGAAGAGGTCGTCGCCGCCGATCCCGATGCGGTGGTGATCTGCTGGTGTGGCGTGAAGCCGGAGAAGTACCGGCCCGAAGTCGTGACCGGGCGCGCAGCGTGGGCGGCGACCGGCGCGCTCCGCCGCGGCCAGGTGCACTGCGTCCCCGAAGCCTTCCTCGGCCGTCCAGGCCCCCGCCTCGTCGACGGACTGCGCGCGCTGCAACGCGTGGTCGCGTCGGCGCGCGCGGCCCGCGACGGCACTGCCGCTCCGCCCGCGGTGCGTTGACGATGGCCCTGCAAGAAGTTTCCTGGCGACCCAGCACCACGCCGCTCGACGCGAAGGGCGCCGCCTTCCTCGCCGACGCGCAGGCGCGCATCGACGCCTTCTTCGAGGAGCGCTGGCAGGAACCGATCGTCGGCTTCGTGCCAAGCGACTTCGCGAAAGTCTGGCCCGCGCTCGCCGCGCTGATGGAACAGGACCTCGGACCCGGACGCCGCTTCTGCGAGTGGGGTTGCGGCTTCGCCGTCGTCGCCGGTCTCGCCGCCCGCCTCGGCTTCGACGCCCACGGCATCGAGATCGAGCGCGATCTCATCGAAGCCGCCCGCCCGCTGCTCGCCGCACACCAGCTCGAAGTGAAGCTCGCCTGCGGCAGCTTCATTCCGCCCGGCGGTGAACGCC
Source organism: Planctomycetota bacterium (assembly GCA_009691715.1). Taxonomy (GTDB): domain Bacteria; phylum Planctomycetota; class B15-G4; order B15-G4; family SIAN01; genus SIAN01. The sequence goes on from SIAN01000050.1 coordinate 14,944, forward strand.
TCGCGCAGATCAAGGCCGAGATGGCCTGGCTTATCACCGGCGGCCCCGATGGCCACGCCCTGCTGCAGCGCGAGCCCGACGACTGGGACGTCGTCTTCGCGTATCCGTGGCCCGGCGAAGAGCACGTCGTCGAACGGTTGTTCGATCGCTACGCCGCAGCCGGCGCGCTGCTGGTCACCTACCGGACGGAGAAGGGCACGCGAGTGCAGCGCAAGCGTTGAACGACGCGGGCGGGTGTCCGCCACCTCGCGATCGATCGATCGATCTCACTCGAACGTCAGCACCTCGTCGAAGCTCTCCTCGACCTTGCCGCGCCAGCCGATGGCGTAGGCGTGGAGGGTGGCCGTCAGGCCGGTGAGGCCGGGCGGGACGGTGTCGCTCACGGCGAAGCCCAACATGGCGTCGAGCAAACCGAACTCGACGAACTCGTTCACCGGCACTCCGCCGAAGTCGACCAGGAAGAGACCGCAGACGTTGCCAGCCGGACCGCCACGCATCGTCGCCGTGACCGTGACGCCCGACGCCGCGTTGGGCGGATCGATGTCGAGCAGGAACGACTCGAGGCGGCGCATCTCGAGGTGCGTCGACTGAAGAACGAACGGCGTATCGACGGTCGCACCACCGGCGAGCAGATCAGGCACCTTGTCCGGATCGATGCGCAGGTCGGCATTGCGACCCGGGTGGCCGAGCAGCGCGCCGAATCGCGCGCCGGCGCCATGCGTGCCGTGGAAGCGCTTCAGCAGCGTCGCGTTGCCGGCAGAGTAGACGTCGACGGCGCCCGCTTCGAACGCGCGCTCGTCATCGAACGGCAGGCCGACGGCGAAGTCGTCGATGCCGTCGCGATCGACGTCGCCGAGCCGGCGCACGGTCGTACCGAACCCGGCAGGCCAGCCGCTCGATGTCATTGGGCCAAGGATGCGGAACAACCGCTTGCCGTCGACGCCGGACCGCGCGGTCACCATGCCGCCGAGCAATGAGATCGTGTTGAGCGGATTGCCGGTGAGCACGTCGGCGATGCCGTCGCCGTTCAGGTCGCCAGCGTCGCTCACGCTCGTGCCGACGACGTCGCGGCCGCTCGCGATCGAACCGGCCACGCGCCACAGCAGAGTGGCGTTTGCGCCGTTGCGCAGCTCGACGCTGCCGACGCGATTGCCGCCTGAAAGATCCTCGGCGCCGACCGCGAACTCGGGGATGCCGTCGCCGGTCGTGTCGGCGATGGCGGCGAGCGCGTGACCGTAGCGCGAGTCGTTGCTCGGGCCGTCGGCGGCGCCGATCAGCGCGCCGGTCGCGACGTCGCGCAGCTCGAAGCGGCCCTTCGCCGCGGAGGTCGGCACGAAGTCGGGATCGCCGATCGCGACGAGGAAGCGGCCGGTCGCATCGGTCGCGGCCGCCAGTGCGGCGCCGTAGCGCCTGGCGCCGATCGGTGGAGCGTAGGAGTGCAGCGCTGCTCCGCTCGACGTCGAGACGAGCATTGCGCCGCCGCCGCCCGCCGCTGCCGGCGTGCCCACCACGAGATCATCGAGCCCGTCGCCGTCCTGGTCGGCGACGACCGCGATCGCGGCGCCGAACTCGTCGCCGGCGACGGTCGACACGAGGCGCGCGAACTCGCTGCCGTCGCGGCCTGACGTGATCCGCACGAAGCCGAATGTGTTGCCTTCGCCACCCGGCACACCCACCGCGACGTCGCGCCACTGGTCGCCGTCGCGGTCGTCGAGCAGCACGCTCGCGACGCCGGTGCGCGGCTCGCACGCGATGCCGCGCTGGTCGTAGAGCGTGGCGTGCGTCACGGCCTCGAGGATCACGACGCGGCCGGCGTCAGCGGCCTGCGCCGCGTCGTCCGCTCCCGGCATGCCCACCAACAGCTCGCGGCGGCCGTCGCCGTTCGCGTCGCCCGCCAGCGCGATCGAGTTCACGCTCGGCGCCGCGATCGCGACGTTGCCCGCGGGGGCGCCGGTCGCCACATCGAAGAATTCGATCGTCGGCGCCAGGCCGGCGGTGGCCGCGATGTCGCGATCGCCGTCGCCATCGAGGTCATCGGCGACGACGAGCGCGCTGCCGATATCGGCGCCACTCGACGAGGTCGTCATCCAGAGCGTCGAGCCGTCCGCGCCCGACACGGCGGCGACCGCGCCGGGGGCGACCGGGCTGCCGAGCAGCACGTCGTCGTGGCCGTCGCTGTCGAGGTCGCCCGCCGCCGCGATCGACCAGCCGTTGATCCCCAAGATCGGGTCGAACGTGTGGAGCGCGAAGAGTTCGACGCCGGTCGCGCCGGAGTAGAGGTGGGCCGTGCCAAAGCCGGTCGCGCGGAACTCCTCCGGCTCGCCGATGCCGTAGTCCGCGACACCGTTGCCGTCGATGTCGCCGACGTCGGCCAACGCCGCGCCGTAGCTGGTGATGGGGCTCCCATGGTGCGTTCGGATCGTCGCTCCGGTCGCGCCGGAGACGATCGCGACGCCGCCGCCGGAGCGCGGGTAGCTCGAGGCGTAGTCGTCGGTCCCGTCGCCGTCGATGTCGCCGAGCCGCTCGAGCCACAGGCCGAAGTAGAGCGCATTCGCGCTGTTCATGTGCGTGCGCAGGAGCTGCCCGCTCGCCGACGACAGAATGTCGACGGCGCCGAACACGCCGCCCTGTTCGCGACCCGGCGCGGCAACGGCCACGTCGTCGAGACCGTCGCCATCGAGATCGGGCACGGTGGCGAGAAACGCTCCGAAGAAGACGCCACCGACGGCCGGCGTCAGCGCAAGCAGCAGCGCACCGCTCGCGGTCGAGCGCAGTTCGACGACATCGCGACCGGCCGAGCCCACGGCGAAGTCGCGGATGCCGTCGCCGTCGAGGTCGGGCATCGACTCGACGGCGGAGCCGACGTAGTCGTGGCGCGGAATGCCGTCGAGATTCCAGGCCGGCACTTGCGCACGCACGGCGGACACCACGCTCACCGAGAGCAGGACGCCGGCGGCGCGACAGAACGAGAGGAGGGGCATTCGGCGGTTCATTCGGGGTTCCTTCGGAGGCGAGACGAGATGTCTCCGAACCCTCGTAAGCAAGGCGAGAGCCACCGTGAAGGCGGATCGCCGCTCCCTCGCGGCGGCGACGGATCGACCTCCGCGGCGCGCGGGTGTGGTCGGTCGAATCATCACTCGACGGCAACGGTGGGCGCGTCGTCGTCGTGGTGCGAACAATGATCCGGGGGCCAAGAGGGTGGCAGAGCGGTCGAAAAACGGCACGCGCCGAGGGGCGAGTTAACGTTCGAGGACCATGAACTCACTGCTTCTGCTGCCCATTCCGTCGCCCCTCCCGCTGCTCGCAACGCTGCTGCTCGCGTTCACGTTGCAGACTGCTCCGCACTTCGTGCACACGCAGCCCGACTTCGAGGTCGCTCTGCCGTCGAC
>SIAN01000023.1 GCA_009691715.1 Planctomycetota bacterium
TCAGCACCGCCTTTTGCGGCGTGGGCGGCACGGCGGGCGGGGTGCGGGTGCGTTGCGTGAAACAGTGCAACGCCTTCCATTCATCGTCCGCGAGCACGGCGGTGCAAGGTAGGTCCGGTGCCTCACGCGACAGCTTCACCAGCGAGAGCACGCGCCAAGCGACGATCGTGTCGATGGCGAGCGCGGCCTTCAAACTCGCGGCGGTTTTCGATTGTCGCCGCTCGATCAGGCAGCCGGTTTTGAGTGTGCGATGGAAGACTTCGATCAGCCAGCGCTTGGCATACCACGCCACTTTTTCTACGGCCGCCGCCGCGTCCTCGATCGGCAACGTCGTGAGCAGCAGCCACTCGTCGCTCGCGGCGCCTTTCACGCTGGCTCGTGAGGTAAGCGACTTCGGTCGCGGCGATCGCCCACGCCGTCACCGAGCGCACCCGCGTACCCGAGCGGAGGCGCCGCTGTGGCCGCGCGATCTCGACCTTGCAGAAACGCAGCTCCACTTTGGCCACCCGTTCCGCGCGGGCGCCGCTGCGGTTGATCGTGACCTCGATCGTGTCCTGCGCCGGCGGTGCGCGCACCTCGTCCCACAGAAAGCCCTCGACCCGCCATCCGGCGCCAGGATCTTCCGCGGCTGCACGGCACGCACGAGGATCTCTGCCTGGCCCTTGGTCGCCGCCGCGAACAGCTCGTAAATGTCGGCCTCGCGATCGCCGACCACCACCACCTGGGTCCGCGCGCCGAACCGCTGCGCGGCCAGGTCGGCCGCGGCGTAGCCCCGCAGCCACTTGCTGCTCTCCTTCTTCGCGATCGGCCGGTCCGCGCGCGCCGCCGCCTGGCCGAATTCCGCCGGGTCGCGCGCCCACGCATTCACGTCGAGCAGCCCGAGCGGGGTGCCTTCGAGCGTGCTCATCAGCACGCTGTGCACTTCGAGACCGAGCGTCGCGTCGGCACCCGATGCGCCGATCGGCCCAAGCCCCTCGGTCGCCGGATGTGCCGTGTAGTTGAGTGAAGTCGTGTCCTGGATCGCCAGCACGACTGGCTGCTCCGCCGCGCGCGTCAGGGTCGTTTCGCGGTGGTCGCTCAAGAATTGTTCGAGGCTTGCTTGTGGGTCAAGAGTCGGTAGGCGCCTTTCGTCGCAGCGTTGCTGGCCAAACTCTCCGGCGTGCTCGCGTGCATCCGCTCGAAACGCGCCCGACCATACGCCACCAGTCGCTTGGTCAGGCGCTGATCGCCAAGCGCGACCGCGCCCCACTCGCGCGTCGCCCAGTCTGGCGACGGCGAGACCGGATGCACCGGCTCGAGCGCGAGGATTTCCCGGAAGCGGCGATCGAGCGGATGGACGAAAACGCGTTTGATCGACGCGCTCTGCTCGTGGCGAGCGTCCTGCCGCCTGCGCCCGCGCGTGGCGCCGACTTCGGTCCAGTTGGCCGCCCGGTAGCTCGCGGCGGTGAAGCGCTCGCGCTTGACGAAACTCTCGACCAGGACCGGGCGCTGGCCATACGCCGCGTCCCCATCAGACGCGCCGCGCCGCAACAGGATCGCCTGCACTCGCGACGAGATATTTTGCGCCTGCACGGTCACGCAGAAGCGGCTCTGTGCGATCACTCGCGCCCGATTGCACCGCCGCGCGAGCGCGCTCCAGCCGATGAAACGGTCACGACAGCGGACATGCCGCGCCGCCGATGAAAAGCTCGCAGCTGCCACGATTTCCGTCCCGGCGTAGATGAGGTAGCGCAGCTGCGCGCCACACCGCCGTCCGGCGCCGAGGTAGTGATGCTCGTCGAGCACCCGCTTCCAGGTCGCATGCTGCGGGTCGTGCCGACCGGCGACTACACAAACTTCCAGCGTGACGAGCGCTGGCGCCACGGAGCGCGCGGGTCGCGGTGCCGCGCTTGCCGGAGATGATCGGCGCTGACGGCGGCGCCGACGGCGACTGCGCACGAAGGCCGCCGCCACCGCCGGCAGCTTCAGCCGCCCAGCGCGAACCTGCCGCCCTAAATCGATCCGCGCCGAAACCTCGCGCAGCCGACCCATGCCGTCCTGCAACGACCGCCGCTCGCACAACCGCGGCGCGAACTCCGTACGCGTCGTCCCCGGACGAGCCCCCTCGAACTCGATCCACGCGATGTCCGCGCTGCACAGCGCCCGGCCCTAAAATCTCCATTCCTCATGAACTAACGATCCCCAGGCGCCGTGTTCAGCGGGGGGACTTATGGATTCTGCTCAGGCCTTGGACGGAGAACTGCGTCCAGAGCCCGTAAAGGTTGTCCGCACGGCGGCGCGAGTAGCACGACCTCAGCCGTTCGTGAACGTCGTCTTGGCGTCGCACGATCGGTAATGACGGTTGATGCCGCGCGGTGCCGGGTGACTCGAGGGTTCGCGGTTCAGACAACAGGTGCATCCGAACGCAACGCGGACCAAGCCCTAATGATCTATATCCGCACTTTGCAGGTCGGACAACGCCGGATGGAGGCCGAAAGATCGGACTCCGAACATTCTGAGGATCCGAGTCAGCGCCAAATCGCGAGGCGAGCCACGACTTTCGAGCGGCCCGACAAAAAGATGCGCGCGACCTGTCTTGACACCGAGCTCCCGGAACTTAAGGTATCCGCCCCGATCGCGCCCCGGATGACGAACCGAAGAGGGCAACCTCGACGAAACTCGTACCTGCCGGCGCGATCGAACCGCCTCGTGAAAGAGGTGGAGCGCCCAACGGGCGCCGACAAGATCTTTGAAAAACAGGAACGCCTGACCTTTGAGAGCTGATTGCCGCGCGCCACACGCGTTTCAAGATGCGTGGTGGCCGCAGCGACCGAGGTCGATCGCGCGAAAGTGCGGTCGATTTCATGTTTTTTACAGAATCAAAATCACAAAGAAAACTTTGACGAGTTTGATCCTGGCTCAGAGCGAACGCTGGCGGCGTGGATTAGGCATGCAAGTCGAACGGGACAGTGGCCGCAAGGCTGCTGTTCAGTGGCGAAAGGGCGAGTAATACATCGATCATCTGCCCCAGGGACCGGAACAACACTTGGAAACGAGTGCTAATACCGGATGGCCCAGAAATGGTAAACGGTGGGGACCGCAAGGCCTGCCGCCCAGGGAGGAGTCGATGGCCTATCAGCTAGTTGGTGAGGTAACGGCTCACCAAGGCGAAGACGGGTAGCCGGACTGAGAGGTTGGTCGGCCGCACTGGGACTGGGACACTGCCCAGACTCCTACGGGAGGCTGCAGTCGAGGATCTTCCGCAATGGGGGCAACCCTGACGGAGCGACGCCGCGTGCAGGATGAAGGCCTTCGGGTCGTAAACTGCTGTCACACGTTATGAAACTGCACGGATTAATAATCCGTGCCCTGACAAAGGCGTGAAAGGAAGCCACGGCTAACTTCGTGCCAGCAGCCGCGGTAAGACGAAGGTGGCTAGCGTTGCTCGGAATTACTGGGCATAAAGCGCGCGTAGGTGGTCTCGCAAGCGAGGGATGAAATCCCATGGCTCACCCATGGAACTGTCTCTCGGACTGCGAGGCTTGAGGACGGGAGGGGAGAGTGGAATTCCCGGTGTAGCGGTGAAATGCGTAGATATCGGGAGGAACGCCGGTGGCGAAAGCGACTCTCTGGCCCGTTTCTGACACTGAGGCGCGAAAGCTAGGGGAGCAAACAGGATTAGATACCCTGGTAGTCCTAGCTGTAAACGATGGGCACTGGGTAGAGGGGGCGTCGATACCCTCTTTGCCGAAGCTAATGTGTTAAGTGCCCCGCCTGGGGAGTACGGTCGCAAGGCTAAAACTCAAAGGAATTGACGGGGGCTCACACAAGCGGTGGAGCATGTGGTTCAATTCGAAGCAACGCGAAGAACCTTACCCGGGTTTGAAATTCACGGATGGGTCCGGTGAAAGCTGGATACCCTACCCGCAAGGGTGAAACGTGGACAGGTGTTGCATGGCTGTCGTCAGCTCGTGTCGTGAGATGTCGGGTTAAGTCCCTCAACGAGCGAAACCCTTGTCTTTAGTTGCCAACGGTTCGGCCGGGGACTCTAGAGAGACTGCCGTTGTGAAAACGGAGGAAGGTGGGGACGACGTCAAGTCATCATGGCCTTTATGTCCGGGGCTACACACGTGCTACAATGGCCGGTACAAAGGGACGCTAAGCCGCGAGGTAGAGCAAATCTCAGAAAACCGGCCTCAGTTCAGATTGGAGGCTGCAACTCGCCTCCATGAAGATGGAATCGCTAGTAATCGCGGATCAGCTACGCCGCGGTGAATATGTTCCTGGGCCTTGTACACACCGCCCGTCAAGTCACGAAAGCTGGCAGTGCCCGAAGTCGCGTACCCAACCGCAAGGAGGGAAGCGCCCACGGTAAGGCCGGTGATTGGGACTAAGTCGTAACAAGGTAGCCGTAGGGGAACCTGTGGCTGGATCACCTCCTTTCTAAGGATGAGACCTTTGCCGCATCGCGCAAGCGATGTGAGCTTGTCGACCAGCACCCATCGGTCAGGCCGTTCCTGTTCTTTTTCGAGCCACGCCCTCGGGCGTGACTCGTAGTTTCGTCACGATCGCGCGCACCCGTAGCTCAGCTGGTTAGAGCACGCGCCTGATAAGCGCGAGGTAAGTGGTTCGAATCCACTCGGGTGCACCATGAATGGTGCATCGAGATTCGAATCGCGATCGTGGCGCGGACACCGCATCTCCCGTCGGGCTAATTGCAGTGCGTCGGGGGCGTAGCTCAGTTGGTAGAGCATCAGCTTTGCAAGCTGAGGGTCGCGGGTTCGAATCCTGTCGCCTCCACCACGTCAGGTGGAACTGATCTTTGACAATCCAGTGGCATAAGTATCAAAACCAAAACTCCTTCTATTAGTTTCGTGAGTCAATTTGAAACACTCGAGCGACTAAACGACAATTAGAAAAGTGTGGTCAAGCTCTGAAGGGTGCATGGTGGATGCTCTGGCGTCGAGAGGCGATGAAGGGCGTGGCACGGCTGCGATAAGCCTCGGTTTGCTGCGAGCAAGCTCAACCGGGGATCCCCGAATGCGGAAACGCTCCGAGGCAATACCTCGGAGGCCGTCACTGAATCCATAGGTGTCGGTCGCCCACGCAGGGAACTGAAACATCTAAGTACCTGCAGGAATAGAAAGAAACCTCGACTTCCCTAGTAGCGGCGAGCGAACGGGAATGAGCCTAAACCGTCGGCGTGTAAGACGACAATCGTTGCGTCGGCGGGGTTGTGGGATTCGATGCCGCGGGCTTGTCGGCCCGCGCAGGAGTTACAAAGGAGTGCGCTAGCGGAACGACCTGGAAAGTTCGGCCAAAGAGGGTGATAGCCCCGTATGCGACCGCGCGCTCCCTCCTGATTCGATTCCCGAGTATCGGCGGTCACGTGAAAGCCGCCGTGAATCTGGGAGGACCACCTCCTAAGGCTAAGTACTACTCGACGACCGGTAGCGCATAGTAGCGTGAGCGAAGAGTGAAAAGAACCCCGGCAAGGGGAGTGAAACAGGACCTGAAACCGTGCACCTACGAGCGGTCGGAGGGCTATGGCAGCTTCGGTTGCAATGCCTGACGGCGTACCTCTTGCATAATGATCCGGCGAGTTGCCGTGCAGGGCAAGGCTAAGGGCAGAATGTCCGCAGCCGTAGCGAAAGCGAGTGCGAAATGCGCATCTAAGTCTTGCATGGCAGACCCGAATGCAGGTGATCTAACCATGGCCAGGCTGAAGCGAGCGTAACACCTCGTGGAGGGCCGAACTCGTCACCGTTGCAAAGGTGTGAGATGAGCTGTGGTTTGGAGCAAAAGACTAACCAAACCTGCGAATAGCTGGTTCTCCCCGAAACAAGTTTCGGCTTGACGTCAGGTTATTTACCGTTGGGGGTAGAGCTACTGAATGGGCACGGGGGGTATCCATCCTACCCGTCCCAACCAAACTCCGAATACCAACGGTACGACCCTGGCAGTTAGTCCGCGGGCGATAACGTTCACGGACGAGAGGGAAACAACCCAGATTGCCGGCTAAGGTCCCAGAGACTGCGCTAAGTGGAAGAAGGAGGTAAGGCCTCGAAGACAGCCGGGATGTTGGCTTAGAAGCAGCCATCATTTAAAAAGTGCGTAATAGCTTACCGGTCGAGAGGCCTTGCGCCGAAAATTAACGGGACTCAAGCGCAGCACCGAAGCCGCAGATCGGACGGAGTCGTTGACTTCGTTCGGTGGTAGGGGAGCGTTCCATATGGGCCGAAGGGTGACGGTAACGACACCTGGACTGTATGGAAGTGAGAATGCCGGAACGAGTAGCGGTAAATAAGGTGAGAATCCTTATCGCCGTAAGCCCAAGGTTTCCTGGGGCAGGTCAGTCCGCCCAGGGTTAGTCGGGCCCTAAGCCGAGGCCGAAAGGCGTAGGCGATGGAAAACAGGCTAATATTCCTGTACCAGCGCAGAACGATCAAGACGTGATGGGGTGACAGAGGGTTGAAGGCCGGCCTACGGTTAGATGTGTAGGTCCAAGCTTGCGGGATCGCAGTAGGAAAATCCGCTGCGTATGATCTCGGGAGTGATGTCGAGCGCCTTGAGCGCGAAGCGGTTGGAGCCCCTCTCAAGAAAAACCTCTAGCGAGTTCTGAGCTGCCCGTACCGTAAACTGACACTGGTGGGCGAGGTGAATATCCTAAGGCGCTCGAGTGAAATCTCGTGAAGGAACTCAGCATAATTGCTCCGTAACTTCGGGAGAAGGAGCGCCTCCGTTGGTGAGAGAGTTTACCTCTTTAGCTGATGGAGGCCGCAGAGAAATGGCCCGGGCGACTGTTTACCAAAAACACAGGTCTGTGCAAAGTCAAATAAGACGCTGTATACAGACTGACGCCTGCCCGATGCCGGAAGGTCAAAGGGATGGGTAAGAGGGTTCGCCCTCGAAGCCTTGAACCAAAGCCCCGGTGAATGGCGGCCGTAACTATGACGGTCCTAAGGTAGCGAAGTTCCTTGTCGGGTAAGTTCCGACGCGCATGAATGGCGTAACGACTTGGGCGCTGTCTCCACGAGATGCTCGGCGAAACTGGAGTCTTGGTGAAAATACCAAGTGCCCGCGCAAGGACGGAAAGACCCCATGAACCTTCACTTCACCCTGGTATTGGCATTTGGCATTGCATGTGTAGCATAGGTGGGAGACTTTGAAGGATGGGCGCTAGTTCATTCTGAGTCGTCAGTGAAATACCACTCTTGCCCTGACAGATGCCTAACCGGTCGCCGTGAATCCGGGATCGGGACAGTGCTAGGCGGGTAGTTTGGCTGGGGCGGTCTCCTCCCAAAAGGTAACGGAGGAGTCCAAAGGCACCTTCAGCGCGGTTGGCAATCGCGCGTAGAGCGCATAGGTATAAGGGTGCTTAACTGCGAGTCTGATAGGACGAGCAGATGTGAAAGCAGGGCTAAGTGATCCGGCGGATTCCATGTGGAAGGGCCGTCGCTCATCAGACAAAAGGTACTCTGGGGATAACAGGCTGATCTCCCCCAAGAGCTCATATCGACGGGGAGGTTTGGCACCTCGATGTCGGCTCATCGCATCCTGGGGCTGGAGAAGGTCCCAAGGGTTTGGCTGTTCGCCAATTAAAGCGGTACGCGAGCTGGGTTCAGACCGTCGTGAGACAGGTCGGTCCCTATCCGGCGTGGGCGTAGGATGCTTGAGGAGAGCTGCCTCTAGTACGAGAGGATTGAGGCGGACGGACTTCTGGTGTAGGGGTTGTCGCGCTAGCGGCACCGCCCCGTAGCTATGTCCGGAACGGATAACCGCTGAAAGCATCTAAGCGGGAAGCCAACTCCAAGATCGGGCATCCCAATTAGGCCTCTGATAGACTATCAGATTGATAGGCGGGGGGTGTACGCGCAGCAATGCGTTTAGCTGACCCGTACTAACTGGCCGATTGGCTTGACCACGCTTTTCTTCTACTCCGTGCTGCGGAGTAGATCCGAGAATCGTTCATCGATTCTGTCGATCCTTGTGCCGCTGGATTTTGTTTGGCAATTCTGACTAAATGCCCGGTGACCATAGCTGGCTGGATACACCCGTTCCCTTCTCGAACACGGAAGTTAAGCGGTCAGCGCCGATGATATTGGGTCACTCCGAGAAAGTAGGTTGTTGCCGGGCTTTTTTTGTTTTCTATTCGCACCCACCGTGATCCGGTGGGTGTTTTTGTTTCTGGTTGCTCGGTGCGGACGGTAGGTGTCAAGGTAGTTCTCGCCTCACCGACGTTCACACAGCCCCCGAATCTGCGTGTCGTACATTCCGCAGATCAGCATGTCGATTCGACGGCAACCGGCGTACCGAGCTCAACTGTTCATCGGTACGCCGTTTCAGGCACTCCCAGCAGTTGAAGGATCTGTGTCTGTCGAGCGGTGAGTTCGGGCGGGAAGTTCTGAGCGCGTGCTCGGGTGAATGAAGGACGCTGCGCTGGACCGAGGAGAACAGGCGGAAGACCTGCTCGGCGGTGGGGTGCCTCTGCCTTCGTTGCTCCGGGTAGAGCGGCAGATCCTCGATCCCCTGCTGTCGCATTGCGCGTCTCACCTCGCGTTCGATCAGCGCCTGAACCAGGAACGCCAGGAAGTAGAGGTAGAAGAGCGCTTCGACCCGCCCTTCGTTCTTGAGCAGCACGGGCGCGATCTCGAAGACGGACTTGAACTGCTCGAACCGCTTCTCGAGGGCGGGCTGGCGCTTATGCGTGGCGAGCCCATCCTTCGACTCGAGCGCGCGGTCATTGGTGAGGAGGGGGTACATGCCGTCGGTGTGGTGGTCGTAGGCGACGGCGGCGTCGTCGGTTGCCCACTCGGGGATCCAGGCGCAGCGGGTCTGTGAGCGGTCATGTCAAATGCCCCCCCCTGCGGTCATGAAACGTGCCCCCCCTGAATTGAGGTCACGGGGCCGTGCCAGGCCGCGTCGGCACGCCGCCCAAATCCTCGAAGGCGCGCCGGATCACGCCGAGGAAAGTCGGGACCGTCTGATCGAGCACCAGCTCGTAGTACGAGTAGCGGCTGTAGCAGAGCGTCAGCGCGAACAGCCACACCCGCCGCTTCACGCCGCCCACGTCGAGCGCAGCGATCTCGCCGAAGTCGATCTGCGCCTCCTCGCCCGGCGCGAAGTGCAACCGGCAGTAGACCTCTGGCTCGACCTAGCGCAGCGTGCGCACCATGCGCTTCACCGTCTCGTAGCTCGCACCTGCCACTTGGAAGTCCGCTGTCGCGCTCAAGTCCTGGAAGATCTGCACCGCCGACAAGCCCTGCATGACCTTGGCCTCGATGTCATCGAGGAAGCGATCGAGCTTGCGCGGCACCGCCGCCCGCAGCGGTTCTTGCGCCCCGCGCGCAATGCAGCGGATGTACCTGCGGACCGTCCGCACATCGACTCCGAGCCGATGTGCGATCGCCTTCTTCGGCACGCACTCCTCGTGGAGCGCGCGCACGGACAGCAACGTACTCATCGAAATCACCTCGCGTCTCCCCGCGATCACGAGCGCAAGGCTCGATCGCGGGACCCATTGAAGTCACGCCGCTGGCGATGACCTCCAGGGGATCCCTGCCGCGCGCGGCGGGTGCCGCTCCGGTCGCCCTACGCAGCCCCCGCCAGCCCTCGCTCCGCCTTCACGATGCTCGAGCGAACGACTGCGACGGGGGGGGCACGCTTGGTGACCGGTAACAGTCCGGGCGATGATCCTTGGAATGTCCGTACGTGATGCCGGGCGCACGCTGCCTGCGCAGGAAGCGATCGCTGTCGTGCTGGTACTGGCCGGCGAAGCGGATCGAGGTCGAATCATTGTGCAGTTCGTCGAAGCCGAGGTCGAAGCGAGCATGGACGGCGAGGATGACCTCGGTCAGGAGCGTGCCGCGATCGGCGTCGAACAGGCGATCGAGGGCGCGGCCGATCTGATCGTCGTGCAGCCGCTGCGCCTGATCCGGCGTGAGCCCGAAGGCCTCGGGCGCGAACTCGCTGACGGTCTCGTGCTGGCGGTAGATCGGCTCGCGCTGGACCAAGATCGAGCGCAGGAGCACCAGGAGTCCGGAAGCGTAGGGCAAGGCGCAGCGACGATCCCGCGTGGGAACGAAGCGCTCGAGGATCTCGGCGAGCCCGATCCGGTCGAGGAAGTGGTTGAGTAGCGGCAGAGGACCGAGCCGCTCCCACTTCAGCGAAGCGGCCGCGAGATCGGCGAAGGAACCGGCTGGGCCCATCTTGACCTCGTCCGTGTCTGACATCATAGTAGGAGTCAGACTATCGACCGTCAGGCGAGACCAAGAAGTCGATGAGCCTCTCCTCCGAACTGCAACTACGCATCGCCGCGCTACAGCGGGCGCTGGAGCCGATGGACTACGCCTGCTCCGGCTCGCTCTTCACCCGAACCAGGCTCTGTGGCAAATCCAACTGCCACTGCGCTACCGATCCCGACGCACGGCACGGCCCGTACTTCACTTGGGCCCACCGCGACCGCGATCGCATCGTGCATCACATCCTCACCCGCGAACAAGCCCAAGTCGTAAGGCGCGCCATCCTCCACCAGCGCACCCTCCGTAAACTGCTCGCACAATGGGATCGTGAAAGCACCGTCGCCATTCTTGCCATGCGCGAAAGCAACTCCTGAAACAGCAGGGGCTTGCGCGATCACGACTTCGACGCGGAGATCTGCGGAGTGTAGGTGGTGACGCTCCTGCTTTCGGAGCAAGACGCGCAGGTACAAGAATCCCGGCGCCGAAACCATCTGGAAGGGTCTCGAACGCCTCACCGATATCACCACCGCCTACCAACGGTTTCTGTCCACCGCGTAGCCAGCCGTGTCCAGCGGGAGGACTTGTGGGGTACGGTCAGATGATTGACGCCCCCTTGGTTGGTAGTCGCCTACCAAAAACGGTCAGCGTCGCACCGCCTCGCTGCCGAAGCGGGTTGCCGCAAACTGCGGCTCGAACGGAAGTTGCGGATGGTGGAGCGTATGGGGATCGAACCCATGACCTTCAGACTGCCAGCCTGACGCTCTCCCAGCTGAGCTAACGCCCCACGCGGTCGGTGATCGGTTCGTCGCGGCGACGGTGTTGGGGCACCGGCGTGGTCCGCTCGACGAGCGGGCGGACCGCGGCGAAGGGGCGAGATTAAACCGTCCGGCGGGCGGCGGGGGAAGGAGGCAGGGCGACGCTCATGGGGCGCTCGTGTGCGCGCATCGTTCGGCGGGCCGCTGCACCGGCAGCGCTAACCTCCCGCGCTTCGCCTGCGGTCGCGGGCGCACGCAGTAGATGCAGGAACGACTCCGATGAGCGACGGCGGCAAGGGTCATGGCGGCGATGGCGGCAAAGGCGGGCCGCAAGCGGCAGGCGCGGCCGGAGCTGGCGGCGGCGGTGCGAAGGGCGGGAGCTCGCAGCTCGGCGTGACGCCGCGTGCGACGAGCTTCACCGACTGGTACCAGGATCTGGTCCTGAAGGCGCAGCTCGCCGACCATTCGCCGGTGCGCGGCTGCATGGTGGTGCGGCCGTACGGTTGGGCGCTGTGGGAGCGGATCCGCGAGACGTTCGACCGCTTCTTCAAGGAGACGGGGCACGAGAACGCGCAGTTCCCGCTGTTCATCCCGCTGTCGTTCCTGGCCAAGGAGGCGAGCCACGTCGAGGGCTTCGCGAAGGAGTGCGCCGTCGTCACGCACTACCGCCTGAAGGCCGGCCCGAACGGCATCGAGCCCGATCCCGACAGCAAGCTCGAAGAGCCGTTGATCGTGCGGCCGACCAGCGAGACGATCATCGGCTCGATGTACGCCAAATGGGTCCAGAGCTGGCGCGATCTGCCGATCCTGATCAACCAGTGGGCGAACGTCGTGCGCTGGGAGATGCGCACGCGGCTGTTCCTGCGCACGACCGAGTTCTTCTGGCAGGAGGGGCACACCGCGCACGAGACCGAGAAGGAAGCGGTCGCCGAGACGCTGCAGATGATCGAGGTCTATCGCAGGGTCGCCGAGGAGTACCTCGCGATGCCGGTGCTGGTCGGGAGGAAGAGCGCGGCCGAGCGGTTCGCCGGCGCGGTCGACACCTGGTGCATCGAGGCGCTGATGCAGGACGGCAAGGCGCTGCAGGCGGGAACGTCGCACTTCCTCGGCCAGAACTTCGCGAAGGCGTTCGAGATCCAGTTCGCCGGCCGCGATGGGCAGCGGCAGCACGCGTGGACGACGTCGTGGGGCGTGTCGACGCGGCTGATCGGCGGGCTGGTGATGACCCACAGCGACGACAAGGGGCTGGTGTTGCCGCCGCGTCTGGCACCGATCCAGGCGGTCGTGATCCCGATCTGGCGCAAGGACGAAGAGAAGGCGGCGGTGATGAGCTACGTCGACGGCTTCGTCGGCAAGTTGAAGAGTGCCGGCGTGCGCGTCCACGTCGACGATCGCGAGCATTTCAAGCCGGGCTACAAGTTCAACGACTGGGAGCTGCGCGGCGTGCCGCTGCGGCTCGAGGTTGGGCCGCGCGATGTGGCCGCGGCCAAGTGCGTGATGGCGCGGCGCGACGGTGGCGAGAAGCAGATCGTTGACGTCGCCGGGCTCGAGACGCGGCTGCCGGCGTTGCTCGAAGAGATTCAGGCTGCGATGTTCGCCAAGGCCAAGGCGTTCCGCGATGCGAGCATCCATCGGGCGGCGACGTACGAGGAACTGGTGAAGACGCTCGAAGAGAAGGGCGGCTTCGTGCTGGCGCCGTGGGATGGCGACGCGGCGGTCGAGGCGACGATCAAGGAGCAGTGCAAGGCGACGATTCGGTGCATCCGCGATGAAGACCGCGGACCTGAAGTGCCGGCGATCGTGACGGGAACGCCGACGGCGCAGTGGGTGGTGTTCGCGAAGGCCTACTAAGCCGTTGCTGCTGACGGCGGCGGAACCGCCGCAGCAGAACGGCGCGCCGGCGAGATGGCGCGGCGCGCCACTCGCCTCTCGGGGTTTGCAGCAGGCGAAGCGGCGCGGCGCGCGCTTCGCTGCTGAGACCCAGCACCGCGCGAGATGGCGCTGGACGGGGGGAGGCGCCGCCGAATGAGGGCGGTGGAACGCGGCGGGCCGACTGAAGCGGCGGCGGGGATGGGGTCGGACGTCGTGATCAGTTCGGGGGTTGGCGCAGCGACGTTTTGATCCGGGTTTGAATCGTCGGCCTGATCCGCACCGTTGAAACTTGGAGCGACGAACGGTTGCGGGCCGGCGAGTGCGAACGACGAAGCGCAAGTTCGCGCGGACGGCAGACAGAACCACTGGCTCGGACCGGATCGCGCCGGGAGATCTCACGTGGCGGCCACAATCACCCTCTCCGAATGCGTCCATGTCGTGCGCTCGCCCGAGTTCGTCTGGGACTTCACGCAAGACTTTTCGCGGCGGCGATCGTGGGATTCCTCGGTGCTCGAAGCGACGGTGATTTCGAGTTCGCCGGCGCCGGTGGACGGTCGCTCTTCTTCGGTATCGGCAATTCGAGCGGCCGAACCAGACGAGCCTCGTGATGGAGGTCGAGGCGTCGCCGCTCGTGATCGGTGGGGGCGGTTCGTGGAACTACGAACCGGCGGGCGATGGCACCCAGTGGACGCAGTCAAACACGTTGATCCTCAAACCAGGACTGCTCGGGCGACTCGCGACGCCGATCGTCCGGTGGATGCTCCGCTCTTCGACGCGTGCGGCGATGCGGAAAGCCAAGGAGTTGATGGAGTCCGCTGGGTGAGATTTGCGGCTCTCACTCCTGCTTGATCGGAGGCGCCGGCCGCACGAACGCAAACCGCTTCATCGCCACCCGCTCCGGCTCGCTCGCGCCCTCGGTCACCCGGATCTTCTGATCCATCGCGACGCTGGTGAACTTCTGCCGAGTGTTCGACGCCGGCCACCAGGTCTCGATCGAGTCGATCGCGGTCGCGTCACCGAGTCCGATCTCCTGCTGCAGCGAGGAGGCGCCGAAGCTGCCGCCGCTGCCGCCGGTGACGCGGATCGTGCGATCGCCGGCGGGAGTCTTCACGTGCACGGCGATCTTGGTGCCGATGCCGGCGCGGTTGCTCTTCGTGCCGACCAGTTCGACGGTGAGCCAGTGGTTCGTGTTGCCGGGGTTCTCGAGCAGGATGCGGCGGAAGAAGTCGCCTTCATAGGCGCCGCCGAGCACCTCGTAGACGTCTTGGTCGCCGTCGTTGTCGAAGTCGGCGAAGGCGACGCCGTGGCCTTTCTGCAGGTGGCCGAAGCCGCCGTGGGTCGTGATGTCCAAAAAGCGCCGGCCGCCGTCGTTCTTCAGCGCGCGGTTGGGCAGCAACGTGCGGTAGTCAGGATCGCCGTTGCCGAAGACCGCGTCGAGCCAGCCGTCGTTGTCGAGGTCGCCGAAGTTGCAGCCCATGGTGAGGATCACATGGTCGAGGCCGATTTCGCCGCCGATCTCGTCGTAACGACCGTTGCCGCGATTGCGGTAGAGCGCGCTCGGTTCAGAGTGGAGCGGCAGGCCGAGCAGCATCCGGCCGACGTCGTCCGCCTGCCGCTTGCTCAGGTCGACATAGGAAGCACACAGCAGGTCATCGTCGCCGTCGTTGTCCCAGTCGAACGACCAGCACGGAAAGCTGCGCTCTGGCCCCGCGATGCCCGCTTTCTTCGAGATATCCTCGAAGCGCAAGCCGGCCTGTTCGGCGGTCGGTGGCACGTTGCGCAGCAGGCGGTTGTCGTCGCCCATCACGGACAGGAAGAGGTCGGGCCGGCCATCGCCATCGGCATCGGTCGCGGTCACGCCCTTGACGAAGTGCTCGAGCGCGACGCCTGCTTCGACCGCGACGTCCTTCCACGTCCCGTCGCGCTGATTGCGCCAGAGCTCGCACGGATACTTGGAGTCCGGTCCGCCGGTCTCGCAGCCGACGAACAAGTCAAGCCAGCCGTCGAGGTCGAAGTCCGCCACCGCCACTGTCTGTGTCGGCTTCTCCGTGGCAATGCCAGCAGCGAAACTCACGTCGTCGAAGCGGAAGCCGCCGCGATTGAGCAAGAGCGACTTCGGCAGTTCGCCGACCTGGCGCATCCAGCCGCCGCGCGGCACGAAGACGTCGACCAGCCCGTCGTTGTTGAAGTCTCCCGACACGAGGTTCAGCCCGCCGACCAGGCCATCGAGGCCGGCGTCGTGCGTCCGCTCCTCGAACGTCCCGTCGCCGTTGCTGCGCCAGACGCGCAGCGGATCGGCAAGCCCCCACGACGACGCCATCACGTCGATGAATCCGTCACGGTCGAAGTCGTCGGCGACCACGCCGCCCGACAGCCCCTCGACCGAAAGACCGGCTCCTTGCGCCACATCGACGAACCGCGCGAACGGCGCTTCGGAGGTGAACGCGTCAGGCGGCAGTCGGCGCGCGATCGGGACGCCTTCGGGCCAGCGGCCGAGCGCCATCGCCGCGAGATTGAGCAATCAACGTGAGCCAGTGTCTTGCGGGCGCTTGTCGAGGATCTCGCTCAATAGCTCGAACGCCTTCTGCGCCCCGCGCGGCACCTGGTGGTGCGCCGCCTCGGAGAACGGTGCGATGCAACTCTCCGGACCATGGCGCGCGAGGCAGTTCTCCTGCTCGCCGAGCCGCAGCCACGCGATCGCGAGCAGGCTCTCGATCTCTTCGAGCGTCGCCGGCGCGGTGGGGTGGGTGCTTTTCGCGAGTCGCTCGCGTTGCACTTCGAGCAGTGCCACCGCCTCCTCGGTCCGGCCGATGTTGAGTACCTGTCGCGCCCGCTGCAGTTCGAGCGGACCGGTCCGCTGCTTTGGCGCGCTCAGGAGCTCTGCTTCAATCCCCGCCAGGAGCTTCGTGTTGGAGAAGATGCTGCCCGCCACCGCATCCGTGGCGGCGCGCGCCAAAAGCCGTTTCGCCATCGCGATCGTCCCGGCGGTGCGCGGATCGTCCGACTGGATGGGCCCGATCGGCTCATCCGCCGTCAGCGGCATCGGGAGGAAGTTCGCGCATACGAGCAAGATCGACGTCGCCATCCGGCGCCGCGTGGCGTTCGATTCGAGGATTGGCATGACGAGCTTTTACGGGAAAACGGCCTTTGCGGCATGTCGGGTTACCTCGGCGGAGCGCCACAACTCACCCATGTCGTCTGCTTGACAGCCTCGCGCGTCCTTGACGGCGCGGCTACATTCGTGCCGCTCCCATTGCCGCGTTGTCGGTGCTGCACGGTCGTCGATCCGAGGTTTCGTCGTCGCCGCCAGCATCTGCGAGGACTTCACCGTGCGCCTGTCGTGGTTCGCAGAGCTGTTCGGCAAGAAGAAGCAACCGACCGCCCCGACGGCGACTGCGCCGTCGGCGAAGCTTCCCCGCTACCGCGGCGAGGCCGCGCGCGGTGAGACGGCGTCGTCCTCGCGCACGCCACCGCACGCGCGCGCCGCGGAGCCCGAGCTGATCGTGCCGCGCCGGCAGCAGGCGCACGGCGCGACGGCATCGGGCGCGAGTCAAGCGGCGGCGCCAACGGCGCGGTCGCAGGCTGAATCAGGGTCGTCGAGCGCGGCCGTCTTCGCCGATGCGTCGCGCGACGCCGTGCAGGCGGACCATCGCGGCAATGCGGACCATCGCGGCAATGGCGACGGGCGCGCCAGCAACGACGCGCACGCCAGCAGCTCCGAGCAGCTGGTCAGGACCAGCAAGATGGCGCCGCAGGAGGAGCTCGCGCTCAAGGTGAGCGACGGACTGAAGATCCTCACGACGCTGCTTTCCTCGATCGACGAAAAGATGGTCCAGCAGCACCGCGCGACCGAGCTCGTCGCGGAGCGGCTGCAGGCTTTGCCGCGCGTCCTCGAAGGGTTGGTCGAAGCGGAGCGGATGAACATCGAGACGCTGCGCGACTTGCGCGGCTCGATGGACAAGCAGGGCGAGGCAGCGCTGGCGGCGAGCGCGAAGCTCGAGCAGTTACCGACGATCGTCGGCGGCATCGGCGACCGGATCGACAAGCAGACCGACAAGCAGTCCGAGGCGGCAGCTTCGGTGAAGACCTCGGTCGAGTCGGTCGGGCAATCGGTGCGCGGCCTCGTCGACGGCGCTCAGCGCACGCAGAACAGCCTGATCACCGAATTTCGCCGCGGTCAGGACGATCAGCGCCAGCGCCTCGAAGAGCTGGTCGAGCGCCAGCGCAAGACGATCACGATCGTCGCGGTCATCGGTGCCTTCGTGGTCATCGCCGTCTTCATCGTGCTGGCGCGACTGCCGAAGTAGGCGCGTCCCGAACGCTGCGGAGACTGCCCGATTCTGTCGCGCGTCGCCGACGCCTGTTCCCGCTTCGCCGCGCGCTGGCTGCCGAGCCCGTTCGCGTTCGCGCTGCTGCTGACGGGTGTGGCGTTCGCTGCTGGCATGGCGGTCGGCCGACCCGATGGCCAGTCGCTGCTGGCGCGCGCGGTCGATCTGATGCACTACTGGTACGGCCGCGAGAAATCTCCTGGCGGCTTCACCTCGGTCAGTGGTTTCAGCTTCGCGCTGCAGATCTGCCTCGTCCTGGCGACGGGACATGCGCTGGCTGCTGCGTCGCCCGTGGCGCGCGCGCTGCAGCGCCTCGCCCGCCTGCCGAAGGGGGAGCCCTCCGCCGCCGCGCTGACGGCGCTGGTGGCGATGCTCTCTTCGTGGCTCAATTGGGGCTTCGGACTGGTCGTGGGCGCCCTCTTCGCCCGCGAGGTCTATCGCGTCGCGCGCGATCGCGGCGAGCGTTGGAACTACCCGCTCTTCGGCGCCGCCGGCTTCGTTGGACTGATGGTCTGGCACGGCGGATTGTCGGGGTCGGCGCCGCTAGCGGTCGCGCAGCCAACGCACGATTTCGCCGCGATCTACGGGGTGGTGCCGACGGCGAAGACGTTGTTCGCGCCCTTGAATCTCGCCCTGAACGGCGCGCTCCTGCTTGCCGTGCCGCTGCTGTTCGCGGCGCTCGCGCGAGCCGGCGCGCAGCGATCGCTGCCGCGGCAGATCTGGGCCGTGCCGGGAGATGTGGTGAGCGGCAGTGCGGAGGCTCCCGCGACGCCAGCCGAGCGACTCGACCACTCCCGAGTGATCGCTGGCGCGATCGTGCTCCTCGCCGGCGGCAGCGTCGCGTCGCTGATCGCGCAGAAGGGTTTCGCCGGTGCGATCTCGTTGCCGAGCATGATCGTGCTCTTCCTCGCGCTTGGGGTCTTGGCGCATGGCAGCGCGGCGCGTTACGGGCGGGCGTTCGGCGAGGCCGGCAGCGAACTCTCCGCCATCCTGCTGCAGTTCCCGTTCTATTACGGGATCCTCGGCGTGCTGACGGAGAGCGGCGTCGGCCGTGAACTCGCGCTAGGTGTGACCGGATGCGCACGCGGACTCGCAGACCTCGGCTTGCCGGTCGCGACGGCCTACTCCTGGCTGACGTTCGGCGCGGCGTGCGTCCTTAATATGTTCGTGCCATCGGGCGGTGGGCAGTGGGCGATCCAGGGCGGGATCGCCGGCGAAAGCGCCGTGGCCCTCGGACTCGATCCGACCCGCGCGGTGATGCTGGTCGCGTACGGTGACGAGGCGAGCAACATGGTGCAGCCGTTCTGGGCGCTGGGGATGCTCGCGATCACCGGGCTGAAGGTCAGCGAGATCCTGGCCTACTCCGGTCTGGTGATGGTCTTGGCGATGCCGGTCTTCTTGCTGGCGTTAGCAGTGTTCTGAAACCGATCTAGGTGCGGAATCAGCCGTGCGATGCCGCACGAAATGTTGTTACGCAATCGCGCGCAGTGGCATAGAAAGGGACGCCTCCCCGGGGGAATGACGCGGGGAGCGCCTCCCCTCGCTAGGCCGCCAGCCTGGTTTCGAGCTTGAGGCGCACACCGGGAACATCGGCTTGCCACTTCGAGCGGAGCATCGCCGTGTCGCCGGGCGCGTCGTCGCCAGTCGGTGCGCGCGTCGAACCGCCAGTCTGAAACGCGGAGCAACGCGAGATGGCGCGATTGACGATCTCGGGACCGGACGGTGCACGCGACGTCGTGCTCGGCGACAAGTTGGTGATCGGCCGAGTCGAGGGCGCTGACCTGGTCCTCGACGACAAGGGCATCTCGCGGCGCCACTGCGAGTTCGAGCGGCGTGGCGACGGCTACGTCGTGCGCGATCTCGGCAGCAGCAACGGCACGTTGGTGAACGGCGACAAGATCACGGAACGCCCGCTCGTCGCCGGCGATCGCGTCCGCGTCGGTGGCGTGACGCTCACCTACGCGACCGCCGACGCCGACGCGCTGCTGCGATTCGTCGCCGGCGAGCACGCTGGCCGCGACGTGCCGCTGTCGGGAGCGCGCACGACACTCGGGCGACGGCCGGAGAACGCAGTCGCGTTCGTCGATGTGAAGGTCTCCGGCGTCCACCTCGAAATCGTTCGTGAAGACGACGGCTACGTGCTGCGCGACCTTGGCAGCACCAACGGCACGCTGCTCGACGGCAAGAGAGTGACGACCGAAGTCGCGCTGTCACACGGCGATCGCGTCCAGATCGGCGCGAGCGAGTTCCGTTTCGTCGACTCGCGGCGCGGCGAATTGGCGGCCGGCGGAGTATCGAGGAATGAGGTCAGTGCAGCGGGCGGCGGAGCGGCACACGCGGCGACGCTGCCACCGCAGAAGAGCAAGGTGGGCGCGATTCTGAGCCTTGCGGGTGTCGCGCTCGCAGTCGGCGGTGCAGGAGCGTGGTACTTCATGCAGGGCCAGGAGGCGCCGCCAGCCAGCGGACGGCAGGCACCGGCCGCGCCGAGCGGCACGCTGCTGGTCGAAGATTGGTCGTTCGAACTGCCCGGCGAAGTCGATTCGCTGTGGGGCGCTGAACTTGGCGCCGGCTTCAGTGCCCGGCGCGGCCGGGCGGCGTCGGGCAGCTACGCGCTCGTCGCGTCCGTCGCCGACGGGCAGGCAACGGCATCGCGGCGGCAGCGCGTGGCGCTCGCGTCGTCACGTCCGCTGCACGCGAGCGGCCAGCTCTCCGCCGATGACGGGGCGCTCGGCTCGGTCGCACTGCGCTTCCTCGGCGACGATGCGGATGGTGCGACGCCGCGTCAGTGGAGCGTCGTGCTCGCGACCAGCAACGCAGCCGGGTTCGCGTCGTTCGAGTGCGACGTCGACGTGCCGGCATGGGCCACCGGCGTCGAGGTGGTCGTCGTGGCTCGTGGCACCGGCGAGGTGGCGCTCGACGATCTGGCGTTGACGCCGGGCAGCGCGCCCACCGGCCGAGCCGCGTTCGGCGACCTCGCGTTGGCACCGCGCGGGCCGGCGAGCTGGTTCGTCGACTATCACGCGCCGCTGCTCGAACTGTTCGAGCCGACGGGCGAGGGCGCGATCGCGGCGGCAGAACTCAGTGCAGAAGAGGACGGCGCGAGGCGCAGCGGTTCAGTGGCGAAGGGCGCGCTGCCGCCTGGCGCTTTCTTGGCGCCGGCGAAGCAGGACGGCGCCGCGTTCGCGCTCGATCCGGGACGCGCGCCATTCGCGGCGAGCGGGTTTGCATTCGAGCTGGCACCGGAGCTCGCGGCCCGCGGCGTGACGCTGTTGGGCGAACTGCCCACCGATCGCCGCTTCGGCCCGTTCGTCGCCGAAGGCGTGAAGCAACTGCTGCTCGGCGCCGCCGCGGAGCGCTTCGAGATCGCGCTCTCCGCCGCGACGAAGGTGACTGCGACCCAGCGCGGCGATGTGCTGCGGATCGAGCTCGCTCTGTCGGCGCCGTTGCGCGTGACGCTGCGCAGCGACTTCACTGCGGAGCGCGCCGAGGCGTCCGTGCTGGTCGCCAAGGCGCAGGAGGAATGGCGCGCGGGCAAAGCCGGCACCGCGCTCGGTCGATTGCGGGAGATTCGGGAACGCCTGCCGCACGACGACAAGGCGGTCGACACGGCGCGCAAGCTGGAGAGCGAGATCGTGCCGAAGCTCGAGGCCGAGTTGGCGGTCATCGACGCTGAGGCGACTGGCGCCGAATTCCTCGGCAGCCTCGATCACTACCGGAGCACTCTGGCGCGCGCGCGCGCGGTGCTGCCGCAGGCGGAGGGGATCGACTCGGCGCGCGCACTCGCGGCGCGAGTCGAGCGCATGCAGGCGCAAGCCGCAGTCATGGAGCGCGAGCGGCGGGAAGAAGAGGCCGCGCGACTGTTCCGATTGGCGAGGGCCTATCAGGCGCAGCTCGAGCCGGCGCCCTTGCGACCGGCGACCGCCGCCGAATTGCTGGCCGAATTGCAGCGGAGCTACGGCGACACCACGGCCGCGCGCGAAGCTCGCGGCGAGACTGCGCCGGAGCCGGTGAACGTCGAACGCGGCTCGATCGAAGGGGGAAACTGAGATGGGCGCGCGCGGATGCGGGATTGATGAAGGCAGCGCGACCGTCAAGGTCGTTGAGGTCGAGCTGAAGGACGGTGCGCTGGTCCCGGTCGGGGCGTTGGCGCTGCCGGCGGTCGAGACCGGCCTCGACTCGGCGGCGCTGCAGAGCGCGATGAAGCAGAGCGGCATGAAGTCGCGCCAAGCGGTCCTGGGTCTCACCGGCAAGGACCTGGTGATCAAGTACCAGCAGGTCCCGCCGGTCGCAGACTTCCAGCTGAAGAAGATCGTCGCGTTCGAGCTCGACGAGATCCGCAAGCAGTCGGGCGACAAACTCGCCGCTGACTTCAACGTGATGCCGTCGCGTGCCGACCTCACCAGCGACGACATCGTGCTGATGGCGTTGTCGCGCGAGCAGCGCATCGAGGATCGCTCGGCCGCGCTGGCTCGGGCGGGCGTCACGACCCGCCACTTCACGCCCAACGCCATCGCGCTCTACCACGCGTTCCGTGCCTTCGGGCCGGCGACCAGCGGCGACGTGTTGGTCGTTTCGATCGGAAAGCAGTCGTCCGACTTCGCGGTGATCCGCGACGGCGATCTGCTCTACGCCCGCAGCGTCGGCACCGGCGGCGACGTGCTAACTGACGCCATCGCGGCCGAGTTCGGCGTCAGCAAGGCGAAGGCGGAGAGCCTGAAGCGCGAACTTGGTGACCTGCGGCCGCGCGACAAGCGGGCCGGCCTGTCGCAGCAGGCGGAGAAGGTGAGTTACGCGCTCGAGGGCGCCGCCGGCCGGCTGTTCAGCATGGTGCAGTCGACGCTGCAGTTGGCCAAGGGCCAGATGCAGCTGAACCAGCTCGAGATCAGCAAAGCCTGGATCACCGGCGGTAGTGCGGTGATGAAGGGGCTCGACGAATACCTTTCGGGCAACCTCGGCGTGCCGGTGCAGCGGTTCGATCCGCTGGCGGAGGCAGGAGTCGCGGTCGAAGGCGCCGGCACGCTCGACCTTGCGGTCGCGGCCGGACTCGCGGTCATGGCGGCCGACGGCGAATCGTGGTCGGTCGAGCTCCTCACCGCCGCAGAGAAGACTCGGCGCGATTGGACCAAGAAGCACGTCTTCACTGTCGCCGCGCTGGTGGCGGTGCTGGCCTACCTGGGCGTCTACGCGTGGCAATGCCAGTCGCGCCACGACTTGGCGTTTCGACAGGCGAGCAGGGTCACCCTTGAGTGGAAGAAACGACAAGCCAACAGCACGTCGGTCGAGCGGCTCCGCGGCGAGCGCGGCGACCTCGCGGCGAAGGTCGACCTGCTGGAGAAGCGCAAGGCGGCCGGCGACGGACTGGTGCGCGCGCTCGGGATGTTGTCGACCCAACTGCCGGAGGATCTCTGGGTGACCGAGCTCGAGCTTGAGATGCTCGAGTCGAAGGCGGCGGCGAAAGACAAGGTGGCGAAGAAGCCGATGATCGTCGTCGACGGCGCCGGCAAGTCGCGCGGCACGCGGTCGATCGACGACAGCTACCTCGCCTTCGTCGACACGGTGCGCGCCCTCGACGCGAAGATCGATTGGAAGCCGGCGGACATCATCGAGACCCAGACGGTCAAGGGTGGCCAGGTCGAATATCGGCTGAACCTCACCTGGCTCACCGAGCCGGCGGCCAAAGTCGTGGACGACGCGGCGGCGGACGACACGGCAGGGCCGTCGAAGAGCCCGCCGAAGAATCCATCGAAGAGTTCCACGAACAATGCGGCCAAGCCGTCGGGAGGCAACTGATGGACCTCGCGGATATCTGGCAGCAGCACAAGCGATTCATCCTGCTGGTGGCGAGCGCGTTGCTCCTGCTGCTGGTGGGGCGCGGCGTGATCCACTCGAAGTGGGACTACGAAACGGTGGTCGTGTCGTCGGCCCGGACCACGGGCGTGATGAGCAAGGCGGAGAAGGTGCCCGACGAGGTGGTGCGCGCGCTGCAGGAAGAGGTGACGGCGCTGCGCTCCCGTTATGCGGCGCTGGCGACGACGATGCGCCACAAGCCGCAGGAGGCGTTCATCGTCCCGGCGGGAGAGAGCAACCCGCGCTCGTACTTCTTCCGGCGTCACAGCGAGACGAAGTCGGCGTTGATCGAGGCGGCGGAACGGCAGGACATCCGCGTGCCCGAGGCGCTCGGCTTGAAAGACATGGCGCCGACCGAGCCCGACGAGATCCGTCGGCAGTTGGTGGCGCTCGATGTCGTGCAACAGGTCGTGATCGAGTCGATCGGCGCGGGCGTGCGGCGCATCACGACGATCCAGATCGAGGACGCCAGCAAGGGCCGCAGCAAGGCGTCGAGCTTCCTCGCCGACCTGCGCGTGCGCTTCACCATCGTCGGCGGTGAGAAGTCGATTCGCACGCTGGTGATCGGGTTGGTCGATGGCGCGGCGCGCGGACAGGCCGCGTTCCTTGCGATCGATCAGGCGCGGCTGAAGCCGGTCAAGGGCGAGCTCGGGATGCTGGAGCTCGACCTCACGGCGGCGGCGCTGCAGATCGACAAGAGCGCGGACGAGGAGACGCCGTGATGGCGCGCCCAGGCAAGGAACAGACCTTCTTCTTCGCCAGCATCGGCCTCACCGGCCTGCTGGCAACGTTGCTGCTGACAGAAGAGTTCAAGACGCTGCCGATCCCCGCCGGCAAGGCGTTCAACCGCGAC
Source organism: Planctomycetota bacterium (assembly GCA_009691715.1). Lineage (GTDB taxonomy): Bacteria > Planctomycetota > B15-G4 > B15-G4 > SIAN01 > SIAN01. The sequence goes on from SIAN01000023.1 coordinate 23,876, forward strand.
CTGCTCGACGCGCGCGGCGTGCCGACGGCCCCGCGCGGCGCCTTGCACGACCGCAGTTTCGCGCGCGACGGGCGCGAGGCATTCCGCGAGCCGCGCGACTGGCTGCCGCTGCCGGCGGTCAACCTCGAACGGCCGCCGCTGCGCGACCCGGCCTATGTGCCGCCGCCGACGCTGCCCGCGGCGAGCCTGTCGCGTCTAGGGATCTATCGGCAGGCGACGAACGTGACGGCGCACGAGTTCGCGGGCGAAGGCGCCAACGCCGCCGGCGATGGCGCGGCGGAGGAGGAAGCGCGTGCGCCGGCATCGGCGGCGGCTGCCAGTGCGGCGCCGGGCGCGAATAGCAGCGCCGCGAATGGCGCCGCGAGCGGAAGCAGGTCGCCAAGTGCTTCCGGCGCGGGGCAGGGTGGCGCGCCGCTGCTATCGCGCGACGAAGAGTTCCAGAAGAAGTACGACTGGCTTGACCTCGCGCTCGACGCGAAGCCGTGGTACGTCGTCATCAAGAACGCCGACAAGTTCGGGCTGCTCGACGGCACCGCGACGGAGATCGAGTTCACCCGGATCAACCCGGTGACGGGCCGCGTGATGATCGGCGGCAAGCTGCCGTTCGAACGGCTGAAGCCCGGCGGGATTCACTTCGCCGAGACGCCGTTCAATCGCGCCGAACTGAAGCTGCGCGAGGTGCGTGAATCGCAGTGGGGTCCGACGACGTTGCCGCACCTGCTCGACGCGGCGGCGGCGGCGATCGCGCTCGGGATCGGCGATCCAGCGTGCTACCGCTCCGCCATCGCCAGGCTCGAGAAGTGGCTCACGATCGATCTGAAGCAGGCGCGCACGTACGAACTGCTCGCCGACGCCAAGGCGGCGTTGCTCGATTTCGAGGGCGAGTTGCTGATGCTGCGGCGGGCCGAGGCGGCCGGAGTCGAAGGCGCCGGACTCGCAGTGCGGCACGCCCGTTGGCTGGCGCGAGTGGGGGCGCGCGCCGGAGCGCTCGCGCGGTTGGCGGCGACCGTGCAACGCTTCCCGACCGATCGCGACGCGCATCTGGCCTACGGCCGCGCGCTGCTCGACGAAGGCTCGCCGGCGAGCGTCGACCTCGCGGTGCAGCGGTTCGCGCAGGCGGAGCAGGCGTCGAACTCGATGGAGCAGCGCATCGAGGTGATCGCGGAGACGGTCAGCGCGCTGCTCGAACGCGGCGATGCGGCGCGCGCTCTCGACGAAAGCAAACGGATCCTCAAGATCGATCCGCAGTCGGTCGTGGGCCTGCGATTGCAGGGGGCGACCGAGTTCGCGCTCGGCCTCCTGACCGAGGCCGAAGCCGACTTCGGGCGGATGGCGGGCGCCGCTCGCAACGTCGGCGAAGAGGGCGAGGCACTGCTGTCGCTCGGTGTCGTGCGCACGCGGATCGGCACGTTCGACTTGGCGCGAGACGATCTTGCGCGGGCGCCGCAACGCGATCCGCTCTTGGCCGGCGCGGCGGCGGTGGCGGAGGCGGAGCTGCTTGCCGTCACTGGGCACCTTGATCAGGCCGTGACGCGCGCTCGCGATGCTTTCGCCCGCGCGCCCGACGACGCCTTCGTCGGTTATTTCCTCGGCCGTCTGCTCCGACAGTCAGGCGATCTGGAGGGCGCCCGCGCCGAGCTGCGTCGGGCGCTCGACCTCGGCGCCGGCTTCCCCGACCTGTTCAACGAGCTCGGCTTCGTCGCGTTGTCGCAAGGTGTCGCCGATGATGCGCGGCGCTACTTCATCGAGTCGCTGGCGCGCGAGGAGCGCGACGAAACGCGGCTGCTGCTGGCGCATGCGCACCTGCTGGCCGGCGACTTGGCGCGCGCGCGGTCGCTGTTCGAGCAGCTCCAGTCGAAGAAGACCACCAGCGAGTCGCTGCTCGGCCAGGCGTTCTGCGCCTACCGTTCCGGCGACAGCGCCACCGCGCAGCAAGGTTGGCTGCAGGTGCGCGACGAGCTGAAGGGCGCGCCGACGGAAGACGTCGCCTACGCGACCAAGTGGTTGGCGGCGGTACAGGACCTCGAGAGCAAGCAGGTCTGGGACGACGCGCTGCAGTGGAGCGAGGTCGGCAATGGCTGGGATGCGACCACGAGCTTCGGGCCCGAGCTCAAGTCGACACCGCCGGGCAACGTGCGCATCTCTGGGACGCAGAAAGCGCCCGCCGACGTCGGCAACTGGACCATTTTGAAGCGCGAGGTCGAGCTGTCGCTCTACCACGAGTTCGAGGTCGAGTGCTCGTTCGCGCCGGAGCACAAGGGGCGGATGGGGATGGGGCTGGTGCACTACCAGCCGGGAGCCGCCGGTCAGCCGCCGCGCGTCCGCGCCGCGTTGACGATCGCGCTCGATGTCGACGGCACGGTCTGGCTGCAGCGCTGCGAGCACCCGGGCGACGAGGAGTTCAAGAAGATCGGCACGCACACCGTGAAGCCGGGCGACACGGCACGAATCACGCTGCGGCGGAGCGAGCGCGGGAACGAGAAGTTCCAGTTCCTGCTCGACGGCGCGCCGATCACCGAGGTGGTCGAGATGGCGCCGTGGAAGGGGCGCACGCGGCAGGGCGTCGCGGCGCTTTTCTTCGGCTCGGCACCAGCGGGCAAGACGTGCGACTTGAAGCTCGAACGGGCGCGGCGCATCGAGTTCTTGCCGTGAGCGGAGTTCCTGCCGTGCAAATGAACTCCAAACAGCTGAATGCCGGGGCGGTGCGCGACCGCCGAGCCGGCTTCACGCTGGTCGAGATCCTGGCCGTCCTCGCGATCCTGTCGCTGCTGATGGCCCTGTCGGTCGTCGGGTTCCAGAAGTTCAAGGAGCGGGGTTACGTCACCAAGACCCACTCGACGATGGCGGAGCTTCGAATGAAGATCACCAACTACGAGTCGAAGTTCGGAGCTCCGCCGCCCGACACGCTGGCGGCGCTGAAGGTGCGCGCCGACAACGACCTGAACGAAGGCGCCGAGGCGCTGTTCGCCGCGCTCCATCTGAAGGGCTTCCCGGAAGGCGACAACGTCGAGGAGGAGTCGCTCGGCAACAGCGACGAGGACTCGACGGCGACGCCCTATCACCGCGACGCGGGTGTGAGTCAGTTGCTCGAAGTGATGGATGGTTGGGGCAATCCGATTGCCTACTTCGCGCCGTCCGGTTACGGCAAGGAACAGCGCTACCTCATGAGCGAGCCGGCGGATCCCAACGACCCCGAGCAGCGCGTCTCCGCGCAGAAGTCGACCAAGACCGGTGCCTTCGCCAACGCCGACACCTTCCAACTGATCTCCGCGGGAACCGACGGGCTATTCGGGACCGATGACGATGAGACGAACTTCTGAGCGGATTGCGGCCGGATGCAGCGCTCGACCACGCGCGACGCGCGCCGGCCGAGGCGGGTTCACGTTGATCGAGATGCTGGTCGTGATGTCGATCCTGGGCGTGCTGATGGGTCTGTCAGTCGCAGCGTTCCAGCGCAGCGTCCCGCGCCGTGATCTTGCGCGTCGCGCCGTCCTCGACGCGTTGCGTCAGGCGCGACTGTTCGCCATCGCCGAGAACGCGCCCGCAACCGTCCGGCTCGATCCCGGCAACGAGGTCGATTCGAGCAGCGCGAACGCGTGGCCGACGGTCGGTGCGCTCGGCCGCAAGACGGTCGGCTGCTGGCACCTCGAAGGGACCGATCTTGCGGGCTGGCCGAACGATCTGCGTGCCGCCGGAGCGGAGGAGGAGGCGCGCGGCGCCTTCGGCCACGCGCTGCTCCTCAGCGCCGACGAACCGTCGTGGCTCGAAGCACCGATCGTGCCGGCGTTCGAGTCGATGAACGGCTTCGCCCTCGAATGCTTCCTCAAGTGCGACCGCCTGCGCAGCCAGCTCCTGTTCAGCAAGGGCCGCGCGATCGCGCTGCGGCAGGAGAGCGGTGGGGCGCTGACGTTGCAGGTGCAAGTCGAAGGGCGCGACGACGACGGCGAGCCCAAGGCGACCTACCAGAGCGTCAGCTCGCCGACCGGCGTGGTGCCGGCCGGACGCTGGTTCAAGCTGGCGGCCACGTTCGACGGGTTGCAGTTGCGCCTCGCGGTCGACGACGCGGTCGTCGCCGAGTTGGCGCTGCAGCAGCGGATGGCGTTCCTCACCGATGCCGGGGTCGCGCTGCTCATCGGCGCCTATGACGAAGCGGCCGGGATCTCCGTCGACGAGTTCAAGTGGGGCATTTTCACCGGGGACACGCACGAGCTGCGCGACATGGAGCTCGGGCCGGTGGAGTCAGGCGCCCGATTCGTGCGCTTCGGTCCCGACGGCGCGCTCGATCCCCGTTTCCATCAGGCGCCGGTCAACCTGCTGTTGCTCACGCCGACAAGCGATCCCGAAAAGAAGCCGATCGAGACGTGGGTGCGCGTGGGGCTGCTCGGAGACGTGCAATGAAGACCCGTGGCGTCGCCTTGCCGCTGGTGCTGGCGGTGCTGGTCTGTCTGGTCGCGGTAGCGATTCCGTTCGCGTTGTCGATGCAGCACGAGCAGGGTGGCGTCGCCTACCGGACGCACGAAGACGAGGCGCGGCGCGCGGCGATGGCGGTGCGCGACATGGCGCTGGCGCATCTCGGTGCCACAGCGCCCGACCGTGACGACACGCCCTGGGTCGATTCACTGGCCGAGCTCGACGTCGATGTCGCGGCACGCGCCGATGACCTCGCAATCCTGAATTTGGGGCCGCGCGGACGGCTGCTGTCGGCGAGCGTCGAGGATCAGTCGGGGCGAGTCGACATCAACTGCTCGAACCTCTTCCTCACCGCGCGCCTGCTCGGCATGGCGACGACGCTGTCGTCGAAACTGACTCCCGACGACAAGCAGTTCCGGCTGTCGGATGGCGACTTCCTCGCCGACTCCGGCTTCCTCTGGATCGACGGCGAGGTCACCTACTACCAGCGCCGGGAAGGCAGCACGATCCACGACTTCCAGCGGCCGGCGATCGTGCCGGGCGTCTGGGAACCGCCGCTCCTCCCGACGGAGCCGAGGGAGTTCGCGGCCGGCACACAGGTGATCGACTTCCGGGCCTGGATGGTGGCGGCCTGGCCGTGGAAGGCGCAGGCCGGCATCGAGTCGCGCTTCGAGTCGATCACCCATCCGCTCGCGATCGCCAACTTCGGCCGCGGCGCGCTCGGGCCGGCGGAACGTGCGCGGCTCGAGCAGTTCGCCACGATTTGGTCCGCGGATGGCGGGCGCGATCGGTTCGGCAACGCGCAGCGGATCCTCACCTCGATCATCGCCGGCGAGACCCAGCAGATTCGCATCGAGCAGGGGCAGTTCGTCGGCGCTGGCATGCTGGCGCGGATCACGACGTTCGGCGGTCGCGAGGTCGAGTACGGCTTCGTGCTGCGCAGCCAGGAGCGGGGCGAGTTCGCGGAACTGACATTCGAGATGGCGCCGCGCATCAGCGTGGATGCCGGGCAGGCGAAGGTCGAGTTCCTGCTGCCGCGTCCGGTGAACGTCAACAGTTGCACGCGTGAGACGCTGGCCCTGCTGCTCGAAGGGCTGCAGATGCGCGGCGGCGGCAAGTCGGTCAATCGCGACACGGCGGAGCTGGTCGCGGCGCGGATCGTGCAGGCGCGTCCGCTCGATGGGATGCGGAGCCTGATCGTCCTGCTTGATGAAATGGTGGAGCGGGAGAAGGTCCTCGATGGCGCGCACCGCGTCGCGATCCTCAGGAACGCCGAACACTCCGGCTGCTACGACCTCGAATTCGGCACCGCGCCGTTTTGCTACGCCACCGACGGTGTCGTCGACGTGCGCGCCGCCGCCAGCTTGAACTGGGAGAACGGTCGCGAGCAGGCGCGTGCGCTAGTGCGCGAAGTCGTCGCGACTGCCGCTGCCGGAGTCGGCGCGCGGATCGCGAAGACGCAGCGTGATTTCGACGAGCCGTGGCGCATCAGCCGGCTCGCGCGCGGGTGGACCACGTTTCCGGAGAACCTCAACTTTTGGTCCGGTGGCATCGGGTCGGCCGATCCGCCGAGCCGGCTGATCGCGATGGCGTCGCCGCGGCTCCGGTTTCCGATCGAGGAGATGAGGGACTCCGCCGTGCGACTCGCGCCGGCGTGGTACGACCTCGAGGCGATGCCGGCCGACCGCACCTGGCACTTCGACGGCCGGCGCGACGACTTCGAGTCGGACGATCCCGACGGCTGGCGCCTCTCCGACGGGCCGATCGCGCTGAACACCAACGGCAACAGTCCCGGCGTCGCGATGACGCAGAACCTCTCCGGCATCGAACGGCCGAAGCCCTTCGGCATCTCGATGTGGTGGAACCCGGGCACCAACCTGACGATCGAGCAGACGCTGTTCGACTGGCAGTGCAACTCCGCGGTGGCGGTCTCCGGGCTTTCCGATCGCGTGCGACTGCGAATGGTTGCCGCCAAGCTCGAACTCGAGGTGGACGATGCGTTCTTGCGCGCGTCGGAGGACGATCTCTACACCGCGAAGATCGTCTACGACTTCACCGATGGCTTGCCGCTCGAAGGCGACACCTGGTACCACGTGACGGCGTTCTGCCGCGGCAATCGCGCCGGCCAGATGAGCCTCTGGGTCGACGGCAAGCCGCGCGGCAAGTACAGCCACTACGCGCGCACCACCGGTGCCTTCACCGCCAGCGCGCAGGGGGCGAACCGGATCGCGATCGACCCGAAGCGCCTCGCCAACGGCACGGCAAAGTTCCCGCCGCGCGGCGCGGTGCGGATCAACAACGACGTCTTCGAGTACTCGTCGGTGAACGCGTCGAACTTCACCGTGCAATACGACCAGGACAACCGCTTCGGCGGCATCCGGCCGGCGCCCCCGCTGCAACTGCAGTCGGCCGCGACCAGCGCCGGGACGCAGGCGACCTCATCGACCAATCATCCGGCGACCAGCGGTGTCGAACTCTACGGGTACGCCGCGCGACTCGACTCCGACCTGCCGGCCGGCGAGGTCACGCTCGACAGCAACGGCCTCGGCGAGTTCGGCGTGGCGATGGTGTCGCCGGCGATGGGGCAGGCGAACATCGAGGTGGCAGTCACGAACCCGGGACCGCCTCCGCTCGGCGGCAACAACCCGAGCATCACGCTCGGGCGCGGTTTCGATTCCGACGCGACCACGATCCTGGTGTCGGCGCTCGATGGCGGGAAACTGCCCAGCAGCAAGCCGCCGCTCAGCAGGAACGGCGGGTACGCCGCGCTGGTCGGCTACTACTTCGGCACGCTCACGCCGAACGACCCGACCAGCCGCGATGAGGGCGGCACGCTCGAGTCGACCCAATCGACGACGGGCAGTTGGATCCAGGGCGTCGAGATCATTCACTACGGGGCGTTCGACGGCGCGCAGTTGACCAAGGTGGTGCGCGGCCAGTCGCTCAAGTCGGCGGAGATCAAGTCGACCGATCTGGCCGAGTACGACGACCAAGCGGTCCCGTCGGGCGGCGGGATCAACACGATCTACCACTTCACCGACAAGCACGCGTGGGTCGTGGTCCCCGACAAGCAGACCTTCGCCGCCTACACGGCGCCGTTCTTCACCATCCTGGTGGTGCCGCTCAGCGTGATCGTGTCCGGCAGCCCGAAGCTCGCGCTGTTGGTGCCGGAGCAGCAGAATCCCGGCTTCGATCGCTGCGAGATGGCGCAGATCGGCTCGCCGACTTCCCACGGCGTGTTCGATCCGACCGAGTGGATCCGCTACGACGCGATCGTGCAGGATCAGAACGGGCGGTGGAACCTGCTGCGTGCCGACCCGAAGCGCCTCGGCGCGGCCGAGTCGTTCGCGTCGTCGACGCGGCGACCCTCCGGCCAATCCAACGCCTTCGACGGCAACGGCGCCGCCGACTACCTCCTCGCCATCGCCTCCAACCCGTTGAGCTACGCGATGAGCAGCGCCGCCTACGAGGACTTCGTCGAGGCGCTGAATCAGGAGAGCCTCTACGGCGGCGATCCGGACAACAACAGTGGCGGGCATCGACTCGCCTTCCGCGGCGTGCTCGACACCGGCTACAAGGACAAGGAGCACGAAGGCGGCGAGTCGATCTACCCGGTCTGGCGCACCTCGCGCACCGGACCCAAGCCGGGCCGCTACGACGAGATCACCATCGTCGGCAGCAACCGCGAGCCGCCCGAGCGCCACTTCCTCAACTACGCCTGGTGCAACGACAGCGCCGAGGACTGGAGCGGTTCGTGCCACTGCGCGCTGTTGGCGGAAGGGGCGGGCACGAAGTTCGTCCGCACCCAGAATCTCGGCGTGCAGGCGACCAGCGCCACCAACGTCGCGGCCAACATCGCCTGGTACGGTGACTCGCGGAACTTCGCCCGCATCCTCAAGTTCCCGTCGGGCGAACTGCCGAGCCTCGCCGATCCGGGCAGTCAGATCACCATCGGCGGCAGCCTTGGCGGGACCGGTGGAGCGGGCGCCGCGGGTGGCGCCGGTGAAGGTGCCAAGATCGACGAAGTGCGCGTGTTCGCGACCGACGATCCGCAGCCGATCATGTCGCACGGCCTGCACGTGCTGAACCGTGAATTGACCGCGACCGAGCAGGACCGCTTCGAGATCGGCGACGATCTCCTACGCTTCCCGCACCAGACCTCCGGCAGCATCGGCGCGACGCCGAACCTGCACGGCGACGCCTCGGTCTGGCAGATCGGCGACGAGTTCATCGTCTGCGGCGAACGGCAGATGGGACAACCAGTGGTGCAGGAAATCGCGCCGGATGGTCGGATCAAGTTCTCCGGCACCGACGACTTCTACGTCGCCGGCTACCACGCGCAGGGCGAGATGCTGCAGGTGCTGCCGTGGCTGGTGATGACCCGACTTGCGGCAGGCATGTCGAGCGGCGACTCGGAGATCGCGCTCAACGACCCGGCGGGGTTTCCGCCGAAGGGCTGCGTGATGATCGATCAGGAGGTACTCGCCTACACCTCGCGGCAGTTCGGCGGCGGTGGCGGCAGCGGGCAGGCGCTCTATGTGCCGACGTTCCTCGCCGACCCCGACGGCCGCTCAAGCCAGTCGCGCGGGGAAGCGGCGTTCCGCGGCCGTTTCGGCACGCCAGTGATGACCCACTCGGCCGACGCCGTCGTTTTCTTCTGGAACTACCGCTACGCCGACGGCTACCACGAGCGCTGCGACATCCCCGAGATGGCGACGCTGGAGATGCCGTTCGCCGCGCGCCGCGGCCTGTTCCACGCGCTGTCGTGGATCGAGCAGAAGAGCGACCCGTTGGTGAAGCTGATCGCCACCGTGCGCGTGCAGGGACAAGGCGGATTCACCGGCGATCCCGAAGACGATCCCGACCTGTTCGTGTTCGACCAGCCGGGGACGCGCGAGCGGCCGAACCGGATCGACCGCCAAGGCGACCTGCTGCGCGTCCGCTTCAACGTCGACTACCTCGACGGCGCGCTCGATTCGGTCGACTTCACCAAGAACTCGTGGAAGCGCGCGCCGCTGATCGAAATCGTGAGCGTCGAGCAACTCGCCGGCCGCGTGGTCGAACTGCACGAGGAGTCGCGCTGATGGCACCGCGCTGCGCCACTCGCCGCTCTGCGGCGAATCGATCGTCGCGTGCCGGCATGACACTCGTCGAGCTGATGGCCGCGATGACGATCTTCCTCGGCCTTGCGGGAATGGTGCTGCAGGTGATGGGCGGCGGGCTCGACCTGTGGGTGACCGGCGAGCGCACGCGCGACGAGGGCGAGCAGGCGAGCGCGTTGCTCGACCGCATCTCCGCCGAACTGCGCCACGCCGTCGCCACCGACAGCGGTGAAGGCGAGCCGCGGGTGAAGTTCCTCTGCGACACGATCACGCAGGACACCGATGGCGACGGGACGCACGACTTCCGGGCGCAACGACTGCTGTTCGTGCGCCGCCTGAGCGAAGAGCGCGTGCATCCGCCGTTGGTCGCGGCCGGCACGCACGAGCAGGGGGCGCAGCCGTTCGTGGGCGCGATCGAGTCGGCGGACGCCCGCTTCCAGGCGACTGAAGGACTGGTCGAGCAGGCGTTGCTCGCGCAACCTGACATGCGCGTCGGCTACGAAGGGCGGATCGTGCTGTGGCGGGCGCTGCGCAGCCCGATCGGTGGGCCGGAGAGTTTCTTCGCCAACGCGTTGCGCGATGGTGGAGGCCTCGATCGCGCGCCGCTCGAACCGCTGGCCGAAAACGTGCTGCTGTTCGCACTGGGGTTCCTCTCCGACAACGTGAACGAAAGCGTTGAAGATCCGGCCGCCCTGCCGGGCGACGCGCGCGGCCCGCAGTTCGTCTGGGATTCGACGCGCGGGATCCTGCCGCCGGGCGATGGCTTCACCGGTTTCCGTCAGGCGCGCAGCAACGCCTCGTTGAAGGACGCGGACGACGACGTCTTCCCGACGGCGGTGCGCATCACCGTCATCGTGGCGCCGCCTCCTGGCGAAGCGCCGCAGGCCGAGATCCAAAACGACATCCCGGCCTCGGCCGGCACGGTGCGCGTTGAGCTCCGGAATGGCCGCCACCTGAAGAAGCTCGGCGACATTGCGCGGTTGCTGAAGCTCGGCCACGAATGGGTCGAAGTCGCGGAGACCGACGGCGCCTCGCTGCTGATCACGCAGCGCGGACTGCTCGGCACGGCGCCCGCCATCCACCTCGCCGGCACCAAAGTGTTGGTCGGCCAGCGCTTCGAGCGGATCGTGTCGCTGCCCTGCGGGCGCGGCGACCTGATCTCGCGCGAGATCGACCGCGGAGTGCAGCGATGAACGCGGCACGCCATGTGGCGCACGTTTCGGCGCACGTTTTGGAGTGCGGTGCTCCTCGCCGTCGCGACGCCGGCTTCACGCTGCTCGAGGTGATGGCGGCGCTGTCGATCTTCCTGGTCGGCATCGTCAGCGTGCTGGCACTGCTGTCGACCGGGACCCGGCTGCATCAGGATTCGCGCGCGATGGCGATTGCGGCCGATGCGGCCGAGGAGATCCTGCTGCGCGCGACCAGCGAGCTCTCGGAGCTGGCCTCGGCGGAGGGCGCCGCGTTGCCGGAACTCGCGACCGCGCAGCCGGTGCCGGGTCGCCCGGGACTGAGCTACCAATGGCGCGTCATCACCGCGCCAGAAGGCGGGCTGTACCGCCTGCTGGTCGAGGTGAGCTGGCAGCAGGGCGGCAAGCGCCGCACGCAGCAGCTCGAACGGGTTCTGCCGCGGCTGCGCTCGCCGAGCGCCGACGCGGCGAAGCTGCTGGCGGAACGGTGAGGCAGGACGGTGAGCCAGGACACTGAGACCAGGCCGTTGAGTTCGCGACGCACGACGATCAAGCTCGAAGTGGCGACGGCTTCGCCGGCCGTCGATCCGGAGGATGGACGATGAAGATGGACATCGGCTGCAGGTTTGCGTTTGCGTTGCTGCTGTCGGTCGCGCCCCGCGCGGCGGCCGGCACAAACCCTGACGGAGCGCCCGAGGTGATCCGACTCAAGGTCGGTACCGAGGTCGTGATCGAGGTGCTCGAGTTCGACGAGGCCAAGGGCGTGCGCGCCCGTCGCGTCGACGACGGCGCACTGCTCGATCTCACCTTCGACCAGATGGTGGCCGAGGACGCGCAGCGCATTCGCGCCGGGAAGGGCTACTTGCCCGACGAGCCCGAGCCGGTGCTGGTCGACGCGATGCGGGTGAAGCTGATGGGTGGCGAGGAGTTCACTGGGATCATCGTCGAGCAGGGGAACGAGACCCTCACGCTGCGGCGCGGCACGCAGACCTGGCCGTTGAAGCGGGCCGGCGTCCGCTCAATCACGCCGGTGCAGGTCGACGCGCTCGAGGTCTACGACGGAGAGGAGCTCTACGCGCAAGAGCTTGCCAAGCGCAATCCGCGGTTGGCGCTCGACCACTACAACCTCGCGCTCTTCTGCGAGAGCCTGCAGTTGTGGGTCCGCGCCAAGGAACACCTAGCGCAGGTCACGACGATCGAGCCGGGCTTCAAGGCCACCATCATCGACGGCAAGATCAAGCGTGCGACGCTGCGACTCGAGTCGGGCGAGGACTCGCTGCTGCTCGGCAAGGCGCAGCGCCTGGCGCAGCGCGACAATTACGACGCCGCGCTCAAGGCCGTCGACGACTTCCTGGAGAAGAAGCCCGGCTCGGCGCTGCGGGCCGAGTTCGAAAAGCAGCGGCGCCTGATCGCGGTGAGCCGCGAGAAGTGGCTGAAGCAGGAGGTCATCGTCCACTTCTTCAAATACGCCGAACGCGTCGCGCGCACGGTCGCCGGAGAGAAGGAGATCGGCGTCAAGCAGGCGCGCCAGCGCATGGAGCTCGAGGGGACGACCCTCATCATCGAGGCGACGTCGAAGTGGCTCAAAGTGCCGTCGGGCGAAGTCCAGGCGCAGTGGGAGGATCCGAAGCGCTTGACCGCGTCGCCGCACTACGCGAGCTACGGCGCCGGGACGTTCACGATCGGTTCGGTCGAGCAGATCCAGAAGGGGCTGGTGGCGCAGGCCGAGACCGCGAAGAAGGCGGATCCTGCCGCCGGCAACGCGGGCGCCGAGCAGGGCGACTACCTCGAGAAGATCAAGAAGATCCTCGAGCAGAAGAAGAAGGAGGCCGACGAAGCCGCCAAGAACAAAGGCAAGCCGAAGGCTCCGCAGAAGCGCGGCCCGGAGATCGCCGACGTTCCGCCAACCGACGACGAGTGGTGGGCGACGGCCAGCAGCGACGAACGGGTCCAATACCTGATGGCGTGGTGGGCTGACCACGACCCGCACGTGCAGATCATGAAGGTCGGCGCAACCGCCTGCCCGCAGTGCGCCGGCGAAGGGCTGATCCGTTTCTTCGATCGCAACGGCGACAACAAGTTCGTGCCGTGCTCGCGCTGCAAGAGTCTCGGCATCGACCGCACGCTGCGATTCCACTGACAGTCCACCACACCTTCAGTCGGTCGCGGGGACCGAAGGTCGAGCTCGCCACGCCGGGCGCCGGCGCCGGCGCTAATGTCGGCGCCTCGCTTCGCTCCTGTCGCTGCTGATTGGCGGCGGGGAGATCGGTTGGGTGAGGAGTGCGTGTGGGGTTGGCCCGACGCCGTTGGCTCGCAGTCGCAGGCACGAGCGTGATGGCGACTCTCGCCGTCGCGTGCGTCGGAGCGTCCACCGAGCCGCGCGAGTCGGCGCTGCCGCATTCGCAACGCGGCGCGAACGGTGCGCCCGCGGAGCGCAGCAACGCTTCGCGCGACGGCACCCAAGCGGAGCGCCAAAGCGCTCCGCTCACCAGCACCCAAGCGGAGCGCCAAAGCGCTCCGCTCACCAGCGCCGTAGCGATGGTCGATGGTGTGCCGATCGGGTCGGCGGCGGCGTTCCGGTTGTTGCTGCTGTCGGTGCCGGATGAGGCCAACAACGCGGTGCGTCAATTGGTGTTGGACCAGCTTGCAGCAGCCGAATCCGGCGCGGCTGGCGTCCGCGTGCCCGACGCCGTGCTCGAGCGCGAACTCGCGCGGCTCCTCACCGATCAAGAGCGGAAGATCGCCGAGGCGTCCCGCGGCAGCCGCGACCTCACGGCGCATGTGAAGGCGACCTGGGGAATCACGCGCGAGGCGTACGACGCGCTCGCGCGCTCGACGCTCGAACGGTCGCTGCGGCTCGAACGGGTGGTCCTGCACGAGCTCTGCCGCCATCCGCGGGTGCAGTTGCGGCTGCTGCGGGTGAAGGAGCGCGCGCTGGCCGAGGAGGTCGCGCGCAAGCTTGACCAAGGCGCTGATTTCGCGGCGCTGGCGCGGCAGCACTCGGAAGATGGCAGCGCGCGCGAGGGCGGCGTCTATCCGCCGCTCCCGTCCGACCTGCCGTCGCCGCTGTTCGACCATACGGAAAACCTCGCGGACGGTGAGCGCACCGCAGTGCACGAGGTCGCGACCGCCGATGGCCCTCGCTGGCGCATCGTGCAGTTGTTGGCGCGGTTGCCGGCGGACGACCGGCCGCTGGCGGAGCGGAACGCGGCGATCGAAGCGCTGCTCGACGGCCGGGCGCTGGCGCCTCCGGAGCTCGAGGCGTGGATGCGGGTCATGGAAGAGCGGCACCAGATCCGCTTCCTCGGAGTGGAAGGTGAACTCGATGAGCGACGCTGAGACGTCCTTGCCGAACGCGGATCTGGCGAGCGAGTTCACCGACGACTTGCTGCCGATCCTCGAATCGCTGCTGTTCGCGGCGCACGAATCGCTGTCGCCGCAGCGCATGGCGCGCGCGATCGGCCACATCAAGCCCGAGCGGGTGAGCCGCGGCCTCTCCGCGCTGCAACAGCAGTACGACCAGAAGCGCTCGCCGCTGATGCTCGCCGAGATCGCGGGCGGCTGGCGGCTGGTCACGCGCCCCGAGTACGCGCCGTTCCTCGCCCGGCTGTTCAGCAAGTCGGAGAAGGAGCGGCTCTCTTCGGCAGCGCTCGAGACCTTGGCGATCGTCGCCTATCGGCAGCCCGCAACGCGCGCCGAGATCGAGGCCGTCCGCGGCGTGCAAGTCGCGCCGGTGCTGAAACTGCTGCAGGAGCGGCGGCTGGTGAAGATGGTCGGCCGCGCCGAAGTGGTGGGGCGGCCGCTGCAGTACGGCACCACCAAGAAGTTCCTCGACCACTTCGGGCTGGCCGGCCTCGAGGAACTGCCGAAGGTCTTCCCCGGTCGCCACCCGAAGGCGCCGCCGGCCGTGGCCGCCGCGGAGACCGCGTCCGACGGCGAGGTCGCGGCGGCCGCGGAGACCGTGTCCGACGGCGAGGTCGCGGCCGCCGCGGAGACCGCGTCCGACCGGGAGGCCGGACTGGCTGCGGCGGCGCTCGACGATCCGGTCGACGAGGTCGGTCTCAAGATCCGCTGAGGCAGGACCGCGGTTTTCCGACGAAGTCATGCGCTGGCAGACCGAGCCGCAGTAGGGGTTCATGAATCATCCGGGCTAGACTCCCAGCCCCTTTTCCAAAGCCCACGCTCCCGGAGAGCGGCGCCTCCGCGCCGGGGACGAACGGCGGCGGCGTGAACCGGCAGTCGTCGGCGTGCCCCTCCTCGGCGAGCGAGAGCGACTCATGGCCTTCTCCCACTTCCACCGCAATCGCGCCAAGTACCTGGGATTCTTCCTCGTCGCCACGGTCTTCTCGCTGCTGGTGTTCCCGATCACGTCCGAGTTGACCGACATGGCCTCGAATTTGTTCGGCAAGACGACCGGGCGCTTCACTTTCACCACCAGCGGCGGCAAGCAGGTGGCGGTCGAGGACGAGACGATCCAGGCGGCATCGGTCGAACTCGCCGGCGCGGTCGGGGTCTTCGCCCAGCTCGGCGGCATCGATTCCTACTCGGCGCTCTCCGCTTCAGACCGCACCTATGCGCACCTGATTCTGCTGGCTGACGCCGAGGAGCTCGGCATCGCGCCGCCCGCGGGTCGCGCACACGCGCTGATCGACGAATTCAAGCAGTTCGTGCAGCAGCGCAACCCGACCCGCAAGCTGCTCGTGTCCGAGTGGCACGCGATGCTCGCCCAGATGCGGCTCACCGAGGATCGCCTCGAGTTCCGCCTCGGCGAGCTCGCGCAGGTCGAGGCGTACGTGCGGGCGATGAAGGGCGTGCGCGTCCTCGATCCGGTTCGTGTGCATCAATTGGCAATGCCGAAGGCGACGCTGGTCACGCTCGATCACGTCGAGCTGCCGTTTCAGAAGTTCAAGGACGAGCTGCGCGCCGCGCCTCCGGCTGATGCCGACCTCGAAACCTGGTGGAAGGGGCTCGCGGCCGAAGTGATCGAGAAGAAGTACACGCGCAGCGAGCGCTACACGATCGATCTGGTTGCGCTCGACGTGGCGGCCTGGGATCCGGCCACGGTCGCCGCCGAGCTGGTGGCGGCTGATCTTCTGGCGACGCTCGAACTCACTGACGAGGAGTACCTCGCCGATGGCAAGCGCGATGCGTTGCGCTACTTCGGCGATCGCAGCAAGGTTCCGGCCGCGGCCGCTGATGTCACGCCAGAGGCGCGCGCGAAGATCCTGAAGGACCGCCAGCTCAAGGCGACTTTCGAGAAGCTGCGCGCCGACTTCGACGCGGCAGTGGCGGCCCTCCCGCCGTTGGTTCCGCCTGCAGCGCTCGCGCCCGACGCTGACGATGCCGCCAAGGAGGCCGCGAAGCTGGCCGCGCAGAAGGTGCAGGAGGAGCGCGCCGCGACCGAAACCGTCGCGTTCGCCGGAATCGTCGCGAAGTACGGCTTCGCGGTCACGACCGTCGCGGACAAGGAGTCGAAGGAGCTCGCCGATCTCGATCCGCCGAAGGACACGTCGCTCCAGTTCCTGGTCCGCGGCTTGTCGGCACCCGGCCAAAGCGGCATCCGGACGCAGTCGGTCCTGCCGACCGGGGAGCGCATCCATGGCTACTTGGTGCGCAAGGCGGCCGCCGACAAGGACGCCGAGCCGAAGCCCTTCGCCGAGGTGAAGGAGGACGCGCTCGCGCAGTGGATCGACGAGCACGCCGAGGAGAAGGCGAAGGCGAAGGGCGAAGAGCTCCTCGCGGCGCTCCTGGCGGAGGCCGAGAAGCTGGTGCCGGCCGAGGTCTTGGACGTCTACAAGGCCGAACTCAAAGCCGGAGTCGAGAAGCTCGACCAAGACAAGGAGCTCGACGACGACCAGCGGACGGTGGCGAAGAAGGCCAAGCAGTCGGCCTACGTCGGCTTGGTCTCGGGCTACGCCGGCGCCCGCTACGGCGCGCACTTCCTCGACATCGTCAAGTCGCTGGGTCTCGACGCGAAGCGTGTTGGACCGCACCGCCGCGACGTCTCGAGCAGTTGGTACTTCAACGACCGCTTCAGCGGTGCGGAGCGCTTCCTGTTCAGGCAGAACCGCTTTGCCACCAGTGCGCAGGACAGCAGCGGCCCCTCGCTGCTTTCGTTGGCGACGGGCGCGGTCCTCAACGAAGTGCTGGTCGACACGGCCAGCGGCGCCGCCTATGTCGCGATGGTCGCGTCGAGCGTGCTGCCCGCGGTCGGCGACTTGACCGCGCGCGATCGCCAGCAGGCGGAACGCGATCTGCAGTCGGAGTGGAGCCGGTACGACAACCCGTTCATGATGCAATTTCGCCAATTTGCGCCGCCGCCGCCGCCGGCCTACGAGAACCCGTTCGCGATGGTGCAGATCGCTCGGCGCCATCACCCGAAGCTCCGCGTGAACGACGCGAGCCAGTCGACCGCGGGGGCTTCGCCCTACGGCTACTGAGGCGGCGGAAGCCGGCCGCTCGGTTGGTCAGGCGCAGGCGGCACCGGGTCGTAGCCCGAACCGCCGAACGGCTGGCACCGAGCGACGCGCCAGAGACCGAGCCACGCACCCTTCGCGGCGCCGTGCGTCTCCACCGCCGCACTGAAGTAGTGCGAGCAGGACGGGTGGAAGCGGCATTGAACCGGCACGATCCAGGCGAACGTGCGTTGATAGAAGTGCACGGCCGCCAGCAGTAGTCGGCGGGCGAATCGTCGATCGTTCAAACGGGTGGAGCCGCCGTTCACGGTGGGGTGGTCCGGGGCCGCGATGGCGCGTGGCGGGCGGCGCGCCCTACGGCGTCCTGAAGCGCTCGGCGCGCACCGGCCAGGTCGTCGGGGAAGCGACCGGGTTGCGGCAGTGCGATCAGGTCGAGGGCTGGCAAGTTCGCCTTCTCCAACCGGAACGCCTCGCGCAACAGGCGCCGCGCGCGGTTCCGGTGCACGGCGTTCCCGAATCGGCGCGACGTGACCAAGCCGAGACGCGCGTGGCCCACCGCGGCGTCATGCACGTAGACGACCAACCCCTTGGCAAACGCCTTGCGACCGCCCTCGAAGGCGCGATCGAACTCGGGCTTGTGCAGGACTCGGTCGGTGCGCCGGAAACGCAGGTCCTGAGTGTGGGTCACGGGCCGCCGGCCGGCGATGCGGTGCGCTTCTCCGCCATCCGCGCCCGCAGTCGTGTCAGCGCTGTGACCGCCTTGCCGACGGTGCTGTCGAGCGCGCCCGCCGACAGTTCGATGAACTTCTCGTAGTCGCGGATGGCGTTTTCATCGTCGGCGAGTTGTTCGCGGATCGCCGCGCGCGAAAAGTAATCGGCCGCGCCGAGCGCGCCGAACTTCTCAAGCTGCAGCATCGCGCTCGACGCCGAAGCGAAATCGCCATTCCGGTAGGACAGGATCGCGAGCTCGCGGCAGAGGCGCTGCCCGCGCGAGACGTTCATCAGTCGGTCGCGGTCGGTCCGCTCGCGCTCCGACTCGCCCATCGGCTGCGAGAGCTGCGCCGCGAAGACCTTGTCGGCCGCCTCGATCTTGTTGAGCGCGTCGAGCGCGTGGGTGACGAACGGCGCGTCGGCGCCCTCGTCGAGGTCGAGGAGCGCCAGATGGAACGGGACGTCGCAAGGGGTGTTCTTCTTCACGCCCGACGCTGCGGCGGCCCGTTCGAGCGCCACCCGCGAGCGGGCGCGCAGGTCGGCGATCTCGGCTGCGACCTCGGCGGGCTTCGGCGGATCCTTGAGTGCCGCGCGGGTGCGCGCGAGCTGCTGCAGCGCCATCCCGAGACCCATGTCGACCCGCCAGTCGTCGGCCCCGAACGCTCCGCCCATTTCTTCGAATTGCGCGACCGCAGCTTTGAGCTTCTTTGCCTCGGCCTGGCGCAGCAGCGAATAGCCGAGCGTCAGCTGCAGATTCTCATTCCCCGGGTCGAGCCCGAGGCCGCGCCGGCACTGGTCCTCGCAGCGCGCGAAGTCGGCGGCGTCGTAATACGCCTTCGAACTCACCTGATGCGAGATCAGCCGGTTCTCCTCCTCCATCGAGAGGCATCCCGACGGAACGAGAAGACTCAGCAAGAAGAGCGGCAACAGGACGAACGTCGCGGGGGCTCGATCAGCTCGCCGACTTGCGGTCCTCGTCGCTGCACATCCAGGGCGAGTTCTGCAGCTCATACTTCAGGAGCTCCTCGGGCTTGAAGAACAGCTCGATCTCGTGCGCCGCCGACTCGGGGCTGTCCGAGCCGTGCACGAGGTTCATGCCCTTGCTGGCGGTGAAGTCGCCGCGGATGGTGCCCGGCTCGGCCTTGTAGCCGAACGTGGCGCCCATCAGCTTGCGCGACGCTTCGATGCAGAACGGTCCCTCGAAACAGAGCACCAGCACCGGGCCCCTCGTCATGTACTCGACGAGGCCGGGATAGAAGGGCTTGGCCTGGTGCGGCTCGTAGTGCTTCTCGACCAGGGCGCGCGGCAGGACCTGCAACTTGGTGCCGACGACCTTCAGCCCCTTCTCCTCGAAACGGGTCAGGATGCGTCCCATCAGGCCGCGCTGCACGGCGTCCGGCTTCAGGATGATGAGGGTGCGTTCGATCATCGCGCTGGCTCTCTGCTCTTGAGTTCGTGGGAGATCGGGGCGTCGGAAGGGGCCGGGAGCATAGCGACGTGGGTAGCATCGCGCCCCGCGGCCGGCAACCCCTGCCCCGGGGCAGCACGCCACCTCGCGGCAACGCCGTTTCAAGGAGCACGCACGATGTGCAATGCCGCCCATTGGCTCGCGCTGGCGCTGGTCAGCGCCGCCGGCTGCGTGCAACTCGAACCCGGCGGCGACGTGCGCGAGGAGGGGCTGCCAGAGCCGGACGTCTTCGACGTGATCCGCGCGTCCAACTCGAAAGCGGCGGTCGACCAGTTGCGTGACCGCCACTTCCGCGAACTCGAGCATGCGCGCCTGCTCGAAGCGCGCATCGGTGAGCTGATCGCCGCCGAAGAGGGGCTCGCCGCGGAGCACCAAGAGCGGCTGCGTTCGCTCCAGCAGATCCAGGATCAGCTGCGCAAGCTCGCGGAGGAGCAGGCGGTCACGGCGCGTGCGCTCGAGGTCGCTCGCCAATCCAATGCCGAGCTCGAGAAGGCGCTGCAGGAAGCGCAGGCGAAGCGTGCCGAGATCGAGGCGCAAGCTGCGACGGCGGGAGCTGGCAAGCCCGGCGGCGGCTGATCCCCGTCGGCAGAGCCCGTTCTTTCAGCGATCGTCGATCGGGAGCGCCGCCGGCTCTTCGCCGACGCGCAGCGCAGCGAAGACCTTCGACAGCGCGGCGGACTGCAGCGCGATGTTGTGCGAGCCGGGGATCAGCTGCACCTGCATGTGGCAGTCGGCGCGGTCGACCGCGACGATCTGGTAGGTGCGGCGCGTGCCGTCGCGGCAGACGATCTCGACCCCGTTCCAGTCGCCGTGCTGGCCGAGCACGTCCTTGAAGCCCGACAACCGCTTGCTGTCGCCGCCCGCACCCTCCGCGCAGGCGAACGCGTTCATCCGCGTGACCGAGTTCTCGAGCAGCTTCTTGGCCGACACGCGGTTCTCCCCGCTCGGGAAGACACGCACGATGATGGTCGAGCGCAGGTCCTCGATCAGTTGCAGACGCAGGCGCAGCACGTGGTCGCCGAGCAGCGGCGTCGCGGCGAGATCGGCGGGGATCACCACCTCGATCGGCACCGACTCAGGCCGGAAGATCCCGTCCTTCAGCGTCTTACCAGCGTGGATTGGCCTCGACCAATGCCGCGTGGTAAGGGCGGCCGGGCGTGAGGTAGATCGCGCGCTGGTGATTGAGGCGTAGCGGCGCAGCCGAGGCATCGGTAGCCGTCGGGGAGGGGTCGGCTGGAAACTCGACCTCGGCGTACATCGCCTGCACGAAAGCGGGCGGAGCTTTCTCGAACGGCATCGGCGTCTGCAGGAACTCCGACGAAGGCATCGAGATGTCGCTGTAGAGCAATTCACCGAGCGACTGGTCGATGGTCGGGTCGTAGAGCATCAACTCGAGCACGGCGTCGTCGGCGGGATCGAGGAGGAGCAGCTTGTCGAGCGCGGCGCCGGGTGGCGCGCGCGGTACGGCGACGAACGGCTCCGGCAGCTTGAGCGAGAAATGGAGCTCGGCGGTGGCGTCGTAGATGCGCCGCGAGCGGTCGATGAGCGCCGCCTTCGCCGCATCGTGCTCGTAGATCGCGGCGATCTTCAGCGTCGAGCCGCCAAGCTTCGCCGCGATCGGCTTCAGGACGACCGTCTCGCAGGTCTGCTCACGGATCGCGCTGCCATCGCAGCATTGCACGGCGTCGATCGTGCGCCGAACGTCGACGACGAAGCAGTCCCCGACTCGCTCCGCCCGCTCGACCTCGGCGCCGAACGTGACTTCGCGGTGGGTCTCGAGGAATCCGTCGAACCGCTCGATCAGTTCGGCCGCCGTCTTCACCCCGAAGTCGGGAGCCTCGAAGTCCGGAGTGAATGCGGCGATCGCCTCCGCCAGCGCTGACGCGCGCAGCTCCTCGGTCGGGTTCTCGACCGCCGCCGTCGCGCGGGCGAGGATGCGACGATCCGTCTCGTGCAGCAGATCGCGGATGCGATCGACTTCCGGCGCGGTGGCGACGCGGCGGCTCGGGGCGCCGCCTTGCGGCTCCGGATCGAAGGCAGACCGCGCCAACTCGGGGGTGCGACAGCATGCGAGGGTCAGGAAGAGCAACAGCTCGATCGCCATCGTCACTCCCCGCGGTCGGGCGCGGTGCCCGCGGATTCGGCCCGCTTCCCGCGTTGCGCCGCGCGGTAGGAACCGTCGCGCGTGGGGCGCACGTCGTCGGAGAAGCTGCCAGTCGGGTCGCTGCGCAGGCCAGGTTCGAAGTTGGCTGGCGCGATCGGGATCGAAGGTTGGCGAGCCGGATCGGCCGCGCCGCTCTGCATGACGGACGGCAGCGCGGTCGGTCGACCGCGTGACTGCCACAGGCCAAACGCGAGCAAGGTGACCGACAGTCAGTACCAACGCGGCTGCCGCTCGCGGAACGTGGATCGGCCGGAACGCCCATTCGAGCAGTTGGCGACGGCGACGGGCAGCCCTCGTCTCCTGTTCGAGCCGGCGAATCAGTTGATCGGCGAAAGTCTCAGAGGGGTCGGGTGCCTGCCAGGCGATCCACACGCTTTGCGAATGGCGCGCCTCCTCGAGATGGTCGGTGCACTCAATGCAGCGCGCCAGATGGCGTTCGATGCGCGCCGCGAGCCACGGTTCGAGGTCGCCGCCGATCAGGTGGTGGAGCGAACCGGTCGTCTCGGCGCAGTTCGCGATCGGACCGTCGCCCTGGACGCCGGCGAGCACGCCCTCGAAGAAACTGCGGTCATCGCGTCCGGCGAGCGGCGCGGGGGTGCCAGCAGAGCAGCAGATCGTCGAGACGATCGACCTCGAGCAGCACTGCCTCGCAGCGCTCGCAGAGGTTGGCGTGGTCGTCGAACGCAGCGCGCGCGGCGGCCCGCAGTTCGTGCCGGAAGTGGAGTTCCTAGCGGAAGGCGTCGCAGTCCATCGGTCGTTGCACGCTCATGACTGCTCTCCATCGAGATCGAGCAGGAGATGGCGCAGACGGAACCGGAGCGCCTCCTTCGCGCGATGAATTCGCGACTTGATCGTTCCCTCGGAAAGCAGGAGATCTCGGCGATCTCCGCATAGGCGAGCCCTTCGTATTCGCGCAGCACGAACGCGAGCTTCTGCTCGCGCGGCAACAGGTCGACGGCGCGCGCGATCGAGTGCTGGATCTCCCGCGCCGACAGTTCGTCGCCGGGCGTGCGCGTCGGCGCGATGATCGGCAGCGTTCCGCCGTCGGCCCCACCGTTGAGCGAGACGGTCGGCAAGCGGCGGCGCTTCAGAACGTCGAAGCAGTAGTTCTTCACGAAGGTGAAGACCCAGCTCGACAAGCGAGTGCCGCGTTGCGAGTCGAACTGCGGTAGCGCGCAAAACAGCTTGATGAAAATGTCCTGGGTGATGTCCTCGACGTCGGCGGCGAAGCGGGTGCCCACCAGTCGCCAGACGGTGTGGTGGATCGGCCGCTCGTAGGTGTCGACGAAGGCGCGATAGGCGCCGAGATCGCCGCCGCGCGCCAGCTCGAGCGTTTGCAGGTCGAGGTCTTCCATCGGGCCCCAGTCGCGCGCGTGGCCTCGGAGGGCACCCGCGGCGTCACCCCGTAAGAGAGGCGCGCGTGTTCGTTCCGCCAGTTTTCCGGGCGACCACCCCGTTGGGAACGGCCGGCTGCCCGAAACTCCTTCGGTTGGCCCTAGCCGCGGGCACCGCTATCGTCCCGCGTTCCTTTTCTGGAAGGGATTTCGGGGGCGAGCGAGAGGGGGACGAGCGAGACGCAGTTGGGCGACCGAAGAGCTGTTCGGACTCTGGCACAAGGGTTCGCCGTGGCCAGCGGCCTCGGGGTCGTCTTCGCCGCGGCGGTGGCGGTCGGGGTGTTCGGCGGCATGGCGATCGACCGGGCGTGCGGCTGGCGACCGATCGTCTGCACGATCCTGTTCGGCATCGTCGGTGGCGCGGCCGGCTTCAGGATCGTGCTCACGACATTGGCGGCACTCGAGCGATCGCGGCCTCCGGCTGCTCCTCCGAAAGTGGGTTCGCCGCCGGATGAGAGGTCGGGATGACGGTGGTCTTGCAGGTGATCGCAGTTGCGGTGGGAACGGTGGCGCTTGTTCTTGGCAGCGCTCCGCTGCTGGCGCGCGGATTGCGACTCGATGGCCTGAAAGCGCAGCTCGCAGCGATGGCTGTGCGACTTTTCCTAGCGGTCCTCGTGGCGCTCGGTCTCGGACTGAGTCGGCTCGAGCATCGCATTGCGTTGGTTTTCACGGTAGGTGCGGCTTACTTCGCGGCGACGTTGGTCGACGGGGTACGCCACTTCCGCCGGCGCGAGTTGAAGCGGGAGCTTGAAGGGTGATGCAGCTGGCGGCGATGCAACTGGCGATCTCGCTGTGGACCGATGCCTTCGCCTGCGGCCTCACCGCCATGCAGCACGCGGCCGCCATGCAGCACGCGGCCGGCAGCCCCGAGGCGGCGACCGCGAAGTTGCCGCCGGCCGAGATGATGAGCGAGGTCTACGGCCACCTCTTCGCCCACCCCTACACGCATGCGCCATACGCGCAGCTCGGGCCGATCCAGTTCCACTTCACCAACCACAATCTGGCTCTGCTGCTGGCGGCCGCGATCGTGCTGGTTGCGTTCGGCTGGCTCGCCCGCAGGCGCAGGAAGGATCCGATCGCGCGCGGGCCGCTGCAGAACTGCCTCGAGGCGCTGGTCGTGTTCGTGAAGAACGACATGGTCTACGCCAGCATGGGCGAGCACCACGGGCGGCGCTTCCTGCCGCTCTTCCTGACCCAGTTCTTCTGCATCCTGTTCATGAACCTGTTCGGCATCCTGCCGAACTTCGATTTCTTCCGTTCGATGTACTTCCCGACCACCGCGACAGCCAACATCTGGGTCACGGCCGGACTCGCCCTCACCACCTTCACCGCGATCCTCTACGGCGCGATCAAGGAGCAGGGCTTCAAGCACTTCGTGGTCGGACTCGCCCCGCCGATCCACCTCGGCGACGCCCCGGCGATGAAGGCGATGCGGGTGGCGATCCTCTGCATCATGTATCCGATCGAGGTGCTCGGCCTGCTGATCAAGCCGATCGCGCTCACCATTCGTCTGTTCGCGAACATGGTGGGCGGCCACTTGGCGATGTTGACGGTCTACGGGCTGATCTACCTGTTCCAGAGCTACGCGATTGGTGCGGTCGGCGTCGGGTTCAACGTCTTCCTGACGTTCCTGGAGTTGCTGGTCGCGTTCCTGCAGGCCTACATCTTCACTTACCTTTCGATTCTTTTCGTCGGCGCCGCGGTCCATCCGGAGCACTGATCGGAACGCGGCGCGGGCGCAGTTCGCTGGACTAGGTTTTTCACGGGATTGGCAGCTCCGCAAGGAGCGCTCTGAATCGGAGAACTCTGCGATGGATCTGCTCGTTTCGCTGATGACGCTCGTGGCCGAGAAGACCGACCCCGACACCTGGACGAGGTACGACTTCGGACTGAACAAGGCGATGGCGGCGCTCGGCGCCGGCCTCTGCATCATCGGCGGCGGCTTCGGCATCGGCCGGCTCGCAGCGTCGGCGATGGAGAGCATCTCGCGTCAGCCGGAAGCTGCGGGCGACATCCGCGGCGGAATGATCCTGGCGGCGGCGCTCATCGAAGGCGTCACGCTGCTCGCGATCATCACCTGCATCCTTGCCATCGTCCTCTGATCGACCGCGTTGCGGGCACCTCGCCGTGAAGCGCGGCGCCCGCGACCGTGGTTCCTTCGACCGATCGCAGCGTGGGATCCGCCGTGCGTGGCGGCTCCGCGGAGCACTGGCATGATCGCGAGTTCGTTTGCACTTCTCATCGACTGGCACCCGCTCAAGTTCGACCCCGGGACGCTGTTCTGGACCTGGGCCGTCTTCGGGGTGGTCGTCTTCGTTATCTCGAAGTTCGCGTGGAAGCCGCTGATCGCGGCGCTCGAGGCGCGGGAGAAGAAGATCGAGGACGGGATCCTGAAGGCCGAGCGCGCCGAAGCTGAGGCGAAGCGGGCCGCAGCGGAGACCGAGGCCAAGCTGCGGGAGGCCTTCGTCAAGGCCGACCAGATCGTCGAGGAGACCCGTGCCCGCGGCGAAAAGCTCGCCAAAGAGCTCGAATCGGAGGCGCGCTCCGCCGCCGACAAGGTGCTGCAGCGGGCGCGCGAGGAGATCACGCTCGCGAAGCAGCAGGCGGTCGAGGAGATGCGCGTGCTGGCGGTCGACCTCGCCTTGGAGGCGGCTTCGAGCGTGGTGGGTCGCGCCATGAACCAGGACGACCACCGTCGACTGGCCGGTGCCGCGATCGACCAGATGAAGCGCGGGTGAACCGACCGTGACGGAACGCACCATCGCCCGCCGTTACATCCGCGCGCTGTTCGGGCTCGCGCTCGAGCAGGGGGACGTCGGCAATGTGCTGCGCGACCTCGAGCGGCTGTCCGCGAAGCTGGCGCAGGAGCCGGCGGCGCTCGCAGCGCTGCTCGACCCGCGCACCGGCAGGATCGCAAAACAGGCGCTGCTCGAGCGGTTGCTGGCCGACGCCACGCGGCCGCTGACCCGCGACTTCGCCGCGTTCCTGGTCGATCGCGGGCGCGAGCGGATCCTCCTGATCGCGGTCGAAGAGTTGGCCGCGATGGGGAACGAGCATCGCGGGGCGGCAGTCGCCGAGGTGGTTTCGGCGGCGCCACTCGATGCCGACGCGCGCGCGGCGCTGGTGGCGCGGCTCGCCGAGATGACGCATCTGACGATCACGCTGGACGAGAAAGTCGACGCTTCGCTCCTTGGTGGCATGCGCGTGAAGGTGGGTTCCATGCTGCTCGACGCGTCGGCCAGCCGCCGACTCGCCGGGTTGCGCGACGATCTGCTGCGCGTGGCGCTGCCCTCTCGCTGACGGCCCTCTCGCTGACTGCCCGCTTGCGGAATTGCACGGACCGCTGGTTCGACTGACCGACTGACCGACCGACTGCTTCACAGGAAACTGCCGATGGACCTGAAACCGGCCGAAGTCACCGAAGTCCTGAAGCGCGAGCTGAAGAACTATCGCGCCACCTTGAAGGTCGAGAACGTCGGCACCGTGCTGGCGGTGGGTGACGGCGTCGCCCGCATCCACGGCCTCGACAAGTGCATGATGAGCGAGATTCTCGAGTTCCCGAACGGCGTGTTCGGGATGGCGCTGAACCTCGAAGAGGACAACGTCGGCGCCGTGCTCTTCGGCGCCGAGACCAAGATCAAGGAAGGCGACGAGGTCCGCACGACCGGTCGGCTGATCTCGGTCCCGACCGGCGACAAGATGCTCGGCCGCGTGGTGAACGCGCTCGGCCAGCCGGTCGACGGCAAGGGGCCAATCGAGGTCGGCAAGGACGAGTGGTATCCCTGCGAGGGACGCGCGCCGAACGTCGTCGAGCGCCAGCCGGTCAAGGAACCGATGATGACGGGCATCAAGGCGATCGACGCCATGATCCCGATCGGCCGCGGCCAGCGTGAGCTGATCATCGGCGACCGCCAGACCGGCAAGACCGCGATCTGCGTCGACGCGATGCTGAACCAGAAGAACACCGACGTCATCTGCATCTACGTGGCGATCGGCCAGAAGATGTCGACGGTGAAGTCGGTCGTGCGCTCGCTCGAACAGGGCGGCGTGATGGACAAGTGCATCGTCGTCAACGCGCCGGCGTCCGATCAGGCGTCGATGCAGTTTCTCGCGCCGTTCTCCGGCTGCGCGATGGGCGAGCGCTTCCGGGACGAAGGCAAGCACGTCCTCATCATCTACGACGACATTTACAAGCACGCGACCGCGTGGCGCCAGGTGTCGCTGCTCTTGCGCCGGCCGCCGGGCCGCGAGGCGTTCCCGGGCGACATCTTCAACCTGCACAGCCGCCTGCTCGAGCGCGCCGCGAAGATCAACATCGACGCGCCGAAGCTGAATCCGCAGTTCAAGGTGGGCGGCGGCTCGCTGACGGCACTGCCGATCGTCGAGACGCAGGACGGCGACGTGTCGGCGTACATCCCGACCAACGTCATCTCGATCACCGACGGCCAAATCTTCCTCGAGACCGACCTGTTCAACTCGGGCATCCGGCCGGCCGTGAACTCGGGCATCTCGGTGTCGCGCGTCGGCGGCTCGGCGCAGACGGCCGGCATGAAGAAGGTTGCCGGCGGCTTGCGCCTCGGGCTTGCGCAGTACCGCGCGCTCGCCGCGTTCGCGCAGTTCGGCTCCGACCTCGACGCGGCGACCCAGGCGCAGCTGACCCGTGGTGAACGGCTGACGGAGCTCCTGAAGCAGGGCCAGTACCAGCCGATGGCGATGGAGAAGCAGGTCGTATCGGTCTACGCCGGCTCAAGCGGCGCGCTCGACACCTATCCAGTGAGTGCGGTCGGCGCGTTCGAGAAGGGGCTGCACCGCTTCCTCGAGGACCGCCACCCGACCGTGCTGACGCGGCTGCGCGATGAGAAAAAGCTGGCCGACGACGTGAAGGCAGAACTCGACACGGCGATCGCCGAGTTCAAGACGACGTTCCGGGCGAGCTGACGCATGGCCCAGGGAATGAAGGAGCTCCGCCGCCGCATCCGCAGCGTGACTTCGATCCAGAAGATCACCCGCGCGATGGAGATGGTCGCGACCACGCGCCTGCGCCGGATGCAGACCAAGGCGGAGGGCGCGCGGCCCTACGCCGACGCGATCAAGAGCTTCAGCGCGCTGCTGGCAGGGAGCGCCGGCAAGCTCGAATCGCCGTTGACCAAGGCGCGCGAAAAGGTCGGACGCATCGCGCTGGTCGTGATCGGCTCGGATCGCGGGCTTTGCGGCGCCTACAACGCCAACGTCTTCCGCAAGGTGTCGGCGTTCCTCTCCGACAAGAAGGACCTCCCGTTCGACCTCTACACGGTTGGCAAGAAGGCGCGCGTCCACTACGCGCGGCGACTGCCGATCAAGGAGGCGTATCCGGACGAGGTCGAGAAACTCAACTTCCGGCGCGCGCGGGAGATCGCGAAGCAGGTGACCGAGTTGTTCCTCAAAGGGAGCGCCGCGGGCGGACCTTCAGGTGGCGCTTCCGGTGGCGTCGACGAGGTTCATGTTGTTTACACGCGATTCATCTCGGTTGGACGTCAGGTGACGACCATCGATCGGCTGCTGCCGATCGCGGCCGAAGCGCCGGCGAAGGTCGCCGCAGGTGCGGCCGGGGCGGCGAACGAGTCGCAGATGCTGCTCGAGCCGTCGCCGCAAGAACTGCTCGACGTGCTGATGCCGAAGAGCCTCGCGATGCGGGTGTTCGCCGCGATGCTCGATTCGATGGCGTCGGAGCAGGCGGCGCGGCGCATGGCGATGAAGGCGGCGACCGACGCGGCTGGCGAGATGATCGGCACGCTGACGCGCAAGTACAACCGCGCGCGGCAGGAGACGATCACGAAGGAACTGCTCGACATCATCGGCGGCGCCGAAGCGCTGGCGTAACCAAAGGCGCGAACGAGTTTGGATCGCTGAACAGGCTCAAGGACGCGGAGATCGTGATGAACAAGGGACACGTGCTCGAAGTCGTCGGACCGGTCGTGGACATCAAGTTCGCGGCGGGCAGCCTTCCGGCCATCTACAACGCGCTCAAGCTCGACGATGCCGCGCGCAACATCCACAACACCTTCGAAGTTGCGGCCCACCTCGGCGACGAGGTCGTGCGCTGCATCTCGATGGCGTCGACCGACGGTCTCGTGCGCGGCATGGAGGTCGTCGACACCGGCGCGCCGATCACCATCCCGGTCGGCGAGCCGTGCCTCGGCCGCCTGTTCAACATGCTCGGCGAGGCGATCGACGGCAAGGGACCGGTGGGCAACACCGAGACCATGCCGATCCACCGCCCCGCACCGACCTTCGAGGACCAGATGCCGGTCTCCGAGATCTTCGAGACGGGCATCAAGGTCATCGACCTGCTCTGCCCGTTCGCGAAGGGCGGCAAGATCGGCCTGTTCGGCGGCGCCGGCGTCGGCAAGACCGTGCTGATCCAGGAACTGATCCACGCCATCGCGACCGAGCACGGCGGCTATTCGGCTTTCGCTGGCGTCGGCGAGCGCACCCGCGAGGGCAACGACCTCTACCTCGAGATGTCAGAGTCGGGCGTCCTCGCGAAAACCTGCCTGATCTTCGGACAGATGAACGAACCGCCGGGGGCGCGCCTGCGCGTTGCGCTCACCGCGCTCACCATGTGCGAGTACTTCCGCGACGTGAAGGGGCAGGACGTGCTGCTCTTCGTCGACAACATCTTCCGCTTCGTGCAGGCCGGCTCGGAAGTCTCCGCGCTCCTCGGCCGCATGCCGAGCGCCGTCGGCTACCAGCCGACCATGGCATCGGAGATGGGCGCGCTCCAGGAGCGCATCACCTCGACTCGCAAGGGTTCGATCACCTCGCTGCAGGCGATCTACGTCCCGGCCGACGACTACACCGACCCGGCGCCGGTCGCGACCTTCACCCACCTCGACTCGACTATCCGTCTCGAGCGCTCGATCGCCGAGCTCGGCATCTATCCGGCTGTCGACCCGCTGCGCTCCACGTCGCGCATGCTCGATCCGCAGTACGTCGGGCAGGAGCATTACGAGCTCGCCCGCAAGGTGCAGGAGACGCTGCAGCGCTACAACGACCTGAAGGACATCATCGCGATCCTCGGCATGGAGGAGCTGTCGGACGACGACCGCTTGACCGTGCAGCGTGCGCGCAAGATGCAGCGCTTCATGTCGCAGCCGTTCTTCGTCGCCGAGCAGTTCACCGGCGCGCCCGGCCGTTACGTCAAGCGCGAGGAGACGGTGCGCTCCTTCAAGGAGATCATCGACGGCAAGTGCGACGCGCTGCCCGAGCAGGCGTTCTACATGGCCGGCGCGATCGAGGAAGTGCGAGAGAACGCCAAGAAGCTCGGCGCGAAGGTCTGAGCCGCCCATGGCCTCCACCGCTTTCGACTTCGAGGTGATCACGCCCGAGGGATCAGCGTTCCGCGGCCGCGTCACTGCGCTGCGGCTCACCGGCCGCGAGGGCACGTTCGGCGTGCTGGCGCGCCACGCGCCGATGGTCGCCGCGCTTGATTCCGGCGTGCTGCGCGCCCGCCACGAGGACGGCAAGGAGCGCGCGTTCGCGGTGGGCGAAGGTTTCGTCGAAGTCCGTCGGACCGGCGTGCGCGTGCTCGTCGATTTCTGCAACTCGAAGAGCAAGATCGATGTGTCGCGCGCCGAGAAGGCGAAGACGCGGGCCAAGGAGCGCGCGCGCAACCGCGACTCGAAGTTCGACCATGCGCGCGCCGAGGCGGCGCTGAAGCGAGCGATGGCGCGACTGTCGACTGCGGGTCTGCCCGGCCTCGAGTGACGATCCGCGCGCGCGAGCGCGTTCTCGTGCGGCGCTATGCTCCCGCGCTTCCTGCTGGAGCGCGACGATGAGTCCTGGCGGTGGCGCTGCGAGTCCTGGCGGTAGGGCCTTCACCCGACGTACGCACACCTGCGGCGAACTGCGCGCGGAGCATGCCTCGCAGCGCGTGACCCTGAACGGGTGGATCCACACCACTCGCGACCACGCGCATTTCGTGTTCGCCGACCTGCGCGACCGTTACGGGCTCACGCAGATTTTCTTCGGCGACGCCATCGCGAACCTGCTCGCCGAGGCGAAGACCCTGCGCCCCGAAGATGTTGTCGCCGTGACCGGGACGGTGCGCGCGCGACCCGCCGAGAACGTCAACGCCGAGCGCGCGACCGGCGCCGTCGAGTTGATCGTCGACGCGCTCGAGATCCTCAATCGCGCCAAGACACCGCCCTTCGAGATCCGCGACGACGCGAAGATCTCCGAGGAGGTGCGGCTCAAGTACCGCTACCTCGATCTGCGCCGGCCCTCGATGCAGCGCAATCTGCTGTTCCGCCATCGCTTCATGCAGGCGATCCGCGACGACTTCACGAAGCAGGACTTCATCGAGGTCGAGACCCCGTTCCTGACCAAGGCGACGCCCGAGGGCGCGCGCGAGTACTTCGTGCCGAGCCGCCTCTATCCGGGCCATTGCTACGCGCTGCCGCAGTCGCCGCAGATCTTCAAGCAACTGCTGATGGTGGCCGGCTACGACAAGTACTTCCAGATCGCGCGCTGCATGCGCGACGAGGACCTGCGCGCCGATCGCCAGCCCGAGTTCACGCAACTCGATCTTGAGATGAGCTTCCCCGACGAAGAGCTCATCTACGAGACGGTCGAGTCGGCGATCGTGCACGCGGTGAAGGTGACGCTCGGGATCGGTTTGCCGCGCCCGTTCCGGCGGATCACCCACGCCGAATCGATGCTGCGCTACGGCTGCGACAAGCCCGATCTGCGCAACCAGTTGGTGATCTCAGACCTCTCCGCGGAAGCGAAGAGCAGCGAGTTCAAGATCTTCCGCGGCGCCGTCGATGCGGGCGGCGCGCTGCGCGCGTTGCGCGTGCCGGGCGGCGAGGCGCTGTCGCGCAAGGAGATCGAGGGGCTCGAAGGCAAGGCGAAGGAACTCGGCGCGAAGGGACTGGCGTGGACCAAGCTCGACGCGACCGGCAAGCCGGCGGGTGGCGTGGCGAAGGGGCTCGAGGATGGGGCGGGCAAGGCGATGCTGGCGCGGCTTTGCGCCGCGCCGGGCGATCTGCTGCTGTTCGTGGCCGACCGCGTGAAGGTCGTCTGCGCCGCGCTCGACACGGTGAGACGCGCGCTCGGCGAGCGTTTCGGCGGGGTGAGGAAGGGCGTGCTCGAGCCGTGCTGGGTGGTCGAGTTCCCGCTGTTCGAGTTCGATGAGGAAGCGCACCATTTCGTCGCGGCGCACCACCCGTTCACGACTCCGATCGAGCAGTACGAGGGGCAGATCACCAAGGAGCCGGGTGCCGTCAAGGCGCGCGCCTACGACCTGGTGATGAATGGCTGGGAGCTCGGCTCCGGGTCGATCCGGATCCACGACCGGGCACTGCAGGAGCGCGTGTTCACGGCCGTCGGCGTGGCGCCCGAGGTTGCTGAGCGCAAGTTCGGCTTCATGCTCGGAGCATTCGACTACGGCGCCCCGCCGCATGGAGGGATCGGAATCGGTCTCGACCGCCTGATCGCGCTCCTGCTCGAGCAGGACAACATCCGCGAGGTGATCGCGTTCCCGAAGACGGCGACCGCGACTTGCCTCATGACCGGTGCGCCGACGCTGGCCGACGAGCGCGCGACCCGCGACCTAAAGCTCCGGTTCGAACTGCCGCCCACCTAGACGTTTTGGGGGCGCCGTCGCCGAGCCCAATCCCGTGACACGCGGATCAGGAACTTTCGATCGAACGCTCGCCGGTCGGGCTTCAAGGCGCGACCCGGAGCGAACTGCAGGACAGGAATCAATCCATGGCTGAGACGATCCGCGTCACCTTGCCCGACGGAAAAGTGATCGAGCCGGCGAAGGGCATCAACCTCGGCGATCTCGCGCGATCCATCGCGATCTCGCTCGGCAAGAAGGCGATCGCGGCGGTGGTCGACGGCCAGACCCGCGATCTGCATGTCGGCCTCGATCACGACGCCACGGTGAAGTTCGTGACCGAGGCGGACGCCGAAGCGCAGGACGTCGTGCGCCACAGTTGCGCCCATCTGCTGGCGCAGGCGGTGAAGCGGCTCTACCCGGAGGCGAAGTTCGGGGTCGGGCCGGTGATCGAGAGCGGTTTCTACTACGACATGGAACTGCCGCATCAGCTTGAGCCCGAGGACTTGGAGAAGATCGAGGCGGAGATGAAGGCGGCGGCGGCGGCCGACTTCCCGTTGAAGCGCAGCACGCTCTCGCGTGACGGCGCGTTGCAGTGGGCCAACGAGCGCGCCGACCCCTACAAGCACGAGCTCATCTCCGACCTGCCGGCGGACGTGACCATCAGCCTCTATTCGCAGGGCGAGTTCACCGACCTGTGCACCGGGCCGCACGTGCCGACGACGGGACGCCTCAAGCATTTCAAGTTGCTCTCGATCGCAGGCGCCTATTGGCGCGGCGACGAGAAGCGGCCGGTGCTGCAGCGCATCTACGGAACGGCGTTCGTCGACGCCAAGTCGCTCGAAGAACACTTGAAGGCGCGCGAGGAGGCCGTGCGCCGAGACCATCGCAAGGTCGGCAAGGAACTCGGCCTGTTCATGTTCCATCCGCTCGCGCCGGCGAGCCCGTTCTTCCTGCCGAAGGGCGCGTGGCTCTACAACGCGCTGGTCGCCTACGTGCGCGGCCTCTACCAGGAGTTCGGCTACCAGGAGGTCGTGACGCCGCAGATCTTCGCGACCGAACTGTTCAAGATCTCGGGTCACTACGACAACTACAAAGAGAACATGTACTTCACGACGGCCGAGGAGCGGGAGTTTGGCGTCAAGCCGATGAACTGCCCGGCCCATGCGCTGATGTTCGGCGCGAAGGGGCGCAGCTATCGCGAGCTGCCGTTGCGCTTCGCCGATTTCGGCCGGCTCCATCGCTTCGAACGCAGTGGCGTCGTCGCCGGCCTCACCCGCGTGCGCACCTTCGCGCAGGACGACGGCCACATCTTCATGGCGCAGGAGAGCATCGGCGACGAGACCGAGAGCTTCTTTGCCCTGCAGCACCGGATCTACAAGGACCTGCGCCTGCCCGACCCGACGGTGTTGGTCGGCACCCGTCCGCCGAAGTCGGTCGGATCGGACGAGCTCTGGCAGAAGGCGGAGAGCACGCTGCTGGCGCAACTCGAACGGCTCGGCCAGAAGTACACGCTCAATCCGGGCGATGGCGCCTTCTACGGCCCGAAGATCGACTTCCAGGTCCGCGATGCGATCGGGCGGGCGTGGCAGCTCTCCACGTTCCAGCTCGACTTCAACATGGCCGAGCGCTTCGACCTCCACTACAACGCGCAGGATGGGACGGCCAAGCGGCCGGTGGTGGTGCATCGGGCGATGCTCGGCTCGCTCGAGCGGTTCATCGGCGTCTATCTCGAGCACGTCGCCGGCAACCTTCCGGTGTGGCTGTCACCGGTCCAGGCGAAGGTGCTGACGGTAATGACCGACGTAGTGCCGTATGCGCGCGAGGTCGTCAGTCGGCTCGCCGCCGAGGGTTTCCGGGTCGAACTTGACGATCGACCCGAGAAGATCGGGGCGAAGATCCGCGACGGGGCGCTCGAAAAAGTGCCCTACCTGCTGGTGATCGGGGCCCGTGAGCGCGATAGCGGGGCGGTCGCGATTCGTGAGCGAAGCGTGGGGGACCAGGGCGCCACGCCGCTGGCCAGCTTCATCGAGCGCCTCAAGGCAGAAGTCGCGGCGAAGCGGTGACGCCGACCTCCAGCCGGGCCGTGACCGGCGGACACCTTGATCGTTGGCGCGAACGCCCCTAGGATGCCGCGCCCCTTTCCACGGACCGTGGGAAAGGTGAAGACCCGCGGGCTCCCCGGGCGCCTTCTCGGCGCTTCGGGACCGAGCTGCCCGCGGGTTGCGTTTTGCATCGACGGAGGGACCGCGTACGACCACGCAGCATCAATACCGCATCAATGACATGATCCGCATCCGCCAGGTGCGGCTCATCGATGACACCGGCGCCATGGTCGGCGTCGTCGACACCGAGATGGCGCGGCAGATGGCCTACGACAAGGGGCTCGACCTAGTCGAGGTCTCGCCGGAAGCGCGCCCGCCGGTGTGCAAGGTGATGGACTACGGCAAGTTCCTCTACACGCTGAAGAAGAAGGAGCACGATTCCAAGCGCAAGCAGCGCAAGGTCGAGACCAAGGAGATCCGGCTGCGCCCGAAGATCGCCGACCACGATGTCGGCTACAAGGCGAAGCAGGCGCGCGACTTCCTCGCGGATGGCGACAAGGTGCAGGTCACGATGTTGTTCCGTGGCCGCGAGATGTCGCACATGGACGTCGCCCGAACGGTGATGGACTCGTTCATCACCCAACTCGCCGACATCTCCAAGGTCGAGCGGGCTGGTCGTCTTGAAGGTCGCCGCCTCTCGATCCTGCTGCTCTCAACGGCGCCGCCGAAACCGCACGACGCGGGGCGCAACGCCGACAAGCACCCGGGCTCTGCGAAACACGACGGCACCGCAAGCAAGGACGGCGATCACGATGATCGCCACGAGAGTCAGACCAAGCACGACGATCAGACCAAGGACAACGCCCACCCGCCCGAAGGACCCCAAACACCGCCTCAAACCGACGCCGCGACGCAGAGCGTCGATGCCACGATCGCCCGGACCCCGCCGGTGGAACCATCTCTACCGTCGGAACCGCCTGCGGCGAATTGACTGCTGCGGCGCCAACCCGGCGCCAGACCGTGACCGAGCGCCCCCGGAGATTCCTGCCGTGCCGAAGATGAAGACCAAGAAGTCGCTGAAACGCCGGATCAAGGTGACCGGCACCGGCAAGCTCATGCACCATCGCGAGGGGCGTCGCCACTTGCAGTCGGGCAAGCGCGCGAAGCGCCGGCGAAAGCTCCGCAAGCCCAAGATCGTCCCGAAGCACTACTACAAGGCCTACATGCAACTGTTGAGCCCGAGCCTCTGAGCCTGGGCGAAGCACGCCGTTCGCCTCTCGCACGAACTGAATTGACTGAAGTGAAACTGTCCGAAGTGAAGCCGTCGTCGACCTGAAGTCCTGACGATTCCTGGAGTGATCCGCCATGCCGCGCGTTCGCAGCGTCGTGACCCGCCTCAAGCGCCGCAAGCGCTTGCTGAAGCGGGTGAAGGGGTTCCGCGGGAGCCTCAACCACAAGAAGCGTCAGGCACGCGCGTTCTCGATCCGTGCCGATCGCTACGCCTTCCGTGACCGTCGCAACAAGAAGCGCGATTTCCGTCGGCTCTGGATCATCCGGATCTCGGCGGCGCTCACGGATCGCGGGATCTCCTACTCGCAGTTCATGAACGGGCTGAAGAAGGCGGAGATCACGGTCAACCGCAAGGTGCTTGCGGCGATCGCGATCGACGCGCCCGGCCAGTTCGACGAGTTCGTCGCCAAGGCGAAGGCCGCGATCGCGGCCTGACGTCGGCGCCGCGGTCGCTCCGGATTCGCCCACTGCAGCGCGGCCAAGCACCGCAACGCGGCCCAGAATGGCAGCGCGGCCCAGAATGGCAGCGCGGCCCGATGGTTTGCGGGGGCGGATCCGGAAGAGAACGATGAGCGAGCCGATCCTCCAGTCGATCCGCGACATCGAGTCGCGTGCGCATGCCGCGATCGCGGTCGCGGTGGCGATCGAGACGCTGCAAGCGATCGAGCGCGACGTGCTCGGCAAGACCGGGCAGTTGTCGCAGATCCTGCGCGGACTCAAGGACCTCGACGACTCCGGCAAGAAATCGGTCGGTCAGGCCGGGAACGTCGCGAAGCGCGCCCTCGAGGCAGCGCTCTCGCAGCGCAAGTCGGCCCTCGAGTCTGCGGTGATCGCGGAAGCGCTTGCGCGCGATCGGATCGATCCCACCGAGCCGGCGCCGCGCCGCCACGCCGGACACGAGCATCCGGTGAAGAGCGTGATGCGTGAACTCGAAGATCTGTTCGAGTCGATGGGATTCACGATCGTCGATGGGCCCGAAATCGAGACCGACTACTTCAACTTCGAGGCGTTGAACATCCCGCCGAACCATCCGGCGCGTGACACGCAGGACACGTTCTACGTCGAAGGCGGCCACGTGTTGCGCACCCACACGTCGGGATTGCAGGTACGTGCGATGCGGAAATACGGTGCGCCGCTGCGGGTCGTTTCGCCAGGTCGGGTCTTCCGCAACGAGACGCAGGATGCGTCGCATGAGCACACCTTCCATCAGCTCGAAGGACTGGTCGTCGACGAGGGCATCTCCGTTGCGCACCTGAAAGCGGTGCTCGACGAGCTGCTGGAGCGGATCTTCGGAGAGCGCGTCGCGACGCGGTTGCGGCCGCATCACTTCCCATTCGTCGAGCCCGGGCTCGAGCTCGATTTCCAGTGCCGGCTCTGTGGTGGCAAGGGCTGCGCGACCTGCAAGCAGACTGGCTGGATCGAGCTGTGCGGGTGCGGGATGGTGCATCCGAAGGTGCTGGCCGCGGGCAACGTCGACCCCGAGAAGTTCAGCGGCTTCGCGTTCGGGCTCGGCATCGACCGCCTCACGATGATGCGTCACGCGATCTCCGACATCCGCTGGATGATGTCGGGCGATCTGCGCTTCCTGAGGCAGTTCTGAGATGAAGCTCTCGCTGCGCTGGCTCACCGAGCACGTCGACCTCGCCGGAATCGCGCCGGACGAAATCGGCCGCCAGCTGACCATGAAGACGGCGCTGATCGAGGGCGTCCTGCGCCTCGGCGCGGGTCTCGAGAAAGTGTTGGTTGGCCTGGTCGTGGAGCGGGAGAAGCATCCGAACGCGGATCGCCTTTCGTGCTGCAAGGTCGATGTCGGCAGCGGGACGTTGGTCGATGTCGTCTGCGGCGCGCCGAATGTCGCGGCGGGGCAGAAGATCGCGTACGCGCCGGTTGGAGCGACGCTGCCGAGCGGGCTCACGCTCGAGGCGCGCAAGATTCGCGGCGCGATGAGCCACGGGATGATCTGCTCGACTGACGAACTCGGCCTCGGCGGCAATCACGACGGGATCCTGGTGCTGCCGGAGGAGGCGCCGATCGGCGCGCCGTTCCGCGAGTACTTCGGCGTCGACGATGTGATCTTCGAGATCGACAACAAGTCGATCACGCACCGGGCCGATCTCTGGGGCCACTACGGCTTCGCGCGTGAGCTTGCGGCGATCTTCGGCCGCGAGCTCCGGCCGCTTCCGATCGACGCGACGCTGCGCGCCGAGCCGGACGGCTTCGACCTCCGTGTCGAAGATCCGATCGGCTGCCCGGGCTACTTGGGCCTCCAGGTGGACCTGGGTTCAGGCGCTGCAGGAATTCCCGCAACTCCGCGTTGGATGGCACGTCGACTCGAGGCGGTCGGGATGCGGCCGGTTTCGTTGCTGGTCGACTTGAGCAACTACGTAATGCTCGAGATCGGGCAGCCGACCCATCCGTTTGACCAGGATCGGCTGCAAGGCCCTCGGATCGTCGTGCGCCGTGCGCGCGAGGGCGAGAAGCTCACGACGCTTGACGGCCAAAGTCGCGAGCTGACGCCGGAGGACGTGGTCATCGCCGATGGCGAGCGCGGAGTCGCGATCGCCGGCGTGATGGGTGGGCGAGAGAGCGAGGTCTCGGCGAGCACGCAGCGGGTCTTCCTCGAATCGGCGAGCTTCGAAGCGGCTCGGGTGCGGCGGACCTCGTCGCGGCTCGGATTGCGCAGCGAGGCAGTCGCGCGGTTCGAGAAGACGCTGGATGCCACGTTGCCGGAACAGGCGATTCGGCGCTATTCGCACCTGCTGAAGCAAGTCGCGACGTCGGCCATCGTGCGCGCGGGTTTCGCGGCGGCCGGTGGCGAACAGGCGCGCACGGTGACGCTCGCGCTGCGTCCAGAGCGCGCGCGCTCCAAGCTCGGGATGGAGCTTGGTGTCGAGGAGATGGCGGCCCGACTGCGGTCGATCGCGTTCGAGGTGCGTGCCGACGGTGACCGGCTCTCGGTCACGGTGCCGGCGTTCCGTGCGCGGCGCGACGTCACCTGCGAGGACGACCTGATCGAAGAAGTCGGGCGCCTGTCGGGATACGAGCGAGCGTTGCCGTCGCTACCGCGACTCGCGGTGAAGCCGGCGATGCGAAATGCGTTGCGACGGATCGAGCGGTTGGCCGTGCGCTGCCTCGTCCACGAGTGCGGCTACGCCGAGACCATGGGT
The DNA here is from genome assembly GCA_009691715.1 of Planctomycetota bacterium. GTDB lineage: Bacteria > Planctomycetota > B15-G4 > B15-G4 > SIAN01 > SIAN01. The sequence continues at coordinate 62,831 of SIAN01000023.1, forward strand.
TACAGCTTCGCGTCGGACCGTCAGGTCGCGAACTACCACGTCGGAGAGCCTGAATCCGGTTTCGTCCACCTCCAGAACTCGCTGACGGTCGACGCCACGCGCATGCGGAGGAGCCTCATGCCGGGGTTGCTGGACGCGGCGCGACGCAACCTGGTCGAATTTGACGACGTCCGGCTGTTCGACGCCGGGCGCGAGTACCTCCCGCGTCGAGCGGCCGACGGCGTCGACCCGGATGGTCTGCCGGTCGAACGACGCGTGCTTTCACTGCTGCGGACGACTCGCGGCGGCGGAGTTGACGGGTTGCTGCTAACGGCGCGCGGCGATGTCGAGCGGTTGCTCGATCGTCTGGACGTGGCGTGGCAAGGCCGCGCGCCGACGACCCCACCGCCGGCATTTGCGCATCCAGGACGCACGATCGAGATCGCCGTAGAAGGCCGCACGGTGGGGGTGATCGCGCAGCTTCATCCCGAAGTGGCGCGCCGGTTCGAGATCGCCGAATCCGCGGTTGCGGCCGAGATCGACCTCGACCGGATCGTCGCCGAGTCGCGCGCGACGCGCCGGATGCGCCCTCTGTCTCCATTCCCGCCAACACGGCGCGATCTCGCCTTCGAGACCCCCGAGTCGGTCGCGGTAGCCGATGTCCTACGCGAGATCCGCGAGGCGGCCGGGGAGTCGCTCCTCGAACTCGAGCTGTTCGACGTCTACCGCGGCAAGAACTTGGCGCCAGGACATCGTTCGCTCGCGTTCCGACTGGTCTATCGGGCGCACGATCGAACGCTCTCGGATGCCGAGATCGAGCCGTTGCAGCAGCGAATCGTCGAGCGTTTGGCGAGGCAGGGGCTCAAGCTCCGCAGCTGAACTGGCGACGCGGGCCAGCCCGGACCGCTCGGCTATAGTTTCAGCACGCCGTCGGCAGTTGCCGGCGATGACGAGTTCCCCGACCCGATCGCACTGGCGAAGGCACCAAGAACGAAGTCGTGGCGCCTCTGCCGTGTTCGACGCTCGCGTCAATGCTTGAACCTTGATCGATTCACCTGGGAGCCGAATCCGCGGCAGCAGGACATGCCGTCCATCGCGTGACGGACTTCCGTGCCTGCCGGGTGGGCACCCCCCTCGTTCTCAGGTTCGAGTGCGCGCCTAGAGCGACGGCACAATGGCGGAGGTGTTTTCTTCGGCTTCAGGTCCGCGGATCGAGGGGGGTTTTCGGGCGTAGAGCCCTTGCTAGAGTCGCGTAGTCGCTCTGCGGGCGCACAGGCGGTGCGCTTCGGGACGACAGACGCAGCCTGCGCTTCAACGGTGCGGGCGGTCGTGTGGCGAGCGGGGAGGTCGTCGGCCATGCGGAAGTGGTTGGTCGCGCTGGTGCTGCTTGGGGTCGGCACCGCGGGCGCGATAAAGATCTGGAGAGAACGCGCCAGTCCAGGCTCGATCGAACCTCGCGACGATGACGACGTGGCAGCCGCTCCGAAAGAAGTGGTTGACGACGGAGATGTCGCCGAGGCGCCCATCGTCGAACACGACGGCGTGTCGCTCGATCTCTCAACTCAGGTGCCGGAAGTCGAGCTGACGCCGGTCACGACAGAATCAGCCGCAGAGAGGCCAACCGGGGCTCCAATTGAGCCGAACGCGTCTGGGCCCGCTGTCGCCGCGGCAGCACCGGATGGCGGAATCGAAGATCAGCCGGGCGGCGCAACAAAATTCGCTGAGGGCGAAGCGCGGCGGAAGGCGATCGGTCTGGTCGATGCGGCGGGGAAGCATTCCGATCCGATCGAGCAGACCCGACTCCTCTCGGAGGCGGTGCTGAGCGGCTCGCTCGATCGCGAAAGCGAGGCGAAGGCCTACCAGACGTTGCTCGAGGCGCATCAGCGAGGGTTGTTGAGCCCGCGCGTGCACGATCGGTGTTTGCTAGTCGAAGTCGTCGACGGTGACAGCCTCTGGAGGATTTGCAAACGCGTTGCGAAGGACGGTCATGCAGGCGTGACGCCGGGGCTGATCCAACTCGTCAACGGAATGACCAGCGATCGAATCAGGGCCGGCGCGAAACTGAAGATTCCGAATGCGCCAGTCTCGATCTTGGTGGAAAAGTCGAAGTACCGACTCAGCGTGTTGATCGGCGATCTGCTGATGCGCCGCTACCTCGTCGGGATTGGCAAGGACAACAAGACTCCCGAAGGCGACTTCACGATCAAGTCACGATTGGTCGATCCGCCGTGGTTCCCTCCAGGCGGAGGCCAGATTCCGGCGGGGGATCCAGAAAACGTGCTCGGCACCCGCTGGCTCGGATTCGCGGAAAAGCCAGGATTCGCTGATGCCGCGACGTTCGGCATCCACGGCACTCGCGAGGATGATTCGATCGGGACGCAGTCCTCGAATGGGTGCGTTCGGATGCACAATCAAGAGGTTGAGGAACTATTCGAATGGATCGGAGAAGGCGTGACGGTGACGATCCAGCCCTAGTCGATTCGGCGGCGCCCACCGGCGTGTTCACGATGGACCGACGCGCGCAGAAAGCCCTCCACTGTCTCATCGATCGCACCCCCTAGCCACCTGACCGTACCCCACAAGTCCCCCCGCTGAACACTGCTGGCTACGCGGTGGACAGGAACAGTTGGTAGGCGGTGGTGATATCGGTGAGGCGTTCGAGACCCTTCCAGATGGTTTCGGCGCCGGGATTCTTGTAGCCGAGGAAGCCGGGAAGTCGCCGAGGAAGGCGATCGTCAGCACCGCCTTTTGCAGCGTGGGCGGCACTGCGGGCGGGGTGCGGGTGCGTTGCGGTGGGTGTCAAGGTAGTTGTCGCCTCACTCACGTTCACGCAGCCCCCGAGGCTGTGTGAGGTTCTTCAGGCGAGTTGAGGTACACGATCTCCTGCCGCGTCCAGTCGCGGAGCTTGCCGGACCAGCGCTCGGGATGGCGCTGCCGCGCGGCTTGCCACACACGCGCTCGCCGGGTCAGGATCTCGCGATCGAGACCGCGGTGGCGTTCTCGCGGGGTCACGAAGCGGATTCCGGAGTGGCGGTGCTCGGTGTTGTACCAGGCCACGAAGCGATCGACCCAGAGCTGCGCGGACGCGACCGATGCGAAGGAGCCGTCCGGATAGTCGGGACGGTACTAGAGCGTCCGGAAGAGCGACTCAATGTAGGGGTTGTCATCGCTCACGCTCGGTCGGCTGTACGACGCGATCACGCCGAGTTGCTCGAGCTTCACCTTGAGCGTTGCGCCCTTCATCGTGGCGCCGTTGTCGGCGTGCAGGATCCGCGGCTGCTCCACTACGCCTTCACGTTGACACGCCGCTTCGATCAGCTTCGCCGCCAAGGTGCTGCATTCCCGATCGTGCACTTCCGCGGCGACGATCTTGCGGCTGAAGAGATCCACCACGAGGTACAGGTAGACGAAGATTCCGCGGACCGGCGTACGCAGGTAGGTGATGTCCCAGCACCAGACCTGGTTCGGCGCGCTTGCCTTGAGCCGCGGCTTCGCCCGCGACTGCGGCGGACGCACCGCGCTTCGATGGGCAAGCTGCCCGCGCTCACGCAGCAGACGGTAGAGCGAGCGATCCGACGCGATGTACATGCCGCGGTCCGCCAGCCGCGGCACGATCTGTTTGGGCGACAGATCTCTGAACTCCGCAGAATTGGCGATCGCGAGCAGTCTTTCGCGCTCAGCAGGGCTCAGCCGATTCCGCGGCGCCGACCGCGGACCGGCGCGTCGATCGCCGCCCGCTTGACGCTGCCAGCGCTCGAGCGTGCGCAGCGCGATTCCAAGCTCCGCGCACACGCGCTTCGCTCGCGCGCCGCTGCCGACTGCCTCTCCAAGCAGCCCGAAGATCATCGCGCGTTCCGCTTCGAGGTGGCGTCGTCCTCGTCCCCCAAGAGCGCCTCCAGTTTTTTTCGGAGCGCCAGCAGCGCCGTGACCTCCGCCAGCGCGCGATCCTTGCGCAAAAGCTCTTTCTCCAGCGCACGGATGCGCTGCAGCTCCTTCGACGCGACCACACGCTTCGGGCCGTGCGTCGTGAGTGCATCCTTCACCGCCGCGCGCCAGCTCTCGAGCTGCGCCGCGTGCAGCCCGCGCTCGCGCAGGAAGCCGCCGAGCTGTTCCTCGCGCAGGCCCGCCGCCGCTTGCACGACCGCGAGCTTCTCCTATGCCGTCCACTGCCGCGGGCTCTTCTCCCCCTTCGTGTCGTTTGGCTGCTGCGTGTTCATGCGCGGCACCGTAGGCGCCGCCGCGCGCCAACGCGAGAGCGTCTGCTGCGACACT
>SIAN01000051.1 GCA_009691715.1 Planctomycetota bacterium
CAACGAAGCGTCCTTCACCTGCAGCACCGCGAGCGGAACCCCGCTCGCCAGAGTCCGCCGCTCCAGCAGATCCGCCCCGCCCGCCACCTGCCCGACCACAAGCGCAACCATTCCTGCCGCCAATTCCATCACGTCCTTCTCCGCTTGATCCGGGAACAATCACTTCAGCAACGAACGCGCCCACGGAATGAGAGGGGCAAGCCAGTCGCGCCAGGGTGCGAAAAAGCGCTGCGCCTCGGGGTCACCGCCCAGCGCGGTCAAGCCGTGCCGGGCGGTGACGCTGCCGCCGAGCGCGTACCAGCCGATCGCCTTGCCGCCGATCGCGACCGCGCCGATCGCGAGGCCGCCGAAGGCAACGCCTCCGATCGCGAGGCCGCCGATCGCCACCCCGCCGAGCGCGGCGCCGCCGAGCGCAATCGCTCCCGCCGCGATGGCGCCGAACGCGACGATCCCGATCGCCCGATTGCCGATCGCGCACCAGCCGCGCGCAGTCGCCGGTTGCCGCGGCGCGCCGAACTTCACGTGGACGAGCGGCCGGCCGAGCAGCGACCGCTCCGATCGCCACTCGAACGCCTCGCCGCGCCGAAGTGCCGCAGCGAGCCGCCGCCACTGCGCGCCCCGACGCCAACGCCTCGAGATCCTCCGCCAGCGCATCGGCCGAGGCGTAGCGCTCGTCGCGATCGCGCGCGAGCGCCTTCGCCACCACCGCCTCGGCGTCGCGCGAGCAGCCCGGCGCCCGCGCCTGCAACAGCGGCGGCAGTTGATGGCGGATCTTGTCGAACAGCGCAATCGTCGTCGGTCCATCGAATGGCCGAGCGCCGCAAAGCGCCTCATAGAGCATCACGCCGAGGCTCCAGACGTCGGTGCGCGCGTCGATGCTCGCGCTGCTCTGCTCGACCTGCTCGGGCGACATGTACCACGGCGTGCCGACCGGTTCTCCCGTCAGCGAACGCGCGAGGTCGCCATCGCCCTTCGCCAGCCCGAAGTCGGCGACCACCGGCGCACCGTCCCGCCGCAGCAGCACGTTCGACGGCTTCAGGTCGCGATGGACGACTCCGCGAGCGTGCGCCGCCGCGACCGCACGCGCGATCGCCGCGAACAGGCGCGCGACGGCACGCTCGTAACCCAAGACGCCGCGCGCGACGTCGGCCTTGCTCGTCGCACTCTCCCGCACTTGCGGCGCGAGCGCGTGCGCGAAGCTCGCCGCCGTCCGCTCCGCCACCGGCGGCAACGCTTGCAGCGCCTGCGCCAGCGTCCGCCCCTCGATCAGCTCCATCACCAGGTAGAGCTGCCCGCGCTCGGCCCCCACCGCATGCACGCGCACGATGCCGGGATGATCGAGCCGCGCGATCGCCAGCGCCTCGCGCCGGAATCGGTCCGCCTGCCGCGGATCGAGCGCGAGTCCGGGTCGCAGGACTTTCACCGCCACCGCGCGTTTCAGCTCGAGCTGTTCGGCGCGCCACACGCTCGCCATTCCGCCGCGCCCGAGTTCTTCGATCAGCTTGCAGCCGCCGAGCACGGTGCCGGGCAACAGCGGCGCCGCGCCGCCGCCGCTCGCACCCGCGATGCCATCGGTCGCCGCGATCAGCGCGAACAGGCGGCGCAACTCGGGCTGCTCGTCGGGGCCGACTGCCGCCAGCAGATCGGCCGTCGCATCGGCGCGTCCCGCCGCGACCCGATCGGCGTACTCGCCGACCAACCGATCGAGCAACGCCGCCTGCAGTTCGCGGCGTGCGGCGAGATCGCGGTCGGGATCGCGGGGTCGCGTCGTGGATTCCATCGTGCTGCGCCGAACGGTAGGGGTTCCGGTGTCTATGACCGTTCCAGACGGAATCGCTGCGCGAAACCGTCGCAGAATCTGCCGGCGGCCATCTTACCCGCGGAGCAGCGCGCCCCACGCGTCGAGCGCCCGCCGGTAGAGCGCGTTCACCGCGTCCTCGCTCCGGCCCATCCGCCGCGCCGCCTCCGCCGCCGCAAGCCCCTCGAACTGCCGCAGCCCGAGCACGCGCCGTTGGTCCGCCGGCAGCCGCTCGAACGCCGCCAGCAACTTCGCCTGCTCATCCCACTGTGCCGCTTCGGTGGCGGGGCCGGGCTGCACGCCCGCGACCAGGCTTTCGAGCAGCCCGCTGTGGCTCCAATCGGAACGCGCAAGACGCATCGGTCGCACGCCGCCGCCGCGCTTCAACGCTCGCACCCCGCGCACCGCGTCGACCACCGTCGTCCGCGCGAGGCGCGCCAACAGTCGGCGCAACGGCAGGTCCTTCGGCTCCTCCGGCGGCACGAGGTGCTGGTGCGCGACCGCGCGCACGTAGACCTCCTGCGCCAGATCTTCGAGCTCGACGGTGTCGCGCAGTCGACGACCGGCCATGTGCATCAGCAGCAGCCGCAGCCAGCGCCCCTGCGCGACCAGCCGCTCGCCGAGATCGAGAGCGCCGGGCTCACTCACGGGCAGGCTCCGCCAGCGCCACCGACTCGCCAAGCGTCGCCGAGCGGCGTGCATTCGCCATGGCGTGCAGCGCCGTCGCGACCAGGATCACACCGCCGCCGGCAAGCGTCCATGCGCCCGGAACCTCGTGATGCACGAGATACGCCCACAAGGGACTGAAGACCGGCTCGACCAGCAGCAGCAGCGAGGCCTCGACCGCCGGCACCGACTTCATGCCGCGCGAAAGCACGTAGTAGGCGAGCCCGACCTGCAGCACGCCGAGGAAGAGCAGCGAGCCCAGCGTCGGCGCGAACGTCTCGCGCTCGAGGAACGCTCGATCGGGAAAGAACGGTTCCGAAAGGCAGGTCGCGATCAGCCACGCCGCCGCGAAACTGGTGAGGTTGCCGACGACCACCGACGACGCTGCGCCGTCCTGTCCCGGCTTCGCCCGCTGGCCGAACCAGCGCAGGCCGATGATCGTCGCTGCCCAAGCGACCCCCGACAGCAGCGCGATCGCGTTGCCGAGCAATGGCCGTGGCGCGGTCGACTGCACGACGGCGCCGGAATCCCCGAAGCAGAGCGCCAACCCGCCCGCGAGCGCGGCCATGAACACGAGGTCGGAACGCCGAACCTTCTCGCCCAACGCGAAGGGCGACAACAACAGCACGAACAGCGGCGCCGTCGACTGCAGGAAGATCGCGTTGGCCGCCGTCGTGAGCTTGTTGGCCGTGACGAACGCGATCAGGGTCGTCGCGTAGAGCACCCCGAACAGCAGCGACCCGCGCGTGAAGCCGCGCCGCGTCGCCGGCCAGATCAGCAACAGAACGATCGCCGCCACCAACGAACGCAGCCCCGCGATCTGCAGCGGTGCCAAGTCGCACCACTTGATGAACGCCCCGCCAGTCGAGAAGAGCGCCGCCGCCATCACCAGATCGAGGCGCGGGCGCCACGCGGCCGCCGCCGCAGGGACCGCGCCGCTTGCAACCGCCTCCACTCGCGTCCCATTGGTGGTCATCGTCGCTCGTCATAACGTCGCGCCGCTCGCCCGTCGTCTCACCAACCCTGAAGGAACAGGTCATGCCCGCCGAATCGCGTCCGCTCGCTGCCGCCCCATCGCTGCCGTCGTGGCGCGCCCGCCTGTTGGCGCCGGCCTTGATCACGCTCGGCGTCACGCTGCTGCGACTGGCGCTCGAGCTCTACGGTGCGCCGGCGTTCCTCGCCAGTTCGGCGACGGGCGGCGGAGGGGCGCTGATCGGGATCAGCTGGCTGCCGCTCCTGTTCGGGCCGTGGTTCGCGCTGCAGTTGCGGCCGCACGTCGAATCGGGGCGCGCGCTGTTCAAGCCGCTGGCCGGGACGCTGCTGCTCTATGGATTGCTCGCGCGCCTGCCGGTCGCGCTGATCACCGTTCCGGCGGTGCTGCAAGGCTGGGGCACCCACTTCGACGGCTTCCCGTTCGCGGGCAGCGCGACGCAGAAGATCGGCATCGCCTTCGGTGCGCAACTGGTCTTCTGGGGCGGCGTCTGGACGGTCGGGCTGGGGTTGCTCACGGGCTACGCGGCGCTCGCGCTGCGACACCGGGCGCCGACAGCGGCGAGGTGACGTGATGGAGCGCGAGGCGCCATCCGCTTCCGTTGGCGCCGCCTACTCCCCCTGCACGAAGATCGACGGCACCTGGCGCTCCATCGCCAAGCGGTTCAGCGCCGGCAGGTCGCGGTCGACGATCGACTGGAACAGGACGAGTTGCGCGTCGATCGCGGTCGTCAGTTCGGCGCGCACGGCTTGCGCCTGCGCGGTCGGGCGGCGTTCGTTGCGAGCCACGGTCGAAGCGAGATCGGCGAGCTTGTTGTTCAAACGGATCGGGAAGTTGAGCGGGTCCTGGCCGCTCTTCAGCTTGGTCTGGTAGAGCGCCTCCTCGATCGCGGTGAGGCGCGTGGCGAGCGCGTCGGCCTCGCTGCGCACATCGGCGGCGTCGGCGCGCTTGGCGAGGCGCCGTGACAGCGTCTCGAGCTGGCCGCGCAGGTCGCGCAACCGGGTGATCGAATCGTGCGTGCGCGTGAGCAGATCGCGCGCGGCGAGCAGGAAGTCGAACCGCTCGCGCAGTTCGCTGTCGTCGGCGGTGGTGCGCGGGTCGCGTTCAATCGAGAGCGTCTGCGACAAGGCGATCCGGCGCGGGGCGGCGCGGTCGACCGGGCCGATCGTCAGCTCGACGCGATAGTCGCCTGGCAGCGCGCGCGGACCCGACAGGCTGCCGCCCCAGAGGATCATCCCCTCGAATCCTTTCGCGTCGGGCCAGGCCGGATTCCAACGGATCCGGCCGAAGCCGGCACCGAAGGCGATACCACGTTCGCCTTCGATCGCGGGCGCGGCGAAGACCGCAAGCTCGCGCTCGGCCGAGTCGACGATGCGCAGCGCGACTCGTTCGCCGGCCGCGGGCGCGGCGGGCAGCGACCAATCGAGCACCGCGCCCTGATCGCGGCGGCGCAGCGGCGCGGGGGCGAAGAGCGTCGCCTGCGTTGGCGCGCCGTCGATCGCGAGCTGCCGCAGAAGCGACAGCTCGTCGAGGATCCAGAAGCTGCGGCCTTGCGTCGCGGCGACCAGCGTCTCGTCGTGGATCGCAAGGTCGGTGATCGGCACCTCCGGCAGCGCTGCCTGCAGCGGTTGCCAGTGCGAGCCGTCGTCGAACGTGACGAAGACGCCGCGCTCGGTGCCGGTGAAGAGCATTCCGGCGCGGATCGGATCGGCGCGCACCACGCGAGTGAAAGCGTTGTCGGGGATGCCTTCGCCGAGCAGCCGCCAGTTCCGCCCCCAATCGGTGGTCACGAACAGGTAGGGCCGGAAGTCGTCGCGCTTGTAACTGGTGGCGGCGACGTAGAGGCCGCCCGGCTCGAACGGATGGGCCTCGATCGAGTTGATCTGCGCCCACTCCGGCAGCAGCTTCGGCGTGACGTCGCTCCAGTGCGCGCCACCCTCCCGCGAAGCATCGCGGGTGACGTGGAGTCGGCCGTCGTCGCTGCCGACCCAGAGCACGCCCTTCTCATGGCGCGACTCGGCGATGGCGAAGAGCGTGGCGTAGACCTCGACGCCGGTGTTGTCCTTGGTGATCGGGCCGCCCGAGGGCAGGAGCTTGGTCGGGTCGTTGCGCGTGAGGTCGGGACTGATCGCGGTGAAGCTCTGCCCTTCGTCGCGGGTCACGAACAACGACTGCGCCGCGGCATAGAGCAGACCCGGCTCGTGGCGCGAAAAGAGCAGCGGGAAGTTCCACTGGAAGCGCCAGCGGATCTGCGCCGCGCCGTGACCGATCGGATTGTCGGGCCAGGCAGTGATGTTGCGCGAGTCGCCCGTGCGATGGTCGTAGCGTTCGAGGTAACCGCCGTAGCTGCCGCCGTAGACGATTTGCGGGTCGCGCGGATCGGGGGCGAGCCAGCCGCTCTCTCCGCCCGCGGTGATCTCCCAATTCTCGCCGCCGCGCGTGACCGAGTCGCCGAACGGATAGAGCCGCGCCGTCGAGTTGTCCTGCTGCGCGCCGTAGATGCGCCATGGAAAGTGGTCGTCGGTGGCGACGCGATAAAGCTGCGCCGTCGGCTGATTCTCGATCGAGGACCAGCTTTGCCCGCGGTCGTAGCTCACCGCGGCACCGCCGTCGTCGCCCTGGATCATCCGATTCGGGTCGTTCGGCGCGATCCAGAGGTCGTGGTGGTCGCCGTGCGGCGTTGGCAGCGGCGCGAACGTCTTGCCGCCGTCGTCGCTGCGCCATTGCGTGACGTTCACGACGTAGACGCCGTCGGGGTCCTTCGGGTCGGCATAGACGCGCGTGTAGTACCAGGCGCGCTGCCGCAGGTTGCGATCGTCGTTCACGCGCTGCCACGTCGCGCCGTCGTCGTCGCTGCGAAAGAGGCCGCCGTCATCGGCCTCGACCATCGCCCACACGCGACCCGACCGCGCCGGCGAAACCGCAACGCCGATGATGCCGACCGTGCCACCCGGCAGGCCCGGACGGCGCGTGAGTTCGCTCCACGTCTCGCCGCCATCGTCGCTGCGCCACAGTCCGCTGCCGTCGCCGCCGCTGTCGAGGCTCCACGGCGTCCGGCGCACGCGCCAGGTCGACGCCCAGACGACGCGCGAGTTCGCCGGATCGAGCAGCAGATCGCACGCGCCCGCGTCGGGACTGACGTGGAGCACGCACTGCCAGGTCGTGCCGCCATCGCGCGATCGGTAGACGCCGCGCTCCTCGCTCGGGCCATACAGATGGCCGAGGACGGCGGCGTAGACGAGGTTCGCGTCGTGCGGATCGACGCGGATCCGCGGGATGCATTGCGAGTCGGTCAGGCCGATCGACTTCCAGGTGCGCCCGGCATCGGTCGTCTTCCAGGCGCCCCATCCCGGCGACCAGTTGCCGCGCACCGTGACTTCGCCGCCGCCGACGTAGACGACGTTGCGATCGGATGGCGCGACTGCGACCGCGCCGATCGAACCACCGAAGGAACCGTCGGAGACGTTCTTCCAGTGCGTTCCACCATCCTCGGTCTTCCAGACACCGCCGCCGCACGCGCCCATCCAGAAAGTGAGCGGTTGGTCGGCGTGCCCAGCGACGGCCGCGACGCGACCGCCGCGCGATGGGCCGACGGTGCTCCATTCCACTGCAGGCGGCAGCACGACGGCGATTGGCGCGGCGGCGGGCGCAGCGGCGCGTGCCGCGTCGGTGGCGTCGCCGCCTGCGCTTGCGCTCCCCAGCAAGAGCGTCGCGCAGATCCCGATCGCCAACGGCTCTGCCAGTCTCATCGTCGCCAGCCCCATCTGCTGCTCCCGCTTCGTCCCGTTCGGTCGAGCGCACCATGGTACGCCCGGACGTCGCCGTCGTTCCGCCCTTGACTCATGTAGGTAGCCTGGCTACCTAGATGCCGGTTGCGGCCGTTGCACCGGCCGCCATCGCGACCCGAGGAAGCTCCACCATGTCGCCCGCCACCTACTCCGCCGCTTCCGATCCGGCGGCGCTCACGCGCGTCGCGCAGATCGCCGTGAACGTCCACGACCTGCCGCGCGCGATCGCCTTCTGGCGCGACACGCTCGGGCTGCGCCTGCTGTTCGAGGCGCCGCCGAAGCTGGCCTTCTTCGATTGCGGCGGGACGCGCCTGATGCTGTCGCTGCCGGAGACGCCGGAGTTCGATCACCAGGGCGCGCCGCTCTACTTCCTGGTCGAAGACCTCGACGCGGCGCACGCGCGCCTGTTCGCAGCGGGAGTGCGCTTCCGCCAGCCACCGACGCTGATCGCGCAGATGCCCGACCACGAGCTCTGGATGGCCTTCTTCGCCGACAGCGAGGGCAATCCGTTGGCGCTGATGGCCGAGGTGCGCGGGACGCCAAAGCCGTGACGGCGGCCGAACGCGACTCGCGCCGCGCGCTCGCCGACGCGCTGCACTCGACCGCAATCCGCTTGCTGCGCCGGTTGCGACGCGAGGACAGGGCGATGCAACTCAGCCCCGCGCGCGCCTCGCTGCTCTCCATCCTGGCATTCCGCGGCGAGCAGCGTCTTTCCACGCTGTCCGAACTGGAACAGGTCGCGCGCCCAACCATGAGCAAGCTGGTCGCCGGATTGGTGCGCGACGGGCTGGTGCAGTGCGTGGACGATCCGACCGATGGACGGGCCGTTCGCGTCAAGGCGACCGCACGCGGCACACGCTTGCTGCAGGAGGGACGGCGCCGTCGTGTGGAGCGGCTGGTCCAATTGCTTTCGCCGCTCACCGAGCGCGAAGCAGCGCTGCTCGAGCAGGCGGCGGCGACGCTGGCCGCACGACTCGAGGACGACGCCACGCAGACCGGCGCCGGGTAAGCCCGGGTGATTCATGAGCGCCGTGGCGAGGCGACGGGATGTCGATGCAGGACGAGGATGGAAATCGCGGCTCCGACGATGCGGGGCTGCAGACCCGCTGCGGAAGGAACGCGGTTTACCGACGAAGTCCTGCGCCGGCATACCTAGCCGAAGTAGGGGCTCATGAATGATCGGGCTAGCTTCGGCGCGCGATGATCGCGGCTTACTTCGCCTACCAACTGGTCGATGTCCTCGTGGCGCTCGCGGTGATCGCCGTGGTTTCCAGGCGCGTCGATCGCGGCGGCGCGACGCTGCGGCGCGCGCTGCTGCGGACCGTGCCGATCGCGAGCGCGTGGTTGCTCCTGCTCGCTTACCTGTTCGCGGCGTGGATCCACGAAGCGGTCGGATGGCTCGGTTGGACGCTGTTCGGCGCGAGTTGGTCGGTGCGTTTCGTCGGCGTCGGCGCGGCGTTCTGGGGCGGGCTCGTGCTGCTGCCGGCGCTGGCGGTGGCACGCGGCTGGCGAGCCGGCAGCGGCGCGCGCATCGGCACGCTCGTCTGGCTCGCGGCCGCGCTCGCGCTCGCGGCGGAGATGACGCTGCACGAGCCGAACCGCCTCGTCGTCGAGCGACACGACGTGGTGCTGGCCGACTGGCCGATCGGCGCGCCGCCACTGCGAGTCGCGGTCGTCGCCGATCTGCAGTCGCCGCGGCTCGGCGCCCATGAGCGCGAGGTCGCCGCGCAACTGGCCGCGCTGGCGCCCGACCTGATCGTCGTGCCCGGCGACCTGGTCGCGCAGAGCTTCGACGACACCGCGACGATCGCGTGCGCCCGATTCGTGCTGAACGCGGTGCGCCCGCGCCTCGGCACCTGGGTGGTGAACGGCGACGTCGATCTGCTGGTCGCGGGCGGGATCGCGGAGGTCGTGCGCGGGGTCGACGCGACGCTGCTGTCGAATCAGGGAGTCGTGCTCGACGCGGGGTTCCTGCTCGAAGTCGTCGGGTTCGATCCGACCGAGCCGGGCGCGTTCGCGGCGGCGCGGTCGGCCCCCCCGCGCGCCGCCGTCCGCGTCGCGCTGGTCCATCAGCCGGTGCATGCGCTCGAACTCGGGCCAGCCGGCTTCGATCTCGTGATCGCCGGCCACACCCACGGCGGCCAAATCGTGCTGCCGGGAATCGGGCCGCTGGTCACGCTGTCTCTACTGGCCGACGAAATCGACGGGGGCGGCCTGCATGCCATCGCGGAGACGCAGGTGTACGTGTCGCGCGGGCTCGGATGCGAGGCAGGTTTCGCGCCGCCGATGCGGCTGTTCTGCCCGCCGGAACTGACCTTGCTCACGCTGCGCGGACCAGCCGAGACGAACGGGAGCACGACCACGGATCTCGATCGATGACGACCGGGGTCCTCGTGCTGCTGGCACTGCTGTCGGCGACGCACCAGAACGACGGCGCGCCGAAGGACTCCGATCGCGACGGCGACGGGCTGTCTGACTTCGCCGAGCAGCACAAGTACCTCACCGACCCGGCGTAGAAGGACAGCGACGGCGACGGGAAGCCGGACGGTGATTGGGATGAGCGGCGCGAGTGGGCCTACACGGTGCGCAGCGTCGTGCGACTGTTGCCGCCGTTCACCGAAGATGTGCTGGTTGACGATCAGCAGGACGGCCGCCTGCTGCGCCGCACCAAGGAGTTCGTCGAGATCGAGGTGATCCACTACCCGCTCAACACGGCGGGGAGCGCGATCGAGGGCGATGCGCGGTGGCGTGCGCACGTCGCGGCACGAAAGGATCTGGCCGCGTTCGTGAAGCCTGGCACCTGCGCGAACTTCGACGCCGCGAGGAGCAAGGCGCTCGCGGCCAAGATCGCTGCGCGCGGCACCGACCCGACCCGCGCCGACGACCGGTCGCTGGTCGCCAGTTGCACGCGCTGGTTGCTCGAGCAGACCGGGTTCGAGGACGGTTTCACGACCTTCCTGTTCGACCTCACCGGTCGCAAGCCGCGGATCGAGAAGGGGCTGGGGGCACGGCTGGAGCAGGAGCTGAAGCAGTCGGGCCGGACGCTCGAACAGGCGCTCGACCGCGAACTCTTCGCCCGGAGCATGTTCGAGCAGCGCCTCCACGGCAGCTGCACCAGCGCGGCGATCCTCTGGACCGGGTGCCTTCGCGCCATCGGCATCCCCACCCGCGGGGTGCTCTATGTGCCGCTGGTCGATGCCTCCGACCCGGAGGAAATGGGGTGGCTCGCGAGCAATCTCCGCCACCATCGCGTGCGCTACGCCGTGACCAAGGCGCTCGAACCGCTGGCCGAATCGTGGTCGAGCCACACGATGGTCGAGGTCTTCGTCGGCGGCCGTTGGCGCCTCCTCAATTACGACCAGCTCGGGCAGCCGAGCCTCGATCGCAACTACTTCGGGCTGATGACCCACGTCGCGACCTTTCCCGACTGGTCGGACGCCGAGGCGGCGCGGACGATCGGGCAGCGCCAGTGCGGGACGCGGCCCGCCAACGACCCGTTCGGCTACGCGAATCCCTACTCCTGCGTCGAACTCTCCGACGAGTTCGGCGTGCACGCGACGATCGACAATCCGGAATGGCCGCCGCCGCCGAACCCGACACTCGATTGCCTCGCGTGGAGCGACGACCCGACGCTGAACCAAGACATCTTGCGAGCGATGGCCGGCACCGACCGGCCGCGACTGCTCGCTCGGGTCGTGGATTGGAGCGACTTCGCCAAGATCAAGCTGCGCACCATCGACGGCGACCGCCGCTTCTTCCTCGAAGCCGACGGCCATCCGCAGCTAGGCTTCGAGTGCGGCACCGGCGGCTTCTCGTACACCGAGGGCGACCGCTCGATCGCCTGGCTCGTCCTCCCGCTCGGCAGCGGCGACTGGGACGCGCTCGTCGCCGGCGTGCTCTACCAGTTGCGCGCCCGCAACGCGGTCCCCGGCCTCGAATGGCACTTCGCCAACAAACTGACGATCACCCGAAATCAAAAGTGACCGGCATCCCGATCCGGGTTCGAAACGTCGGTCTGATCCGCACCTTCGTCCGGCGAATCAGCCGTCCGGCGAATCAGCGCGCGACGATCCGACCGGCGTGCGACTGGACCAGATCGACGAGCCAGCTGAACGCGCGCGGGTCGCCGAGCACGACCGCCTCGATCACGGCCTGGACCGGTTTGTTGCGCAGTTCGATCAACTGCTTCAAGACCGCGGGCGGTTCGGGCTTGCCGTCGGGGGCGACCGCCACGCCGGCGGTGATCAGCACAATGGTGTCGAGCTTGGACGTGCGCCCCTCGGGTACCTCGAACGCCGCGACGTCGACCAGCACGCGGGAGAGCGCCTCGCTGGTCGCCGCGACCGTCTTCTCGACCGTCGTGACCTTGCCCATCCACTCGGTCGCGAGACCCAAGTTCTCCGGCGTCGCCGGCAGCAGCGCCTTCGACAACGATCGCGGCTCGTGCGCATAGGCGACGACCGTGTAGCGCGCGTCGGCCGGCAGCCGCTCGATCGCGCCGAGCACTTCGCGTTTCGCCGCGTCGAGCCGAGTCTCCTCGCCGCCGCCCGGCTTCGGTCGCTTGGCCAGCATCGCCGCCGAGCAGTCGATCACGAACGCGACTGAACTGGCATAGAGCGGCAGGTCGAAGCAGGTCGCGCGGCGCCGTTCCGGCATCGCCACGCTGCCATCGAGCCGCTTCGCGCCGTCGCTGCCCTGCCACGCCCGCCACGCGCGCACGTCCCAGCCGAGGTCGACGCCGGTGAGGTAGCGCAGGGCGAAGCCGACGCGGCGCGCCGCGAACGGCGACACCTCCTCGCCCACCCGATGGCAGAGCGGTGCGATCGCCTCGGGCGAGCCACACGCCGCCAACGCCCACAGCGCCGCCTCGCTCAACGCCGGCTCGGAGCTCAGCAGGCAGTCCCCGAGCAGCTTGGCGTGGACGCCGGCCGCACGCCCGCACGCCGCGAGCGCTTCGAGCGCGATCACCCGCTCCTCGGTCGACATCGAGGCCGTGAGCGAGCCGACCAGCGCGTCGATCAGCGGCGGCTGCGCTCCGGCAGCATGGAGCGCGATCCGGGTGCGCGTCGTGACGCCGAAGCGATGCGTCGCGGACACCGTGCCGAGCAGCGCGACCAGCGCATCCGGTGCCTGCAGCGACTCGACCCGCGCCGCGATCGTCTCGTTCAGCCCGGACAGCGCGTTCCGCCGCTCGGAGAGGCGCTTGATCTCGGCGGCCCACTTCTCCAGTCGCGACTTCTCGTCCGGCTTCGGCTGCTTGCCGCGCGCCTCCCGCAGCTTCGCGGTGAGCTCGTCGTGCTTGTCCTTCACCTCACCCAACTCGACGACGACGGCGTCGAACTCGCGCAGCAACTGCTCGACCGCACCGAGCAACGCCTTCGCGATCTTCGCGTCGTCCTGCCCCAAGGTCGCGGTCAGCGCCTCCTGGCGCGGCTTCAACGGCGCGTCGTCCTTGATCGCCTTGAATGCCCGCTCGAGTGCGACGACCTTCGCGGACAGCGCCTTCTGCTCCGCAGTCGGAGCGGTCGCTGCCGGTTTGGTGCCCTGCCATGCTGAAGCCTGCGCGGGCGCGACCAGCACCGCCGCAACCGCGAACGCTCCGACGATCGCCGCCCGGATGCTCGCTCGCTGCATCGTTGATTCCTTCAGCGTCTGGTCGCGATCGCGACCGTGACCCGCACGATCTTGCGCCCATCGAGCGCGCCGAAGAAGAGATTGTCCGCGTCTGCCGTGAAATGGAGCGGTCCGATCGCGTCGAACGCCGGGCCGCTCGCGACACCGTCGACGACCGCGCGCCACTTCAGATCGGCGCGCGCCGCCGCCCACGCCAACTGGTGGCCGCGGGGGCTCCAGGTCACCTGCTCGATCGCGTCGTACTCGTCCGAAAGCACGCCGTCGCGCCAGACGTGCCAATGGCCGCGCACCCGCTCCTTGTCGTCGGCACGGGCGACGAAGTCGGTGGCGTCCTGCCGAAGTGCTGCCGTGCCGTCGGCGCCGTCCGCGCCCTCGTTCGGCAGCGCGACGGCGGCGGCGAGACTCCTCCCGTCAGCGCTCCAGACCAGCGGATCCATGGCGACGAACTCCGCCTTCGCCCGCACTTCGTCATCGACCGCGATGCCGAGTCGCGCGAGCGGACTCGCGCCCGCCCCGCTGTGCAGGAACTTGAACGCGATCGCCCCGCCGACGGGCGCGACGACCGGCGCGGCGCACGAGCCGAGGTCGCCGCCGTGGCGCTTCGCCCCCGCCACCACCTCGAACCGCGCCCCCATCGACTCGGGCGATATGCCGGGCATCGCGCCGAACGCTGCGAGTGGCCCCGACTCGCACCCAGACGACGCTCTTGCTGTCGGGAGACCAGGCCGGATCGCGCACGAGACCCTTGCCGTCGCCGAGCAACTCGGCGCTCTTGCCGCCGCCGGCGCTCTTCGCGCCACAAAGCGCCACGCGCCAACCATTCGCCTGCACGATCAACGCGATCCGGCTGCCATCCGGCGCGAACAGCGGCGCCGTCAGCGAGTCGGCATCAGCCCACTTCTCGACCGGCTTGCCGTCGACGACGAACTGCTGCTTGCCGCGCACGTAGCTGCCATCCTTCGCCAGCTTGGCACCCGGCTGCGTCCACCACGCGACAAGCGCGCCGTCGCGGATGCGGGGCCGGCGGCACGAACGCGCCTTCGAGGTAGTCGAACTCGCCCTGCACGACGTCGCCGGCGATGGCAACGGTGGGCGCACCGCGGTAGCCGACGTAGCCGACTCGCGTGACGACGTCATCGAAGCAGAGCCGCGAGCGGTCGGTCCGCTTGTCGCCGTTCGGGTCAACGTACTCGCGACCGGAGAGCTCGATGCCGTCGGGAAGCGTCGCCAACACGACGATCTCCGGCGGCGCGTCCTGCCGCGGCGTCGCCAGCAGCGCGACCGACCACAGCACCAACGCATCCACCATCGTCGCCTCCGCTTCAGGCCAGCTCGCGCACCACGATCCCGCGCTGCGCGAGCGCGCCAAGGTAGGCATCGGCCGGCACGCACTCGTCGGGCGTCCAGACGCCCGGCGGGCCGATCGTCTTGCTCACCTGCATCTGCGCCGTGACCGACAGCGAGTAGCCAGTGGTCCGCATCATCGCGCTGATGCCGTTCGTCTCGTCCATGCGGTCGACGAGCTCGTAGCCGACCTTCGCCGGCTTGCCGTTCTTCGTGCCCTCGGCCACCACCCGTAGCGCGACCAGGTCGCGCGCCTTCGGCTGATTCAGCTTCGGGTAGAGCGTCGCGATGGTGAGGTCGCGCGGCGCCACCTTCTGCCCCTTCACGTCAAGCGGCGTGGTGTCGAAGAAGCCGAGCTCGCGGATCGCTTCCATGATCGCGGCGTGGCCGGGGTAGCGCAGCGTCTTGTATTCCATGCGGCGGATCTTGCCGCGGTACTTCTCGAACATGGTCGAAAGCCCGCCGGCGGTGTGGAACGCTTCGAGCTTGCCGACCCCCGCCAGTTCGATCTCTTCGCGCTCCGACAGCGCGACCCGCGTCGACGGCTGGCCGTCCTGCAGCACGAACGACGGCGTCGTGTAGTAGTCGAGCACGCCTTCGAGCGAATAGACGAGGTGGTAGTTGAGCGGCGGCTTGGGATCCTGCGGCAGGCCACCGACGAACAGCCGGCACGAGTCGCACTGGTCGAGGCGGCGGATCGCCGCCTCGGCGAGGATGTTCACCAGTCCCGGCGCGAGGCCGCAGTCGGGAACGATCGTGATCCCCTTCTCCTTCGCCTGCGGCGCGAGCTTCTGCTGCTCCTTCACGATCGCGGTATTGCCACCGAGGTCGCACCAGTGAATGCCGACCTCGACCGCCTGCGCTGCGAGCGACCCATTGAAGAAGTAGGGCACCGCCGAGAGCGCCGCGTCGACACCGCTCATCGCGCGCTTCACCGCCGCCGCGTCCTTCACGTCGAGCGCCATCGGCTTGAAGCGCGCGTCGCCCTTGAAGCGGTCGAGGAACGGCCGCAGCACGTCGACTTTTAGATCGGCGAGGCGGACCTCCTTCACTTGCGGGTTCTTGAGAAGGTCAAACGCTGCCGCCGAGCCTTGAAGGCCGGCACCGAGGACGAGGAAGCGCATGTCAGGTCTTTCGATGAAACGAATGTCTTGCAACTGCGCCGGCCGAAGGGCGCCGCGAATCCCGCGTTGTACTCGCAGAGCCGCGCTCAGCCGCCCGCGGCAAACCTCGGTGAGGTCGCCCGCGCAACGCGAGCGAGGGACATTACCCCGAAGGCGGTGCCGTACGCGCGGGTGTAGGTACTGATGTGGAAGTCCCAGAACGCGCCGTCTGCTTCCTGGACGTCGAGCAGCTTCGCTTCGAGCTGGCGCGCGAACTTCGGTCGTTGTTCGGCCGGCAGCAACTCGATCGCCTCGGCGGCGTAGAAGTGGCCGAACAGGAAGAAGTACGCAGCGACCGCGTACCACGACTCGTGCGGGATCGGTTTCCCGCGCGCGACGGCGAGGAATTGGTGGTGCTCGAAGAACTGTTCGAGGCCGCTGCGCACCGCGCGACCGTCGACTTCACCGCTGCGATAGAGCGCGACGTTGCCGACCTGCATCCGCCCGAGCGAGCCCTTGACCTGGTTGATGTCTTCGAGGCCGGCGGCGCTCGAGACCGCATCGACGCTGTAGGTGTAGGCGCCGTTGGGCAGCCGGCAGTGCTTAACCGCGCGCAACGCCTTCGCGAAGTGCGCCTCGTCGACCGGCAGGCCCGCAAGCTTCGCGTCCTGCATCGCGATCACGCCGGCAGCCGTCGTGAACTGCGTCGACCAGCTATTCGGCTTGCTGATCGCCTCACCCTCGTAGTAGCCCCAACCGCCGAGCGGCGACTGCCACTGTTCGAGGTCGCGCAGCAGCCGCTTGCCGACGGCGATCAGCTTGGGACGGCGTGCGTCGCGGTCGAACCGGGGATTCCGCAGCAGGTGGGCGATCCCCTGCAGGCCGTAGACATCGCCCCAGACGTGGTCGCAGTCCCACTCGCTGACGCGAACGGGTTGCGGCGCCGCGATCAGCCAGTCGACCGCGCGGTCGAGCGCCGACTTCGCCTCCGGTGTTGCACCGCAGTCGAGCAGCGCCATCGCCACGAGCCCGGTGGTCGCGAAGGTCCACGCCTCGTAGGTGTGCACCGTCGCGAACGTCTCGCTCAGCATGATGTTGCGCGGCGCGCCGAAGCTGCCGTCGGCCTCCTGGTGTGCGACCAGGTAGGCGACGCCTTTCGCGATCGCGGCCTGCACGGTGTCGGCGTCGTGCGCGGCGGACGCGGCGGTCGCACTCGCCGTCAGCGTCCCGAAAAGGAGTGCACCACGAAGGAGGTGCACGGCGTCACTTCAAGCCTGATTCGTTCGCGTCCGATTCGACGTAACCGGACTGCTCAAGTGGCTTTCGCTCGCGAATCTGGCGCCCACCCGCCGCCTTCTCGAACTCGCGGCGCGACTTGATCAGCGCGCGCTCGGCGTCGGCGACCGCCTGCTGCTTGTCCTCGGCGGTGGTCCGCGCGGTGATCTCGGCGCGGTGTAGAACGCGTTCCTTGACGTGCATTTCGCGCTCGAGCTTCTGCTTCTGCTGTTCGAGCTGGAAGCCCTTCAGGTCCTCGAAGTCCTTCTTGGCCAGCGCGAGGTTTTCCTGCGACCGCTGATGGCGGCGGCGACCACGCGCCAGCACGATCTCCTTAGTCTTGTCGCCGAGGTCGTCCTTCTCGTAGAGCAGCTCGAGCTGCTGCATCTCCTCGTCCTGCTCGGTGGCGTAGTCGCGGGAACCCTTGAACTCGAGCTCGGCCTTGGCGAGTCGCGTCGGCCGCTCGAAGCCCTCGAAGTGGCGCAGCGCGCGGCGCGCATCGTCGAGGTCGAACCGGGCACGCTCGACGGCGAACCGCTGGTCGCCCTCCTCCTGCTCGGCCTCATGGCGGGCGCGCACGAGCTTCCGCTCGGCGGCGCCGACGGCGTATTCCAGCTCTTCGAGCTTCTCGACGTCGGTCGCAGCAGGTGCTGCCGTCTGCACCCCCGCGTCAGTCGCGCAGCACGCCTCGCCGTCCTTCTCCCCCGCCTCGTGGCAGTCGGTCGCCGCAGCGCCTTCTTCACAGCACTCCTCACCTTCCTCGCACTCACCTTCTTCGCAGCACTCCTCACCATCCTCGCACTCGCCTTCCGTGCACTCGCCTTCC
>SIAN01000052.1 GCA_009691715.1 Planctomycetota bacterium
CGTCCTCACCGACGTCGACGGCAATGTGCTTTCGCCCGAGTCGATCGACATCACCTGCGGCTATCTCGGGCAGTTCGACCCGATCGCGAAGACCTACCTCCCGGGCGAGGAACCGCGCGCCGACTTCATCCCGACCAATGCGACGGTCAAGGTCGAGTTCCAGGGCGCGGATGCACTGGTGGCTGGCTCCAAGGAAGTCGACCCCGCGTCGGTGACGGCGTGGTCGGGCGGCATCTCGATCGCCAGCGGACATCAGTTTGTCCGGTGGCGCGTGACCTTCGATCTTGCGGCAGATGCGAGCCAGCTCACGACGTCGTCGCGCCGTCCGGTGGTCGAGAGGCTGCAGATCCACGCCGAGTTCTGATCGCTAGCGGCGACCCGCATCGGCAAGCGGCCGCCAACGCACGGCGCGAAGCTGCGCCGTCGTCGCGTAGCTGGCGATTCCGAGCGGCTGGCACGGCAGGATCTCGGTCCGCAGCGACAGCGCTACGTCCGCCAGAGGCGTGCTGCAAAGCGCCTCGCCGTCGAGGAACGCGTCGACGCATTCCGGCGTGACTCGCACGCGCGCCGTGACGAAGCGGCCCTTCTCGAAGCGGCGGTAGCGCGTCGTTGGATTGCTCGACGCATCGCGGCCGTCGAGGCAGGAGAAGCCGCAGGTCGATCCGCCCCACCCGCCGAGCACGAGCGTGAGATGGGCGTCGCCGACCGGGAACGTGAGCGCACAGAAGAAGTCGGTGCCGCTCACGCGCGCGGCTTCGACCTCGATCTCGTAGTTCATTGAACTGCATGAGGAGGGCGGAGTCGTCGGGATGGCGTCGGATTCGAACGACGGCCAAGCGATGCCCGTCAGCGGCGAGCCGGCGAACAGCCGCACTCCTGAAACGCTCTCCTCGACGCCGCCGCTGCCGCCGAACCGCACTTCGCTCCAAGCGGGCGCGACCGTCGCCACCGACGCTTCATCCCGTCGATCGAGCAGCACGAACCACTCGGGCTCGCCACTGGGCGACGATCCTCCGCCTCCGGTGCAGGCCGCGCTGGACACGATCACGCCGAGCAACCACCGTCGCACACGGTCGGCGATCCACCTCATCGAAGGATGCTCACGCGGCGCTCGCGTCTGCCGACGTCGGCACGCGGCGTCGCAACCACCACGCGCCCCCCAACACGAGGACGGCAGAGACGACGAACAGCGGTCGAATGCCGAGCTTCGTGCCATCGAGCGCGCCCGCGCACGCGCCGCCGAGCAGCGGGCCGATCGCGCTGGCGAGCCCGATCGCCGCGAACATGAAGCCGTTGGCGGCACCGCGCTGTTCGATTGGAGAGAGCTTGGCGGCGAGGCCGAATGCGGACGGGAGCACGCCGGCGAGGAAGACTCCACTGGCGAACCGCAACGCCGCAAGCTGCCCCACATGCCCCACCAACGCCTGCGGCAGGAGGCAGATCGCCGCCGCTGCGCCGCAGCGGCTGAGCAGCCGGCTGTGCCCTCTCTCATCGCCGATCCGCCCCCACCACGGAGTGACCAGCAGCGTCGCGAGCGCCGTCGCACCGAAGGCGAGCCCGGTGATGGTGCCGAGCCGCGTCTCGTCAGCGCCGCGCAGCGTGGCGATGTAGTCCGCCAGGATCGGATCCGCCAGCACCGCACCACCGCGGACTGCGAGCACGCCCAGCACCATCGTGCGCAGCGGACCCGCCTGCAGGAACGCCGCGGCGTCGCGAAGGAGCACTGCGAGGGTCGTGCGTTCGCGAGTCGGCGCGTCAGCGCGCGTCCCCTCGACTTCCTCGACACCGAGCGCGATCGCCACCAGCGCGGCGAGGCTGAGCGCGGCGCAGACGAGAAACGTCCAGTGGTGGCCGTACTGATCGCCGATCCAGCCGCCGATCGCCGGCCCCGCGATGTTTCCGGCCAGCACGCTGGTGTGAAGCGTGCCCGCGATGCGCCCTTGCTGCTGCGCCGGCGCTGACACCGACACCAACGTCATCGCCGGCGCGATGAAGCCGGAGAAGACGCCCTGCAGCAGGCGCAAAGCCAGCAGCATCCAGGGCGTCGTCGCGAAGCTCATCGCGCCGACGAACAGCACGATCGCCGCATTTGCGCGCAGCAGCATCGGCTTGCGGCCGACACGATCGCCGAGCGCACCCCACACCGGCCCCATGAACGCCGCCGTCAGTGGCGCCGCCGCGACCAGTGCGCCCGACCAGATCGCGCGCATGTGACCGTCGACGACGCCGATCTCCCGCAGATGAAGCGGGAACAGCGGCAGAAAGGTCGTCATTCCGATCGCCGTGACGAAATTGGCGCCCCACACCACCCTGAAGTTGCGCCGCCATGGCTCCATCGACGCGATCGTACGCGAGGTGCCGCGAGTGTCGGCTCGCCACGATCTCGCGCCCCCCCTCCGCAGGCTGTCGTGAATGTCTGATCCGCCTCGCCTTGACGCCGCAGCTGCCCCGGCCGACCTGATCGCCGCTGCTGAACGGCCTGACGTCACGGTCGTGATGCCGTGCCTCAACGAGGCGGCGACGGTGGCGCGCTGCGTCGCGGCAGCACTGAACGGCTGCGCGGCGGCGGGCGTTCGCGGCGAAGTGATCGTCGCCGACAACGGCAGCAGCGACGGCTCGCGCGAAATCGCGACGGCGGCAGGTGCGCGGGTCGTCGAAGTCGCGGTGCGCGGCTACGGAATGGCGCTGCGCCACGGAATCGTCGCCGCGCGCGCCGAGTGGATCGTGATGGGCGACAGCGACGCGACGTACGACTTCGAACAGCTCGCCCCGTTCGTCACCGCGCTCCGCGGCGGGGCCGATCTGGTGATGGGCAACCGCTTCCTCGGCGGCATCGAGCCGGGGGCGATGCCGGCGCTCCACCGTTTCATCGGCAACCCGGCGCTGACGCGCCTTGCGCGCCTCTTCTTCGGCGTGCCGATCGGCGACGTCTACTGCGGGCTGCGGGCGTTCCGGCGCCACGCGATCCTCGAGCTCAGGCTGAAGAGCCCCGGGATGGAGTTCGCGCTCGAAATGCTGGTGAAAGCGCAACTGCGCGGCCTGCGCGTGACCGAGGTACCGACACCGCTGCGATCGGCCGCCGAAGGCCGCCGCTCGCACCTCAACACCTGGCGCGACGGGCGCCGCAGCCTGCGTCTCTACCTCCTGTGCGCACCGAGCTGGCTGTTCCTCTATCCGGGGCTCGTGCTGGCGATCACTGGCACAGCAGGGATGGTTGCGCTGACGATGGGTGCGGTCGAGTTGACCGGAGTCCGGTTCGACGTCCACTCGCTGGTCTACTGCGCGATGGCGCTGTTGATGGGAATGCAGGCGATCAGCTTCGCGTTCTTCAGCCGGATCGGCGCCGAACGCGCGGGGATGCTGACCGAGGGCGGCCGGGCGACGCGCGCGTTGACCGCGTTTCGGATCGAGCACGGACTGCTCTGCGCAGGCGCCCTTTTCCTGGCCGGCCTCGCTGGGACGATGGCCGCGCTCGCGGACTGGCGATTGACCGGATGGAGCGACCTCGACCCGATGCGAATGATGCGGATCGTCGTGCCGTCGGCCACCGCGCTCGCGCTCGGCGTCCAGATCGCCTTCTCAGGTCTTTACCTGAGCGTCCTCAAGCACACCGGTCCGCTGCCCGTTGCTCGCGACGACTCGACGTGAGCACGCCGGTCGCGACGCCCACGGCGCCGACACCCACGGCGCCGACACCCACAGCACCAACGCGCGCGGAGTGGCTGCTGCTCGCGCTCCTGCTGATGGCCGCGGCGGCGATTCGGACCTGGAAGCTCGATGCGACGCTGTTCTGGGTCGACGAAGCCGAGTCGACGATCAACGCGCTCACGATCCTGGAGCACGGCGTCCCGGTCGATCGCTATCTCGACCAGCCGATCTACGAGAACACGCTGGTCGAGCCGTGGCCTGAGAGCGTCGAATACGAGTTCCGCGACTCGAGCTACTCGAAGCCAAGCGATTCGAGGCAAGGACTCGCGACCTACCACGGCTGGCTGCCGCTCTACGCGATGGCTGGCTCGCTCCGGCTGCTCGGCATCGAGCCCGACACCGCGGACGGGAGCCTTCGCCCGAAGCATGACGACTGGTGGATGCGTCGGATTACGGTGGCGGCCAGGCTGCCGTCGATCCTCTTCGGCGTGCTCTTCCTGGCGGTGCTCTTCTTCGCCGGCCGCGAGATCACCGGACGGGCGGCGGCATGGGCGGCCACAGCAGTCGCGGCCTGCGCCGACGTGGTCATCACCTACTCCCGCGATGCGCGCTACTACTCGCTGACGCTGCTGCTTGCGACGGCTGCGTGCTGGCTCACATGGCGGGTCGCGCGACGCGGGCGCTGGCGCGACGCCGCAGCGGCAGCGCTGGTGCTGGCGCTGCTGTTCCATACGCACGTCGTCACATGCGTGATCGCGTGCGCGATGGTCGTTCTGACGTTGCCTTGGTCGCTCTCCCACCCACGCGGCTTCGCCAAGATCGCTGCAATCGGCGGCTTCGTCGCGGCGGCGGCACTGCCGTGGGCGTGGTGGAGCGGGTTCCTCGAGCAGGCCGGCGCGATCCCGAAGGCGTGGCCGCTGCTCGACCTGCCGCGCGACCTGTTCGAGTTTCCGCTCGAGCGAGCGGGCGCGGTCGGACTGCTGTTGACGGGGATCGCGGGTGCCGCCGTGTGCGCGCTGCTGCGGGGTCGCACGCCGCGCCGCGTTGCGGCCGCGTTCGGTCCACAGCTGGCGGCGACCTGGTTCCTGGCGACGTGGCTGGTGATCGGCTGGATCGGCTTCGTGCTGCTGATGCCGGCCGTCAGCAACGTCTTCACGCGGATGGCGCTGCCGATCCTCGGTCCGGGGCTGCTGCTGGCGGGCGCGACGGCGGGCGCGGTCGCGCACCTCGTTCGCGGACGTGCCAGCGGCTGGATCGCTGCCATCGTGCTGCTGGCGTTCGTCTTCCTGGCAACCGACACGCGACCGGTGCAATCGCCGCGTGACGAGGGACTGACGCAAAACATTCGCTCCTGCGTCGCATGGCTGCGCCGGCAGGAGCTCGCGGCAGACACGCGCCTCTACGCGACGCCGAACCAGCACCTGACTCTCTCCCTCTACACCGGTGTGCCGGTGCAGAGCGTCGCACCGGTCCGCAAGGAGTTCCTCGATGCGTGGCCGGGCGCGATCGTGCTGTTCGAGGCATGCGGTCCGTATTCCCCGCCGTCGGACGAGTCGATCGAGAGCGCCGCGGGACGGCCGCTCGCGCCGGCTCTGCTCGGGCAGTTGCGGATGGAACTCACGCGGGAAGCGGCTCGGCGACGACTCGCGGGAATGGCAGCCGAGGTGATCGACACGGCGGAGTCGAGCGGACGCCTCGCCGAGTTCGAAGCACTCGTCGCGCGCATCCCGGAGTGGTCGCGGCAGTCGATCCGTCGCCGCCGCCCGACCGACTGGTGCCCGGCCGTGTTCCGCAACTTCACCCTCGACGACTGGACCGACTGGTGGCGGATCTACTTCTTCCGCTTCGTCGATCCGGCCGCGCGCACGGGCGAGCGCGCGAACTACGCAGATCGACTCCGCTCCGCTCGCGCCGAGATGCTGCCCTACGGTTGGACGGCCTTCACCGCGCCAAGCTGCGTCCGGTAGCGCTTCAGGAACAGCTCGGTGATGAGCTTGCCGCGCACCGTGTGGGTCGCGACCCACTCGGCATTCAGGAAGGCGAACGGACTGGTCGCGTTGCGGTAGCCGGCAAGGTGCTCGACGACGCGCGAGTAGACCAGCAGCCCTTCGCCGTTGCTTTCCAGGAAGTACTCAGGATGGACGATCCCGTGCTTCACGATGGCGTAGACGCCTTCCCAGTAGGTCGTGACCTGGCGCCACGCCGCGTTCAGCGGATGGTCGGGCTTGGTGATCGCCAGCAACTCGTCGAGGGTGCGCGGGAGGAACTTGCCGATGATCGCGTCACGCGACGCGCGCATGACCGGTTCACGCCGGAGTTCGTAGGTGCGCAGCGCCAGCTCGGCGTCGTGGTGGTCGGGCGTCTCTTTCGACATCGCGTGGACTCCATTGGCTGCGGGGCGCCCACGATACGCGCCGCCTGATATACGCCGCCTCAGTCGATCCAGATCGCCGCCGGGACCGGTTCATCGAGCTCGAGTTCGGCGACCTGCACGCGCAGGCGGGAACGGCGCAGCTCGCGCAACTGCTCGCCGTGCTTCAAGACCACGCGACCGGGGATCTCAAAGCGCTCGGCGTCGAGCAGGTCGGCGAGCGTCGGCTCGAGCAGAAGGAAGCCGGAGAAGCTCGAGCTGTCGGCGAGGTGGATGGCGGCGAACTGTCGGCCGGCGGGGTCCGCGAGACGCAGCTCGATCTGATCGCGTTCGACCGCGAAGCGCCGCGACTTGCCGGCGCGCGTCCACATCACCGCCGACGCCGCGGGGTCAAACGTGGTCGCGATCCCAAGCTGCAGCTTGAGCCCCATGCCGACCATCGCCCGAGCGGAGGCGAGCGGGTCGGGATAGACCACGTCGCCCTCCTCGCCGACGCGGAAGACGAACCGGTGGAGCGCGTTCGGGTTGACGGAGTCGGCGGCAGCGAGGCACTCGCCGAACTCCGCGGCGGGTGCGACGCGGCCGCGCGCGTCGACGGGCAGCAGGCGACCGTCGACGATCGCGATCCAGCGGCCGGCATTCGCGGCGAAGAGCCGTTCCTTCTGGCGCAGGTAGCTGTCCTCGAAGGTGGCTTCGTTGCGGCCGCGTTCGAGGTCGACGGGATCGGGATCAGCGGCGGGAGCTTCGACCGCTGGCGCCGTGACCGGAACATCGTCGGCAGTCGGTGGGTCGGATGGCGGCGCCTCGCCGGGTTGCGGTGCAGGAGTGTCGGGCGCGGGCGCTGGCGCGGGCGCGGGTCGCGTCTCCTGCGGCAACGATTCCGTGACGACGAGCGCCTGTGGATAGGGCGGCTGGACCCAGGTGCGCGGAGAGACTGGCGGCGTCGGACGAGCGCCGAAGAGCGGATCGCTCGCAGCGGCGCAGCCGAGAGCGCCGGCGAGCAGCGTCGCGGCCCACCATGCAGGACGGAGATCACTGAGGGGCATCGCTCACTCCAACAAGACACCGCGAGGACAGTCGAAACCGACTCGTGCGAGCGGCCGCCAACGCGGGCCGGGATTCTCTTCGGTGCCGCGCTCGTGTGCGACTGCGTCAAGTTGTCCGCCGTTCTGGTCCAGGAACGGAACGGCGGAAGCGGCGCTCAGCGCGGCTTGGTGAGGAGTTCGTGGCAGTCGAGGACGCCCTGCTCGAGCCAGGCGTGGTCGCCGGCGACGATCGACTGGGCGAGCTGCCGGGTCGCGACATCGTCGTTGCGGCGAAGCGCCCGAAACAACTCGTCGACACGGCGGCGCGACGCGCGACAGAACGCGTCGGCAAGCTCGATCGGCTTCGTCGAGCGGTCGGGCCCGTTCGCGAGCGTGCGCGCTCGTGCGCAACTGGCGGCCATCGCGACTAACTCGGCGCCGATGTCGACGATTCGGGCCAGCAGCCGTTGCCGCCGCTCGAGCTTCGCCTGGTGGCGCATCATGTTCAGGAAGATTGCTCGCGCGAGGCGGCGGGTGCTCCGCTCGAGCCAACGCACGTGGGTCGCGAGCGCGCCGTACTCGCCATACGCCGCCGGATTCATGCCCGCGCCCGCCATGAGCCGCGGCACCCAGCCGGCGTAGAACTTCGCCGCGCCGATGAACGCCTTCAGCTTCGCACCCGCCGATGCCTTCGCGTCGAGCAGCGCGCCCGCGGCGGTCACATGCGCATCGAGCGCCTCGCGCGCGATGAACAGGTGCATCACCTGCGTCGAGCCCTCGACAACGGTGTTGATCCGGAAGTCGCGCACCATCCGCTCGACCGGATAGGGGATCTCGCCGCGCTCCTTCAGCGACTGCTCGGTCTCGAAACCGCGGCCGCCGCGGATCTGGAAGCACTCGCCGGCGAGGCGCACGCCGTGCTCCGAATTGAAGAGCTTCGCGATCGCCGCTTCGAGCCGCACGTCATGGCCGTCCTGGTCGACGAGCAGGCAGCCGAGATCGGCGAGCGACTGCATTGCGAACAGCGTCGAGGCGAGGTCGGTGATCTTGCCTGCGATCTCGTCGTGCTTGCCGATCGTCACACCCCACTGGAAGCGCGACGCGGCGAATCGACGGGAGATCGACAGCGCCTGTTTCATGCCGCCGACGATGCAGCTCGGCAGCGTGAGGCGTCCGGTGTTCAGAGTGATGAGCGCGAGTTTCAGCCCCGCGCCCTCCTTCCACAGCAGGTTCTCGCGCGGGACCTTGACGGCCTTGAAACGCAGCACGCCGTTGGAGATCGCACGCAGTCCGGAGAAGCGGCAACGGCTGACGACCTCGACGCCCGGCCACGCCCGCTCGACGATGAACGCCGAGATCTGCTTCTTCTTGCTGCCGTCCGGCGCGATCTTCGGCGGGGTCTGCGCCATCACGACCATCAGGTCGGCGATCGTGCCATTGGTGCACCAGAGCTTTTCGCCGCTCAAGATCCAGTGCGAGCCGTCGGCCGACAGCTCGGCATGCGTCGTCATGTTGGCCGGATCCGAGCCGGCATCGGGCTCGGTCAGCGCGAACGCCGAGATCTCGCCGCGCGCGAGGCGCGGCAGGTACTTCTTCTTCTGCTCTTCGGTGCCGAAGAGCTTGAGCGGCTGCGGGACGCCGATCGACTGGTGCGCGGAGAGGAGCGTCGCGGTGTTGGCGCAGTGCGCCGCGACCATTTCGATGATCCGGTTGTAGGAGCTCTTGGTCAGGCCGAGCCCACCGTACTCCTTCGGGATGGTCAGCCCGAACGCACCCAGTTGCTTGAGGCCCGCGATCACCTCGGTCGGAATTTCGCCTTCGCGATCGATCCGCTCGGCGTCGACCTTCTCCACGAGGAACGGCGTCAGTCGAGCGAGGAATGCATCGCCCTCGGCTCGGCACGCTGGCGGCTCGACCGGAAAGGGATCGATCAAGTCCATCCGCAGCCGGCCAAGGAACAGCTCCTTGGCGAACGAAGGTTTGTCCCAGGTCTGCTCGCGCGCCGATTCGGCGACTGCGCGCGCCTCGGCCTCGGTGGCGCCGCCGGGTTCCAGCTTGGTCGCGCCAGTCGCCGTCGGAGTCGGTGGGGTCATCGAGTGGGTCACGATCGTCCCGTCATCAGCCGTTTGAATCGCCTCGAAATCGCGACGCCTTTCCCGGTGTCGCGGGATCATCCTCATCCCCCCATCGGCCGCGCGGGGGAGATGGCTCGAACAGGGCCCGCGCCGCCCGGTTCTGCGAACAGCGCACCGGACGGGAGGAGAGCCTTGCTAGCCGAGCAGCGCGCGCGCGATCACCATCCGCTGCGCCTCGGTGGTGCCCTCGTAGATCTCGGTGATGCGCGCGTCGCGGAACAGTCGTTCGACCAGATATTCGCGGGAGTAGCCGGCGGAACCGTGGATCTGCACCGCCTCGTCCGCCGTCCTGTTGGCGAGAATGCTGGCGAAAAGCTTGGCCATCGCCGCCTCCTTGGCGCACGGCTCGCCGGCGTCCCGCATCCGCGCCGCGCGGCGAGTCAGCAACCGCGCGGCGTCGATGCCGGTCGCCATGTCGGCGAGCTTCCATTGGATCGCCTGGAACTCCGCGATCGGCCGCCCGAACTGGCGGCGCTCCTTCGCGTACTTCAGCGACTCGTCGAAACAACCCTGCGCGATTCCGAGCGCCTGGCTCGCGATGCCGATGCGCCCGACGTCGAGCGCGTCCATTGCGATGCGAAACCCCTTGTCGAGTTCGCCGATGAGGTTGTCTGCGGGAATCTCGCAATCCTGGAGCAGAACCTCCGTCGTCGGCGACGCCCGGATGCCGAGCTTCTCCTCTTTCTTGCCGATCGAGACGCCCTTGGTCGCGCGCTCGACGATGAAGCAGCTCACTCCGCGCGAGCGCTTGGCGAGATCGGGCGCTGTCGAGGTGCGCGCAAACACGATGAAAAGGCCGGCGTGCGTGCCCGACGTGATCCAGAGCTTGGCGCCGTTCAGCACAAATCGATCGCCCTTGCGGACCGCGGTCGTCTGCTGATCGGAGGCGTCGGTGCCCGCGCCCGCTTCGGAGAGGCAGTAAGCGCCGAGCCACTCGCCGCTCGCGAGATTCGGCAGGAAGCGCTGACGCTGCGCGTCGTTCGCATGCTTTGCGATCGTGCTCGACACGAGCGAGTTGTGGACCGACAGCGTGACCGCCGTCGATGGGCAGACGCGCGAGACTTCCTCGACCACGATCGATGCCGCGACCGTTCCCATCGCCGTGCCGCCGTGCACCTCGGGGATCGTGATCGCGCAGAGGCCGAGCTCGCGCGCCTTCGCCCAGGGGATCTCGGGAAAACTCTCAGCCTCGTCGTACTTCGCCGCGTGCGGTGCAACGTGGTTGCGCACGTAGTCACGGACCGTCTGCTGGAGGAGCTCCTGCTCTTCCGTCAGCTCGGGCGCGCGGGTCGTGTCAGTGGACAAAGCGGGACTCCGAAGCGGGTCGCGCGGAAAGAGGAGCCAGGCAGCGGCCGCGAACGGGCGCCACCATTACCAAAGCGCCCGTCAGGAGGGTGGAGCGGTGTAGTCGTAGAAGCCGCGACCGCTCTTCCGGCCGAGGGTGTTGGCGGCGACCATCCGGCGCAGCAACGGGCAGGGGCGGTACTTGTCGTCGCCGAGCTCGCGGTGCAGGACTTCCATGATGAAAAGGCAGGTGTCGAGCCCAATCAGGTCGGCCAGCATCAGCGGCCCCATCGGGTGGTTCATGCCGAGCTTCATCACCTCGTCGATCGCCTCCTTGGTGGCGACCCCTTCCATGAGGCAGAAGACCGCCTCGTTGATCATCGGCATCAGCACGCGATTGCTGACGAAGCCGGGGAAGTCGTTGGCGAGGACCGGCGTCTTGCCGAGCTTCTTCGTCGTCTCGACGATCGCGGTCGCGGTCGCGTCGCTGGTCAGCTGACCGCGGATGATCTCGACCAGCTTCATCACCGGGACCGGGTTCATGAAGTGCATGCCGATCACGCGATCCGGCCGGTCGGTCTTCGCCGCCAATCGCGTGATCGAGATCGATGAGGTGTTCGACGCGAGGATCGTCTGCGGCGGCGTCGCCTCGGAGAGCTTCTTCATGATGTCGGCTTTGAGCTCGAACGTCTCCGGGACCGCCTCGATCACGAGGTCGGCCTCGACGGCGTCGAGCAGCCGCGGGCTCGGCTTCACCCGCGCCGCGATCGCGTCAGCGTCGGCCTGCGGCAGCGTCCCCTTCTTCACCATGCGCGCGAGGCTGCCGCGGATCGCCGCAACGCCCTTCTCGAGGCTCACCTCGAACGAATCGACCATCGTGACCGCGATCCCCGCCTGCGCGAAGACCTGTGCGATCCCGTTGCCCATCGTCCCGGCGCCGACGACGCCGACCTTCCTGATCTCGCCCAAGATCCGCTCCTGAAATGCGGGTGCGCTCGGTGGCTCGCTAGCGCTCGATGGCCATCGCTACGCCGTTGCCGCCGCCGAGGCACAGCGACGCCATGCCCTGCTTCTTGTCCTGATCCTTCATCGCGTACAGGAGAGTGGTGAGCACACGCGCGCCGCTGGCGCCGATCGGGTGGCCGAGCGCGACGGCGCCGCCGTGCACGTTGACGCGCGCCGGATCAAGGCCGCACTCCTGGGTCACGGCGATCGCCTGCACGGAAAACGCCTCGTTCAGCTCGACGAGCTCGTACGTGTCCGGCCTCGCGCCGATCTTGGCGTTCAGCTTCTTCACGGCGTCGACCGGCGCCATCATCACCCACTCGGGCGCCATGCCGCCGGTCGCGTAACCGCGAATACGCGCCAAGACCTTCAGCCCGAGCGCTGCGGCGCGCTTCTCCGACATCACCACCAAGGCCGCCGCACCGTCATTGATGGTCGACGCGTTGCCGGCCGTGACGGTCCCGCCATCCTTCTTGAACGCCGGCTTCAGCTTGCCGAGCTTCGCCGCGTCGCTGTCGGCGCGCGGCCCTTCGTCGGCGGTCACGACGATCGGCTCGCCCTTCGGCTGCGCGATCGTGACCGGGACGATCTCGTCCTTGAACTTGCCCGCCGCCGCCGCCTTCACCGCTTTCGCGTGCGAACCCGCTGCGAACACGTCCTGCGCCTCACGGCTGATCGAGTACTTCTCCGCCACCTTTTCGGCGGTCATGCCCATGTGGAAGTCGTTGTAGACGTCCCAAAGGCCATCCCAGACCATGGCATCGATGAGCTTGCCGTGGCCGAGGCGCACGCCGTCGCGAGCCTCCGGCAGCAGGTACGGCGCACGCGTCATGTTCTCCATGCCGCCCGCGACGATGCACTCGGCGTCGCCAGCACGGATCGCCTGCGCAGCGAGCATCACTGCCTTCAGGCCCGAGCCGCAGACCTTGTTGATCGTGACCGCGCCAATCTCATCCGGGAGACCCGCGCCGCGGGCGGCCTGACGCGCCGGGTTCTGGCCGACCCCCGCCTGCAGCACGTGGCCCATGATCACTTCCTCGACCAGCGCCGGATCGATGCCGGCACGCGCAACCGCCTCCTTGATCGCGAGGGCGCCGAGCTGCGGCGCGCGCAACGACGCGAACGCGCCCTGGAAGCGCCCGATCGGCGTGCGAACGGCGCTGACGATGACGGCTTCGGCCATGGCAAGGCTCCTCGGATGCGGAGCCGGAAAGAGTAGCAGCGAGCGGGCGGGGCCGCCGTTCAGCGCACGGTCGAGCGGCAGCTGTCCGCGGCCGGTATCAGCGTCTCGTCAGCGACGACGATTGACGCCGGGACGAGACGCGCGCGAACGGCGAAGGCACACACACCGAGAGCCAGGAAGAGTTCGCCGAGCTCCTGCGCATCATTGCGCTCGGCCATCGCGAGGCAGTTGGCGAGATTGCGCAACAAGAAGATCGACACCACCAGCCACGACAAGTCCGCCAATGCCGGAACCGGGACCTTGAGCGTTCGCGCCAGCGCCCGAGCCGGCGCGAGGGTCCGCACCGCAAACGCGCCGATGAGCGCCAGCGAGACCGCGGCGACCAGCACGGTGTACTTGAGCGGTTGCACGCCCTGCAGATTGTGGACGTTCAATTCGCGCTGCGCGTTCAGCTCCAGGAACGGGCGCGGGGTCTCGATGCCAAGAAGGCGCTGGCCCCAGCTGATCTCTTCACCAAAGCAGAGGAATGCGCCCACGGCGGCGGCCCAGAGCCACAGCCGGTGAGCCCGCCCAAGCGAGGAGCCGTCGCGGCGCGTGGCCGCCGCAGCGAACGCGATCGCAGCGGCGAGGAAGGCCAGCGCGATGAAGCTCTCGATCGGCCCATCCTCACGACAGGTGCGGTGGAGCTCAGCGGGGAAGCCGACCGCGAACGCAACGCAGGCGGCGAAGGCCAGCGAGGCTGCGAGTGGCATGAAGGCGGTCGAAGCGAAGCGTGCGCGGCGCGGCATGTTGCTCAGTGCGTCGGCTCGCGAGCCATCGGCCCTGTTGAACAACGCGCAAGGACGCGAGGGCGGCGGCCTGCGAATGGGGGAGCGTTCGAGATGGCGCGTTTCGCGGGCCGGCACGGATGCGGGTCGCAGAACTTTTCGATCGGATACCGAACTGAGGCGAGTTCGCGTCACGGTTAACATCCCCGGTTCGATTCACCACATCCGGCGCCTCGCGACCGAGCGCCACGGAGAGCGACCAGGGATGCGCACGCCGATGATCGAAGATCCGGATCCGGTCGAGACGCGGGAATGGGCCGAATCGCTCGACGGAGTCATCGACGTCCACGGGCGCGGGCGGGCGACCTGGCTGGTCGGGCGGCTGATGGAGCACGCGGCGAAGTCCGGGGTCGACCTCCCGTCGCCGATGAACACGCCCTACCTGAACACGATTCCGCATGAGGCGGAGCCGGACTACCCCGGGGATCGTGACCTCGAACGCCGCCTGAAGCGCTTGATCCGCTGGAACGCGATGGCACTGGTCCACAGTGCCAACCAGCGCACGCCAGGCATCGGCGGCCACATCTCGACCTTCCAGTCGACCTCCACGCTGTTCGAGATCGGCCTCAACTGGTTCTTCCGCGGTCGGACGGCGGACCAGATCGGCGACCAGGTCTTCTTCCAGGGCCACGCCTCGCCCGGCCTCTACGCGCGAGCGTGGCTCGAGGGCCGCCTCTCCGACACGCAGATGAAGAACTTCCGCCGCGAGCTCGAGCCCGGCGGCGGCCTCTCGTCCTATCCGCATCCCTGGCTGATGCCCGACTTCTGGCAGTTCCCGACGGTCTCGATGGGACTGTCGCCACTCTGCTCGATCTACCAGGCGCGCTTCAATCGCTACCTGCTGCATCGCGGCATGGCCGACACCAGCCAGTCGCGCGTCTGGGCGTTCCTCGGCGACGGCGAGATGGACGAGCCCGAGTCGCTCGGCGCGATCACGCTGGCATCGCGCGAGAAGCTCGACAACCTGACCTGGATCGTGAACTGCAACCTGCAGCGTCTCGACGGGCCGGTGCGCGGCAACGGCAAGATCATCCAGGAGCTCGAAGCGGCGTTCCGCGGGGCCGGCTGGAACGTGATCAAGGTGGTCTGGGGCTCCGACTGGGATCCGCTGCTCGACGCCGATGCGACCGGCACGCTGGTGAAGCGGATGGGCGAGACCGTCGACGGCCAGTACCAGAAGTACGTGGTCGAGGACGGCGAGTACGCCCGCGAAAAGTTCTTCGGGCCCGAGCCGGAACTGAAGCAACTGGTCGCGCACCTCAGCAAGGAGCAGATCCACCGGCTCAATCGCGGCGGCCATGATCCGGTGAAGGTCTACGCCGCGTTCAAGGCGGCGACGGAGACGCGGGACCGACCGACCGTGATCCTCGCCAAGACGGTGAAGGGCTACGGGCTTGGCGACGCCGGCGAAGGCCGCAACACCACCCACAACCAGAAGCACCTCGACGAAGCGCAGCTGAAGAAGTTCCTCGACCGCCTCGAGCTCGAGATCCCGAACCGCGGCGAGGGCGAGGCGCCGTTCTGGAAACCGGACGGCAAGAGCCCGGAGATCGAGTACCTGAAGGAGCGCCGCGCGGCGCTCGGTGGATCGTTGCCGCGGCGCGTCGTGGTGAGCAAGCCGCTCGATGTTCCGTCGCTCGACTTCTTCAAGGACTTCCTCGTGGGCGGTGGCGAAAAGGCCATCAGCACCACGATGGCGCACGTGCGGATGATGGCCGCGATGCTCAAGCATCCGGGCATCGGCAAACGCCTGGTGCCGATCGTCCCCGACGAGGCGCGCACGTTCGGGATGGAGTCGCTGTTCCGCCAGTGCGCGATCTACGCTTCGCAGGGCCAGCTCTACGAGCCGGTCGACAAGGAGCAGTACCTCTACTACCGCGAGGCGAAGGAGGGGCAGATCCTCGAGGAGGGGATCAACGAGGCCGGCTCGCTCGCCAGCTTCATCGCCGCGGGCACGTCGTACGCGACGCACGGCGAGCCGATGATCCCGATGTTCACCTTCTATTCGATGTTCGGCATGCAGCGAGTCGGCGACCTGATCTGGCAGGCGGCCGACCAGCGCGCGCGCGGCTTCCTGTTCGGCGCGACGGCGGGACGCACCACGCTGAACGGCGAGGGACTGCAGCACGAGGACGGCAACAGCCATCTGCTGGCGCTGCCCGTGCCGAACCTCGTCTGCTACGACGCGACCTACGCCTACGAGCTCGCGGTGATCGTGCAGGACGGCATCAAGCGCATGTATGGCGACGGCGAGGACGTCCTCTACTACGTCACGATCTACAACGAAAACTACGAGATGCCGGCGATGCCGGAGGGCTCGCGCGAGGGGATCCTGCGCGGCTGCTACCGACTGCGGAAGGCGGCGGGCAACGCGAAGAAAAAGCGCGTCCACCTGATGGGCGCGGGCACGATCCTGCGCGAAGTGCTGCGCGGCGCCGATCTCCTGCGCGACAAGTTCGGCATCGACGCCGACGTCTGGTCGGTCACGAGCTGGAAGGAGCTGCGGCGTGACGCGCTCGACTGCGAGCGCTGGAACATGCTCCATCCCGACCAGCCGATGCGGGTGCCTTACCTCACGCAGTTGTTCAAGGACGAGCCGTGGCCGGTGGTCGCGGCCAGCGACTTCGTGAAGGCGATGCCGCACCTCATCGCACCGTGGGTTCCGCAAGGTCTGCACGCGCTCGGCACCGACGGCTTCGGTCGCAGCGAGACGCGGCAGTCCCTGCGCCGGTTCTTCGAGGTCGACGGCGAGCACGTCGCGATCGCGGCTCTTTGGCAGCTCGCGAAGGAAGGCGAAATGAAGCCGGCAGACGTCGCAAAGGCGATCCGTGAGCTCGGCATCGACCCCGACACGGCGTCGCCAACCACGCGGTGAGCGACGCGGGTGGTTCGCTCGAAAGGCAGCCCAGCAAGTCGCGCGGCGATCCGCCAACCGTCGCCGGATTGAAGCTTCGCTGGCACGAGTTCGAGGCGGCGCCAGGATGCCGCGACGAAGGCGGCACCGTGGATCGCGCGTTGGTCGGCCAGCAGGCACGGTCGTTCGGCATGTGGGTGCTCGCCGATCCCAACGTCCTCCTCGACCTGATCACGCCCGAGGAGTACACGGCGACCGACGATCGGATGCCTTACTTCGGGGAGATCTGGCCGTCGGCAGAGTCGCTGGTGGCGCACGTGCTCGCTGGGCCGCGCCTCGATGGGATCGAGCTGCTCGACCTCGGTTGCGGGCTCGGCCCGTGCGGCTTTGCGGCGGCGGCACGTGGTGCACACGTGACGTTCATGGACTGGGAGGCGCGCGCGCTCGAGATTGTGCGGCGGAGCGTCGTCGCGCAGGGTCGCCGCCTCACGGACTTCGCGTTCGTCGTCGCCGACTGGCGCAAGCCGCCGTCCATGGGGCCGTTCGACCGCGTGCTCGGCGCCGACGTCCTGTACGAAGAGCGCAACGCGCCGGCCGTCGCCGCGTTCCTTGCCGCGCACCTGAAACCCGGTGCCGAAGCGTGGATCACCGACCCCGACCGCCCGCACGCCAGGCGTTTTCCCGAGCTCGCTCAGCAGCACGGCCTCCGCCACGCCGAAAGCGCCACGCTCCCCACGATGAACCACGGCATCACCATCACCCTCAACCGTTTCCGATCCGGGAACAACGCCGCCGCCTCTTGATCGATTCCGATCACTTCACCGCACGGTTTCTGCGTCACCCCTGAGACGATCGTCCGCGCGCTATCCCAACTTCCGCAGTTGAGCCGAAATCTTGCGCCTTTCAGCGCTTCGAGGCGAAGCCTCGCCGGGGTGATCGTTCGGCGTGAGTTGCTGCAGTCGATGGAGTGAAACATCCCCCGTTGAGTGGCGGGTGTCGATCGCGGAGAA
>SIAN01000003.1 GCA_009691715.1 Planctomycetota bacterium
ACGTCCGCCATCCCGCCTTCCAGGGCAAGCTGAGCTTCTACTTCCGCTGGCAGGCGACCCCGACCGCCGACTTCGTCCTGAGCCCGAGCTTCGAACTCGACACCTTCGGCTGGGGCGGCGGGGCGCTGATGTTCCGGTGCAGGCTGTAGCCGGAACGAACCGCGCGCGCACTCGGTTCACCCGCGTTCGCCCTTCCGCAAGGTCCGCATCGCCCGTCGCGCGATCCACGCGGTCTCGTTGCACCGCGATTCGCGCAGCCAGCGCTTCGTGAGCGCCGTCACCCACTCGGGCCGGGTCTTGCTTGCGTCGTTCAGCCAGTTGGCGACGGCGCGGCGGACGTAGTCGCTCGGGTCGGCGCGGCATGGTTCGAGCAGCGGGAGAGCGGGCGCTGGGTCGGCCTTCAGCGCTTCGAGGTGGTGGGTCCAGACGCCGCGCGGGCGGCTGCTCTCGATGGCGCAACGGCGGATGTTCGGGTCGGCGTCGGTGGCCCACGCCTGCAGCAGCCTTAGGCCATTTGGCAGCTCATGGGTCAGCGCGAGGCGGTAGCTGTCCCACGCGCACTCGCGCACCGACATCGCGGCATCAGCGGCGAACGGGCGAGCGACGGCGAGACGAGCGGGGAGATCGAGCGTGACGTCGGCTGCGTGCACATAGCAGGCGAACGAGCGCACCATGTCGGAACAGTGCGTGGCGAGCGCGGCGAAGGCACGGCGGCCTGCCGCGGGCGACAATTCCCGCAGCAGGCCGTGCAGCAGCACGCCGGCCTGGCGCACGCGCACGGTGATGCCGGACGCGGCGATCGCGCGCTGCGACGCGACGGCGCGCGCGACCATCGCGGGCGCGAATCCGGCGGCCGGCAGCACGCTCGCCAACAGCTTCGCCTGATCGATGGCGAGCCACTCGACCAGGGTCTTCGTCTGCTCGCGGCCTTCGTCGAGCGCACGGCGGACCGACTTCGGAATCGCGGCGATCGTGCGCGCGCCCTTCCGCGCCGCCGGCAGCGCTGCAGTCGAAATCACCTTGGCCACCACTGCTTTGGCCACCACTGCTTTGGCCACCACTGCTTTCGCTGCCACTGCTTTGGCCACCACTGCTTTGGCCACCACTGCTTTCGCTACCACTGCTTTCGGGGCCGCCGGCGCGCTCAGACCACGCGCACGCGCCGACCGTCGTCGGGCAGCGCGCGGCCGATCCGATGGACCGGGACGCCGCGAGCAGTGAGCTCCTTCTCGAGCGTGGCGCCGCGTTCTGGCGGCAGCGCGATCAGCAGGCCACCCGAGGTTTCCGCGTCGAACAGGAGATCGGCGAGCGCCTTGTCGACGCCGCTGCCGAACACAACTTCGTCGCCGAGGAACTCCCGGGTGCGCGCCGAGCCACCCGACAGGATCCCCTTCGCCGCGAGGTCGAGGGCACCCGGAAAGATCGGTAGCCGGCTGGCTTCGAATTCGAGCGTGACCTTGCTCTGCCGCGCCACTGAGGAGCTGTGGCCGAGGAAGCCGAAGCCGGTGATGTCGGTCGCGGCATGCGGACCGGCGGCCTGCATTGCTTCGGCGGCGGCCTTGTTGAGCGTGCCCATCACGCGGCACGCGGCCTCGATCGTGTCGGCGCCGACCTTCTCCTTCTTCGCGCCGGTCGTGATCGATCCCATCCCGAGCGGCTTGGTGAGGTAGAGCACATCGCCCGGCTTCGCGCCCGAGTTGGGGACGATCATCTTTGGATCGATGCGGCCCGTGACCGACAAGCCGAACTTGATCTCTGCGTCCTTCACCGAGTGGCCGCCCAGCACCACCGCCCCCGCCTCGCGAATCACTTCGGCCGCACCGGCGAGGATGTCGTGCAGCACGTCGAGCGGCAGCTCGTCCTTCGGGAAGCCGACGATCTGCAGCACGGTGAGCGGGATGCCGCCCTTGGCGTAGACGTCGGAGAAGGAGTTGGCGGCAGCGATGCGGCCGTAGTGGCGCGCGTCGTCGACCACCGGCGGGAAGAAGTCGAGCGTCTGCACCAGGCCGATGCCAGGCGCGATCAGATAGACGCCGGCGTCGTCGTAGCCCTCGGGCCCGAGGAGTACGGCGTCGTTGGTCGGCATGTCGAGACCGGAAAGGACCTGCACCAGGT
The DNA here is from genome assembly GCA_009691715.1 of Planctomycetota bacterium. Taxonomy (GTDB): domain Bacteria; phylum Planctomycetota; class B15-G4; order B15-G4; family SIAN01; genus SIAN01. The sequence continues at coordinate 2,116 of SIAN01000003.1, forward strand.
CCTTGGGAGCGAGCTTCGCTGCTCAGCCAGCGCAGCTCGACCAGTCGGTCAGCTTGTAGGTCTTCTTCTTGCCGAACATTCTTGCCTCAGTTCACGCCGCCTCAGTTCGAGCGACCGCACGCCGCACCGAGAGCGCGCGCGACCTCGCCATCTTCGCTCTCGAAGATCGTCCGCAGATCGAGCAGCACGCGCCCTTCGTGGACGCGCGCGAACAGGCGCGCGATCCCGTCCCGCGGCGCGCCGATGCGCAGACGCCGCGCGAGCTCGTCGGACGCTCCACCCGGTGCACCCACCGCGATCGCCACCGAATCGAACTCGCGACCGGGCACCGAACCGCTGCCGACCTGTGCCTTCGAATCGACCACCACCGCGCTGCTTGCCGCCGGTCCCGCCTGCGCCACGATCTTTGCGGCGCGCTCGCGCAACCGGTCGAGCGGCGCGCCCATCATCGCGAAGAACGGAATCCCGAGCGGGAGTTCAGCCCCGTCGGTCTTGCGCCATTCGAGCAAGGTCGCTTCGAGCGCTGCGAGCGTGAGCTTGTCGGGTCGGATCGCGCGGAACAGCGGGTGGCGGCGCAGCGCGAGGATCACCTCCTTGCGGCCCACCAGGATCCCGCACTGCGGACCGCCGAGCATCTTGTCGCCGCTGAACGTGACGACGTCGAGGCCGCTCGCCACGGCATCGGAGACGACCGGCTCGTCGTGGAATGGCAACTGCGGGAAGCGACGCAGGCAGCCCGAGCCGAGGTCGGATGCTGCCGGAATGCTCCGCTCGCGACCGAGCGCCACCAGTTCGGCGAGGCTCGGCGACTCGGTGAAGCCGACCACGCGGAAGTTGCTGGTGTGCACGTGCAGGAGCAGGCCGGTCTCGGGTCCGATCACCGCGGCGTAGTCGGCGATGCGCGTGCGGTTGGTGGTCCCGACCTCGCGCAGCCGGGCGCCGCTCTGGCTCATCACCTCGGGGACGCGGAAGCCGCCGCCGATCTCGACCAGTTCGCCGCGCGAGACGATGCAGTCGCGTCCGTGCGCGAGCCCGCGCAGCAGCAGCATCACCGCCGCGGCGTTGTTGTTGACGACGGTCGCCTCCTCGGCGCCGGTCAGTTCACAGAGCAGGTCGCGGACGAACAGCTCGCGCCGGCCGCGTTCTCCGGTCGAAGGGTCGATCTCGACCAGGCCGTAGCGGGCGATGCGGTCGAGCGCGGCCCGCGCCGAATCGCACAGCGGCGCACGACCAAGCCCGGTGTGGAGCAGCACGCCGGTCGCGTTGATCACCCGGTCGTGGCGCGGTTGCGCGAGGTCGGCGAGCGCGGCAACCAGCTCGCGGCGGAACGAGCCGTCCTCGAACCGGCGCTTGACGCTCCCGGCGGTGGCGGTCGGCTGCGAGCGCACCTGCGACCGCAGCGAATCGGTCAACTGGCGCAGCGCCGTGCGCAGCAGCGGCCGCGGCGCGTCGGCGAACTCAGGCGCGAACTGCTGCAGCAGTCGATCGACCGGCGGGATGTCGCGCAGCTCGCTGCTCACCGTCGCGGCTCCCGAGGTCGCAAAGATGACGGGGTTTGACGATTCCGCGCCGCAGCGCTTGACTGCCCCGCCCGTCCGAGTCGCCGAGGATCTTAATGGCCCTTTCCCGCATCTGGTCGTTCCGGCCCGGCGACCCCGACTTGGAGCGCGACTTCGAGCAGCGGCTCGCGCTGTCGCCGCTGGCGGCGAAGGTGCTCGCGCGGCGCGGTGTCGGTTCGAGCGCCGACGGCCGGACCTTCATCGACGCAAGCCTGAAGGACCTGAGCTCCCCGTCCGACCTTTCCGGCACCACGGTCGCCGTCGAACGTCTGAACCGCGCCATCGCCCTGCGCGAGCGGATCCTCGTCTTCGGCGATTCCGACGTCGATGGCCTGACCGGTGCCTGCCTGCTCGCGCGGATGCTGCTGGCACTCGGCGCGATCTGCGACGTGCATGTCGCCGAGCGGACCGTCGACGGCTACGGGCTGTCGGAGGCGGGCGAAGCGCAGGTACGCCGTCGCGAGCCGGCAATCCTCGTGACCGTCGATCACGGCGTGACGGCGCATGCGGCGGTCGGCCGGCTGCAGCAGTCGGGCATCGACGTCATCGTGACCGACCACCATCAGAAGCCGGAGCAGTTGCCGCCCGGACTCGCTGTCTTGAATCCGCTGTTCCTCGACCCAGCGCACCCCGCCGCGAAGCTCTCGGGCGCCGGCGTCGCGTTCAAGCTCGCGTGCGGCGTGTTCGAGACGTTGTCGGCCGCAAAGAAACAGGATCCGCGGCTGCGCCAACTGCTGCGCGAAGGGCTCGCGTTCGCGGCACTCGGCACCGTCGCCGACGTGGTGTCGCTGACCGGAGAGAACCGCCTGCTGGTGCGCCACGGCCTGAAGCAGCTGGCGCAGACGACGATCCCGGGACTCAAAGCGCTGCGAACCTTCGCCAAACTCGACGGCAAGGAGCTCGACGCCGAAGACGTGTCCTTCGGCTTCGCGCCGCGCATCAACGCCGCGGGCCGCATGGGCCAGGTCGATCTCGCGCGCCGGCTGCTGCTCACCGACGACGAGCGCGAGGCGATGCGCCTCGCCGCCGACCTCGACCGGCTGAACCAGGAGCGCCGCGCGCTCGAGTCGCGTGTCCACCAGCGCGCGCAGCTGAAGCTGAAGGAGTCGCCGCAGGACTCGCCGATCGTGGTGCTGGCCGACCGCGAATTCAACGCCGGCGTGATCGGCATCGTCGCGGCGAAACTCGTCAGCCAAACCGGCAAGCCGGTGCTGCTGATCTCGACCGAGGGCGCGGTCGCGCGCGGGTCGGGCCGCAGCGTGCCGGGCTTCGACCTCGCCGCCGCGCTCCACCTCGCGCGCGCCCACGTGCGGAGCTGCGGCGGCCACGCGATGGCGGCTGGCGTCGAGATGGATCCGGCCAACGTCAACGCGCTGGCCGACGCGCTGCGCCAGATCGCGCGCGAACGGATGAAGCCGCCACCCCCCGCGACGCTCGAGGTCGACTCGGAGACGATGCTGCACCAGATCACGTTCCCGCTGGTGAACGAGCTGCGTCAACTCGGCCCGTTCGGCCAGGGCAACCCGCAACCGGTCTTCGCTGCGAGCAACGTCGAGCTCGCCGCCGCGCCGCGCCGCGTCGGTCAGGATGGCGCCCATCTCCAGCTGAAGATCAAGAACGGCCCGCACGTGCTGGCCGGCATCGGCTTCGGCCACGGTCCGCGCGCCGACGAGATCGCCGGACGCCGTTTCGCGCTCGCCTTCACTCCGCGCCCGTCGACGTTCGCCGGCAACCATGGCGTCGAGCTGCAGATCGCCGACGTCAAGGTCGTCGAAGCGGCGGCCGCGGGGCGCTGAGCACGGTCAGCGTCGCGATCGGCGCTACGGCCCGCGGCGCACTCAGTTCCACACCTCGACCTCGTGCTCGAGTTCGATGCCGTGGAATTCGCGCACGCGCGCCTGGACCAGCACCATCAGCGCGAGGAAGTCGCCCCCGGTCGCACCACCGACGTTGACGATGTAGTTGGCGTGCAGCGGCGAGACCAGCGCACCGCCGACGCGGGTGCCCTTCAGGCCGGCTTGGTCGATCAGGCGGCCGGCGGGCCGCTCGGCGGAGGGGTTGCGAAAGATGCAGCCGGCGGATGGGAACGCGAGCGGTTGCGTCGTCTTCTTGTGCTCGTGGACGGCGTCGATCTTCGCCTTGGTCGTCGCCGAGTCGCTTGGCGCGAACTCGAGCGTGGCCTCCAGCACGAGATCGTTCCACCAGGCGGTCTTGCGGTAGACGCAGTCGCCGGGAGCGACGCTGCGCCGCACCACTTCGCCTCCTGGCGTGAGCAGCGTCACTTCGCGCAGGACGCCGGCGATCGTGCCCCACTTGCCGCCGGCGTTGATCCGTACCGCAGCACCGAGCGAACCGGGCACGCCGTGGCAGCATTCGAGGCCGGTGAGACCGCGCCGCGCGGAGCGCGCCACCATCTCCCCGAGCGGCACGCCGGCCTCCGCCCGCCAGAGGAACTCGCTCAGCATCTCGAATCGCCGCAGTCCGCGGAGTGAGACGATCGCGTCCTGCTGCGGTGCATCGCCGGCAACGATGTTGCTGCCGCCGGCGAGGATCTTGAACGCCCGTCCAGCGGAGCGCAGGCGATCGAGCAGGGCCACAAGCTCCGCGACGGTCGCCGGTTCATGGGCCTCGGCGACCGGGCCGCCAATCTTTGCGGTCAGCCGCTCGCGCAGGTCAAGCAACGGCCGGCTCCGCCGCCGGCGCGCGCAGCACCTCGGCGAGGTCGTCGATGTCGCCCGCTCCCATCAGCACCACCAAGTCGCCCGGATGCGCGATGCGATCGATGGTCGGGAAGACATCGTTGAGTCCGGCCGCCCGATGCGGCGCGCGACCGCGCGCGCCGATCGCGGCGACCAGCGCCTCGGTCTCGCGCTCGACACCGGCAGCGGCCTCGCGCACGGCGAAGATGTTCGGCACCACCACCTCGTCGAAGGCGGCAAGCTCGCTCGCGAAGTCGTCGCGGAAGTCGCGGGTGCGGCTGGCTTGATGCGGCTGAAAGACCACCAACAGGCGTTTGCCCGGGTGACTCGCCCGCAGCGCCTCGCGCACCGCGCGGATCTCGGTCGGATGGTGGGCGTAGTCGGAGAGGAACTGCACGCCGCCGCGCGCGCACAGCACCTCAAGCCGGCGGCGCACGCCGCGGAATTCGCGCACCGCTTGCTCGATCGCGTACGGCGCCGCGCCAAGAGCCACCGCCGCCGTCGCCGCCAGCGCGGCATCGATCAGGTTGTGCTCGCCCGCGATCGGCGGCGCCAGTTCGATCGGATCGCTGCCGCGCAGATGGAGTCGGCCGCGGCCGCATCCGCGCTCCGCTGTGCCGACCACCAGACGCGCCGCGCAGCTTTGACCTTCACCGACGACGATCAGCCGGCATCGGGAGCGACCGCCAAGCGCGAGCGCCGCCGATTCGTGCACCACCGCCGCGCCGCCTTCGACGACGCGGCCGAGGAAACCGATGAACGCGTCGATCACGTTTTCGTGGGTCCCGAAGTAGTCGAGGTGATCGGGCTCGACGTTGGTCACGACCGCGACCTGCGGCGCAAAGTTGTGGAACGAGCGGTCGTACTCGCACGCCTCGACCACGAAATGCGGTCCGGCGCCCGCTCGCCCAGGCAGCGGCCAGCTCGCCGGGAAGCCGCCGACCACTGCGCTCGGGTCGAGGCCCGACTTCATCAGCATCTCGGCGATCAGGGTCGTCGTCGTCGTCTTGCCATGCGTTCCGGCGACGGCGACGCACTGCTTTCCCTGCGTCTCCTCGCCGAGACATTGCGCGTACTTGAGCGCGCGGACGCGAGCCGTCGCCGCGGCAGCGAGCTCGGGGTGGTCGCCGTTCGCGGCCGCCGTGTAGACCAGCAGATCGAGCGAATCGGAGCAGTGTGAAGCGTCATGGCCGATTGCGATCGTCGCGCCGCGCGCCCGCAGCAGCCGCAGCATCGCGCCGTCCTTGAGGTCGCAACCGCTGACCCGCTCCCCTCGCTCGAGGAGATAGGCCGCGAGCGACGCGAGCCCGCTGCCGCCGATGCCCACCAGATGAATCTGCCGCGCTCGGCCGGGTTCCGCTGCCACGAGGCACCCCTCCCGCGACTGTCAGGGTTCAGCGACTGTCAGGATTCCGCGACTGTCAGGATTCCGCGACTGTCAGGGTTCCGCGACTGTCAGGATTCCGCGACTGTCAGGGTTCTTGATCGCGTCGCCGTTCCCCATGCTTGGTTCTGCCGAACGGAGAGCTCGGGCTCAAGCCCCAATTGCCGCCGACAAGTCGCTCACCGGCACGCCGGCATCCAGCAACTGTTCCACCTCTTCGACGATCCGGTGGGTGCCATCGCGGCGACCGAGCTGCGCCGCCTTGCGGCCGCGGATCTCGAGCTCGTCGAGATCGGCCAACTTCGGGACGATGTGACGGCGCACGAAGTCGCTGCCCGCGTCGGCCTCACGCACCATCCAAGCGGCGCCGCCGTCGACCAGCACCCGCGCGTTCCACTCTTGATGGTGGTCGGCGTGGTGTGGGTAGGGGATGAAGAGAGCCGGGCGACCGGCCGCCGCGAGCTCGGCCACGGTCATCCCGCCGGCCCGCGCAACCACCAGGTCAGCGGCGGCGTAGCAATCCGCCATCGCGTCGCAGAATGACAGGACCACGGCGTCGACGCCGTTTTGCGCATAGGCCTGCTGCACGCGATCTTCGTCGCGCGGCCCGCTCAGATGCAGCACCTGCAGCCCGCGCACCGAGGCGAGGTCGGCCGCGCCAGCGACGACACGGTCGTTGATCGGAGTGGCGCCGAGGCTGCCGCCGAGCACCAGGAGCACGCGCGCATCGGGACGCAGCCGCAGCCGGAGTCGCGCCTCGCGTTGCGAGGGCAGTCGCTCGAACTTGAGCGGCATCCCAGTCACCCGCGTGCGCCACATCGGCAGGCGCGCCTGATCGGGGGGCATCCACTGCAGGAAGAGGCGCTTCGCGAACGGGGCGGCGAGCCGTGCCGAACGGCCCGGAAGCACGTTCGACTCGAGCACGACCATCGGCACGCGCCAGCGCGCCGCGCGCGCGATGAAGGCGACGTAGCCGCCGAGGAACACCAGCAGATCGGGTCGTACGCGCGACAGAAAACGGGCGGCGGAGAACCACGCACCGGCCCAGAGGTCGGCGCGCCACGGCGCCGGGCGCGAAGTGCGGCCAGGGAAGAGCTCGAGCCCGGTCGCGCCAGGCGGGACGAAGCTCCGCTCGACGGCGCGGCCCGCGATGAGGAATGGCAGTTTCCAGTCCGGGTGGCGGCGCAGGAGCGCGTCGCGCAGCACCACGCCCGGCTGCAGGTGACCGCCGGTACCGCCACCAACGAACACGATCGTGCGAGCGCGCGTCATTCGCGACTCCGCGGCGGGACCCGCAGCCGCATGCCAGTCCGAAGCTCTTCCGGCTGGTCGAGCAGGTCGCGGTTGGCTTCGAGCAGGTCGATGAAACACAGTTCGTCGCCGTACCAGGAGAGCGCGATCGAACGCAGCGTCTCGTCGGCCGCGACAAGGTGCGTGCGCGCCGGATCGAGCGTACGACTCGCCGCCGGCGGCGCCGCGCGCACGATCGGCGGCAGCTTGAGTTCGCTCCCGGTCTGGAGGCGCTTCGGATCGAGGCCGGGGTTCCAATCGATCAGCACGCGCCAGCGACCGGCGGCGCCGAGCTCACGCGCCGCGATCTTCTGCAGTGTGTCTCCGCGTCGCACGGTCACGACCCGCGCGTCGACGCGCGCACCCGGCGGCGGTGGCGCGATCACCGCGGGCCGGCCGGCCAGCCGGATCGGCGGCTCGTAGAAGTCGAAGTCGGGACGCGGCCCGGCGCGAGTCGGCACGACCAGTCCGCCACCGGGCGCGTCGGAGCGAGCATCGGATGCGAGCGCACCCCGCCCGGCGACTGGAGCGACTTCGCCAGCGACATCTGCGATGTCCGCGCTTGCAGCATCCGGTGGCACTTCGTCTTCGAAACTGGAGGGCACCTGCGGCACCGCCGCCGAGTCGCGAAACGGGGGCGGCTCGCCCGCCAGCGCCTGCGCGAGCCATGCGATCGCGAGCAGCAGCACCGCCGCCAGCGCGAGCAACCCGTAGCGCTCGAGATCACCTGGCCCGGTCCAGTCGAGACGCTTGCGGCGCGACTTCACGTTGCCGTTCCTTGATCGGGGGCGTCGTCGCGATCCGGTCCGAGCGCGGGGTCGGTCGACTCGGCGTGGCGGGCGCAGGCGAGCGCGATGCCGATCCCGACGCAAAGCACGGTGAGCGAACTGCCGCCGCTGCTGACGAAGGGCAACGGGATCCCCTTCACCGGCGCCCAGCGCACGGCGACGAAGATGTTCATGAGTGCCTGGATAGCGACCGTGATCAACACACCTGCAAGCACGAAGAAGCCGAAACGATGGCGCATGCCGAGCAGCACGCGCCGCCCGCTCCACAGGAGCAGCGCGAAGAGCAGCAGCACCGCCGTCGTGCCGATGAACCCGATCTCTTCGCCGATGTTGGCCAGGATGAAGTCGTTCTCGCCCTCGGCGAGGAAATAGAGCTTGTGGCGACCGGCGCCGAGACCGACGCCGGAGAGTCCGCCAACCTGCAGCGCCGACGCGGCGAAGTCGACTTGCGTCGGCAGACCGGTGACGACTGGCGAGTCTTCGCCGAAGTGGTGGTCCGCGAAAGCGCCGATGCGGCGGAAGACGTACTGCGTGCGCGGGTTGATCCAGAGGAAGAGCAGCACGACCGGAAGCCCGATCGCGCCGAGCGCCAGCAGGTGATAGACGCGCGCGCCCGCCAGCAGCAGGAGCAGGAAGCCGAGCGCGGCGAGCAGCATGGAAGTGCCGAAGTCGGTCTCGAGCAGGATCAAGGCGCATGGCGCCAGCACCATGAGCGCGCCCGGCAGGAACGTCTTCCTGAAGTCGGCGCCGACGTCTCCGACCTTCGCCACCCACGCCGCCAGCGCGAGCACGACGCACAGCTTCGCGACTTCCGACGGCTGCAACGCGAATCCGATCAGGGTGTGCGTGTTCATCCAGCGGCGCGAACCGTTGCTCAGCACGCCGATGCCGGGGATCAGCACCAGCACCAGCAGCACCAGCGAGGCGATCCACGCCGGTTTGGCGAGCTTTACGAATCGGCGCGGGTCGAGCCGCGAGATCACGAACAGGAGCGCGACCGCGAACGCGACCTTGATCCCATGCGACCAGAGCGGCGCGAGCGGCGACCCGCCCTCGCCCGCACCGGCCGCCTCGACCGCCGACGCGCTGAAGACCATCACGATCCCGAGCCCGAGCAGCGTGAGCACCGCCGCCAGCAGCAGGAAGATCGAGCGGTCGAGCTCGCCGTACGCGAGCGGCGCGGCGACCTCGGGAGTTGCAGGCGGAGCTTGCAAGCGGATCTCCATCACCGCACCGTCAACGTCGCGAGACCAGCCAGCGCGCAGAGGCCGGCGACAATCCAGAACCGCGTCACGATCTTCACCTCGTGCATGCCACCGAACTGGAAGTGGTGGTGCAACGGCGCGCAGCGGAAGATCCGCTTGCCGCGACTCTTGAACGACGCCACCTGCAGGATCACGGAGAGCGCTTCCGCGACGAAGACGCCGCCGACGATCGGCAGGACGAGCTCCTGCTTGGTCGCGCACGCGATGTAGCCGAGCAGGCCGCCGAGCGCGAGCGAGCCGGTGTCGCCGAGGAAGACCTGTGCCGGGTGGGCGTTGAACCAGAGGAACGCGACGCCCGCGCCGGCGAGCGCGGCGGCAACGACCGCCATCTCCTCCGCGCCGTCGACATGCGGGATGTGCAGGTGCGAGGCGGCATCGGAACGGCCGACGGCGTAGGCGATGATCGCAAACGCTGCAGAGGCCAGCACGATGCAACCCGGCGCGAGGCCGTCGAGGCCGTCGGTCAGGTTCACGGCGTTGCTGGTGCCGACCATGATCAAGGTGCAGAAGATCGCGTAGGGCCAGCCCGACGCGAACGACAGGTCGATCGACATCGTGGTGAACGGGACCGTGATCGAGAACAGCTGGCGGCGCACTTCCGGATCGGACGACGACTGGTTCATGGTCGAGACCAGCGCAAATGCCAGCGCCGCCGAGACTCCGACCTGCAGTGCCATCTTCCCGCGCCCCGAGATGCCGCTCTTCTTCCCGTCGGTGCGCCCTCGCCGGGTCAGCTTCAGCACGTCATCGATGGCGCCAATCAGGCAGAAGCCGATCGCGCCGAGCAGTGCGTGGAGGACTTGCGGGTTCTCGAGGTTGCCGAAGCAGGCAAGCGCGCCGCCTACTGCCGGCAGGAACAGCACGCCGCCCATTGTCGGCGTGTCGCGTTTGCCCTTCGACAGGTCGGCGAGCGTCGGCGAGTCGGATTTCTCGACCGTCTCCTGCGTGCGCAGGCGCTTCAGCACGCGGACGATGATCGGGCCGCAGAGCAACCCGATCGCGCACGCCAGCGCACCGGCGAACGCAGTGCGCTGGACGACATGCAGCATCGCGTCGCCGGAGACCAGCAACGTGATCTCAGCGACCGCCATGGCTCACCCCCGCCGCCTGCGCCATCGGTGGAGCGAACGCGAGGGTGATCGCCCGCACGACCTGTTCCATCGCCATCCCGCGCGAACCCTTCACCAGCACCAGATCGCCGCGGACCAGCAGCGGCGGCACCAGCGCCGCCGCTGCCGCGCCGTCGGCGCAGGTCACGATCCGCTCCGCCGGGAGTCCGCGCCGCAATGCACCCGCAGCGACGTCGTGCGCATGCTTCCCCACCGCGACCAGAAGCGCCTCCGGCAGCAGGCTCATCAGTTCGCCGCACTTCTGGTGCAACTGCGCCGACTGCGCGCCGAGTTCGAGCATGTCGCCGAGGACCACGACCCGGCGTCCTCCTGGCGGCAGCGCGGCAAGGGTGCGGAACGCGGCCTCGACCGAGCCGGGATTCGCGTTGTAGGTGTCGTCCAGCAACGTCACGCCGTCGAGCCGACGCGGGCGCATCCGCATCGGCGGTCCCTCCACTCGCCGCAGCGCCGCGATCGCGTCGTGGAGCGGCACGCCGAGAGCATCGGCAGCTGCCAGCGCGGCCAGCGAGTTGTAGACGTTGTGGCAGCCGCCGAGCGGGACGTAGACGCGCAGTCCGCGCAGCTCGTAAACGAGCCGGCGCAAGTCGAAGCGGATGTCGACGGCGCGGAAATCGGCGGGCCGCCGGATGCCGAAGGTCACGACGCGCGCGCACGTCCGCGCGCGCAGTTGGAGGACCGCCGGATCATCGGCGTTCAGCACGGCGACGCCATGTGCCGGCAGGGCCTCGACCAGCGCCCCCTTCTCCCGAACGACGCCGTCGAAGTCGCCGAGGAACTCGACATGCGAGTGGCCGCAGTTGGTCACGATCGCGACTTCGGGTCGAGCGAGGTCAGCGAGCGCCGCGATCTCACCGGGACGGTTGGTGCCGATCTCGAGCGCGGCGAAGCACGTCGTCGCGCGGATCGACAGCAACGTCAGCGGCAGACCGACGTCATTGTTGAACGACTTCTCCGAGGCCACCGTCTCGCCGCCGACCGCGAGCGCCGCTCGCAGCAGATCCTTGGTCGTCGTCTTGCCGTTGCTGCCAGTCACCGCGACTCGCCGCGCCGGGGAGCGGAGCGCGTGCCAGCGAGCGAGCCGGCCAAGCGCGCGGCGCGTGTCGTCGACCTCGATCTGCGCCAGCCCGAGCGCGTCGAGCGCCGCGATCCGCTCGGGCGGCAGCGGTCGATCGATCAGCGCTGCGCGAGCCCCGCCGCCAGCCGCCGCTTCGAGGAAATCGTGCGCGTCGAAATGCGCGCCACGCAGCGCGACGAACAGGCTCTGCGGCGTGATCTGGCGAGTGTCGGTGGCGACGCCTTCGAGGTCGCGGTCGACCGCCGGCAAGGCGAGCCGTCCGCCTGTCGCTGCCACCACTTGCGTCAGGCGGAGGGATGGCACAGCAGTTCCCTCGCCACTTCGCGGTCGTCGAAACGCAGCTTCTGCCCGCCGACCAGTTGGTAGTCCTCATGGCCTTTGCCGGCGATGAGCACCACATCGCCGTCGCCGGCTCCCGCGAGCGCCGACGCGATGGCCGCGCGGCGATCCGGTTCGATCAGGTACGAAGTGCCGGCAGGAATGCCGACGACGATCTCCGCGATGATCCGATCGGGATCCTCGCCGCGGGGGTTGTCGCTGGTCACGACCACGCGGTCGGAATAGAGCGCCGCAACGCGGCCCATGCGCCGGCGTTTGCTGCGATCACGCTCTCCGCCGCAGCCAAAAACCGTGATCAGCCGTCCGCGCGTCAGCGGCCGCAGGAGCTTCAGGATCTTCTCGAGCGAATCGTCCGTGTGCGCGTAGTCGATCAAGACTCGGAACGGCTGACCGGCATCGACGGCTTCGAGGCGGCCCGAAACTCGGCAGAGCGACGCCACGCCACGCGCGATCGCCGATCGTTCGAGCCCCATGCCGAGCGCAGCCGTCGCTGCGGCGACCGCATTCATCGCGTTGTGACGGCCGGCCAAGGCGACCTCGAGCTCGAACGAACCGCCGCCGAGCTCGCGCGCCAGTTCGACTTCGATCCGGCTGCCGCAGGCATCGGCGGTGATCGCGCGTGCGCGCACGTGTGCACCAGGGGCATCGCCGTAGGTCAGCAGTCGAGCGCGACTGCGCTTGGTCATCTCGAGCGCGTGGACATCCTCGGCGTTCACTGCTGCCACGGCGTCGGCAGCGAGCATCGTGAACAGGCGCGCCTTGCTGTCGCAGTAGTGCTCGACCGTCGGGTGGTAGTCGAGGTGCTCGCGCGCGAGCTGGGTGAAGATCGCCGCGCGGTAGCGCATGCCGCTGACGCGCTCCTGATCGAGCGCGTGCGACGACACCTCCATCACCACCGATCGACCGCCTGCTGCGCGCGCATCCGCCAACAGCGCGGCGAGTCGGATCGGGTCGGGCGTGGTGTGCGCCGAGGGCCGCCTCGACTTGCCCCAGATCAGCTCATCAATGGTGCCGAGCAGCGACGGCGCCTCGCCGGCTGCCGCGAGGATCGCGTGCACGAAACTCGCCGCAGTGGTCTTGCCTTTCGTCCCCGTGACGCCGACGCAGGCGAGTGCATGTGAGGGCTGGTCGTAGAACGAATGCGCCGCGAGCGCCTTCGCAAGCCGCACCGAGCCGACGACGATCGCCGGAAGGTTGGCGGCGGCGGCGGCAGCGGCGGACTCGCGCGCGACGACCGCCGCGACCGCACCGGCAGCGGCGGCGGCAGCGAGGAACTGTGCGCCGTCCTGCTTGGTCCCGGGAACGGCGAAGAAGAGGTCGCCGCGTCCGCATTCGCGACTGTCACCGCAGAGCGACTCGACCAAGACTCCGCGCAGGCGCACCGGAGCGACGACGCCCATCGCACGCGCGAGCGTGTCAAGCGTCTTCCCGGCCTGCGTCTTCCCGGCCTGCGGCGTCGCGGCGCGTGCGCCTGCGGTCATCGCCCCTCCCCAACCGCCGGCGAAGCTACCACGCCCGCTTCCGTGCTGGCTACGAAACTCTCGGTCGCATCCGACCGCGGCTTCGAGCCAAGCGCTGCGACCTCTTCCGGACGATCTCGCGGCACCTCGAATCGCTCGAGCAGAGAACCCATGACCGCGCCCCCGACCTTGCCTGCGTTGTCGGCGGCAAAGCGTCCCTTACGCGGGTGGTAGAGCACCGCCATCACCAGAAAGCGGGGTGCCGCGACAGGCGCGAAGCACCAGTACGAGTTGATCGAGATCGAGCGGTCCTTCTCGTGCTCCGCCGTGCCGGTTTTCCCCCCCATCGACCAGCCGCGGGGCTTCCAGCGCTTGGTCGCGCCGTCTTCGACGACGCGCTCGAGCATCCCGCGCAGCATCGCCGCCGTCCGCGCCGAAAAGACGACCCTCTCCCCGCCCGGAAGCGGCGGCACCTCAACCCAGTCGACGGCGACGGCGCCCGCTCCACCCGCGGGGTCGGCTTGACCATCGCCCTCGATCGCCCGCACCAGCCGCGGTGCGCGCCAAATCCCGCCGCTCGCGATCGAAGCGCACGCCGTGGCCATCTGCAGCGCAGTCACCTGGATCTGCTGCCCGAAGGAGAGCGATGCCAGCGAGTAGTTGCGGTCCATGCTGGGGAGCGGCGGCACCATGCCGTTCTCTTCGCCGGCGAAACCGCCGACCCGCAATCCGAAGCCGAGTCGCCGCAGATGATCCAGGATCGGTTGGAACGCGGAATCGCCGCGCTTGGTGTCGACAGGTAGCAGCGAAAGCACGAGCTTCGCCATGCCGATGTTCGACGACTCGACCAGCACACCGGTCGCGCTCACCACCGACTGCGGATGGACGTCATGCACCACACGCTTCCCGAACGCGAACGAGCCGTTCGAGCAATCGATCATGGTCTCGGGTGTCGCCTTGCCCTGATCGAACACGAGTCCGAGCATCAACGGCTTGAAGGCCGAGCCGGGCGGATACACGCGATGGACCGCCAGCAGTTGATGGCGCTCGAGGGCCGCTTCGTTCGCAGCCTTGATCTCGGCCTTCTTAGACGCGCTCGCGCGCGGGGGCGCGGTTGCGAGCTTCGGCACTGGCCCGGCCGGCGTCGGGCGCTGGCTGATGGCGAGGACATCGCAAGTGCGCGGATCGAGGACCAGGACCTGGGCCCAGTCGGGCGTGAACTCCTCCATGGCCGCGTCGAGCGCCTCATCGGCAGCGACTTGCGCGATCGGATCGAGCGTGAGCTCGACCGCGCGACCATCGCGACCCGTCTCCCCGCCGAGCTCCGGATCGATCATCTCCTGTTGCGTGCCGTCACGTCGGACGTGGCGCCGCCCGACCGTCGGCTTGAGCGCGACTTCGCACCGCGCCTCGAATCCCGCCACCCCGATCGAGTCTCCAAGCTTCGATTCGCTTCCGTCAGGGTTCTTGCGGGCGATCCATCCGATCCACCCCAGCAGCGGAGCGAACAAGCTGCCGCGCGGATGTTCTCGAACGAAGCGAGTCTCGAGCTCGACGGCCCGGAACGACGGAGCGCGGGTCAGATCGCGCAACTCGGCAATGACGCCGGGATCCCGAATCCCGCGCGCGAGCAGAACCCATTGACCGGGCTTTTCGAGCGTCCGCTCGGTGCGCGCCGGATCGACGCCGATCAGGCGCGCAAGTGCTTCCGCCAGCTCGCGCCGAGGATTGCGCTCGCCGTGCGCGCCGCGTACGCCGCTGGTCCAGACCCGTACGTCCACTTCGCGAATGGAGGTCGCGAGGATCCCGCCGCGAGCGTCACGCAGGTCACCGCGCCGCCCGCTCTCCTCCACCTCGAATGTTCGCCACGCGGCCACGGACTCGGGCGCGCGCTGATGCACAACCTGAAGCCAGAAGAGGCGAGTGCCGGCCGCGCCAAGCAGCAGACAACAGAGGGTGAGCACGTACACCGAGCGGTAGCGAGCCTGACGCAGCGAGACGCGCATCGACGGACTCCCCCAACGCCGTTCCTAGAGCTCTGCCGGCGCTCCCGCGGTCGCGACGATCGCCAGCGCCTCACGGCGGCGCCCGCGCCACCGCTCCGCGACCTGGTCGACCCGCTCCGGCGTGTAGAGCGCCAGCACTCGCACGCGCACCGAATCGCGCTCCTCTTCGAGCTCGCCGATCGCCTCGTGGGCGCGGGCGAGGTCGTAAGTCGTGAGGTGCGCCGCGACTTGCAGGCGGACGGCGTTGCTCGCGACGGCAACCGTCGCGAGCAACGCCGCTGCGTGCAGGCCGTTCCGGATCACGTTGCGTGCGGTTCCTTCTTCCAGTCTTCAGTAACGGATCCGGGTCGCGGGCACGGCGCCGCGCCGAGGGCGATCCAAGGACTCGCCGTCCGCAGCCGAGTCCCCGGTTCGACGGGGCGCCGTGCCCGCTCCCGAATTCATCCGTCGTTTCGTTTTTCAGCCCGTCGTCATTCAGCCCGTCGTCATTCAGACCGTCGTCTTGCAGCACGCAACTTGGCGCTTCGCGAGCGCGGGTTGGCCGCGATCTCAGGCGGGCCGGGATCCACGACCTTGCGGGTCAGGAGCTCGATCTCGCCCGAACTCGCGGCCGCCCGCAGGCTCCGCTTCACCACCCGATCCTCGCCGCTGTGGAAGGCGATCACGACCAGCCGACCGTCCGCCGCGAGCCACCGCGGCGCTTTTTCGAGCACGCGCTCGAGACAGCCGATCTCGTCGTTCACCGCCATCCGCAGCGCTTGGAAGGTGCGCGTGGCTGGATGGGTCCGGCTCCCCCGCCGGCCTCCCAGCACCCGCTCCACCAAGTCGGCAAGTTCCAACGTGCGCCGCACTGGCGCATGCCGACGGCGCTCGACGAGAGCGCGCGCGATCGCTCGCGCGCGCCGTTCGTCGCCGAAGCGGAACAGGAGGTCCGCGAGCTCCTGCTCCGAGACCCGACCGAGCAGCTCGGCCGCCGTCTCTCCGACGCTTCGGTCCATCCGCATGTCCAGCGCGGCATCACGCTCGAAACTCAGCCCGCGCTCCGGGTCCTCAAGCTGTTGCGAGGAAAAACCGAGGTCGAGGAGCACGCCATCGAAGGTGCCGTCGAACGATTCGATCCCGCTGGCCGCCGCCGCCACGTCGGCCAGATCGAATCGCGCATGCACCGTCGAGAGGCGCTCCGCAAACTCCGCAAGCCCTCGCACCGCCTCCGCGAGCGTCCCCTGGTCTCGATCGACGCCGACCAACTGACACCGCGGCCCAAGCTCAAGGACCTTCCGCGCGTGACCTCCCCCGCCGAAGGTCAGATCCAGGTAGCGCCCACCCCGACTCGGCGCGAGGAAGTGCAGGACCTCCTCCGCCAGGACCGGAACGTGGCGCGTCTCACCCACCCAGACCCGCCCTCACCCGCGTCCGGCTCGCGCCGGAGTCACGCACGAAAGACCCCCTTCGCCTGGTCTTCGTACTTCGATCCATGCTGCGCGTCCTGCGTCGCCCACTTCTGCGGCGACCACAGTTCGACGCGCGTGTCGACGCCGACGAAAAGTGCGTCGTTGCCGATGCCCGCTGAATCACGCAGTTCTTTGGGCAACAGGACGCGACCCGCCGCGTCGACCTCAAGCTCGCGCGTCGACGCGAAGAACTTCCGCGCGAAGGCGCGCGCCTCCTCGTTGCCGAGCGAGTTCTGCCGGACCTGCGCGACGACCGTCTCCCACTGATCCGGGGGGAATAGGAAGAGGCAGCCGTCCAAGCCCTGCGTCGCGAAGAACATCCGGGACTCGCCCGGACCGTGAAGCTGATCAAGGAACTTCTTCGGGACGTTGATGCGGCCCTTGGCGTCGATCGCATGCGTGTACGAGCCGACGAACACAGCCTCAGCCCCGCGCCCGTTGGGTCCCGTGACTCACCACTCGTTTGACCCGACGCGGATGAATTGTAACCCACTTTCTCCCACTACAAACCATTATCTAGGATTTAAGTCGCGCATAACCGTGGCGACCCCCGCTTTCTCCCACCGGAACCCGCACATGGCGATCCGGCAGCCGAGCTCCGCCCTGGGAAGAAAGCCGCTGTCACCTCGGCAATCTGCCGTGGGTGGGAGTGGGAGCGGCACCGCGACCCGCAGGGCGCGGCCGCGGGGCGCAGCTGCGGGGCGCGGCTGCGGGGACTCGGCGCGAATCGAACGGTCAGCTCGTTGCCGCAGTCGTGTCCGAAGCTGTCGGCAACTCCACTTCATCGAAGCTGCCGTCAATCAGCTCTTCGAGGCGGGCGCGCAACGGTGGCAGATCGGCAGGAGTCAGCAACGGCGCCGGCGTGAGGTACCACTGCTCGGTCGGTCCGGGACGCCGCAGACGCAGGAACTCCCGACCCTCTTCACTCACCAGGTCGATGAGCTTCAGGAAGCGCTTGCGGACCAGCAGCAGCGTGATGAGGTAGCGCAAGGAGTCGCTGTCCAGCGGCGGCGACTTCTGCCAGGCCTCGAACACGCGCAGCAGCCGATCGAAGTCGACTTTCTTCTTCTTCTTCTGCTCTTGCTCCTGGAAGCGGGTCTCCCACCAGACGACGCCGCTGTCGGCCGCCGGCACGCAGTTACCGCACAGATCGCGACGCACCGCCCGTTGCTGCTCGTCGGTGGCGATGGCGGAGATCACCCGCTGC
This sequence comes from Planctomycetota bacterium, assembly GCA_009691715.1. Classification (GTDB taxonomy): domain Bacteria; phylum Planctomycetota; class B15-G4; order B15-G4; family SIAN01; genus SIAN01. The sequence goes on from SIAN01000003.1 coordinate 19,769, forward strand.
TCATGGGTGAAGACCTTGGCGCAGGTCGCGCAGCGGTCACGGATCCGTTCGATCTTCCATTCCATGGCGTCGTGTCACTGCCCTTCGGAGAGCTGCTGAATGAGGGCGCGCCAGGCCGCCGGCGTGTTTCCGGCCGGCCGTGCGCCGATGTTCGCGCCGAGGATCATGATGAGCTCGTTCCAGACCCCGTTCGCCGTGGCGTCGTGCGTGCTCGCCGTATGCATCCGGCTGAACGCGTCGACCAGCGCCGACTGCACCGCGCGCGTCCTCGCGTTCATCAGCGAGCGCGCGGCCGCCACCACGACATCCGGTTCGGGATCGCGCAACGACGCAATCAGGGCGTCCTCGACCGATGGCTCGAACGCGTAGAGCGCGAGCGACTCGGCGGCAGCAACGCGCACCGGCACGGCTGGATCGCGCGTCAAGAAGTGGAACAACTCGTCCAGCGGCACATCCGCGGCATCGACGCTGCGCCCATCGGCGAGCGCCCGCACGCCCTGGGCGCGGACAAAACCGTCGGCATCGGCGAGAGCATCGTGGAGCGCGCGCCGGACCAGCGGGTCCGCTGCCCGCTTGCGCAGAAGCTCGGCGGCGGTACCGCGAACCTGCCATTCCGGGTCGCGAAGCAGCCGATCGATCAAGGCCGACTGTACGATCGGCTCGTCGACGCCCGCGAGCGCGCGTGCCGCGGCGATACGCACCTTCACGTCGATCTTCGCCGCGGGATCGGGCGCGGCAAGCTCCGCAAGCGGCTCGGTCGCACGCAACTCCACGAGCGCGGCGGCGAGGCGATCGATCGCCACGACGTCGACCTTCTCGCGCGAGCCCAGACCACGCATGCCGTGCACGATCGGCGCGACGGCTTCCGAGCCGAACCAGGTGAGCTCGTGTCGCGCGCGGACGGAGCGGAACGACGTGCCGTTCCCGCGGCCGGCCGAATCGTCCTGCAGCAACTCGATCAACAGGTTGTCGAGAAGCAGCCGCCGCTCCTCCGGCGGTCCCGCGAGCCAGCGCTCGCGCGCCGCGGGCCACGCCTCATCGTTCTTCTGGTAGAGCCGCCACACCATTTTCAGAGACTCGTTGCTGCGAGGAGCAGCGAGCAGCGACTCTCCGGCCGAAGGGTCGCGCCCCTCCACCGCCGCACTCCCGGTGCAACCGGCGGCGGCGGCGATCATGAGTACGCCGGCAAGGCGCAGGGCATGAAGCCGCGCCAGCCAGGAATTCGAGTGGTTCGATCGAGATGCCATGGCGCCCTTCTGCCCGATCGCGCCGGTGCCGGCAAGTGGCAGTCGTTCGCGCGTTGCTCCCGACAGGGCGCGTCCGCTAGAACGCCACGCGTCGTCGCCGTCCGTTGGCACGGTCCGGCAGTTCGGTCCGGCAGCGCGGCCTGGCGGTGGGTGCGCGCACGCTGGCGGCGACCTCTGGAGAATTCGCGTGGCCACGTCGGGGCGATGCGTCCATCTGCACGTCCACAGCCACTTTTCGCTGCTGGATGGCAACCCCACGATCGACGGATTGATCGGGGCGGCAGCGAACGCCGGGATGGACGCACTCGCGCTCACCGACCACGGAAATCTCTACGGCGCGGTCGAGTTCATGAAGGCCGCGAAGGGGGCCGGCATCAAGGCGATCCCCGGGATCGAGGCCTATGTCGCGCGCAAGTCTCGCAAAGAGAAGAGCGGTAGCGACAGTGGCAATTTCACCGACCACTTGACGCTGCTCGCGACCAACAAGGAAGGGTGGCACAACCTGCTCAAGCTGACGAGCTTGAGCTACATCGAGGGCTTCTACCGCAAGCCGAGGATCGACAGGGAACTGCTGGCGCATCACAGCAAAGGGCTGATCGCGCTGTCGGGTTGCCTGTCGGGGGAGGTGGCGCGCGCGGTGCAGCACTCCGACCGGAAGGACGCGGTCGCCGCGGCGATGCGCTGGCAGGAGTTGTTCGGAATCGGGAACTTCTATCTCGAGGTGATGAACAACGGCATCGAGCGGCAGGACCTGGTTCGTTCGGCGTTGCGATCGATCGCCACGGAGACCCATATCCCGGTGGTCGGAACCTCCGACGTCCACTACCTCGCTCGCGAAGACGCCCGCGCGCAGGAGGTGATGCTGGCGATCAACACCGGCAACACGATGCAGGACCCCGACCGGATGCGGATGGAGAGCGACCGCTTCCATTTCCGGACGTCACAGGAGATGGCCGAGGCGTTCGCGGACACGCCCGGCGCCATCGAGCGCACCTGCGAGATCGCCGATCGCTGCGGCTTCGAGCTCAAGCTCGGCGACATGCACCTGCCGACTTTCACGACTCCGGACGGCTCGCCGACCGACGACTACTTCCGCCGGCTCTGCGAGGAGGGCCTGCGACGGCGCTACGCGGTGATCGACGAAAAGGTGCGCGCGCGGATCGAGCGCGAAATCGACGTCATCAAGCAGATGGGATTCGTCTCCTACTTCCTGATCGTTTCTGATTTCATTCGCTTCGCGCGCGAGGCGGGAGTCCCGGTCGGCCCCGGCCGCGGCTCGGCGGCCGGCAGCCTGGTCGCCTACTGCCTCGGGATCACCAACGTCTGCCCGCTCAAGTACGACCTCCTGTTCGAGCGCTTCTTGAATTCGTCGCGCGTCTCGATGCCGGACATCGACGTCGACTTCTGCCGCGATGGGCGGGCCAAGGTGATCGAGTACGTCCGCGCGCGCTACGGCGCCGATCGCGTGTCGCAGATCGTGACCTTCGGGACGATGGCAGCGAAGGCCGCGATCCGCGACGCCGGCCGCGTGCTCGGGATCGAGCTCCGCGACGTGGACCGCATTGCCAAGAAGATCCCGACGCTGCCGGGAACGGAGCTCGGAAAGGCGCTCGAGGACCCAGAACTGAAGGCGATCCGCGCCGAGGACGAGCGCTTCAAGGAGCTGTTCGAAGTTGCCTTGAAGATTGAGGGACTGAATCGGCATGCGTCGACCCATGCCGCCGGCGTCGTCATCGGCGACCAGCCGTTGATGGAGATCGTGCCGCTGTGCACGGTGCAGGGCGAAGTGAACACGCAGTTCACGATGAACGACCTCGAGTCGCTCGGCCTGCTGAAGATGGACTTCCTCGGCCTGAAGACGCTCACCATCCTCGATCAGGCACGCCAGCTGCTGGAGAAGCGGCGCGACCTCAAGCTCTCCTTCGAGGCGCTGCCGCTCGACGACAAGAAGACGTTCGAACTGCTGCAACGCGGCGACACGTCCGCAGTCTTTCAGCTCGAATCAAGCGGGATGAAGGAACTGCTGATCAAGATGCGGCCGGACTGCTTCGAGGACATCATCGCCGTCCTCGCGCTCTACCGTCCGGGGCCGCTCGGATCCGGGATGGTCGACTCTTACGTCAACCGCAAGCGCGGCACCGAACCTGCCCGCTACGCCCATCCAGGGCTCGAGCCGATCCTACGCGAGACCTACGGGATCATGGTGTACCAGGAACAGGTGATGCGCATCACCAACGTCCTGGCCGGCTTCTCGCTCGACGAGGCCGACACGCTGCGCAAAGCGATGAGCAAGAAGAAGCCGGAGGTGATGGCGAAGTACAAGCAGAAGTTCGTCGATGGCGCGGCCGGGCGCGACTGCGCGCGCGACGTCTCGACGCGCATCTGGGAGCAGATGGAGTTCTTCGCCGGCTACGGGTTCAACAAGAGCCACTCGACCGCGTACGGTCTCGTGACCTGGTGGACGGCGTGGCTCAAGGCCAATCACCCGCACGAGTTCTGGGCCGCGGTGATCACCTGCGAATCGGCCAACACCGACAAGGTCGCCGCCTATATCGGCGAATGCCGCCGCTCGAACATCGAGGTGCTCCCGCCGGACCTGCTCGAGTCGGAGCTGCCGACGACGACCGACGGCCGCTCGATCCGACTCGGCCTCGGCAACGTGAAGGGCATCGGCCCCAAGGCGATCGATGAGCTCGTCGCGGCCCGCAAGTCCGCCCGTTCCGCTGCGGCCGCCACGCCCAACTTCGCCGCGATCCTCGAGCAGGTGCCGCCACAGACGGTGAATCGCACCGCGCTCGAGGCGCTGGTGCGCGCGGGTGCGCTTGATTGGACCGGCCATTCGCGCGCAGCACTCGCGGCGGCGCTCGACGCCCTGCTCCAGGAGGCAGCAACGGCTCAGCGCGATCGCAAGGCTGGCCAAAAGCAGTTGTTCGAACGGCGCGTCGGGACGTCGGTTGCGCCGGAAAAGAATCGGATCGCGCAGGCGCCGGAGTGGCCGGAGCGCGAAAAACTGCGCCTCGAGAAGGAGGCGCTCGGCTTCTACATCTCGAGCAATCCGCTCGCGCGCTATTCCGATCTGCTGTTGCGCCACTGCACCGCCCGCATCGATGCGCTCGGAGAAGCGCCAGACGGCGCCAACGTGACGGTGGGCGGCATCGTCAGCTCCGTTCGCATCACGGTCGCCAAGCGCGGCAAGTCGGCCGGCAAGAAGATGGCGATCGTGGAGGTGGCCGGAGTCGTTGGAAGCGTGACCGTGCTGGTCTTCCCCGACGCGTACGAACGGGCGAAGGAGTTCCTCGAAGAGGATCGCATCGTGCTCGTGAGCGGGCAACTCGACCTCGCATCCGAGCGCGCGTCGATCAAGGCGAACGAAGTGAAGCCGCTCGACGGCGTGCTTGGCGGAGCGTCCGGCGGTCAGCTGATCATCGATCTCGCCGCGCGCATCGACGCGCAAGTCGCTCTCGAACGCGTGCGCTCGACGCTCGGACGGCACCGCGGATCGAGCCCGGTGTTCATCCGGATCGCGCAGCGAGGGCGGCCGCCCCTCGTCCATCGCCTCGCCGACGAACACTTCGTGAAGCTCGGTGATGACCTCGTCGAGGCGATCGACAGCGTGCTCGGGCCGGGAAGCGCCTCATTGCGCTGAACGGCGTTTCCCTACCGGCACTGCGGCGACACCGTCGTCGCGGCGATCCGCCTCGACACTCAGAAACTGTTGCCCACGCGACTTCCTCTGTTGCAGGTTCGAAGGCATCATTCCGCCGACCGATCGGGGTCGCCCGCCGCAATCGACGAAGGCTCGGGGAACGATGCTCCGCCAGACCGTCCTCCTCTTCGGTCCTCCGGGGTCCGGCAAAGGGACTCAGGCCAAGCGCCTTGAGCAGCACCTCCGCGCGACCCACGTCTCGACCGGAGACATGTTTCGGGAGCATCTGAGCCGCCACAACGAACTCGGCCGCAAGATCGAGCACATCATGCGAAGCGGGCAACTCGTGCCCGACGCCGTGACCAACGAGATGGTGCGCGAGCGTCTGCTGTGTCCGGATGTCGCGCTAGGGACCCTGCTCGACGGCTTCCCCCGCAACATCCCGCAGGCGCGCTGGCTCGAGACGTTCCTCGCCGGCCGCGGCTACGGCATCCGTGGCGTGGTGGTGATGAACGTCCCCCGTGAGCAACTGATCGGCCGACTGAAGAGCCGCGCGATCAAGGAAGGACGCGCCGACGACGCCGATGATGGCGTGATCCGACGCCGGCTTGACACCTACGCTGCACAGACTGAGGCCTGCATCGGTTTCTACGAGAGCGTGCGCGTCGCCGTCCATCCAATCGATGGGGTTGGCTCAGTCGACGAAATCACGCGCCGCGTCCTCACTGCGCTGGGGACCGCGTAGGGACAGTGAACGACGCGGCGCGCCGAGGTCTCCCTAGCGCGCCGTATCTATGACCGCCGTCTCGGACCGCCGTCTCGGACCGCCGTCTCGGACCGCCGTCTCGGACCGCCGTCTCGGACCGCCGTCAGCTGCAGAAGCGCTCAGCTCTTGGCCGATTCGCCCTTCGCCTCGGCGTCGCCTTCGGCGGCCTTCTCACCCTTCGGCTTCTTGGCCTTCTTGCCCTTGGTCGCCTGTTCAGCGGCAAGTGTGCGAGCGTCTTCAGCGGCTTTCGCGCGCCGCTCGCTCTCCCCCACCAATTCAAGGATCGCGCGGGGAGCGGCGTCGCCGACTCGCGGCTTCGCCAGCTTGAGGATCCGGGTGTAGCCGCCCGGCCGCTCGGCGAACGGCGGAGCCACGACGTCGAACAGACGCTTCACGACGCCACGCTTGTTGCCGAGTTGCGACGCCGCGCGGCGGATGCGCGCCAGCGTGCGCACCTTGGCCAGGTGGATGATCTTGTCCGCGTGGCGGCGATACTCCTTCGCCTTCGCGAGTGTCGTGGTCACTCTCCCGTGCAAGATCAGCGCGGTCAGCATGTTCATGCGCTGAGCTTTGCGATGATCGGCACGAATGCCGAGCTTGCGTCCGAGGTTCTTGTGCCGCATCGCCGAGGGTCTTTCTGTACGTCCTGGGGTCGTCCTGAACCGTGCCGCCGAAACTCAGTCGTTGGCTCGCGCCATCACGACTTCAGGGCCTCAAGATTTGATGTCGAGGACCGGTCCGTCGTCACCATTCCGATTGGCGTCCGCTTCGTCGTCGGCCGGATCGTCCTCGCCGTCGTCGATGTAGATCGCTGAGCCCGCCAGCGCGAGACCCTTCTCGCCCAACCGCTTCTTCACTTCCTTGAGCGACGTTTGCCCGAAATTGCGCAGCTCGAGAAGGTCCTGCTCCGAAAGCTTCACCAACTGCCGGATCGTGCGGACGTTCTCCGCATCCAGGCAGTTCCGCGCCCGAACCGAGAGATTCAGATTCGAGATCGGCTGGTCCAGGAGAACGGACGTTCCCGGCTCAGCGACCACCTCGGCAATCGCCGCGGCGACGCTCGACGGTTGCGACCCTTCGCCAGCGAGGATGCCAGCGCCCGGCTGCAGATAGTGCACGAACGGGTTGAGGTGCTTGCGATAGATCTTCGCCGCCTCGACCAGTGCGCTGTCGGGCGTGACCGCGCCGTTGGTCCAGATCTCGAGCACCAACTTGTCGAAGTTGGTCATCTTGCCGACGCGGGTCTCTTCGACCTTGTATCGCACGCGCGTCACGGGCGAGAAGTTCGAGTCGATGAAGATGACGCCAGTGTCCTTCTCGTCCTTCTCGTTTTCCTCGGCCGTTCGATATCCGCGGCCGCGTTGAGCGACCATCTCGAGGCGGAACTCGCGATCGGCGGTGAGCGTGCAGATCACGTGATTCGGATTCAGGATTTCCGCGTCCGCCGGGCACTGGATGTCGCCGGCAGTGACAACGCCCTTCTTCTTCATTTCGACGCGCAGCGGGACCGGGCCCTCGCCGGCGAGGCGCACGAGGACGCCCTTTACGTTCAGGACCACGTCGACGACGTCCTCACGAACGCCGTCGAGCGGCGAGAACTCGTGCTGCACGCCATCGATCTTGATCTGCGTGATCGCGAAGCCCTCGATCGACGAGAGCAGGACGCGACGCATGCCGTTCCCGATCGTGTTGCCGAAGCCGCGTTCGAACGGCTCGACGACGAACCGACCGTACGTGGAAGTGACCGATTCGCTGTCCGCAGCGACACGGGACGGCAGCTCAAAGCTGCGCCAACGGATTCGCATCTGGCTCATCTCCGTGGAATCACCGCGACATCAATTCGACGACGAGTTGCTCGTCGACCGGGAACTCGAGGTGCTCGCGCTTCGGGAGCTCCGCGACCTTCACTGTCATCGACGCCTCGTCGCACTGCAACCAACCTGGGACCGTCTCACCCTTTCGCGACTCCATGCACTCCTTCAAGTGCGCCACGACTTTCTCGCGGCGCGAGAAGGTGAGCGCGTCGCCTTGCCGGACGCACGCCGAAGGGATGTTGCAGCGACGGCCATTGACGAACACATGGCCGTGCTGGATCAACTGCCGCGCGTGACGACGCGACAACGAGACTCCCGCGAGCTGGACGACATGGTCAAGGCGAGCCTGCAGCAGCTTCAGCAAGTGCTCGCCGGTGTTGCCCGGGAGTCGCGCGGCGCGCTGGAACACCAGTCGGAACGCCCGCTCCGAGATGCCGAAGAAGCGCTTGAGTTTCTGCTTCTCGCGCAGCCGCACGCCGAAGTTCGACGGCCGCCCTCGGCTCCAAGAGTGCTGTCCCGGCTGGTAGTTCCGCTTGACGATCGCGCACTTGGCCGACTCGCAACGCGCGCCCTTCAGGAAGAGCTTATCGCCTTCGCGGCGGCACAGCTTGCAGACTGATCCGATTTCGCGAGCCATCGTGTCCTGTCGAACTCCGAGTCAGACGAGGGGCGAAGTGGCCGCCCCGAAGGGTCGGCGACACATCCGCCGTTCCTGGTTCCTAAAAAGCCGGCCCATTCTGGCGTCGGCAGCAGCAAAAGCGAGCCAGCGGCGCGGCAAAAGCGAGCCTGAGGCTCAGACGCGACGACGCTTCCGGGGGCGGCAGCCGTTGTGCGGGAGCGGCGTCCGATCTTCGATCGCACGTACCGTCAAGCCCGAGGCGGCGAGGGCGCGGACGGCCGATTCGCGGCCGCTCCCCGGTCCATTCACTCGCACCTCGACCTCTTTCACGCCCATCTTGATCGCTGCTACCGCCGCCTTCTCTGCCGCTTTCTGCGCGGCGAATGGGGTGGACTTGCGCGACCCTTTGAAGCCGACGTTGCCCGCGCTCGACCAGGCGAGGGTGTCGCCCCGCAAGTCGCTGATCGTCACCATCGTGTTGTTGAAAGTCGCAACGACGTGGGCGATCGCCTTCGCGGAGCTGCGGCGCGCTTTCTTCTTCTTAGCCATCCGATGTCGCTTCCTCTGGTACTTCCACAGGTACTTCCGCCGGTGGGACGAGGAGCTTCGCGCTCACTGCCCCGCTTCAGCGCACTGTCGCACTTCACTTCCGAACCGAACCGTTTCAGCCGTCGCAATGACCACCGTCTCAGGCACTGCATCCTCAGGCACTGCGTCGCGGCTGTGCACTGCGAACAACTCGCCGACGAGAGCGTCTCCGCGCTCGTCGGCGCGATCGTCACTTGACCTTCGCGCCCTTCTTGCCGGCAACCGTCTTACGCGGGCCCTTGCGGGTGCGCGCGTTCGTCTTGGTGCGCTGACCGCGGCAGGGCAGCCCCTTGCGGTGCCGGAGCCCACGGAAGCTGCCGATCTCCTTCAGGCGCTGGATGTTCACCGAGATCTGGCGGCGCAACGTGCCTTCGACCGGCATCGTCTTGTCCAACCATTCCGCGATGTGGGCGAGTTCCTCTTCGGTGAGGTCCTTCGCCCGCGCTTCCGCGTTGATGTTCAGGTCAGAGCAGATCCGCCGAGCGGTCGGAATCCCGACGCCATAGATGTAGGCGAGCGAGTAGGGGACCTTCTTGTCGGCCGGGATGTCGACGCCCTGGATACGAGGCATTGCTTTCCTCTCTCGTCAATTCGCGCTTGATGCCGCGCTTGATGCCGCTCGTGACGCCACTGCCACTCGTCAACCTTGGCGCTGCTTGTGGCGCGGCTCGGTGCAGACGACGTAGACAGTCCCACGCCGGCGCACGATCTTGCACTTGTCGCAGATGCGTCGAACCGAAGCACGTACCTTCACGACTCACTCTCCTCGATCCGTTTCTCTGACTCGATCCGTCTCGTCGCCATGACCGGGCGCCATCGGGTCGCCCGATCGAGCTCCTGTGCACGACTACTCGCGGTAGACGATCCTGCCGCGGGTGAGGTCGTAGGGCGAAAGCTCGATCGACACCTTGTCGCCAGGCAGGATCCGGATGAAGTGCATGCGCATCTTGCCCGAGGCGTGAGCCAAGATTGCGTGACCATTCTCCAGCTTCACGCGGAAGACCGCGTTCGGCAGGGATTCGGTCACGACAGCTGAGACTCGGATCGCCTCTTCTTTCGCCACTTACACCGTTCCTTCGTTACTTCCCGCCCCGCCTACTTCCCGTCCTGCGCGTCACGCACGACTCGCACGACTCGCGTCGCACCACACCTCCCGGATCAACCACGCCTCACCCTTACCATCCGTGGTACTGCCCCTAGGGGAGGGTCAGGACCTCAGGCCCAGCTTCCGTCACTGCCACCGTGTGCTCAAAATGGGCGGAGCGTCGGCCGTCGGCCGTCACCACCGTCCACAAGTCGTCGAGCACCCGCACTTCATGGGTCCCGGCGTTCACCATCGGCTCGATCGCAAAGATGTGCCCCGGCTCGAGCACCAGATCCGAGTGCGGGAACCCAGGTTCGTAGTAGTTCGGGACCTGCGGCTCCTCGTGCAGAGCGCGCCCGATCCCGTGGCCGACGTATTGCCGAACGACCGAGAAGGACGACTCGCGCTTCACGAACGCCTCGACCGCCTTCGAGACATCGCCGAGCTTGCGTCGCGGCTTCATCTCGCCGACGCCCGCCATCAGCGCGCCTTCGCAGACGCGCAGCAACTCGAGCGACTCGGAGTCAACCTTGCCGACGCAGAAGGTGCGAGCGGCATCACCGTGCCACCCATCGAGGTTGGCGCCACAGTCGATCGTCACGACGTCGCCGTCACGGAACGGCTGACGTCCAGGGATGCCGTGGACGACTTCCTCATTCACCGAGATGCAGAGGCTCTTCGGAAAGCCGTGGTAGCCCTTGAACGACGGCGTCGCTCCGCGGCGTCGGATGTGCGCCTCCGCGAAGTCGTCGAGCTCGATCGGCGCGACCCCGGCGCGGATCATCTCCGCCATCGCCGCAAGGATTTCGCCGACGATGCGACCCGCCTCGCGCATCTTCGCGAGCTCGGCGTTCGACTTCGGGCGGATGCGCGCTGCCGTCCGCACGATCATCCGTCTCCGCCGCCGGACTCGCGCCGGCGCGCCCAGCCACCGCTTCCGGTCTGGCCGCTTGCGAATCCCTCGTAGTTCCGCATGACCAACTGAGCGTTGATCTTGTCGACGAGATCGAGGCAGACACCCACGGTGATGAGAATCGAGGTCCCGCCGATGGCGTACGCGATTCCACGGCCGCCGGCGGTACCGATGAAGCTGTTCGCGAAATACGGAAAGAGCGCAATGACGGCGAGGAATGCCGCGCCCACCAGTGTCACCCGGACCATCACACCCTCGAGATACTCCGCGGTGCGCTGTCCCGGACGGGTGCCTGGGATGAAACTGCCGTGCTCCTTCAGGTTGTTCGCCATCTCCTTCGGCTGGAACATCACCGCGGTCCAGAAGAACGCAAAGAAGAAGATCAGCCCGGTGTAGAGGATCAGGTAGAGGAACGACTCGTAGCCGAGGTACTCATTGATAAATCCGAGGCCCGGAGCCTTTCCGAGCATGCTCGGGATGACGAAAAGGGTCTGCGCGAAGATGATGGGCATCACGCCGACCGCGCTCACCTTGAGCGGGATGAAGTGGCGTGCACCGCCGAGCTGTCGGCGACCTCGCGTGAGCTTCGCTTGCTGGATCGGCACCCGCCGCTGCGCCTTCGTGAAGAACACGACGGCGAGGACGCTGATGATGAAGATGCCGATGATCTCAGCGATGAACTGGGTCCGGTTGTCCGGGTCGCCGACGAACGACGAGCCGATCTGAGTCGGCAGGCGGGCGATGATTCCTGCCATGATGATCAGCGACGTGCCTTGGCCGATGCCGTGCTCGCTGATCTTCTCGCCGATCCACATGATCAGCAGGGTGCCGGCAGTGAGGATCATCACCAGCGCGCACTTGTAGAAAAAGCTGGCGAAGAGCTCCGGCGGGATCAACGCATTCGGACCACTTTCGCCGATGTCCTTCGCGATGAGCGTGGTCACCGTCACCGACGCCTGGAAGATGCAAATCGGCACCGTCGCCCAACGCGTCCACTGATTGATCTTGCGCTGACCGCTGGCGCCTTCCTTGGCGACCTGCTCAAGCGCCGGGACCATCTTCTGCAGCAGTGAGAAGACGATCGACGCCGAGATGTAGGGCATCACACCGAGCGAAAACACGGTGGCGCTGCCAAGGGCTCCGCCCGAGAGCGCGTTCAGGATGCCGACGACGCCGCCGCTCTGCGTCCCGATTCGGTCGATGAAGACCTCGGGCCGCACGCCCGGGAGCAGGATGTGGTTGCCGAGTCGGTAGGCAAACAGCAGCCCCAGCGTCCAAAGGATCTTCTTGCGAAGCTCCGGAACGCGCAGGAACTCGAATGCCTTGCCGAACATCGCCATCGATCTCTGCTTCCTTCCAGGTTTCCTTGCCGAGCAGCCGGCGCGACTGCACCGAGCTGCCGATCAGCTTGTGCTGATCACTTTTTCTTGTCGCCGCCGGCGGGCTTCTTCCCGCCGTCCTTCTTGTTGCCGTCCGCCTTCTTGCCTTCGGTCTTGTCAGCCTTCGCCGGCTTTTCTGCCTTGGAAGCTTTGTCGGCCTTCGCACCCTTGGCTGCGGCGGGAGTCGGGGTCGCGGCAGCGACCTTTGCCGCCCGCTTCTTGTCCGCTTCCATCCGGCGGAAATTCGGCGGGAGTTTCTTCGGCGGCGGCATCACCACGGTGCCACCCGCCTTCTCGATCTTCGCGCGCGCGATGCCGGACGCCGCGACATCGGGACCGAGCTTGATCGCCTTCGAGATTTCGCCGTCGCCAAGGACCTTGATCCGCTTCGAATTCCTGCGGACCACGCCGCGCTCGATCGCCGACTCGACCGTCACTTCTTCGCCGGCCTGATACGCCCGCTCGATCAGCACTAGATTCAACGTCGCCCACTCGAGACGAAACGCCTTGTTGTTGAAGCCACGGCGCGGCAGACGGCGGAAGAACCGCATCGTCCCGCCCTCGAATCCGAGCTTCATCGAGTTGCCGCTGCGCGAATAAGCGCCGCTCTGGCCACGCCCGCACGATTCGCCCAAGCCCGAGCCCATCCCGCGCCCGACCCGGGTCCGTTGCACGCGCTTCGGACCTGCGTTCATGATTTCGTGGAGCATCATCCGAGCGTCACTCCGCGCAACGACTCAATTTGCGACTTCGAGCGCAGCGATTTGAGACCCTTGAACGCCGCTTTGACCAGGTTGATCGCGTTGGTCTGTCCGATGCTCTTGGTGAGGACGTCCTTCACCCCCGCGAGCTCCATCACGGCGCGGACGGTGCCGCCGGCGACGATTCCCGTGCCTGGCGCCGCTGGCATCAACCGGACCGTCGACGCTTCGAAGGCCGCCTCGACCTGATGCGGGATGGTCGTGCCGACGCGCGGCACATTGATAAGGCTCTTCTTGGCGTCCTTGACGCCCTTCTCGACGGCGTTCGGGACGGCTCGCGCCTTGCCAAAGCCGTAACCAATCTTGCCGTCGCGGTTGCCCACGACGACCAGTGCCGAGAACGAGAATCGGCGGCCGCCCTTCATCACCTTGGCGCAGCGATTGACCTTGACGACGATCTCTTGGAACTGGGGTTCGTCGCCGTCGTCCCGACCGCGACCGCGGCCGCCGCCATGCCCGCCGCCGTGACCTCCGCGGCGGTCGCCGCCGCCACCACGCGGACCGCCGCGATCACCGCCGCCCCCGCCGCCCGGGGACGACGGGTTGAATCCTGCCTGGTTGTCGTTGTCGTCGGTCACTTTGTCACTCGTCTCGGGGTTACTCGTCTCGGGTTACTCGTCACGGTCGCTCGTAGCGGGCACCTCAGAAGCTGAGCCCACCCTTGCGTGCACCGTCCGCGAGCGCCTTGATCCGTCCGTGGTACCGATAATGGCGACGATCGAACACGACCTTCTCGATGCCGGCCTTCTTCGCCCGCTCGGCGACCGCAAGTCCGACTCGCGCGGCGACGCCGACCTTGCCGGCGAGCCCCTCGGACGGAGCCTGCAGCTCCTTCTCGAGGCTTGACGCCGCGGCGACCGTGTGCCCCTTTGCGTCGTCGACCACCTGCGCGTAGATGAACCGATTGCTGCGGTACACGCAAAGCCGCGGACGGTCCGAGTGGACCTTGATCCGCTTGAACACGCTGTTCGCCTTGCTGGCGCGGCGGCGACGAAGGTCGCGATTGTGGTCCATGTTCTGTTGTCTCTGCTGTTTCGGCCGCGCTCTTCGAGCGGCGCGCTTCCAGTGGCCGTTTACTTGCCCGTCGCCATCGACTTGCCGGCCTTGCGGCGGATCTGTTCGCCGGCGTAGCGAATGCCCTTGCCTTGGTAGGGTTCGGGTGGGCGCGATCCACGGATGCGCGCCGAGAACTCGCCAACTTGCTGACGGTCGATTCCCTTGACATCGACCGTCGTCGGGTTCGGCGTCTCGATCGTGATCCCCTTCGGAATCGGGAGGACGACCGGGTTGCTGAAACCAACCGAGAGCGAGAGGGCCCCCTTCTCGATCTTCGCTTGGTAGCCGACGCCGTGGATTTCGAGTCGCTTGGCGTAGCCGGTGGTCACGCCCTCCACCATGTTGCGGCAAAGCGCGCGATAAAGACCGTGCATTGCGCGGTCGACCCGATCGTCGTTGGCGCGACTGAAGTTCACCACCGAGTCTTTGGCGTCGATGTCGACCTTGATTCGAGCGTCGACTTTCTGAATCAACGTCCCCTTCGGCCCCTTCACGGAGAGGCTTCCAGCGTCGAGCTTGATCTCGACGCCCTTCGGGAACTTCACCGGTTGTTTTCCGATTCGAGACATCAGTAGACCTCGAGGAGCACTTCGCCGCCGACGTTCTGGGCCCGCGCTTCACGGTCCGAAAGGACGCCCTTCGTAGTGGTCAACACCGTGATCCCCATCCCGCGCAGGACGGGCGCGTGCTCGGACGATCCGCGGTACAGGCGTCGCCCCGGCTTGCTGACCCGGGTGATGCTCTGCAGCACCTGTTCACCATCGGGACCGTACTTGAGCACGACTCGCAGCAACGGGTGCCCGTCCGCGGACTCCACTCCGAAGTCGCGGATGTACCCCTCGCGCTTCAGCACCTCGCAGATGCCGGCCTTGATCTTCGAGTGTGGAATCCGAGTCTCGCCGCTCTTGTTGCGCAGCGCGTTTCGGATGCGGGTCGCCAAGTCGGCGATGGGATCGGTCATCGTCATGGAATGAGTCCAGTAGTCGTCCGGCGGATCACCAGGAGGCCTTCTTCACGCCGGGGATCTCGCCGCGGAGGGCGAGCTGGCGGAAGCAGATTCGGCAGCAACCGAACTTGCGGTAGTAAGCGCGCGAGCGTCCGCATAGGTTGCAGCGGTTGTGCTGACGGACCTTGAACTTCGGGGTCCGCTTCGCCTTCACCCTCAAGCACGTCCTAGCCAAGGCTCACCTCACTTGTGCGCAAGCTCACCGCACTGATCCCACCACTCACGACGGCGCTGTTGTCTTCGTGTCCACCGCGTCCATCACGCATGCTAGACCGGCTACGCATTCTGGAACGGCATCCCGAGCGCGTGCAGCAGTGCCTCCGCCTTCGCATCGTCGCCCGCCGTGGTCACGATGCTGACGTCCATACCCTGCGAGTTGTTCACGCTGTCGCTGTCGACCTCGGGGAAGACGGTCTGCTCGCCAATGCCGAGCGTGTAGTTGCCGCGCCCGTCGAACGACTTGCGCGACAGTCCGCGGAAGTCGCGAACACGCGGAAGCGCGAGCGCGATCATCCGATCGAGGAATTCCCACATACGATCGCGGCGCAGCGTGACCTTGAGTCCGACCTTGTCGCCCTCGCGCACCTTGAAGCCGGCGATCGACTGGCGCGCCTTGGTGACGACCGGCCTTTGGCCGGCGAGCGCCGCAAGGTGCCCAAGCACCTCGTTCAGGAACTCCTTGCTCTCCTTCTCCTTGCGCAGTCCCATGTTGATGCCGACCTTCGTCAGGCGCGGCACCGCCATGCGGTTCTTGATGCCGAACTTCTCCATCAGCATCGGAACCACCTCACGCTCGTATTTCTCGCGCAGGCGTGGCAACTTTCTGTCGGCGCTCTTCGTCATGATTCAGCTTCTTCGTTTTGGTGCACTTGCAGTCTGGTGCACCCGCGCTTCGAGTGCTTGGCAAATCTCAACGGAGCGAGATCTCAACCGAGGACGGCGCCATCCTTCACTCCAACGCGAACGCGATTGCCGTCGCGCGTCTCGATCCGGTAGCGCTGCCCCTTGCCGAGCTTTTCGCTCCAGAGCATCACCTTCGAGGCATGCAACGGCCCTTCGCGTCGGACGCGGCCACCCTTGGGGTTCTGCTGCGTCCGCTTCATGTGCTTGTACTGGAGGTTGACGCCCTCGACGTACAGGCGTTCGCTCGCGACCTCGACGCGGATGACCTTGCCGGTCTTACCCTTGTCGGCGCCGGAACGGACGACCACAACATCCCCGCGCTTGATTCGCAGCGCCATCAGACGACCTCCGCCGCGAGGGAGATGATCTTCATGAAGTTCTTGACGCGAAGCTCGCGTGCGACCGCCCCGAAGATGCGAGTGCCTCTCGGGTTGTTGTCGTTGTCGAGCAACACCATCGCGTTGTGATCGAAGCGGACATAGCTGCCGTCGTCACGCCGGATCGGGGACTTCGTCCGAACGACGACGCCCTTCACCACCGATCCCTGCTTGACCTCGGAGCCAGGCGCGGCCTTTTTGACCGCGCCGATGATGATGTCTCCCACCGAGGCATAGCGACGGCGCGAGTTACCGAGGATGCGGATGCACATCACCGTGCGAGCGCCGGTGTTGTCTGCGACATCGAGGCGGGTGTAGGTCTGGATCACGGCTCAGCCTTCCTCCCCCGCGCGCAGAACGCGAACGAGGTTCCAGCGCTTCGTCTTCGACAGCGGCCGGGAGAATTCGACCTCAACGACACTGCCGATTTTGGCGACGTTCTTTTCGTCGTGCACTTTGAGGACAGTGCGCTTGCGCACGTACTTCTTGTAGAGCGGATGCTTCACGAGACGCTCAACGACGACGGTGATCGTCTTCTGCATCTTGTTCGACTTGACCACGCCGATCCGGTTGGCGCGCTGCCCCGTCTTTGCGCCTGCCAAGTTCACACGGTCCGGAGCCGTCGCCCCGGACGCCGCGGTCTCCGCCACATCACTTGCCATCGGCCTTGCCCTCCGCAAGCTTCGCGCGCACGCGCTCGCCCTGGATCGTGAGGATCCTGGCGATGTCATGCCTCAGGCGCGCCGGCTCCTTCGTGTCCGACATCTCTTCAGATGCCGACTTGAAACGCAGGTCGAACAGACGCTTGCGCTTCTCCTTCAGCAGGAACGTGAGTTCCGCTTCATCCTGCGTCCGCAGTTCACCGATTCTCACAGCCCGTGCCTCCGGCGGATCATGCGCACCTTGATCGGGAGCTTGTGCGCTACGCGGTTGAACGCGAGGGTTGCCTTCTCTTCCGTGACGCCAGCAAGCTCGTAGATCACGTGCCCTGGCTTCACCTCGGCAACCCACATCTCCGGCTCGCCCTTGCCTTTGCCCATGCGAGTTTCGAGCGGCTTCTTCGAGATCGGCTTGTGCGGGAACATGCGGATGTAGAGCCGGCCTTCCGGCGCGGCGCGACTCGCCGCGACGCGACCGGCCTCGATCTGGCGGCCGTCCATCCACGCCCACTCGAGCGCCTGGAGGCCGTACTCGCCGAACGAGACCACATTGCCGCGCTGGGCGATCCCGCGCAGGTTGCCGCGCTGGACTTTGCGCCAGCGGACGCGACTAGGCATCAGCGGCATGGTTATCCTCCTTCGCCTTGCGCGGCGCTTCGTACCAACCCCGGAAGATCCAGCACTTGCAGCCGATCGAGCCGTAGTTCGTCGCGGCCGTCGCGAAGCCGTAGTCGATGTCCGCGTCGAGCGTCGCGAGCTTGATCGATCCCTGAATGAGCGCCTCGCGGCGCGACATCTCGGCGCCACCGAGACGACCGGCAATGTGCAACTTCACGCCGATGGCGCCAGCCTGCATTGTGAGCTGTGCGGTCTTCTTGAGCGCGCGGCGGAACGACACCCGCTTCTCGAGCTGCTCGGCGACACTCTCCGCGACAAGTTGGGCGGAGAGCTCGGGCCGGCCGATCTCAACCGTGTGTACGGTGACCTTGTTGCCGACGATTCGTGCGAGGTCGTCCCGCAACTGCTCGGCGCGAACTCCCTTGCGACCGATCAGGACGCCAGGACGCGCCGTGTGGATGATGACCGTGGCCGATTCGCGTGTGCGCTCGATGTCGATTCGCGCGACAGCCGCCTGCCGGAACTCCTTCTTGATGAACCGGCGGATCTGCTGGTCCTGCTCGAGGAATTTCGGGAAGTCCTTCTTGGACGCCGTCCAGCGTGAACGCCATGGCTCCCGGATGCCAATGCGGAAGCCGAGTGGGTTGACCTTCTGCCCCATTTAGACTCGACCTCCCGCGCTGTCCTTGGTGGCGGCCGGTTTCTTCGCGCCGTCTTTCTTCGCGGATTCCGCCGCCCCGCCGTCGGCATCTCGGTCCGGCTTCGCGTCCGGGTCATCGAGCACGACATGAAGATGACTCATCTTCTTCATGATCCGGTGGTAACGGCCGCGCGCCACCGGCCGGCCGCGCTTCACCAACGGCCCTTCGTTCACGAAGATCTCGCGGATCACGAGCTTGTTCAGGTTCACGCCCTGGTGCTGGCTGGCATTGGCCATGGCCGACGCGATCACCGTGCTGAACAGTCCGCAAGCCCGCCGCGGGTTCAGGTTCAACATTTCGAGCGCGCGACTCGCGTTCTGTCCGCGCACGAGATCAGCGATGGGACGCGCCTTGCGCGGCGTCACCTTCGCGTATTGATGGCTGGCCTGGTATGGCATGGTTCTGTCTCGCTTGCGAATCGTTCAGCGGGCGGCGGCCAGAGCCGCTTGGTCTCGGTTCACTTCCGCGGTCCGCCACCGGCGGGCGCAGCGGCCGACGCCGCCTCAACCTTGCGTCCGGAGGTGTGGCCTCGGAACGTTCGCGTCGGCGCAAACTCCCCGAGCTTGTGTCCAACCATGTCCTCGGTCACGAACACGCGCACGTGCTGCTTGCCGTTGTGGACCAGGAAGGTGTGGGTCACGAAATCGGGGAGGATCGTCGAGCGGCGCGACCAAGTCTTGATCGGCTCCTTCTTGCCGGCCCTGGTCGCTTTCTCGACCTTGACCAGAAGCTTGGCGTCGACGAACGGCCCCTTCTTGATGCTGCGTCCCATGTTCGATCAGGCTCCAGCTCAGGCGCTCTCGATGCGCTTCTTGCGGCCGTGGATGATGAAGCGACTGGACGGCTTGCGAGGATGTCGGGTCTTGCCGCCCTTGCTGGGCACGCCGCTGGGCGAACGCGGGATGTTGCCGCCCTTGCTGCGACCTTCGCCGCCGCCCATCGGATGCGACACCGGATTCATCGCGACGCCGCGCACGGTCGGACGGATGCCAAGCCAACGCTTGCGTCCAGCCTTGCCCAGCACCTGGTTCTGATGGTCGATGTTGCCGACCTGGCCAAGCGTCGCACGGCAGCGGATATGCACTTTGCGCCGCTCGCCAGATGGCAGCACCAGCGTCGCGTAGTTGTCCTCGCGCGCCAACAGCTGAATCCGCGAGCCGGCCGAGCGGCCGAGCTGGCCTCCGCGACCCGGCTGGAGCTCGACGTTGTGCACGAACAGGCCGAGGGGAATGTTCGCCAGCGGCATCACGTTGCCGATCGTCGGCTCGACCTTCTCGCCCGACTCGAGGACCGCGCCAACCTGGAGTCCGATCGGCGAGAGGATGTAGCGCTTTTCACCGTCGCGGTAGTGCAGGAGCGCGATGCGCGCCGAACGGCCGGGATCGTATTCGAGCTGGTGCACGACGGCCGGAATGCCGTCCTTCTCGCGCTTGAAGTCCACGACGCGCAGGAAACGCTTATGGCCGCCGCCGCGATGCCGGGTCGTCACCCGTCCGGTGTTATTGCGGCCACCGCTTTGACCACGCGCAACGAGCAGGCTCTTCACCGACGCTCGCCCGGTGACCTCGGACATGTCCGGGAACGTGCCGCCACGGCGGCCCGGCGAAGTCGGCTTGTAGATCTTTACGGCCATCGCGTCTCTCCGGCTCCCGTAACGCTCAGACGACTTCGATCTTGTCGCCGTCGCGCAGCGTGACGATCGCACGCTTGACGGGGCGAGTCGTGATCGGGCGGCCGAACGCTCGGCGCGGCTTTCCCTTGCGCACCATCGTGCGAACGCTCGTGACCTTCACGCTGAACAGCACCTCGACGGCGCTCTTCACCTGCAGTCGATTCGCCGCCGGATGCACCAAGAAGACGTACTGCTTCAAAGCGTCCTGCATGTACGTCGTCTTTTCGGTGACGAGCGGCTTCTTGATGATGTCGCGTGCCTCGAGCATGACAGTTCCTTACAGGCTTCCGGCCGAGGCCTTGCCAGCGAGACGCGTCCCGACCAGTCGCTTGGCAACGACATCGAGCGCATCGCCGACGAAGATCAGGTGTTTTCGACGCAGCACGTGAAGAGCATTCACGTCAGTGGCGGCGACGACTTCACAGCGCTCGATGTTGCGGAAGCTCTGGTAGCAGTGCTCGCCGCCGGTCGAGACCACGACGGTCGCGCCGTGCGTCGCGCCGAGGTCCTTCAGGCACTTCGCCGCCGACTTGGTCGAGGGCGTGTCAAACTTCAACCCATCGATCATCGCCACCTCGCCGTCGACCAGCTTGCCCCAAAGAGCCGAACGCAGCGCCTCGCGCAGCGCCCGACGCGGCAAGTGCTGCCGATAGTCGCGCGGGATCGGGCCGAAGATCGTGCCGCCATGGCGCCAGAGCGGCGAGTTCCGGTCGCCCGCGCGCGCCCGGCCGGTGTGCTTCTGTGGCCACGGCTTGGCACCCGAGTACGACGTCTCTGCGCGCTTCTTGGCCTTGTGCGTGCCCTGACGCTGGTTCGCCATGTACGCGATCGCCGCCTGCTTCAGCAGCTGGCGGCGCCGCCCGCTGCCGTAGAGCTCGAGCTCGATCGTGCGAGTCCCAAGCACGCCAGCGCTGAGCACCTTCACCTCGGCCTTGGTCGGAACTGCTTCAGTCGTTGCCATCGTGATCGGCGTCCTTCTTCACGCTCTGTCGCGGTGCGTCACTTCGACTTCGCGAACGGACGAACCGAACGCGCGAGCTGCACGAAGACGACTCCGTCGTCCGTGCCCGGAACCGCGCCCTTCACCAGCAGCGAGTCGGTCGCGGTCTGCACCGAGATCACTCGGAGATTCTTGACCGTGATGCGCTCGCCACCCCAGTGGGTCGCCATGCGCTTGCCCTTCAGGACGCGCCCCGGCCACGTGCGCATGCCGATCGACCCTGGGCCGCGCATGTTCATGCATCCGCGCGAGCGAGATTTGTGGCCGAAGTTCCACGCCCTCATCACGCCGGTGAAACCACGGCCCTTGGCGTGACCGATAACGTCGACGAGGTCGCCGACCTGGAACACGTCGCACTTGATCTCGTCGCCAACCTTGCGATCAGACGGAGTGTCGAGCCGGATCTCCGAGACGACGCGCTTGGCGGCTACCTTCCGCTTCTCGGCCTCGACCCGCTGCGGCTTATTCAGGCGCTGGGCCTTCTGGTCGATGAAACCGACCTGAAGCGCGTCGTAGCCGTCGCTCTCCCGCGTCTTGACCTGGGTGACGACGCACGGGCCAGCCTTCAGCACGGTGACGGGGACGATCTTCCCCTTGTCGTCGAAAACCTGCGTCATCCCCTCCTTGCGGGCGAGGATCGCCTTGTACGGAACTGCATCAGCCACCGTCAGTCTCCTGCGTTCGTTGCGGGCGCCGAGTCGATTCGCTGCGCACTCAGACGCGCACTCGGATGTCGACGCCGGCTGGCAGGTTGAGCCGGCTGATCGAATCGACCGTCTTCGGCGACGGATCGCTGATCAGGACCAGCCGCTTATGAGTCCGAATCTCGAACTGTTCTCGCGACTTCTTGTCGATGTGCGGAGAGCGAAGGACCGTGTAGCGCTCGATCCGCGTCGGCAGCGGGATCGGACCTGCGACGCGCGCGCCCGTCCGCTTCGCGGTCTCGACGATGTCCGACGCCGATTGGTCGAGCGCCGTGTGGTCGTACGCTTCGAGGCGGATCGTGATTTTCTGCTGCGGTTTCATGGGCTTCTCGGAGCTTCAGGCTGCCATCGTCGGCAGCGTCGCTTCAGGCACGGTCGTTTCACGCGTCTGGCAGGTCCGTAACGCCCGAAACACCCACCTGAACCCTGGCCTTGTCCGTCCTCTCAGGGAACGGGTGGCGAGAGAAGGTTGAGTGCTGAGTCGCGTAGACGTATTCCGCCAAAAGCGGGCCGGGAGATGGTAGGGCCGCGCTATGGCGTGTCAACTGCTTTCTCCCGTATGTCCCTCGGGAGCCTGCGCTCGATCCCTGACGGCACGTTCCGGCAGCTCGTCGGGCCTGTGACCCCGCACGATCGGCCAATTTCAGCTGCGACGACTCAGAAAAAGAGCTTCGCTGCCACCTCAGGGGGAACCGGCTGGTAGTCCGCCGGCTGCATGGCGCAGCTTGCGCGGCCTTGCGACATCGAACGCAGTGAGGTCGAGTAGCCAAACGTCTCCGCGAGCGGAACCTGCCCGGTGATCTTGGCCTGATCCCCCTGGTTGTCGACTTGCTCGATGGTCCCCCGCCGCGAGTTCAGGTCACCGGTGATCGCCTTCATGAACTCGGTCGGCGTCTGCACCTCGAACGACATGATCGGTTCGAGCAGCACCGTGCCGGCCTGCTTCATGGCGGCATGGAACGCATCATCCGTCGCCTTCGCCAGCGCGGCCTCCGTCGTCTCCCCATCCCGGGTCTCACCGTCGAAGACTTCGACATGGACACGGACGATCGGATATCCGAGGTCGAGCCCCGACTTGAGCGCGGCCTTCGCCGCCTGCTCGATTCCGAGCCAGAACTGGCGATGCACGCGCTCGTTCGGGATTGAAAGGGCGACCGTCGGCTGGATCAGTTCGCGCGGCTCGACGCGAAGCCGGATCCGGCCGAACTGCGGCTTGCCCGCGAAGACATGGCGGAACGTTGCATCGCCCTCGGTCGCCTGCGCCGCCGTCTGCCGATAGGCGACGCGCGGTTTGCCGACGCGGATCGGGACCTTGTAGTCGCGCGCGATGCGGTTACCGACGATCTCCAGATGGAGCTCCCCCATCCCGGAAACGATCGCCTGCCCGGTCTCCTCGTCGAAGCGGAAACGAAACGTCGGATCATCGCGCGCGACGAAGTTGAGCGCCTCGTTCAGCGGATCGCGGTCGGCCGCAGTCTTGGGCTCGATCGACTGCGAGATGACGGTATCGGGAAACAGCATCCCGCCGATCTGCACGGCGCGCGGCTTCGGACACAGCGTGTCGCCGGTCTTGGTGAAACGCAACCCGACCGCCACGATGATGTCGCCGGGTCCCACTTCGTCGACCGGTTCGCGTTCGTCGGCGTGCATCCGGTAGAGCCGCCCGACGCGCTCCGCCTTCTGTTCGCGGACGTTGTAGATCGACTGGTTGGTCTTGAGAGTGCCGCTGTAGATCCGCAGGAACGTCAGGTCGCCGTGGCTGTCGTGGATCGTCTTGAAAGCGAGCGCCAGCAGGTCCTCGTCGGGCTCGGGCGCGAACTTCTCCATTCCCTTGCCGTCGACCCGCTCCACCTCCATCGCCCCCGCATCGCGCGGTGACGGCAGGTAATCGATCACGGCATCAAGCACCGGCTGCACGCCGCGGTTGCGCAAGGCGGCGCCGAAGAACACCGGCACGAGCGTGCGAGCGATGACGGCACGCCTTAGCGCCGCCTTGAGCGCGTCTGCGCCGATCGGCTTGCCCTCGAGAAACAGGAGCGATAGCTGGTCATCGACGTTGGCGACCTGTTCGACCAGTTCGGCTCGCGCCAGCACGGCGTCATCGCGCATCTCGGCGGGGATCGGCTCCTCGACGTACCGCTCGCCGAGTTCGTCGGTCCAGAGCAGTGCGACCTCGCGAACGAGGTCGACCACCCCGGCGAAATCGCGTTCGCACCCGATCGGGAGCTGCGCGGGGACGGCATTGGCGCGCAGGCGGGCCCGGATCGAGCGGACCGCACGGTCGGGGTCTGCACCGGTGCGGTCGAGTTTGTTGACGAAGGCGATGCACGGGACGTGGTGCCGATCCGCCTGGCGCCAGACCGTCTCTGACTGCGCCTGAACACCCGCGACGCCGCAGAAAACGCCGACTGCGCCGTCGAGCACCGAGAGCGATCGCTCGACCTCCGCTGTGAAATCGACGTGGCCCGGCGTGTCGATCAGGTTGACGTGGTGTCCTTTCCAATGGCACGTGGTCGCCGCCGACGTGATGGTGATTCCGCGCTCCTGCTCCTCCTCGAGGTAGTCCATTTTCGCGGTCCCCTCGTCGACCGTGCCCATGCGATGCTCCTTCTTCGTGTAGTAAAGGATGCGTTCGCTGAGCGTGGTCTTGCCCGCGTCGATGTGGGCGACGATGCCAATATTGCGGACGTGCTTCAGGTCGACCGGCATGGCGGAGGACTCGGGACGGAGCGGGCGACGGGGCAAGAACGATCCGGGCGAGCATAGCTCGCCGCTTACGCGCGTCCGGCGTTGCGGACATGTGCAGCCCGCGGCACCGGACGCTGGAACGAGCACGGCCCGCGCGAGGCGGGCCGTGAACGATTGACGATCGAGAGCGCCGCGCGCGCGGCTTGGATCACCAGGCGAAGTGCGCGAACGCCTCGTTGGCCTCGGCCATCTTGTGCGTGTTCTCGCGCTTCGTGTATGCCGAGCCCTGCTTGTTGAATGCGTCGAAGAGTTCTTCGGCGAGCCGCTTGCACATCGGCTTGCCCTTCTTCCCGCGCGCGCCTTCGAGGATCCAGCGGATCGCCAGGCTCTGCTGGCGCGTGCGCTTGACCTCATGCGGAACCTGCAGCGTCGCGCCGCCGACACGGCGGGAGCGAACCTCGACCATCGGCTTCACGTTGCCGATCGCGTCGGTGAAGACGTCGAGCGGTTCCTTTTCGGGGATCTTCTTCTTGAGCAAATCCATCGCTTCGTAGACGACCGCCTGCGCGACCGACTTCTTGCCGCCTTGCATCACGCAGTTCACGAAACGAGAGACCAGCTTGCTCCCGAATCGTGGGTCAGGGCGGAGGAACTTCTCGGTCGACTCGTACTTCCGTGGCATGGGTGCTCTTCAGGTTCGGTGCTTTTGGGTCAGCGGACGGCGGTTGGCTTGGATCGAGCGCTCAGGTCGCGTGCTCAAGTCGCGTGCTCAAGTCTTGGGACGCTTCGCTCCATAGAGCGAACGACCCTGCTTGCGATCGGTCACGCCGGCCGAGTCAAGCGTACCTCGGACGATGTGGTAGCGAACGCCGGGGAGGTCCGGGACACGACCGCCGCGCACGAGCACGATTGAATGCTCCTGCAGGTTGTGGCCGACCCCGCCGATGTACGCCGTGACTTCCTTTCCGGTCGACAACTTGACTCGCGCGATTTTGCGCAACGCCGAGTTCGGCTTCTTCGGCGTCATCGTGCGCACGATCGTGCACACGCCACGCTTCTGAGCGCAAGCGTCAAGGGCTGGCGAGCGCGTCCGCTTCACCTTGAAGTTGCGGCCCTTGCGGACCAGTTGGTTGATCGTCGGCATGAAACCCTTCAAGCCCCGGTGGGCACTGCTGGAACGGCCCCGAAAAGGGCCGGTGATTCAAGCGAATCGGTGTCTGCTTTCAACCCGGCGTCCTGCTTGCAGTCCGTCGGGCTCTCGACCTGTCTAGCCGCTTACGCGACCTTCCCGGCTCCTGCCGTCTCGGCATCCTCCGCCCCTGCCTCCGGTTCGTCCGGCGCAAATTCGATGGTCTCGCCGTGCAGCTTGACCCGCGACTGGTGGTAGTGCTTGAACCCGGTCCCGGTCGGGACGAGGTTGCCAAGGATGACGTTCTCCTTCAGGCCGACGAGCTCGTCCCGCTTGCCCGCCATCGCCGCCTCGGTCAAGACCTTCGTCGTCTCCTGGAAGGATGCCGCCGAGATCATCGAGTCAGACTGCAGCGCCGCCTTCGTGATCCCAAGTAGGACCGACTCGGCCGTCGCACCCTTCTTGCGCTCCTTGCGCATCCGCTCGTTGGTGATCCGGAAGACGTGGCGATCGACCATCGATCCGGGGAGGAAGTCGGTGTCGCCCGGATCCTCGATCCGGACCTTGCGCAACATCTGGGCGATGATCACCTCGATGTGCTTGTCGTCCATCGACACGCCCTGTGAACGGTAGACCGACTGCACCTCGCGGAGCAGGTAGGTCTGCAGTTCGTCCTCGCCCTTGATGCGCAGCAGATCCTGCGGGACGAGCGGGCCTTCGATCAGCGGATCGCCAGCGCGCACGCGGTCGCCCGAACGCACCAACAGGTGGCGTCCGTGCGGCACGAGGTGCTCCATCGGCGGCACATTCTCGGCGTCCGGCTTCACCAAGATGGTGCGCTTGCCTCGCTTGAGCTCCTTCGCGAGCTCGACCGTGCCGTCGATCTCGGCCATGACGGCCGGTTCCTTAGGCTTGCGGGCCTCGAAGATCTCAGTGACGCGCGGCAGGCCGCCGGTGATGTCCTGGACGTCGGCGGCGTCTTTCGGCTTCTTGGCGAGCAAGTCGCCGATCGAGACCTTGTTGCCTTCCTCGACCATGATGTAGGCCCGCTCAGGCAGCGGGTGGCTGTCGAGCAGGACGCCCTTCTTGTCTTCGATCACGATCTCGGGGTGCAGATCGCCCTTGTGCTCGATCACCATGCGGCGCGTGTTGCCGTTGGCGTCCTTCTCGACCTTCACGGTCTTGCCGTCGATGACGTCCTTGTAGCGGACGACGCCTTCGCGGTCGGAGAGGATCGGAGTGTGGTTCGGATCCCACGACGCGAGCGGCGAACCAGCCTTCACCTCTTGCCCGTCCTTGACGACGATCAAGCCGCCGAGCGGAACGGAATAACGATCGATCTCGCGGCCCTTCGCATCCTCGAGCACGAGCTCGCCCTGGCGATCGAGGACGACCCGCTCGCCGGCGGCATTCACGACCGCGCGCAACTGCGAGAAGCGCACGACGCCTTCACGGCGCGCCTTGACGTCGGAGACCGTGAGTTCGCGCGACGCGACGCCGCCGATGTGGAACGTGCGCATCGTCAGCTGCGTGCCCGGCTCGCCGATCGACTGCGCGCCGATGATCCCGACCGCGAGGCCAAGCTCGACGAGCTGGCCGCGTGAAAGGTCCATTCCGTAGCAAAGCTGGCAGGTTCCGAGCGAGGACTCGCACGTCAACGGCGAGCGGACGCGCACCTTCGGATACCCGAGTTTCTCGACCTCTTTGGCGATCTCTTCGGTGATGAGTTCGCTTTCTTTCACGACGACTTCGTCGGTCGCCACATCGGTGAGGGTGTCGCGCGAAACACGGCCACGGATGAGCTCCCAAAGCGGAACCTCAAGCCGGTCACCCTTGTAAATCGGTGACTTCGCGACGCCGCCGATCGTGCGGCAGTCATGCTGGGTGACGACGACGTTTTGCGCGACATCCGCAAGCTTGCGGGTCAGGTAGCCCGAGTCCGCAGTCTTGAGTGCCGTGTCGGCGAGCCCCTTGCGAGCGCCGTGCGTCGAGCTGAAGTACTCGAGAACGCGCAACCCTTCACGGAAATTGGCGCGAATCGGCGTTTCGATGATGCGGCCGTTCGGCTTCGCCATTAGGCCGCGCATGCCTGCAAGCTGCCGGATCTGCTCGACCGAGCCGCGGGCGCCCGAGTCGACCATGACGAAGATCGGGTTCAGGTACGGCTTGCCGTTGCGGGCGTCGTCCTTTAGCCCGCGCATCATTTCCTGGCCGATCTTCTCGCGCGCGTGCGTCCAGACGTCGACGATCTGGTTGTATCGCTCGCCGTCGGTGATGACGCCGTTGGCCAGCTGTTTCTCGATCGTCTCGACCTTCTTGTCAGCCTCGGCGAGAACCTTGTCCTTTTCGCGCGGGACCGAGAGGTCGCCAATCGAGAACGAAAGGCCGGCGAGCGTCGCCGACTTGAAGCCGAGTTCCTTCAAGCGATCGAGCAGCTCGACGGTCGCTTCCTGGCCGGTCCGCTTGTAAACGTCCTCGATGAGGCGCGCGATGCCCTTCTTGTCGAGCGTGACGTTGAAGAACACGTCATTGTTCGAGAGCGTGTCGTTCAGGACAAGCCGCCCGACGGTGGTTTCGACCAGCCCCTCCGAGGGCTTGTCACCCTCCTTCGTGCGGACAATGCGACCCGGACCGATGCGCACCTTGATGCGCGCATGGAGCGAGATCTTCTTGTCGGCGTAGGCACGCAGCGCCTCGAACGCATCGCGGAACGCCTTGCCCTCGCCCTTCTCCTGCGGGCGATCGACGGTGAGGTAGTAGCACCCGAGCACGATGTCCTGCGTCGGCGTGATGATCGGACGGCCGTGCGCCGGCGAAAAGATGTTGTTCGGCGCCATCATCAACGCGGCCGCCTCGACCTGCGCCTCGTAGGAGAGCGGCAGGTGGACGGCCATCTGGTCACCGTCGAAGTCGGCGTTGTAACCAGTGCAGACCAACGGGTGGATCTTGATCGCGTTGCCTTCGACGAGGACCGGCTCGAAGGCCTGGATGCCCATGCGGTGGAGGGTCGGCGCGCGATTGAGCAGCACCGGGTGCGACTTGATGACCTCCTCGAGGATGTCCCAGACCTCAGGCTCCTTGCGGTCCAGCATCTTCTTGGCCGACTTGATGGTGTCGGCGTAGCCGAGCTCCTTCAGCCGGCGAATGATGAACGGCTGGAACAGCTCAAGCGCGATCTTCTTCGGCAGGCCGCACTGGTGGAGCTTCAGCTCCGGGCCGACGACGATGACTGAGCGCGCGCTGTAGTCGACGCGCTTGCCGAGCAGGTTCTCGCGGAACCGGCCCTGCTTGCCCTTGATCATGTCGGTGAGCGACTTGAGCGGCCGATTGCTTGTTCCGAGCACCGGACGGCGGCAGCGGCCGTTGTCGAACAGCGAGTCGACCGACTGCTGCAGCATCCGCTTCTCGTTGCGGATGATGACCTCGGGGGCGTTCAGGTCGAGCAGCTTCTTCAGGCGGTTGTTGCGGTTGATCAGGCGGCGATAGAGGTCGTTCAGGTCCGACGTCGCGAAGTTGCCGCTCTCGAGCAGGACGAGCGGACGCAGGTCAGGCGGAATCACCGGGATGACGTCGAGGATCATCCACTCCGGCTTGTTCGGCGAGTCGCGCAGCTGCTCGACCGTCTTCAGCCGCTTGATGATGTCCTTCTTGCGCTGCTTGCTTCGGGTGGTCTTCAGCTCTTCGCGCAGCTCGAGCGAGATCTTGCTCAGCTCGAGCTTCAACAGCATCTTGCGGACGGCCTCGGCACCCATGTCCGATTCGTAGTTGTCGCCGTAGAGCTGCCGCGCCTGGCGGTATTCATCCTCGCTCAGCATCTGACCGCGCTTGAGCGGGGTCGTGCCTCCGTCGATGACGATGTATTCCTGGAAGTAGATGACCTTGTCGAGCGAGCTGACCTTGATGTCGAGCAGGTTGCCGATGCGCGACGGGGTCGCCTTGAAGAACCAGATGTGGGCGACCGGCGCGGCCAAGTTGATGTGGCCAAGGCGCTTGCGACGCACCTTGCTGTGCGTCACCTGTACGCCGCAACGATCGCAAACGATGTTGCGGTGCTTGATCCCCTTGTACTTCCCGCAGAAGCACTCCCAGTCGCGGGTCGGGCCGAAGATCTTCTCGCAGAACAGGCCATCTTTCTCAGGCCGGTACGTGCGGTAGTTGATCGTTTCCGGCTTCTTCACTTCGCCGAACGACCAACCACGGATGTCCTCCGGAGAAGCGAGCTTCACCGTGACACAGGCGTAGTCATGGACGCGGTGGAAGACGTCGACCTCGAGCATCTCGTTCGCACCTCATCATCGCGGAGCCGACCGCCGCCGGTCGACTCCTGGTTCTCGACCCGACCGATGGCGCGCAGAGCGGCCGCGCGCCATCCGTCAGGTCTTAGGTCAGCTGACCCGTCGGCGATGCAATTCCATGTTCAACGCCAAGCCGCGGATTTCGTTGGTGAGCACATCGAACGAGACCGGCGTCCCTGGCTCGAGGATGTTGGTCCCCTTCACCATCGCCTCGTAGATCTTCGTGCGCCCCTCGACGTCGTCCGACTTGACCGTCAGCAGTTCTTGCAACACGTTCGCGGCGCCGTACGCCTCGAGCGCCCACACTTCCATCTCGCCGAAGCGCTGGCCGCCGAAACGCGCCTTGCCTCCGAGCGGTTGCTGCGTGATCAAGGAGTACGGCCCGGTCGCGCGTGCATGCACCTTGTCGTCGACGAGGTGGTGCAGCTTCAGCATGTAGATCTGGCCGCAGGTGACCGTCTGATCAAGCGGTTCGCCGGTGCGACCGTCGAACAGCGTCACCTTGCCGTCCTCGGGAAGGCCGGCTTCACGCAGAGCGTCTTTGATCTCCTGCTCGCTCGCGCCATCGAAGACCGGTGTCACGGCCCGGAAACCGATCTTCTTTCCGGCCCATCCAAGCAGCGTCTCGAGGATCTGGCCGACGTTCATGCGGCTCGGCACGCCGAGCGGATTCAGCAGAATGTCGACCGGCGTGCCGTCCTCGAGATACGGCATGTCCTCTTCGGCGAGGATCTTCGCGATCACGCCCTTGTTGCCGTGGCGACCTGCCATCTTGTCGCCAACCGACAGCGAGCGCTTGGTCGCGACGTAGACCTTCACCATCTCGAGCACGCCGGTCGGAAGCTCGTCGCCGCGCGACAGCTTGTTGACCAACTTGTTCTTCTCGTTCTCGGCGGTGTCGATCCGGTCGGAAGCGTCCTTGAACAGCTTGTAGGCCGGCATGCCGAACGCGTGATCGATCCGATCGAGAACGTGGGAACGCGCAACGTCGAGCTGGCGGCGCAACTCGGGGAACGCCGCCTCTTCCTCGATCACGATGCGATTGCTGGTCGTCGGATCAGCCACCTCGGCCTTGGTGACCCGCTCGAGCTCATCGACGAGCTTCTGCAGTTCGGCGCGGAACAGCGTGAGGAACTGCTTCTCCGCGCGCCGGATCTTCAACAGGTTTTTGGCGCTCTGCTCTTCCGAGGTGTCGATGTTGCGCGAGAACTTCTGCGCGTCGATGACGACGCCCTCAACGCCCGACGGCACTTCGAGCGAATCATTCTTCACGTCCTCGCCGGCGCGGCCGAAGATCGCGTGAAGCAGCTTCTCTTCCGGCGTGAGCTCCGACTTGCTCTTCGGCGAGACCTTGCCGACCAGGATGTCTCCCGACCTCACCTTGGTGCCGACCATCACGATCCCGGACTCGTCGAGGTTCTTGAGCGCGCGTTCGCCGACGTTGGGGATATCGCGGGTGAACTCCTCGCGACCGAGCTTCGTTTCGCGGATCTCGACCTCGAACTCGTTGATGTGGATGGACGTGTAGGAGTCATCCTTGACCAAACGCTCGCTGACGATGATCGCGTCTTCGAAGTTGTAGCCGTCCCAGATCATGAAGCCGACCAGGACGTTCTTGCCGAGCGCCAGCTCGCCATTCGACGTCGCGGCGCCGTCGGCGATGACCTGCCCTTTCTTGACCACCTCGCCTTCGGCGACGATCGGCCGCTGATTCAGACAGGTCTTCTCGTTCAGTCCGACGAACTTGCGCAGCGGGTACTCGTGATCGCCGACCTTGATCTTCTTCGAGTCGACGTACGTGACCGTGCCGTCTTCCGCAGCGACGGTCACCATGCCGGAGTTGCGCGCGACGTGCAGCTCCATGCCGGTCCCGACGAGCGGCGGCTCCGTGCGGACGAGCGGCACCGCCTGCCGCTGCATGTTCGATCCCATCAGTGCGCGGTTGGCGTCGTCGTGCTCGAGGAACGGGATCAGCGAAGCGGAGACGCCGACGACTTGCTGCGGCGAGATGTCGCGGAAGTGGACCTCGTCGGCCGGCACGTAGGCGAACTCGCCCTTCTTTCGCACAAGCACGCGCTCGGCGAGCATGGCGCCCTTGTCGTCGACCTCGGTGTCGGCGGGAGCGATGATCGCGTCGGACTCCTCGTCGCCTCGGAGCAGCTTGACCTCGTCGGTCAACCGCCCCTTCCGCACAACCTGGTAAGGCGTCACGAGGAAGCCGTACTGGTCGAGACCGGAGTAGATCGAGAGCGACGCGATCAGCCCGATGTTGGTGCCTTCCGGCGTCTCGATCGGACAGATGCGGCCGTAGTGAGAGATGTGAACGTCGCGAACTTCGAACCCGGCGCGCTTCCTGTTCAAGCCGCCAGGACCGAGGGCTGACAGGCGCCGTTCGTGCGTCAGCTGTGCGAGCGGATTGGTTTGGTCGACGACCTGCGAGAGCTCGCTGCGGCCGAAGAAGTAGTCGATCGCTGAGCTGATCGTCTTGCTGTTGATCAGCGTGCGCGGCGTCGCCGTCTCCGGAGGCTCGAGATTCATGCGCTCCTGCGCGGTGCGGCGGAGCTTCAGGAAGCCCTTGCGGAACTCCTCTGCGGCGAGCTCGGCAATCGTGCGAACGCGCCGGTTGCCGAGGTGGTCGATGTCGTCGATCTCGCCGCGGCCGGCGCGCAGGTCGAGGATGTAACGGATCGAGTTGATGATGTCGTCACGGTGGAGCGTCATCTCCTCGAGGTTGATCTGCTGTCCGTACTTGCGATTGATGCGGAAGCGACCAACCTTGCCGAGGCGGTAGCGCGAGGCGTCGAAGAAGCGCTCGTGAAACAGCTCTTTGGCCTTGTCGAGATTGCTCGGATTGCTCGGTCGCAGCCGGTTGTAGATCTTGAGCAGCGCCGACTCGTGACTGTTGGTGTCGTCTTCGGCGATCGTGTGGAGGATGAGCGGATCATCCATCCCGTCGATCACCTCGAGCTGCTTCATTTCGCTCTCGAGGATGATCTTCAGGTTCTCTTCGGTCAGCAGCGCGCCACCGGCGATGAGGATCTCGCCCGTGCCGGCGTCGACGATGTCACCGACGATGTACTGGCCAAGCAGGTCCTTCTCGGCCTGCTTGACACCCTTGATCTTGACAACCTTGGTGTTGTGGAACAGGCGGATCAGGGACTCGTTGGTCGAGTACTCCTCAGACATCGCGCGCAGGAACGCCGTCGCGGGGAACCGACCGCTTTGGTCGATCTTGATCCCGAGCACGTCCTTCTTGCTGACCGCTAGTTCGATCCAGCTGCCACGCTCCGGGATGATCCAGCACGAGTGGAGCTTCTTCTCGCCAGCGACAACTTCCAGGGAGAAGTCAACGCCCGGCGAGCGGTGCAACTGGCTGACAATCACGCGTTCCGAGCCGTTGACGATGAACTCGCCACCGCCCGTGAGAATCGGGATCTCGCCGAGATAGACCCACTCTTCGACCGGATCAGGCTTGTCGAGCCGAACGCGGATCCGGAACGGAGACCCATACGTCAACGACAGCACCCGGCATTCGTCCGGGGTGTAGCGCGGGCGGCCAAGCTCGTAGCCGACGTACTGCAATCCCATCGTCTTGTCGTACGACTGGATCGGGAACGTCTCGCGCAGGATCGCCTCGAGGCCGGAGTCTTCACGCCGATTGAACGGCTTCTCCGCCTGTTGGAACTCTGCGTACGAGACGACCTGGATGTCAGTCAGCGACGGAACGTCACTGATGACGGGATACTTACCGAACCGCCGAATCTCCATGCGGCCCTCTCAGCTCTGCGGGAAACGGGTCTCAGCCCAAGCGCGCAAACCCGGCCAACGCGCATGCGCGGGCCGGGCGTTTTCAACCGAAGGACGCGAGAAGTCGCGTCACTTGATCTCGACGGTGGCGCCGTTCTCCGTGAGCTTCTTCTTGATCTCTTCGGCCTCTTCCTTGGTGAGCCCCGTCTTGACCGGCTTGGGCGCCGCCTCGACGAGGTCCTTGGCTTCCTTGAGACCGAGGCCGGTGATCTCGCGAACCACCTTGATGACCTGGATCTTCTTTTCGCCGGAAGCCACCAGGACGACGTCGAAGGCGGTCTTCACCTCCGGCTTCGCCTCGCCGGCGCCAGCACTCGGCGCTGCGGCCGCGACTGCGATCGCCGCCTGCACTTCGAAGACGGTCTCGAAGTCCTTTTTGAACTGCGCGAGCTCGATAACCGTCATTTTCGAGATCGCCGTCAACACCTGCTTGGACGAGCCATCCACCAGGGCGTTGAGTCGGTCCATGATCGCCTGCGACATCGCATCCTCCGTGGTTCAGATCCAGCGCCCGAAGGCGCGTTTCCATCGTTCTCTGTCGTAACGGGCAGCGCGTGGGCGATTCCGAATCCCCCTGCGCCGACACGTGATCGCGCGCTCGCCGAAGCGAAGCGCCGGGTCCCGTGCCTTGGTGGCAGTACTCAGGCGGCCGTCTTCTCCTGCTTCCGAGCCAGCGCGTCCGCGAGGGCCGCCGGCGACGTGAGGAGACTCTGCGTGAGCGCGAGCACGCCGGTGAGCGGCGCGGCGATCACAGAGAGAACTTGCGCAAGCAACGTCTTGCGGTCCGGGATGTCCTTGAATTTCGCGACTTCCGCGGGCTTCAACACCTTGCTCTCGAACACTCCGCCGCGAACGGCCAGCTTTCCGGTTTTCTTTCCGAAGTCGGCGGCCAATCGCACGGCAGCAGGCAGCCCTTCACCGCCGTAGATCAACGCCGAAGCTCCCGCCAGCACGTCGCGCAACTCGTCCGGCTGGACGGCGTCCTTCAGCGCCACACATACGAGCGACGTCTTCACGACCAGCACGCTGACGCCCTTGGCGCGGGCGAGCCTGCGCAAGTCCGTGAACTGCGCGACGGAAATCCCAGCGGTGTCGACCGCTACGAAGTCCGGGGAAGCGCCAAGGCGCTTCTGGTATTCCTTGACCACCGCCGCATTGATCCGGTTCGCCATGGCTTTCAGACCCCTTCCACGAAGACGCCGGGCCCCATCGACGTCGAGAGCGCGACGCTCTGGATGTAGACGCCCTTCGACGCCGCTGGCTTCTGCGCCCGGATGAAGGTGAGGATCGCCTCGATGTTGGCGACGATCTTCTCCGGCGCGAACGACCGCTTGGCGACCGGCGCGTGGACGATCCCGTGCGCATCCGCGCGAATCTGAACCTTGCCGGCAGCAAACTCGCGAACCGCGCTGCCGACATCCGCAGTCACCGTGCCATTCTTGGGCGACGGCATCTTTCCCTGCGGTCCGAGCACTTTGCCGAGACGTCCAACGACACCCATCATGTCGGGCGCCGCGACGACGACGTCGAAGTCGAACCAGCCATCGCTGATCCGCTTGGCGAGCTCTTCGCCACCGACCTCAGTGGCACCCGCTGCCTTCGCCGCATCGACTCGATCACCCTTCGCGAAGCAGATCACGCGCGCCGTCTTGCCCACGCCGTGAGGCAGGGAGATCGCACCGCGGACGATCTGATCAGACTTCTTGGTGTCGATGCCGAGGCGAACGGCAATGTCCACCGTCTCGTCGAACTTCGGCGGCTTCATCCGCTTCAGGAGATCCACCGCTTCGGTGAGCGGGGCGCTGCGGCGGGTGCCGAGCACCTTCTGGTTCTCCTGGTAGCGCTTGGAACGCTGTCGCATGGTGTCTCGCTACCTGACCTTGCACTGGCTAGGCGTCACGACGCCCGACCCAGTCGTGTGCTCGTCGACCGTCGTGTTGCTCGTCGATCACAGCCAACCCTTCGCGTCGAGACGGTTCACCGCCTCGAACCCAACTCACCCCTCGACCGGACCGACCCTCTGGCGGTGCCGAACAGACCGCACCCAACGGACGGCGCAGGATGCGCCAGCGAACACGCGTTCGCGAATCAGCCCTCGACCTTGATGCCCATCGAGCGAGCCGTCCCTTCGACGATGCGGATCGCGGCGCCAATCGAGTTCGCGCGCAAGTCAGGCAGCTTGACCTTCGCGATGTCCTCGACCTGTTTCTTGGAGACCGTCCCGACGGTCTCTCTGCCGGCGATCCCCGACCCCTTCGCGATGTTCGCCGCCTTCTTCAACAACACCGATGCCGGCGGCGTCTTGAGGATGAAGGAGAAGCTCTTGTCCTTGAAGATCGTGAGCTCGACCGGCACGACCGTCCCCTGCTGGGGGCGAGTCGCGTCGTTGTACTGCTTGACGAACATCCCGATGTTGATGCCGTGCGGGCCGAGCGCGGTGCCGACCGGCGGCGCGGGCGTCGCCTGCCCCGCGTTCAGCGCAAGCTTGACAACGACGTGGACTACCTTGGTTCCTGCAGCAGCCACCGCTACCTCCTGATCGCAGCGACCGTGTCGCCGACGCTCGAGGTGCGCGAGTCCTCGCGACACCTCACCTCATTGCTCGTTCAATCGCTAAACGACCTTCGCCTACCCCGCCAGCGCCCCGTTTCAGACTCAGACTCAGACTCAGACTGCCTCGACCTGCCAGTACTCGAGTTCCACCGGCGTCTCGCGCCCGAAAATCATCACGTTCACCCGCACGAGTCCCTTCTGCGGATGGACTTCGGCGACGACACCGCTGAAGTTCTCGAACGGGCCTTCCTTGATCTTCACTTTGTCGCCGATGCCAAACTGGATATCGAGCTTGGGCTTCTCCTCGGCCGACTTGAGCCCGCCGACGAGCTTCTCAGCCTCGTGCGGCTCCATCGGCATTGGGAGGTTATCGGAGCCGATGAAGTCACCGATCCCGCTCGTGCCGCGGACGAGGTACCAGCTTTCCTCATCGAGGAGCATCTCGACCAGGATGTAGCCCGGGAAGATCTTCCGCTGCCCCTCGCGCCGCTTGCCGCCCTTGATCTCGGTGAACTTCTCCGTCGGAACCAGGACGGTGCGGATCCGCTCGTGCGTGCCGGCCGCCTTCACGCGAGCGAGCAGATTGTCGCGGACTCGCTCTTCGCGATTCGAAGCTACGCGGACCACGTACCAGCGGAACTCCTTCGGAGCGCTGGCCGCGGGGTGAGTCGACTCACCGACCATCGGCAGAGCCTCCGTAGAGGACCTTGAAGAAAAAGTTCTCGAGCCCGAAATCGGACAAGAGCAGGAAGCTCGAGAGGATGATGACGCAGGCGATCACGATCATCGACGCCTTGCGCGCTTCGTCGAACGAAGGCCAAGTGACCTTCTTCATCTCGAGTTCGGTGTCGATCAGCAGATCGGCGAACTTCGGCGCGTTCACTAGGCGCAGCGTGCCCCACGCCGCGACCGCGAAGATCGCGAGCGCGCCTAGAAAGCCCGGCGTCAACGGGAACGCGAGCACCGGAATCTCGAAACCGAGCAGGTCCCTCTCGAAGAAGTTCCACCGCTGCGACCAGAGGAAGAAGCGGTGTCCCGCAAGGAACGCAAAGCCGGCGAGCGACCAGAATGCGGTCGCTCGGGCGATTCCACCCTCACCCGGCTTGTATTTGAACATCGACCCCTCTCGGTCCGTGCGAGTCGCCGTACGCTGCTTCGGCGGCTCTCCCGAAAGAAAGGCGCACGCGCCTGCGTGCGCCGACGATGGCTCGCGACCTGCCCTAGCGCTGACCTACTTTCGCTTCTCTTTGTGTGAACGGTGCCCGCGGCAAAACTTGCAGTACTTCTTCAGTTCGAGCTTGTTCGTGTCCTTGGGGTCTTTCGGAGTGCGGTAGTTCCGATTCCCGCAGGCGACGCACTCGAGAAACATCCACTCGCGCATGACTTGGATCTGCCGTTTCTTTTAGAGCCAGGGTCGCCACGGTGTCTCACACCGACAAGCCGACCCGCCGAGCGATCGCCCGTCGGGTCATCGTCGCGCGCAGCTCACACGTGGATCTTGGTGACGACGCCAGCGCCGACGGTCTTGCCGCCTTCGCGAATGGCAAATCGCTGCCCGGATTCCATGGCGACTTTGGAGATCAACTCGACCGTCATCTGCACGTTGTCGCCCGGCATGACCATTTCAGCACCCCCTAGCAGGGCGGTCGCACTGCCGGTGACGTCAGTCGTCCGGAAATAGAACTGCGGGCGGTAGCCCTTGAAGAACGGCGAGTGACGCCCACCCTCTTCCTTGCTCAGGATGTACACCTGGCAATCGAACGTCGAGTGCGGCGTGACCGACTTCGGCTTCGCCAGCACCATTCCACGGTAGACCTGCTCCTTCTCAACCCCGCGCAGCAGCACACCAACGTTGTCGCCAGCGCGCCCCTCATCCAGCGTCTTCTGGAACATCTCGACGCCAGTGCAGGTGGTGTTCTGAGTGTCGGTGAAGCCGACGATCTCGAGCGCTTCTCCGACCTTGACGATGCCGCGCTCGATACGGCCTGTGACGACCGTGCCACGACCCTTGATGCTGAACACGTCTTCGACGGAGAGCAGGAACGGCTTCTCCGTCTCACGCAACGGCTGGGGAATCCAGGTGTCGAGCGTTTCGAGCAGTTCCTGGATGCACTTCGTCGCCACCGGGTCCTTCGGGGACTGATACGCCGCCAGCGCCTGACCGCGGACGACCGGCGTCTTCTCGCCAGGGAATTCGTACTTGGTGAGCAGTTCGCGGACCTCAAGCTCGACGAGCTCAAGCAGGTCGCTGTCGTCGACGAGGTCGCACTTGTTCATGAAGACGCAGATGTGCGGCACGCCGACCTGCTTCGCCAGCAGAATGTGCTCGCGCGTCTGCGGCATGGGACCATCCGCTGCCGAGACCACGAGGATGGCGCCGTCCATCTGCGCCGCGCCCGTGATCATGTTCTTGATGTAATCGGCATGTCCTGGGCAGTCGATGTGCGCGTAATGGCGCTTGTCCGACTCGTACTCGACGTGCGCAACGGCGATGGTCACCGTCTTCGTCTCGTCGCGGACGGTTCCGCCCTTCGCGATGTCTGCGTAGGACTTCGCTGTGCCGCCGTACTTGGCGGCCGAGTAGGTCATCAAGGCCGCGGTCAAGGTCGTCTTGCCGTGGTCGATGTGGCCGATCGTGCCCACGTTCACGTGAGGCTTCTTGCGCTCGAAAACACCCTTCGCCATGGGTCCTTTGCTCTCCTGGATCTCCGACCTCGCGAACCGTGTTCACGGTCGCATTCGGTCGTCAGTCTTGGTCGATCCGTTGTTCGATCTGCTGGTGATTCGCCGCGCACCGACGGCACTGTCTCGCAACAACTTCCGTCACCGCGCGTTGTTTGTCTGGTTCGTCTTCTTGGTCGTTCGCTACGTGTTTTCAGTCGTCTGCGGCTTCGTCGCGCTCGATTCTCGCCCGACGAAGGGCGGAGGATCCTCCCCGTTCGACCCCGCCAACGCAAGTGCCTTGGAGCGGGTGAAGGGAATCGGACCCTCAACAGCCAGCTTGGAAGGCTGGCGCTCTACCATTGAGCTACACCCGCACTCAGGATCAAAGTCACCCGGATCGTCAAGGTCTCCGCCGATCGGCCCATTGAGGTTCCGCGAACCGCCCGGCGACGACGAAACGGTCTCTCGCCCGAAGCCAGTGAACAGTTCGACCTTACCGGGTCGATCTCAAGCGCGTTGCGCCACGTTGCAGGACCGGTTCCGATTCCCGAACTCGTGGCCGGTCCGGGTTGAGGCCGGTTCGAGCCTACTCGCCAAGCATCCTCAGTGCGTGGAGCCCGAGCGCGTGGAGTCCGAGTGCGTGGAGCCCGGCGCACAAGGCGATGCGTGGTGGGGAGAGCAGGATTTGAACCTGCGAAGCCGATGGCAACGGATTTACAGTCCGTCCCCTTTGACCACTTGGGTATCTCCCCCTAGGAACCGTCAGGAAAACTGTCCGGAGCGTCGCGCCGCAGCGCGCATTCCCAACCGAGCGCTCTCCGCTCCGCCTGGCGCGCCGCCTCCCGCCCCGACGCAAGCCCCCAAGAGCCAAACGTGTGGAGTCGGTGGAGCTAGCGGCGGGAGTTGAACCCGCAACCACCCGCTTACAAAGCGGGTGCTCTGCCAGTTGAGCTACGCCAGCAAAGCTAGTGGGCGCGGATACTCGCGGTCGAAGTGGCGCGCGACCGAATCGGGCTGGTGCGTTTCGGTCAGCGCGAATGCTCCGCTCACCTCTTCGATACCAGCGGCGAAGCGCGGGAGCGTAGCCGACTCGCTCGGAGAGTCAACCCCGGGCTAATCGCAGGCGGCCGCAGAACTCGTTTCGCCTGGTTTGGGGATCGCTGCGACCAGAGCGTCGACGCGCGCACGCAGATCGAAGACATCGAGCGGCTTGCGGATGACCAGCGCCACCGACGGCACGCGCGCAACCGCTTCTTCGATCTCGGTCTCGAGAAACGCCGACGCGAGCACGATTCGCAACTCGGGGCGTAGACGCGATACCTCCCGAGCGAAGTCGAGTCCGGTGCGGTCCGGCAGAAGGAAGTCAGAGATGCACAGCGCGATGTCGCGATGCGTGCGGACAGCTGCAAGTCCTTCCGCCACGGTCGGACAGGTCGTCACCCGATAGCCACCGGCGCCGAAGACGTCGGCGAGCAGACAAGCGATCACGGTTTCATCCTCGACGACGAGGATGTGTCGCCCCAGTTCTTCCACCATGGCGGTCGGTTGTAACGCCGTCGGCCCCCGCGACGCAACGCGAGGATCATCCCTTAGTCATCCGCCGGCGTCGGGCAATTGCACTTCTTCGAGCGGCAGTTCGACCGGAAGCTGGCGATAGAGGACGGTCACGCTGCGCTTGATGAGATCGACCTTGCGGACGACGCAGTGCTCGCGGTAGCGATGCAGGTAGACCGCGTCCCCTTTCTTCAGCCGGCCAAGATAGGCCGCTCGTCGCTCGGATAATGCACACGAATCAGCGATCGACTCGACGAAGCGTCGCACGCCCTCGAAGCGCGCGGCGACGCTGGCCGGCACCGTCCCAAGCGCTGCCAATGCAGCGCGACCGACTTCCTGCGCCGCCTTGAGTGCCCGTTCGACCTCACGATCACGTTCAACCGCGAGGAATCGCCCCTTCTCCGTCAGCGCACGTTCCTGCTCTTCAAGCGCCGCCGCCCTCACTTCCAACTCGCGGCGCAAGCGCTCCGCCGTCTCGAGGTGGTTGACCGCGGCCTGGCGCGCACGCGCCGCTTGCTCGCGAGCGCGGCCAACTTCGCTGCCCCTCCCTCCCGTCAGCCACGCTTC
Organism: Planctomycetota bacterium; assembly: GCA_009691715.1. Lineage (GTDB taxonomy): Bacteria > Planctomycetota > B15-G4 > B15-G4 > SIAN01 > SIAN01. The sequence goes on from SIAN01000003.1 coordinate 60,539, forward strand.
CGCACGATCGACGATCGACGCTGGGATGCCATGGCGGCGCGCGATCTTGAGCGCGTTGCTCTCTCCTGGCAGACCGAGCGTGAGGCGGAACAGTGGCTGCAGCGTGTCGCCATCGAACTCGAGCGACGCGTTCTCGACCCGCTCGACCTCGAATCCGAGATCCTTCAACCCCGACAGGTGGGTGGTCGCGACGACCTTCGCACCGCGTTCGAGCAGCGCGACCAGCAGCGCGCGCCCGAGCGCCTCACCCTCCTTCGGCTCCGTTCCAGTGCCGAGCTCGTCGAGCAACACGAGGCTCTTCGCCGTGGCGCGCTGAAGCGCGTCAGCGATCCGTCGCAGATGGCCCGAGAAGGTCGACAAGTTCTGCGCGAGATCCTGCTCGTCGCCGACATCGGCGTGCACTTCGTCGAACCACGGCACGAAGCTGCCCTCATCGACCGGCAACGGCACCGCCGCGAGCGCCAACGCGACCAGCAACCCGACCGCCTTCAGCGTCGCCGTCTTCCCGCCGGTGTTCGGCCCGCTCAGGATCAGCGCATCGAACGCTTTGCCGAGCTCGAGGTCGAACGGCACGATCGTCGTCCGACCCGAAGCGCCGGCCGAATGGAGCAACAGCGGGTGATAGGCCCGGCGCAACACCAGCGCTCCGCTGGTCCCGGTCGCCACCACGCGGCCTCCGATCGCACGACCGAAGCGCGCGCGCGCGAAGATCGCGTCGAGACTGGCGAGCCGTCGTTGCGCTTCGTGCATCGGCGCCTCGAGGCGGACCACCTCGCGCGTCCGCTCGAGCAAGATGCGATCGACCAGCCGGCGTTCGCGCGCTCGAAGGTCGGCGAGGCGATTCTGCGGTTCGATCAGTTCCTGGGGCTCGACGAAGGCCGTCTCGCCGGACGCCGATCGATCGTGCAGGATCCCGGCGATCCGCCCGCGCGCCTCTGCCTTCACCGCCAGCATCAAACGCCCGTCGCGCAACACCGGCGGCCCGTCACGCAAGTGCGCCCGCCACTCCGGTCGGGCGGCGACGTCGAGCGCCAGCTCGCGCACTCTCCGCTCCACCGGGAGCAGCGATTTTCGCGCATCGGCCAGTTCCGGCGAAGCTTCGTCGAGCACGGCGCCGGCGGCATCGACCGTCCGCTCGAGCAAGACCACCAACGCCTCGAGATCGGGGATCGCCTTTGCGCGCGCCTGCAGCCGCGGCGCAGCGGATCGCGCCGCGAGGCGCTGGCGCACGAACTCCCCCGCCTTCACAGCGGCAAGCACCTGCGCGAGCTGGCGGCCGTCGAATCCGCTCGCCCGCTGCCGCGCGGCGTCGATCAGCGGCGCAAGGTCATCGATGCGCTGGAACGACGGCGCCGCCTGCGATGCGAGCGCGGCCTGCGCTTCGCCGACGGCATCGGCGGCTTCGATCAGTGCGTCAGGCGACTGGAACGGCACCAGCCCGCGCAGCAGTCGTTGCCCGAGCGGACTCTCGGCCGATGCCGCGAGCAGCGCGCATGCCCGGCTCCAATCGAGCGCCTCCAGCGATGACTTCATCGCGCCAGCGCGCGGCACGCCGCCGAGACAGGGCGAAACGGTCGGTTACACTTCGCGCTCATGAACTCCTCGCACGATTCGCACGCCGCCGATGGTCTCGCGGATGGCTTCGGCACGCGCGCCGTCCACGCTGGGCAACCGCCCGACCCGCTGACCGGGGCGTTGATGGTGCCCATCTACCAGAACTCGACCTACCGTCAACGCGCGCCGGCCGAGCCGATCGACGGCTACGAATACGCGCGCACCAAGAACCCGACGCGGCTTGCGCTCGAGCGCAATCTTGCGGCGCTCGAGAGCGGCCGACATGGGCTCTGCTTCGCCAGCGGCCTCGCCGCGATCAATACGGTGCTGAACCTGCTGAAGAGCGGCGATCACGTCGTCGCCGGCGACGACCTCTACGGCGGGACCTGGCGCTTGTTCGAGAAGCTCTACGCCAACTTTGGCGTGACCTTCACCTACGTCGACCTCGCCGACCTCGCCGCGCTTCAAGGCGCGCTCCGACCGAACACCCGCCTGGTCTTCGCCGAGACTCCCACCAACCCCCTACTCCGGATCTGCGATCTGCGCGCCGTGGCCCGGCTCGCACATTCCGCTGGCGCCAAGGTCGTCTGCGACAACACGTTCGCCACGCCGTTCCTGCAGCGACCGCTCGAACTCGGTTGCGACATCGTCGTGCACAGCCTGACCAAGTACCTGGGCGGCCATTCCGACGTGATCGGCGGCGCGCTCATCGTGAACGACGACGAACTCGCCGCGCGGCTGGCTTTCTTCCAGAACGCGGTCGGTGCAGTCCCGGGCCCGCAGGATTGCTTCCTGGTCCTGCGCGGAACGAAGACCCTCCATCTGCGGATGGAGCGCCACTGCCAGACGGCGCAGCGCCTCGCGCGGTTCCTCGTCGCCCACCCGCAAGTCAGCAAGGTCTACTACCCCGGTTTGCGCGACCATCCGGGCCACGCCATCGCCGCCGCGCAGATGAACGGCTTCGGCGGGATGATCTCGTTCGTCGTGAAGGGCGACGTCGAGCGTGGCAAACGCGTCGCCGCTCGCGCTCGCTTGTTCGCATGCGCAGAGAGCCTTGGCGGCGTCGAATCGCTCATCGAGCACCCGCCGAGCATGACCCACGCGTCGATTCCGGTCGAACTGCGGCGCGCGCGTGGACTTGACGACGGGTTGCTCCGGATCTCGTGTGGCGTCGAGGATGCGGACGATCTCGAGCGCGACCTCGCGCAGGCGATCGAGGCTCGCTGAAATCGCCGATGGCGACGGCGCGGCGATGCGCAGCGCGGCCTGCGTCACACTCCGGACGGGGGGACCTTGCCATCGGGGGGCGCTGTCCGAGCCTTCGGTTCGACCGCGATGGCCTTCGCCTTCGGGCTTCGATCGAGGCCATCGCTCACCAAGTCGCGCATCACCCGCCCGACCTTGAATTTCACCACCCGCTTCGGCGGAACTTCGACCTTCTGCAGCGTGCGCGGATTCTGAGCCCGACGAGCGCGTCGTGGCTTCACCTCGAAGACGCCGAAGTCGCGGAATTCAAGCCGGTTGCCGAGCGACAACTCGTGGACGATCTCGTCGAGGAACGACTGCAAGATCTCCTTGGCGACGATCTTGGTCTGACCGGTCTTCTCGGAGATCCGGTTGACCAGCTCTTTCTTGGTGATCGTCGCCATCTTCCACCCCTGCCGCCGCGGTCGCCGCTGCGAGCGATCGTCGACGGCGGCGATCTGCCGAGCGCCGATCAACGCACCTTCCCGGCCGCGATTCCACGGGCAACCTAGCTCTTGCCAACATACTGTCAACCAAGCACTTGCGGCGAAAGTCGCGAGCCGCTTCCAGACCCTCAACGATGTCGTTGTCGGGTCGACATCGTCGGGTCCGAACCGGAGCGTCCGCCGTCGTGTGGCGCCATCGGAGCCGCCCGATTCGCGGCCTTTGCTCAAGCGCCGGCGACGCTCTTGAAAGCGCATCGCACTGGAGATGTCGCGCAGGTCGCGCCCGAGGACTCGCCCCTCGGGACGGGCGCAATTCGAAAGCGCTACTGGTACCCATCGAGCGGGGACCGCGTGAGCGGCGTGTTGCGCACCACGTTTTCCGCGCGCTCTCGAGTGCGTGGCGAGGCTGCGGCACTGGAGCTCCTTGCCGAACTCGGACTCCAACCGAGACTCGCGCTGGCGGTCGGCGAAGCCCGGCGTTACGGGTTCCTGGTCGATTCGTTCCTTTATCTGCGCGAGCTCAACGCGACGCCGCTCGACCGCTGGCTGGCGGACGCGCGCGACCACGACGCGCGGCGCGAGGCGTTCGCGGCCCTCGGTCGGTTCGTCGCGCGCTGGCACGGCGCCGAGATCGTCGATCGCGACCTCCACCTCCGAAACTTCCTTCGAACAGCCGACGGCGCGCTGGCGAAGATCGACTCGCCATTCGCGCGCCGCGTGCGAGCGCCGTGGCGCGCCGTCCTTCAACGTCGCGAACGAGCGCGGCTCGAATCAGAGATTGCCACGATCGGGACTGCGGACGAGCTCACCGCGTTCACGACGGCGGCAGCAGCACCTTCGTGTCGAGGATGAACGTCGCCGGTCCGTCGTTGATGAGGCGCACGGCCATCGACGCACCGAAACGCCCCGTCTCGACCGGTAGGCCGCGTGAGCGCAGGAGATCGACGAAGCGATCGAACCAGCGCTCGCCCTCGTCGGGCGGGGCGGCGCCAAGAAAGTCCGGGCGGCGTCCGCGAGCGAGACCGGCCAGCAACGTGAACTGCGAGATCGCCAGCACGCCGCCGTGCACTTCCGGGAGCGCGAGGTTCATCTTCCCGACGGCGTCCTCGAACACCCGCAGCTCGTGGATGCGCCGCGCGAGGTAGTCGGCCTCGCGCTCGGAATCGCCTCGCGCGACACCGAGGAGCACGACAAAGCCGCGGCCGACCCGCCCCACAACGGCGCCGTCGACCGTGACATCCGCCTCCGCGACTCGCTGCACGACGGCGATCAACGCAGCCTCATGCGCCGTCGCCAGCGGCGCCCGCTGCAGCATCCTCGGTCGGCGCAACTTCGGTCGGAGCGACTTCGGTTGCGGCGCCCGCAGCATCCCCGGGGCTCTCTGCGAGTCGCTCGCGCAACGTTCGCACCTGGTTCGGCACGTAGAAATGGCGGTAGAGGACTTGGTCAACGGGCAGCGATCGCTCCATCGACTGCGCCCGAGCGAGATACTCCTCGAACGCCGCGAGAGAGCGCGCGAGATCGCCCCGCCGCTGCTCCGCCACGCCGACGTTGTAGAGCGCGGTCAGGCACTCCCGGTCGAGCGCCAGCGCGCGCTGCCACGCGATGATCGCCTGCTCGTCGTTCGCGCGCCGGGCGAACGCGGTCCCGAGGTCGAGCCAGCAGTCGCGCGCCAGCTCGCGCGCCGCGGGCGTCGTCGCATCTCCGAGCGCGTCGAGGATCGCCCGCAGCTCCCGCACCGCGACGCTCGCGTCGCTGCGGTCGTCCGCCTCGAGCAGCAGCTGAGCGAATGCGTGGCGTTCGGTGAGCTCGCCGCCGGTCACCTCGACCAGCAGCTGGCGCGCCTGGATCGCCCGCTCGCGATCGCCTCCTTCGTACAGGTCGGCGAGCAGCCGCAGCGCCTCGATCAGCGACGGATCGCGATGGAGCGCCTGCTCGCACAGCTCGCGGGCACGGTCGCTGTGGCCATCGCGGCGCTCGACGAATGCGAGGCCGTAGAGCGCCCAGGCAAAGCCCCCATCCTGCTTGAGCGCCGACTCGAGCAGCGCACGGGCCTCGACCGACCGGTCGGGCAGCAGCGCTCGCGCGACCAGCACCTTGCTGGCGGCACCTTCGGCCGGCCCGTTGGCGTAGCGCTCGCGAGCGCCGCGCGGGTCAAGCTCAAGCTCGATGTCCTGCACCAGCAACTCGGCGCGGAATTCCTCCGGAGCGGCAACCGCCGCGGCGCGCGCCGCAGCCAGCGCCGTTTCGAGCATCGCGCGCCGCTCCTGATCGCTCAGTGCGGCGGCGCGCGTGCGGGCCTCGTGGGCACGCGCCATCGGCTCGACGGCCGCCGGCGCAAGCGTCGGTGGACGGGCGTCGAGCAACGTGCTGCAGCCGACCGCCGCCAGCAACAGCGCCACGAACGATGCGCTCCTCGCCGTCGCGAGGCTCACCGGGAATTGGGGGGCGCGCGGACGCCGATGCGAACACGCACCTCTTCCATCGTCGCGCGCGCGATCTCGGCCGCTTTACGGCGCCCCTTCTCGAGCAGATCGCGCAGATCGTCGGGGCGCGCTCGCCACGCCGCCTGTCGGTCGCGGATCGGCCCGAGCTGCTCGACGATCCGGTCGGCGAGCTCCTTCTTGCAGTCGACACAGCCGAGCGCCGCGCTCCGGCAATCCGCTTCGATCGCGGCGACGCGCGCCGGATTCGCCGGGCCGGTGAAGCAGCCGTGGAGCGTGAAGACGTTGCAGACCTCGGGATGTCCCGGGTCGTTGCGGCGCAGCCGGGCCGGGTCGGTCACGGCGACTTTCAGCTTGGCGCGGATCTGTTCGGGCGCTTCCGACAGGCTGACGGTGTTGCCCTTCGACTTCGACATCTTGGCGCTGCCGTCGAGTCCCTTCAGCCGCGGCACGGTGGAGAGCAGCGGCTGCGGCTCGGGGAAGGTCTCGCCAAAGCGGCGGTTGAACCGGCGCGCGCACTCGCGGGCGAGTTCGAGGTGCTGGACCTGGTCGTCGCCGACCGGGACGAGGTTGGCCTTGTAGAGCAGGATGTCGGCCGACTGCAGCACCGGGTAGGCGAACAGGCCGACGTTGACGTTGTCCTTGTTCTGGTCGGCCTTGTCCTTGAATTGGGTCATCCGATGCAGATCGCCCATGGCGGCCACGCACGAGAAGATCCAGCCCAGTTCGGTGTGCTCGGGAACGTCGGACTGGCGGAACAGGGTGATCCGCTCCGGGTCGAGGCCGCAGGCGAGGAGGCTCGCGGTGAGGTCGAGCGTGAAGCGGTCGAGCGAACCGGGCTCCATTTCGATCGTGAGCGCGTGGTAGTCGACGATCGAGTAGAGCGCGTCGTGCGGCGCGGGCGCGTTCTGCTGCTGCACCCACTGACGGATCGCACCGAGGTAGTTCCCCAAGTGCGGCTCGCCGGTCGGCTGGATGCCGCTGAAGATCCGTTGACGACCCTTCGATTCGGTCATTCGTTTGCGCCTCGCGGCGAGCGAGCATAACTTCGCCCACTCGGTCGTTCGCACGCGGAGGGGAGATGAGCGTTCGAACGTGCGCCAATCTGGCGACCAATCTGGCGACGACTTGGAGCGCGTTGGCGAACGCCGCGCTGGCGGTGTTCTCGCTCTACGGCTGCGCCGGTTCGGACACCGACGCGAACCCGTTCTATGTCGGCCGCACCCACGAGACTGGACACGGCGAAGCGGCGCGCGTGATCGCGTTCGGTCCGTTCTGGGATGACGAGCGCGCGCCCGACTACCACGAGACCGCTCTCCACCCGTTGTGGCGCCGGGTCGAGACGCCCGGTGAAGTCCGCACCCAGGTGCTCGCGCCCCTCTTCGCCACGCGCACGACCGCAGACGAAAGCTCGAGCCGTTTCCTCGCCCTCGGGTTCTCGCGCACGCACACCACCGACGGCGCGTCCTCGAAACCCGACTACGACTTCATGCTCTTCCCGCTGCTTTGGTTCGGGACCGGCAGCGAAAGCCGCGAACGCTATTTCGCGCTCTTCCCGCTTGGTGGCGTGATCAAAAGCTTCGCCGGTTTCGCCGAGGTCGGGTTTGCGCTCTTCCCGCTGTACTACTGGGCGAAGAAAGCGGTCAATGAGTCGGAGACGCTGCACAGCGTCACGCCGTTGATCGGTTGGGCCGACGGCGGGCCGCGCGACGGCTCGTGGCGTCTTCTCCCGATCGCTGGCCGCTGGCACTACGAGGGGAAGTACGACAAGTGGACGTTCCTCTGGCCGTTCGTCCACTGGCAGAAGAATCGTCTCGATACTTCCGATCCCTCGACCAACGTTGCCGTCTGGCCGCTCTTCGGCCTCGAACAGAGCCGCCGCACGTTCCTGCTGACGCTGCTGTGGCCCTTCTTTCGCTACCGCACCGAGAGCGTCGAGTCGTGGGATGAGCAGGGCGCGCTCCAGGAAACGCTCTACTGGCACCACGATTTCCTCTGGCCGCTCTGGCGCAACGAGCACGTGCGCGACTACGACTACGTCCGCCTCTTCCCGTTCTATTCGCGCTACCGCAGCCCCGAGTTCGACAGCGACGCCTGGTTGATCCCCCTGTTCTGGAAGCGCCAGACGCGCGAGGTCGAGTTCACCAAGGACACCTTCGACGCCGTGCCACTGGTTCATTGGGAACGCAAGCGCTGGAACACCGCGGCGGGCGAGACGCCGCGAGCCGATGACGATACGTTCAAGCTCTGGCCGCTGTTCGCCGCCAAGCACGAAGGAGGGACGACCGACTTCCGGATCCCCGCCCTTCTGCCGCTCGACATCGAGCGTTTCACCGACGACTTCGATGCGAGCTGGGGCCCGTTCTACGAGCTCTGGCACACGCGCCGCGACGCCGATGGCCGGACGCGCGGCAACGCGCTGCTGCGACTGGTCGACTGGGAGCACGGCGACGGTCGCACGCGATTCTCGATCCCGCTGCTCTACTCGCTCGACGCCACGCCGCGCCGCACGACCCATTCGCTGCTGCTCGGAATCGTGCGCTTCGGCTTCGGCGAAGGCGGCACCGAGTTGAAGCTGCTCGGGATGCCGCTCGTGACACCGCAGGTCGCCGCCCGGTGATCCGCTTCTTCAGCTTCCTCGGACGCACGCTCGAAGAGGCGATGCAGGGCACCGGCCAGACCGTCGAGCTGTTCGGCAGGGCGGCGCTGCAGGTTCGCCACTGCTGGAAGCGGCGGCGGTTCCTGCTCGACCAGCTCTACACCTGCGGCATCCGGCCGCTGCCGGTGGTCCTGGTCGTCGCCCTCTTCACCGGGATGATCCTCGCGCTGCAGACCGGCATCGAGCTCGATCGGTTCGGCGCCAAGGACCGCATCGCCTCGATCATCGGGCTCGGGCTGTGCCGCGAGATGGGCCCGTTCATGACGGCGCTGATCCTGACCGCGAGCGTCGGCTCCGGCATCGCCGCCGAGATCGGCACGATGAAGGTCTCGGAGGAGATCGACGCGCTCGAGATCCTGTCGATCCGCCCCGAGTCGTTCCTGGTGATGCCGCGCCTGGTCGCGATGGCGATCGTCACGCCCTTGCTCACCTTCGTGACCGACATCGTCGGAATTCTCGGCGGCTGCCTGGTCAGCGCGACCCGGCTCCGCATCGCACCCGAGCAGTACCTGAAGAACGTGGTCGAGTCGCTGTCGGAGGTGCTGACCTACGGCGGCCTGCCGAAGGACCTCTACACCGGTCTCGTCAAGGCGTTCGTCTTCGGCGTGATCATCGCGACCGTCGGTAGTTCCGCCGGCCTGCGCGCGAGCGGCGGCGCGATCGGCGTCGGCCGCGCGACCCGCAGTTCGGTGATCCAGAGCTTCGTCCTCGTCATCGTGGTCGGGTACTACCTGACCTCGTTCTTCTACACGTGAGCGACCGCGTGCCGCCGATCGCCGCCACTCCACTCGCACCCGATCCCGGCGCCACTGCCGCGGGCGCCGAAGCGCTGATCCGCCTGGTCGGCGTGCACAAGGCGTTTGGCGGCAAGCACGTGCTGAACGGACTCGACCTCGAGGTCCGTCGCGGCGAGACCTTCGTCATCCTCGGCCCGTCCGGCACCGGCAAGTCGGTCCTGCTCAAGTTGCTGGTCGGTCTGCTCAAGCCGGACCGTGGCGAGATCTGGGTCGGCCGGCAACGCGTCGACGGCGCCCGAGATCGCGAGCTCTGGGAGATCCGCGGCCGCATCGGCTACCTGTTCCAGTCGAGTGCGCTGATCAACTGGCTCACCGTCGCCGAGAACGTCGCGCTGCCGCTTTCGGAGCACACGCGGCTGCGGCCGCACGAAATCGACCAGCGCGTCGACGAGTACCTCGGCAAGGTCCACATGCTGCAGTCGAAGTACCAGATGCCGGGCGAACTGTCCGGCGGGCAGAAGCGACGCGTGGCGTTGGCGCGCGTGCTGGCCGGCACGCCGACGATCATCCTCTACGACGAGCCGACCGCCGGTCTCGATCCGGTGATGACGCAGAACATCGCCGCGCTGATCCGCAGCGTGCAACTCGAATTCGGCGTCACCTCGATCCTGGTCACCCACGACCTGCCGTGCGCCTCCGAGGCGGGCGACCGCGTCGCCTTCGTCGACGGCGGCAAGGTCGTCCACTGCGACACGACCGAGCAGTTCATGCACACCGACCATCCGGCGGTGCGCAACTTCCTCCGCGGCGGCCGTCCCGTCGTTCCTGGAGCTCCGCGATGAACGCCCTGCGCCACACCATCCTCGGGCTGTTCTTCTTCGTCACGATGGCTCTGCTCGGCTACGTGACGATCTACCTCGGCGACGTAATGACCAGCACGGAGCGCACCACGCTCGTCGCGTGGTTCGACACCGTCGACGGTCTCGGCGCAGGCGATCCGGTGATGATCCGCGGGGTCCAGAGCGGGCGCGTGACCAGCGTCCGCGTCGCCGCCGGCGAGAGCGATGACGCACGGCGGCCGTTGCGCGTCGAGTTCATGGTCAAGCAGCAGCTCGTCCTGCACGACGGCTACCAGATCGCGATCGGCAGCCCTTCGCTGCTCGGCGGCAAGGAGATCGAGATCCTGGAGGGCGGCGGCGCACCTTTGCCGGCGGAAGCCTACGGCAAGTTGATCGGTGCCTCCGACGCCAACCTGATGCGCAACCTCGCCGGCATCCTCGACGAGAATCGCGACGACGTCCGCAGCATCGTCCGCAGCGTCGCCCACATCGCCGATGACCTCGACCAAGGGCGCCGCTCGCTCATGGACATCGCCCTGCCGAAGGCGAGCGGCACCGACCTCACCGCCGCGATCGCGAGCGGCCTGCAACTCGTGCAGAAGCTCGGCGAGGGCGACGGCAGCTTCGCCAAACTGGTGAATTCGCCCGAGTTGCACGACAGCGCGAAGGGCTTCTTCGACGAAGGCGGCCGGGTGCTCGCCGACGCACGCACTGGCGACGGGCCAGTGAACGCGTTGCTGCACGATGCAAAGCTCACGACGCAGTTGAAGAGCGGCGTCGCCGGCATCGCGGCCGCCGGCGAGCGGCTCGGCCGCGGCGAGGGGCTGCTCGGCAAGCTGACGACCGCCGAGTCGGAGGCGACCTGGCGCGACATCGCAGAGATCGCCGCCGACGGCCGGTCGCTGATCGGCGACGTCCGCGCCGGCAAAGGCGCGGTCGGCCGCTTCTTCTCCGACCCCGCGCTCGAACAGCAGGTGGTCGACGTGATCGGCCGCTTCGCCGGAATCACCAACGACGTCGCCGTGCTGGTCGACGCGGCGCGCCGCGGCCGCGGCGTCGTTGGACTGCTGTTCGCCGACGATCAGGCCCGCCGCAACGTCGAGCGGATCATCGACCAAGTCGGGCGCGCCATCGAGGACGCACGCGAAGCTGCTCCGGTCTCGAGCGTCGCGTCGTTCCTCTTCGGCCAACTGTGACGGCGGCTCAGCGCGCGCGCTCGCACGCGGCGAACAGCGAGACGCCGAACGGCAGCGAGACGAAGTCCATCAACCCGATCTCGGCGCGCATCACGGCGTAGAGCAACGTCTCGAGCGGGCCGGGCAGTTCGAGGAAGAAGTCGGAGTGGGCCGGCACGGCGGCCTTGGCGGTCGCGCCCCGCCACTTGCGCAGCAGCCAGACCGGCGGCAGCACGCTGGTCGAGTAGTAGGAGAGCTTGCGGACCGCGAGCCCACCGGCCGAGAGCTTCTGCCTGAGTTCGCTCGCCACGTAGCGCCGGTGGTGATGGAACGCGACGTCGTGCGGGCTCCAGAGGAACATGAACGCCGGCACCGTGACCAGCAGCAGCGCGTCGTGTCGAGCCACGCGCGCGATCTCCGCGATCCCGGCCGCGTCATCCGGCAGATGCTCGAGCGCGTCGAGCGAGAGCACCACGTCGAAGCTCTCGTCGCGGAACGGCAGGCGCTGCGCGTCGCACTGGACCACTCGGTCGATGCCGCGCTCGCGACAGAGGCGCACCGTCTCGCTGCTCAAGTCGATCCCGCGCACGCGGCCGAACTCGGCGAAATGGCGGAACGACATCCCGGCCGCGCAGGCGACGTCGAGAATCTCGAGCGGACGGCCGACTTCGACGCGGCGCCGGCGCAGCCACTTGGCGATGAGGTGGCGGCGCGCGCGGTACCACCAGTTCCGCTCCTCGACTTCGAGGATCTTGTCGTACTCGCCCTGTTCCACCTGCGCCGCCTCCCTCGCGGCCTACGCGGAAGCACGCGGCAGCGGAACCAGCAGCATGCAGAACGCGAGTGCCGCGATCACGCCGGCAACCAGCAGCGGCGCGCCGAGATGCGGCTCGGCGAAGAGTCTTCCCGCTGCCAGCAGCGAGCATGCCGCCTGGATCAGGGCGAGCAGCAACACGGCGATCGGCTCGGCGACACCACGCGCCATCAGCCGATGAGTCACGTGCCGACGATCGCCGACCCACGGACGAACGCCGAGGCGCAGGCGCAGCAGTGCCACCGAGAGCAGGTCCGCCAGCGGCACCGCAGCGAGCAGCAACCACTCGACCCGGCGGCTCGCGAGCAGCGCCATCGCCAGGCAGCCACCGAGCAGCAGGCTGCCGCCATCGCCCAGAAACACCCGACCACGCGGGAAGTTGAGTCCGAGGAACCCCGCCGCGCTGCCGGCGACGACGGCCGCGAGGATCCCTGCCGCAACCGGACCATCGCGTGACGCCGACCACGCCACCGTGCTCGCGCCGATCGCGGCCACCATGCCGCACAAGCCATGCGCGTGGTCGATGGTGTTGCTGGCGTGGAGCGCCACGAACGCCAGCGTCGCGAGCAGCAGCGACTCCGGCGCAACGATGCCGCCGAGCTCCCGCGCCCCGACGTGAATCGCCGGAAGGAGCGCGAACAGCGTCGCCAGCGCCTTTGTGCCAGGCGCAAGCCCGTCGCGACGCGCGTCGTCGACCATGCCGACCGCAAAACAGAGCAGCGGCGCCGCCAGCGCCAGAAGTTCTGCGCCGTGGATCGCGACGCCGCCGAGTCGCGACCCGACGAGGCCGCCGAGGACGATCGCCGCGAACAGTGCACCGCCGACCAGCGGCACGGCGCGGCGCTGCGGCTTGCGAGCGCCCGGCGGATCGACCAGCCCAAGGTGGCGGGCGTTGCGCATGAGCAACCGCGACGCGGCGATCGTGACAACGGCCGCGCTGGCCGCCGCCGCGAACGCGGCCTCACCGTGGCTCAAGGTGCAAAACCGGATGTCCGCTCGAATCGGCCGGCGATTGCGCCAGCGTCCGGTCATAGAGCGCGTGCAGACGGCCGGCGTGCTCGGCGGGCGAGAGGCCGCGCAACGGCGGCGCCGTGCGCCGTGGCAGCGGCTGCTCGAGCAGCGCGACGATCGCATCGACCGCGGCGTGCAGCGCTCGCGGCGCGACCAGCCGGCCGTCGATCCCGTCGCGGACGAGATCGGCGACGCCGCCGACCGCCGACGCGACGACCGGCACTTCGAGCGCGGTCGCCTCGAGCAACGACAGCGGCAACCCTTCCTGATCGGAGAGCAGCAGCTCGACATCGAGCGCCAGATGCCAGCCGCGGACATCGCTCTGCCAGCCGACGAAGCGCACGGTCTCGGAGAGGCGCCGGCGCGCGATCTCGGCGAGGAATCGCTCACGGGCGTCGCCATCGCCGATCCAGACGAAGCGCGCGTCGGGCCGGATGGCGCGCACTGCTTGCGCAACGTCGAGGAAGAAGTCAGGTGCCTTGATCCGCGTGAGGCGCGCCAGCGTCCCGATCCATGGCCCGACTGCCGGCAACAGACGGCCGCGTGCAGCCGCGCGCTCTGCCGGCGTGGGCTTGGCGGCGAGCTCCGGCAGCAACACTCCTGGCACCACGTCGATGCGATCGCACGGCGCGACCCGCCACTCCTCGCACAATTCGCGGCGCACCTGCTCGCTGACCGCGATGAAGCGATCGGTCCGGCGCGCAAGCCGCCGTTCGAGCCACGCCATCGCCGATCCGAGCGGTCGCGGAAAAGCGCCGCGGAAGAGGTGGCCATGGAACGTGTGCACGCGCCTCACGTCCCCGTCGATCCGCGCCGTCCGCGCGAGCAGACCGGCCTTGAACGTGTGGCTGTGGATCAGGTCGGGAGCGAACTTGGCGAGCTGCCGTTCGAGCGCGCGACGGGCCGCGATGTCCCCGAACGGACGCACCGCACGGCACAGCTCCGGGAGCCTCACCACCTTCACGCCCGCGGCGACGAACTCCTCGACGAGATCGTCCTCGCGTGGCTCGGACACGCCGGTCATCACCACGGTCTCGACGCCACGAGCGGCCAGAAGCGGCTCGACGGCGAGAAGCGTGCGCGCCGGACCGCCGCGATTCAGTCGGGTGATCACGCGAGCGACGCGCAAACGAGGGGCTCCCACTGCGAGGCGGTCGAAACGGCGCGCTATGCTACGCCGGCTCATGAGTTGGGCGACGCGGCCGCAGGGACGCGCGCCAGGCCCCCCGTCTTCCCGAACGCGACGCCCCCATGCTGCTCCTTCCGCTTTCTCTGCTCAGCCTCGTGCGTGCCTCGAGCGATGGTCATCACGCCGCCGGCGATCCGCCGACCGAGTTGATCGCCGTCTTCCTGCTGCTGCTTGTGTTCTGGGGCCTCTACCGGGTCACGGCGAAGAAGAGCGGCTGAGCGCGCCGGCCGCGGCCTGGAACGCGCGGGCCTTCTGCTCGATCTCACTGACCAGCAGGTCGCCGGCACCATCGACCGTGACGCCCTGTTCGAGCACCACGTAGCTCGCCTGGCGGTCGTTCGTCGGTGCAGCTCTCGCCTGCATTTCGGCCAATCGGTCGAGCTTCACCGCGTCCTTCGCGGTCACGACCCATCGCGCGCGCGCCGCCGCCGCCGCGCGCCGCGCTTCCTCGAGATCGCGGTACGAGTAGCGATGGTGATCCGCGTGGATCCGCTCGCCCACCAACTCCGCGCCCAGATCCGCGAGCGTGCGGCGCACTGAATCGGGATCGCCGACGCCGGCGCAGAGCACGACGCGTTGACCCGCGAGCCACTCGGGCGCTCGTCGCTGCTCGCCATCGCGCAGTGCGACGATCGGGAAGGCGGCGGCGACGAATCGTGACGAAGGGGCGACCGCCGCGACCGCGGCCCGCGTGCGTGCGAGCGTCGTGGCATCGATCCGCTCGCAGCGCGTCGCGACGATCCACTGCGCGCGTGCCAGCGCCGCCGGCCGCTCGCGCAACGGGCCGCGCGGCAGCAGGTGCCCGTTCGCGAACGGGACCCGCGCATCGACCAGCACGACGTCGAGATCGCGCGCCAGCGGCTCATGCTGGAAGCCGTCGTCGAGCAGCACCACATCGACGGGTGCCGCGGCCAGCGCCGACGCCGCCGCGCGCGCGCGATCGGGCGCTTGCACCACTCGCACCGCGGGCAACCGTCGCGCCAACCACTCGCCCTCGTCGTTCCACTTCGCGCCGCGTGCGCGCCCATAGCCACGGGCGAGCACCATGACCCGCAGCCCTCGCGACAGGAGCGCTTCCGCGAGCCACGCGCAGAAGGGCGTCTTGCCGACACCTCCGGCGACCAGGTTGCCGACGCTCACGACCAGCGCCGGCAGCCGCTGCTTGCGCTTGAGGCCACCGCGGTAGAGGGCGCGATGGAGCGCCCGACCGGTGCCATAGAGCGCGCTGGCGAGCCGCAGCGCCGCATCCACCGACGCGTTCGGCGTCTGACCCTGCCAGATGCGTTTCAATGCCCGGCCCGCGCTCATGCGGCCGGCAGACTACGCGCCGGACTTCTCCGCCGGCGCAGGGTTCACCGGCACGCGAGCGCTATCGGCGGGCTTTTTCGTCTTCGCCGCCTCCGCTTCGCGTTTCTGCCGCTGCTCCAGATCCCATGCCGCGAACAGCGGCTCAAAGCGGTCGTAGACCTCGAGGAAGCGCGCCGCGCGTGGGTCCGGGAATTCTCCGACGACCGTGCGGCGCCACTCGATCTGCTTCTTGCGATCGGGGGACCACCCCTGCTCGGGAGGAAACTCGACCAGCAGCGGAAGCTCGGGGGGCCTCACCTCGCCGGATCCAGGAACCGGTGCCACGACGGGTATCGCGGCCGGAGGGTTCGCCGCTTCGGTCCCTGGCGCAACTTCCGGCGCCGCCGGCATCACCGCCGCAGCCTTCAACCTCCGCTCGATCCGGGATGCGGAGAAGCGCTGGTCCATCGCGCGCAGTCCGGCTGAATCGAGGATCTCTCGCACGTCGAGCCGTTCGATCTGCTGCCAAGTCAACTCGATCTCGCCGTCGAGCCCGTCGACGTAGCGCAGCTTGAAGCGGGCCGGCGACTGGTAGATCGCGGCTGCGTGATGCGCGCCGGCGCGCACGCTCTCGTGGAACGCCAGGTCGCGGCCGACGACGCCGGTGAAGCGCCGCCCGCTCTTCAGCTTGAGCGCGACTCGATAGCTCGCCACGTCCGGTGCGCGCGGACGCGGTATCGGCACGGCGATCGTGCGCCCGGAGTCCGGCTTTGCCGGCGCGGCGGGGCCTGCGGCCCCGTCCTGGACCAGCAAGGCGATCAGGCAGGCAGCGGCATGCATGGCGGCAATTCCAAGAGAGGAGTCGCTTCCATCCATCGAAAGGCGCATGGCTCCGAGTGAAGCACGCTGCCACCGGCGCCGACGCAGAAGACCTTTCCGAGGCGCGACATCGTCAGTTCGTCGCGGCGGGCCCCGGGTGCGCGGGAGGGCGCGCGCCCTCCTGCGCGGCGACTGCCGGGGGAGATTGCGCCGCCTTCGTCCTCGCGCTGCGCGCCATGACTGCTGCCGCAGCCTTCACCTCACCCGGAGCGACGCCCCAGAGCGCCGCGATCTCATCGCCCAGAGCGGCGTAGTCCTTGGCGCCCTGCGACGCAGGGTCGTAGTCGAAAACGGTCTGTCCGTGGCTCGACGCCTCGGCGAGGCGCACGTTCTGGCGGATCGTCGTCTTGAACACGCGTGCGCCGAAATGGCGGCGAGCCTCCTCCTCGACCTCACGCGCCAGCCGCGTCGTCGTCTGCATCCGGCACAACACGATGCCGAGCAACTGGGGTCCGCGTTTCAACCGTCGGCGCAACTTCTCCATCACGTCCGTGAGCCGGCTGATGCCGTGGAGGGCGAAGAACTCCGCCTGCAACGGGATCACCACCTCGTCGGCGGCCGTGAGTCCATTCAAGGAGAGCAGGCCAAGGGATGGCGGGCAGTCGATCAACACGACATCGAAGCGGTCGTGCGCCGCCAAGTCAGCGAGCGCGTTGCGAAGGATCGTCTCGCGCCCGATCTCGCCAGCGAGCTCGAGCTCCGCGCTGGCGAGATCGATGTGCGCCGGGACCAGCGACAACCGCTCCGGCGAGCATGGCGCGATCGCCTGCTCGATCGGAAGCGACTCGACCAGCGCTTCGTAGATGCTCGGCGTGCCGCCGTTCACGTCGTGATTGAGGTGCAGCGACAAGTGCGCCTGCGGATCCAGATCGAGCAGCAACACCCGCAGACCGCGCCTCGCGAACGCGGCGCCCAGGTTGCAGGTGGTCGTCGTCTTGCCGACACCGCCCTTCTGGTTCATTACCGCAACGACGCGCATCGCCGCCCCCTCCTCAATCCGGCGCGGGAGTGTAACGGTGACGATGCGATGGGCCGGCGACGAGCGCGGAAATGGCGGACCGCCGCGGTTGGCGACCCGTGGGCGAGATGGGGATGAGCCGATTACGCTTGCCGCGCGCGCGACCGTCCTCGGTGCTCTTCGCGACGACCGAAGGCCTCATCCGGCGACGGCTCAATCGAGGTCGCATGGCGATCACTGTTCGGACCTAACTTATTATGAAATATTGACTTATGGAGGGGGCACCCGGATTTGAACCGGGGAATAACGGATTTGCAATCCGTTGCCTTACCGCTTGGCTATGCCCCCATCTCGCAAAGCGCGGCACGTTACGCGTGCCCCCCACAGCACGCAACCGGCCACCACGCTCGCACCTCGCGCCGCCGCCGCGCCACTAGCGCATCGGCGCCGCCTGCCGCCGCCGTGCCACTAGCGCATCGGCGCCGCCTGCCGGCGCCGTGCCACTAGCGCATCGGCGCCGCCTGCCGGCGCCGTGCCACTAATTCAGTGCCCGGCCCCGTTCGCCTCGAGCCAGCGCTCCGCATCGATCGCCGCCATGCAGCCGGTGCCCGCAGCCGTGACCGCTTGCCGATAGACCGAGTCTTGCACGTCGCCGCAAGCGAAGACGCCCGGGATCTTGGTGGCGGTCGACTTGGCGTCGGTGACCAAGTAGCCCTTCGCGTCGCAATCGAGCTTGCCGACGAAGAGTTCGGTGTTCGGCTTATGGCCGATCGCGATGAAGAGCCCGCCGCACGCGAACTCGGTGCGTTCCTTGGACTTCAGGTTCTCCAGCACGACCGCGCGGATCTTCTTGTTGCCGTTCGTGTCGAGCACGTCGACGACCGCGCTGTCCCAAACGAAGCTGATCTTCGGGTTCTTGGTGGCGCGGTCCGCCATGATTTTCGACGCGCGCAGCTTGTCGCGACGATGCACGACCGTGACCTTCGTCGCGTAGCGGGTGAGGAAGTTGGCCTCCTCCATCGCGGTGTCGCCGCCGCCGACGACCACCAGTTCCTTGTTCTTGAAGAACGCGCCGTCGCAGGTCGCGCACGCCGACACGCCGCCGCCAGCGTCGCGGATGCGCACCTCGTTTGGCAGGTCGAGCCACATCGCCTCGGCGCCGGTCGCGATGACCAGCGAGTCGCAGGTGAAGTCGCCGTCGGTGGCGGTCTTCACCGTGAACGGCCGCTTCGTGAGGTCGACCTCGGTCGCCCACGCCTGCACGATGCGCGTGCCGAAGCGGGCCGCCTGCGCCTCGAACAGCTCCATCAGCTTGGGACCCATGATCCCGTGCTCGAAGCCGGGGTAGTTCTCGACCTCGGTCGTCAGCATCAGCTGGCCGCCACGTGCGGGGCCATGCAGGACCATCGGGGCGAGGTTCGCCCGCGCCGCGTAGATGGCGGCGGTCCAGCCCGCGGGTCCCGAGCCGAGGATCATCACGTTCGTGTGGCGGTCGTGGGTGCTCATGGCGCGTTCAGGATCCCTGCGACCCAAAGGACTAGGTCGAATCGGGTGATTGAGGTCATTCGAGGCTCTCGAGCAGGCGCACCAACATGCGCACGCCGACGCCGGTCGCGCCGCCCTCGTAGAGCTCGTTGCGCGGCGTGTCCCATGCGGTACCGGCGATGTCGAGGTGCGCCCACGCCAGTTCGCCGGCGAACTTCCGCAGGAACGCCGCAGCCGTCGCGGCGCCACCGTAGCGCGTTCCCGAGTTCTTCAGGTCGGCGACGGTCGAGCGCATCTCCTCGACGTAGTCGTCCCACAACGGCAGCGGCCAGAGCCGCTCACCCGCCTCGTCGCCAGCGCGCCGCAGCTTGTCGGTGAGCTCGGCGTGGTTGCAGAAGAGGCCGCTCGCACGATGTCCGAGCGCGACGACGCACGCCCCGGTGAGCGTCGCGAGGTCGACCGCGAAATCCGGTGCCAGCTCCTGCGCGCGGCCGAGCGCGTCGGCGAGGACGAGGCGTCCTTCGGCATCGGTGTTGGTGACTTCGACGGTCTGGCCGCCGTAGGTCTTCAGCACGTCGCCCGGCTTGATCGCGCGACCGCCCGGCATGTTCTCGGCGCACGGCACGAGCCCCCACACGTGCACTCTCGGCTGCAGCGCCACGATCGCGTGGAACGTCGCCAGCACCGCCGCAGCGCCGCACATGTCGAACTTCATCTCCTCCATGCCCTGCGGCGGCTTGAGCGAGATGCCGCCGGTGTCGAAGGTGATCCCCTTCCCGATCAGGCAGATCGAGCGACGCGATCGCTTCGGCCGCCATTCGAGCTCGAGGAAGAACGCCGGCTCGGCCGAGCCGCGGGCGACGCCGAGCACGCCACCGAATCCGCGCCGCCGCAGTTCCGCCGTGGCCACGACCTTCAGCTTCACCCGTCCGCCGCGCGCAACCTTGCGCGCCTGCGCGACGAGGTAGCGCGGGGTCGCGACGTTGGCCGGCTGGTTGCCGAGGTCGCGCGCGAAGCACTGCGCCTGGCCGACCGCGCTGCCCTGCACGAGCCCGGCGCGAAACGCCCGCCGCTGCGCCGGGCTGCCGGAAAAGTGCACGGCGACATCACGGACGCGCGCTGGCGGAGCATCGGTCTTCTGGCCGTGGAAGACGTAGTTGCCGAGCTCGAGCCCTTCGCCGATCGAGCGGCCCGCATCGGCGGGTTCGACACTCCCGGGCGCGACCACGACCGCGCAGCGATCGATCCGCATCTGCCGGGCGCGACGCACCACGGCGGCAGCCGCTCGGCGCAACGTCTCCGGCGTCACCTTCTTCGGATCGCCGAGACCCACCAGCAGCACGCGGCGCTTCCCGTCGTATGCCAGCGCCGTCTCGAGTTCGCGTCCGGTGAAGTCCTTGGCGTCGATCGGCAGCTGCGCCGCCGTCCGGAGTGCCGCCGGGATCGAGCGCGGTCGCGTCGCGTCGGTCGCGAGCAGCAGTCCGACCAGCGGAGAGCGTCCCAGTTCGCGCTCGCCGTCCCCTCCGAATCCGACCTTCATCGTCGTCCTCGCTTTTCGTCGCCGCGATTCCACCGCCACCCGCCTCGCACGACGCACGCATCTCACAACGCCCGCGTTCACGACGCGCTTGGTGGCGATCGCGCGAGCTCCGCGAGGGCAGCGATCGCGCGATCGATCTCATCGTCCGTCGGCAGCGCTCCGAACGAGAGGCGAAGGGTACCTTCCGGAAAGGTCCCGATCGCCTGATGAGCTCCCGGATTGCAATGGAGTCCCGCGCGCTGCGAGATCGCGAACTCGCTTTCGAGCAGGGCGCCCGACTCGGCCACGGTGAAGCCGCGCACGCGCAACGCGAACACCGGCTCGCGCGCATCGGCCTGTGCCGGACCGTGCAGCTCGACGGCCTGCAACGCGGCGAGGCGGGCGAGGAATTCGCGGCAGGCCCGCGCCCGCGCTGCCGCGACCGCACCGAGCGTCTGTTCGTGCAATCGCAGTTCGGCAGCGCGCGCAAGTCCAGCGATGCCCGGCACGTTCGGCGAACCGGCTTCGAGCGCGCCTGGCCAGTCGGCAGGCTGCAGCAGCGAATCGCTCTGCGAGCCGGTGCCGCCTTCGCGCAGCGGCTTGATCTCGACGCCCGGACGCGACCAGAGGAAGCCGGTGCCGAGCGGACCGCCTGGTCCCTTGTGCCCCGAGCCCACGATCAAGTCGGCGTACGCGGCCACTTCATCGAGCGGCCGGTACCCGACGCTCTGCGCCGCGTCGATCAGCAACAACGGTCGGTGCGCCGCCGCCTGCAGTGCGCGCCCCACCGCAGCGACCGGTTGCAACGCGCCCGTTACGTTCGACGCATGACCGAGCACAACGAGACGCGTTCGCGCGGTGACCAGCGCCAGCAGATCGTCCGCGACGACGCGCCCCGCGCGATCGGCTGGCGCCGCGCGCACGACGACGCCGTGATCGCGCACCAGTGAGGCGAGCGGCCGCGCCACCGAGTTGTGCTCGACTGCGGTCGTGACCACTTCGTCGCCCGGCCGCAACGCCCCTTTCAACGCGAGGTTGAGCGCGTCGGTGGCGTTCAGCGCCATCGTCACGCGTTCCGGCGCCTCGACCGCCAGCAACTCGGCGACGCCGCGACGCGCCGCCTCGATCAGTTGCCCGGCAAACCGACCACGGCCGCCGCCGCCGCGATCGGGTGCGACACCGGGATCGACCAGCGCCGCGGCGACCGCCGCGATCACCCGCGCGTCCTTCGGATACGACGTCGAGGCGTGGTCGAGATAGAGCGGCTTGGCTTCGATCACTTGGTGCGCAGCGCCTCGATCTCGCCCCGATAGCGGCCCTCGGGATACGTTCGCAGGTACTCGTCGACGGCCGCCGAGATCTTCTTGGCGGCCGCCTCCTGATCGACCAGCGCCCGCAGCAGCAGCGGCCACGCTTCCTCGACGTCGATCTGTTGCACCGCGCCGATCGCAATTGCGGTTCGCAACGCCCCTTCCGCTGCCTTGGCCTCCCCGAGCTCGAGCAGGATCTTGCCGAGGTAGAGATGCGCGAGCGGATTCATGGACAGCAGTTCGAGCGAGCGTCGCAACGCCGCGATCGCCGCCGCGCGATCACCCGCCTGATGCAAGCGGAGCGCGTCGTCGAATGCGCTGCGCGCCGCCGCGATCACTGGATCCTTCGCGGCTTCCTCATCAACGCGCTGCTGCGCGATCACGCTGCGCATGCCGGTGCAGTCGAAGTCGACGGGTGCCACGGCGATCGCGCGCTCGAAGCAGACGATGGCCGCAGCGCGGTCGTGCTGCAGCAACTGCGCGTAGCCGGCGTCGCGGCACGCCTGCGCCAACTCACCGCGCGCGGTCGCGTCATCGGGCTTTGCGACGAGGAACTCTTCCAGCAGCGACACCGCGGCGCCGAGCGATCGTCGCTGGATGGCGACACGTGCGTAGGCGTGGAGCAGTGCCGGACGCCGACCGAGCGCCGCGATCGCCTTCATCGCGAGCTCGGTCGCAAGTTCGAGCCCACCGCGCGCAACCACGGCCTCGATTGCGCTCTGCGCACCGGCCTCGAATTCCTCCCGGATCCCGGGCAGCGTCGGATCCGCTGCCAGCGCCTGCGCCATGCGTTCGACGCCGCGCTCGGCGAGGTCGGCGTTGGAGCAGTAGAGGCGTCCTTCGAGCAGCATTGCGGCCGCATCGGCCGGGTCGATCTTGCGCGCCAGCGCGACCGCGCGCAGTCCGGCGTCGACTTCGCCGCGGCCCAGATAGATCCGCGCGAGCACCAGATGCGGCTGCGCCCGATCGGGCGCTTTGACAATGGCGCGTTCCGCCAGCGTCACGGCTTCGACCAGCCTCTGCTGCCCGACTCGCAGCAGCGCGAGGCACTCGAGCTCTTCTGCGCTGGCACGTTCGGGGCGCTCCGCGGCGCCGGCCAGCAACCGCTCCACCAGCGGCAGGACGGTCGCCACGAAGCGCGGCTCCTTCGCATGCCGATGGAGCGCCTCGACCATCGCGCCGGCGACCGCTGCCACCCACTCCGCGTCGAGCCCGCGCTCCGCCAGCGCTCCCGCCAACCGCTCCGCTGCCGCGTCCACACCACGGTGGCGCAGCAACAGCTCGATCTCGCGCGCTTCGAGCGCCGGCAGCGGAGCCGAGCCTATCGGTCGCGCCGCCAGCCACCGTTCGATCCAGTGAAGCGCTGCCGTGCCGTCGCCCGCGCGCTCATGGCACTGCAGCAGCGCCAGACCGAGCGTCCATTCAACGTCTGCCGCAAGCGAACGTGGCGCGCCGGCCGCAGCGAACACCGCGCACTCCTGCGCTGTGAAATCGCCGCCGACTTCGCCGCCGAACTCGTCGAGCCGCTTCGCCGCGAGCGGGTGGTCGGACGACCGGAGCGCATCACCGACGCTCGTACCTCCCGCGAAGCCGAAGCAAGAAAGGAACAGCAGCAGCAGCGCGACACCACCGGCAACGCGTGCCTGCGCTGCACCAAGCGCGACCGAAATCCACGCCACTCCTGGCAGCACGACGGTGAGCGGCACCAACGGCAACTCGCGGCCGACGACGACCAGCAACGCGGTCGAGAGCACGATCAACGCGCCGAGCGCGAGCGCTCGGACGCGCCCGTTCGCTGGCCACGACGCCGCGAGCGCCAATGCGAGCATGATCGCGACCGCCGCGAAACCGCCAGCGAACGAGTGTGGCTGCCACGAATCGACGAATGGCGTCGGGGAGACGAAACCGGCCGCGCCACGCACGAGACTCATCACCACAGTCGCCGCTGTTTCGCTCCTCGCAGCCGACGAATCAGGGTTCGGCAGCGCGCTCCATTCGATCGCGAAGCCGACCGGCACCTGCAGCCCGAACTGCACGACGACGGCGACGAGCAGCAGCCACGGCGCGATGCGCGCGGCGCGCGTCACGCCAATTTCGCCGCTGCCACCGCCACCGCGCGCGCCGCGCAGCGCCAACGCGATCGCCACCAGCGCTGGGAGCAGCGCGCCCGCGGAGCACCCGATCGCCACGACGCCGGCCACTACCGCGCGCCCCCACGCAAGCGGCGCTGCCAGCCGCGCGTGAGCGAAGGCGAGGAACGCCATCGTCGCCAGCAGCGGAAGCACACCGGCCGGATCAAACGACGCACTGGCAGCCGACGCCGAGACGACGAACAGCGCTCCGCTCGCGAATGCGCCGACACGATCGCCTCGCCACTCATGCACACAGCGGGCGACCCACCAGGCCCCGAGCGTCAGCAACAGGGCGATCACGGTGCGCCACAGCACGATCGCGTTCGCCCCCGCCATCGACGGCGAAGCCAGCCAGGAGCTGCCAGGCCAAGCCGCGCTCACGAGCACGTCGCGATCGGCCCACCAGCGCGGATCGCGCAGCGCCGCGAAGCTCGCCATCAATGCGGCGGCGAACCAAGCGAGGGGCGCCAGGAGAGCCGAGTTCCTTCCGGTGCGGTCCGCGGTCAAGCCAACCTCCGTCATCGCATCGCGCTTCGATGCGGACCGCGGAGTATGGCGGCCGACTCGGTAGCGTCACGCGAACAGAGCGGAGCACCGGGTGGCAGCGACCGGGACTAGGGTGATGGCCGAACCTCAGGAACGTCTTCGCTTCGAGCTCGAAGTTCACCGCCGCGCGGGATTGCGACGTTGGTCGGCGCCTCGCCGTGGCCTGCAGACGCCGACCGCGACCTCGACGCCGCCGCTGACGCTGCCGGGCGCACCACTCGCTCGCGGGATCGCGGCCGCGCTCCCCGCGACCGCCGAAGCGACCGATGGCCGCCGCGCGGCGCTGCGGGCGATTGAGCTGGAAATCAGCACCTGCTCGAAGTGCAAGCTGTGCGACTACCGTACTAAAACGGTTCCCGGTGAGGGCGCGCTCGACCCGCCTGTCCTCTTGATTGGCGAGGGACCCGGCGCAGACGAGGACGTCTCCGGTCGCCCCTTCGTCGGCCGCGCGGGTCAACTCCTCGACCGGATGATCGCCGCGATCCGCCTCCGCCGTGACGAAGTGTTCATCGCCAACATCATCAAGTGCCGGCCGCCAGAGAACCGCCCGCCTGAGCCCGACGAGGTGAGCGCGTGCGCGCCGTTTCTCGAACGCCAGATCGCAGTACTGAAGCCACGCCTGATCTGCACGTTGGGATTGCCGGCGACGCGCGCACTGCTGCCCGAAACCAAGACGATCAGCTCGGTGCGTGGCAAGGAGCACGAGTGGCGCGGCATCCCGTTGGTGCCGACGTTCGACCCGGCCTATCTGCTCCGCAATCCCGACGCGAAGCACGATGCCTGGGCGGATCTGAAGCTGGTCGCTCGACTCGTCGGGAGGCCGGTCGACGGGCCATCGTGATCGAGTTGAGAGCGGCTTCGCTAGAAGCGATCGGCGCAGAGCGGCTGGCCTGCTTTGCGTGGCGGAGGCTGATTGGTGCTGATGCGAGCGGCAGCGTGGGGAGTCGATCTGACCGGCGGAGCCGTCCGCGCGGTCCACGTCGAGCGCGTCGGTCGGCGTTATCGGATCCTCGACGTCGTCGAGCAGCCTTCGAGCGGTTCCGGCGAAGGCGCTGAACCGCTCTCGGCTCATCTCCCCGACTCGGTCGGGCGCGCTCTCACCGATTTGCTGCAATCGCGTGCACCTTCGCTTGGCGACGCGCTCTTCGTCGCGCTTCCGGTCTTCGCCGCGAAACACGGCCGGGTCGAACTCTCCGTCTCCGAGACCGAGCAGCTCGATCGGCTGGTCGATTTCGAATTGCACCAGGCGATCGCGAGCGACCTCGAGCCGTGGCTCGTCCGCGCGCAGCCGCCGCGTCGGCACGGCGACGCCGGCCACGTCAGCGACTACTTCGCGCAACGCCGCGAGTTCGTGCAGACCTTCGTCGCCGACCTGCGCCGTTTCGGGCTACCGTTCGACGGGATCGTCCCCGGACCGCTGGCGCTGGCGCGCTACGCCGAGACGGAGTGGCCGGTGCACGGACGCCGCCTCCTGATCGAGTGTCAGCGGACCCGGACCGACCTGCTCTATCTCCTGCCGGACGGACGGCGGCGCTGGCGGAGCCTGCCCCTCGGTTGCGGCGCCTTGGCTGATGAGCCAGTGCACGGCGACGCGCGTGCGCTCGAGGCGACCCGGCTCGCGATCCGCCTGCGCCAGGAGCAGCACGAAGCGCACGTCTCGCTCTTCGGCGCTCATGACGGCACGCCGCTCGAACGGATCGTGCTGCTCGGCGAGGCCGCCCGCCACGAAGAACTGCGCCGGGCGCTCGAGCAGGAACTCGGGAGCGCGGTCGTGACTCCGCACGCCTCGCACACGTTCGACATGACGACGCGCGCGGCGGCCCATCAGCCGCTCCACCACGGAACCGCCTTGGGGCTGGCGCTGGCGGCGCTCGATCCCAACGGCGAACCGTGGTCGTTGATCGAGCCTCCGCGCGGGCGGCGACTGGCGCGCGCGTTGCCGGCGCTTTCGACCGCGCTCCTGGCGGTGGCGGCCGGATTGCTTTGCACGCATGTCGTCGCCGATCGGCAGGTGCAGGCGCTCACGGCGTTGCACGCGGCTGTCGGCGGCCCGCCGCAGAGCCGCCAGCACGACGAGTGGAACGCTGCGCTCGAACAGGCGAACGCCGCGACCGAGCGCACGCGAAGCATGGTCGCGCAAGTCGAGCACGCGCAGCGGCGCTGGCCCGCCCTGCGCGGTCTGCTCGAGGCGCTCACCGACCCCGCCCGCTTCTTCCGGTTGGTCGCGGTCGAGGTGACTCCGGGCGAGCCGACCGATCAGGCGCAGCTGGTCTTCGAGGTCAATCAGGGCGTCGGCGGCGCGGCGGACGCGATCCAGAAGCTGCTGCTCGAGAAGGCCTCGCTCATCGTCACTTCGGTCGCCACGCGCACGCGCGACGATGGCGCGCTCGAACTGACCCTGGCTGCGTCGCTGACGGCGCCACGGAGCGACCCGTGAAGACGCTGCCTTTCGCGTTGGCAGTGACTGCGCTCCTCGGCGCCGGCGCCAACTTCTTCGCCGGCACGCGACCGCTGTTGATGCAGATCCGTGCGCTGCGAACGACCCTGAACCACGATCTTCACGACGCGTCGAAACAGGCGCAGAGAATCGGTGGTCCGCCAAGCAACGCCGACCTCGAGCGGGCGCGCAGTGCGGTGCGCAACTCGGAGTTGTCGGCGTCATCGCTCGCCGAGGCGTGGTTTCGCGGCGCGCGCAGCGCCTCGGACTATCTGGTGCCGCGCAACTCCCGACCGCGACCGATCGATGAGGACGCGCGTCACGCGCTCGAGTCGACGCTGCTCGAACTGCCGATGCAGTTCAAGGAATTGCCGGGGCTCACGGCCACCCGACTCGGTCTGGTCACGCCAACGCTGTCGAAAGGGCTGGCGACCGACGACGGTGAGTTGGGCAACCAAATCGAGCGGGCCGTCATCGCGCAGTTCCTCGCGACCGCGCTCGCGCACCACCTTCCGCTCGAGGTCGATGGCGTCGTGATCGATCGCAACCGCGGCGGTGCGACCCAGGTGCGACTCGGACTCGTCGGCTCGCTCGACGTGCTCGCTGGCGCGCTCGACACGCTCGGGCGTCCCGACAACGCCGCGCCGCCGCGTCAGATCGAGCGTTTCGCGTTGCGCCGCCAGGAGTCGGCCGACTGGCGCGCCCTAGGCAGCCGGTTTCCAAGCCCGCCGCTGCGGCTCGAAGTCGAACTGCGGTTCTGCTTCCCGCCAACCGCGCCGGAGGCACCGTGATGAAGACCCCGAGTTCGGCGCAGCCGCCGCGCCTCGGCGCGCTCTGGTTGATAGTATTTCTTGCCTCCGCTACTGTTCCCGCCCTCCTTTCCTGGACCGGTCGTTCGCAGTGCGAGGAACTTCGTCTCCGGAAGGAGCAACTCGCCGCTCTGTTCAACGCTGGGAACGGAGATCGCCGGCCGTCGCTCCCGGTCTCGATCGAGATCGGCGCGACGACCGCAGCGCTCGCCCGCACGCGGCCACTCGACCGGTTGCGACTCGACCCCGCGATCGTCTTCTCCCCCGCCCAAATCGAGCTGTACCGCGACCAGGGTGCAATCGAGGGGGACTTCGACCGCGTGTTGAGCCCGCCGGACGGGGTGACTGCTCGGGCAACACGTGACGCGGTCGTTGTCGAATGGGCACCGCCCGATCGCTTCGCCGAACTCACGTCGCGACTCGTCAGTCAGCCGTTACTGCGCTTGGGCTTCCGCGTATACCGCTGGCGCGAAAACGAGGGTGGTGAGCCGAAGTTGCTCACGACGCTTGTAGCGCGCGAGATGGCGTACCAGGACCACGACCTTCCGCTCGGGCGGGAGCGGTTCACCTACTGCGTGGCGACGGTGATCGAAGGCACGATCGGCGACCTGCCGACCCTCATCGAAAGCAAACGCTCCTCGGTGATCTCCGTCGAGACAATCGAGAACTTCTCCCTTGAGGTCATGGACGCGCAGGCGGCCGCGATCCGGGTGCTGCTCCATGCCTACGTCGACGGCCAGACGATCGATCGGGTGCTCGATGTCGCCGTGGGCGATCCGATCGCAGCCGTCGCGGCGGCGGACCTGCCGGAAGCACTGGCGCGACGCCTCGACACGGGGTTGATCCTGACGGCGCTCAAGACCCTCGAGGCGAACGAATCGCAGACGCATGAACGCGCGGAATTCCTCCCCGACGGCCGCCGGAAGCTCGACCCGACCAGCGGCCTCCCCAGCTTTCAAACTGAATCCGTGACGGTCCCGATCCGGACGCTCGAGTGGACGTGCCGCGAGCGGTCGGGTGCAACTCGGACCTTCACATCGCCGGCCCCGAACTGATAAACCTGTAAGGATTCGACCGTTCCTCCCAGCGAGGAACCTGGAGATCCCGAAGATGCGAACGAGTTCCCCTTTCCACTGCCAAAGGCTGCGAGTACTCAGTGCGCTGACGGCGGCCTCGCTCGCCGTCATCGGCTGCTCCACCAACGCTGATTCCAACTCAGCTGCCCCCGTCCCGGACGCGGCCGGCGACAGCGCTGCCGGAACTTCCGCGGAGGCGCCCGACGGGTCGGCCGCGAATCCGCAGACCGACATGCAGAGCTTGCGTGAGCAGAAGGTCGCGACGCTGGTCGCCGGCTTCCTCGGTGACGCGCAGGCGAAGCTCTCTCGCGGTGACGTCGAAGGCGCGCACCAGTCGCTGCTCGACGCCTACGAGATGGACCCGGGCAATCAGGACGTCCGCAATCTGCTCGATGCCGTGAGCGTCGAGCTCGGCAAGCGGCCGAGCACGGTCGGCGACGTGGCCCGCGCGGCGACGAATCACGATCGCGTGAAGCGCGGACAGGCGCGGCTCGAGGTCGAGAACAAGATCGCCGCATCGGACAACTTCCGGTCGCGCGGCGACTTCGACAACGCCATCCGCGCGCTGCAGGACGCGGAACTGGTCCTGCGCTGGAATCCATACCTCAGCGGCTCGACCGACATGGGTCTCACCGAAGCGCAACTGCGCGAGCGCATCACCGCGCTCTCGGCGCAGAAGGCGGAGCAGGAGCGCGACATCGTCGCGGCGCGCGAGCAGCGCGCGATGGCGGAGAAGTCCGAGCGCGAGCGCGAAGAGCGCGAGCGGGCGCAGAACTTGGTCCATCGTTTCCTGCGGCAGGCGAACGATTCGTTCTATGCCGAGCGCTACGAGGAATCGGTCGACTTCTGCGAACAGGTGCTGAACGTTCAGCCCGACCACGTCGAAGCAGCCGAGCTGAAGAGCACTGCGCAGAAGGCGTGGCACGCCGCCAAACAGGACCAGTTCCACACCGCGTACAAGGACCACTGGCGCGAGATCTTCGACCAGATCGACCTGATGAACACGCCGGTCACCGAAGACATTTCGTTCCCGAGCCAGGCGGAGTGGGAGAAGATCGCGAGCCAGGGCCCGATCCACTTCAAGCTTCAGGGCGAGCAGCTCAAGCCGGAAGATCAGCGCACCTGGGACATCCTGAACAACACGCGCGTCGAGTTGAACTTCGACGACACCAAGCTGCCGGACGCGATCGAGTGGCTGCACGTGTCGACCGACGTCAACTTCATCATCGACCAGCCGGTCCTTGACGCGGGCACCGACACCGGCGCCTTGCTCAAAGTCACGTCGGTGACCGCGAAGGGCGCGCTTGAGCTGGTCTCGACCGTCTACGGCGTCCATTACGTGGTGCGCGACGGCGTCGTCACCATCATCACCAAGGACACCGCGAAGGGCGGCGAGTACATCGAGATCTACGACGTCCGCGACTTGATCAACAAAGTCGCGTCGTTCCCGTCGACCGACTTCAATCTGTCGCCGTCGGGTGCGGTCGATGAAGAGCCGCCGGAACCGCCGGACCCCACGCCGTTCGTGATCGAGGGCGATGCACTGAAGGACCTGATCACCAACAACATCGACCCCTCGACCTGGGAGGGCAACCCCAACGTCACGATCGACCTGCAGCAGTCCGGTGCGCTGGTCGTGCGCCAGACGTCCGATGTGCACGGCAAGATCGACAAGCTGCTCTCCGACCTGCGCGCCAATGCGCGCACCATGGTCAACATCCAGACACGCTTCCTGAGCCTCGAAGACCGCTTCCTCGAGGACATCGGCGTCGACTTCCGCGGCCTGAACGGCCAGAACGGCTCGGCGGCGGCGGCTTCGGTCCCCAACATCGTCCTCGACGACTTCGGCACGCCCGGTTCGGGCAGCGTCGGATCGCCGGGCGCGCCGGACGGGACCGGCACCGGCAACGATTCCGGCATCTTCTTCACCGAGGGCGGCGACTTTGACGCTCGCGGCCGGCTCGAGAACCTCTACGACCTCTCGCTCGGCGACGAGAGCTTCCAGGCCTCGGGCGGCGCGTCGGTCGAGTTCACCTTCTTCGACGACACCATCGCCGAGGCGATCCTGCGCGCGGTCACGAAGACCTCGCAGTCGCAGGTGATCCATGCCCCCGCGCTCACCGTCTTCAACGGCCAGCGCGCCCACATCAACGTCCTGAATCACATCAGCTACGTGAAGGACTTCGAGGCGGAGATCGCCCAGGGCGCCGTCATCGCTGACCCGATCGTTGCCGTGCTTCGTGATGGACCGACGCTCGACGTGCGCCCGGTCGTCTCCTCTGACAAGCGGTTCGTGACGGTCGAAGTGCGGCCGACGCTGCTCGATCTGGTCGAGCCGATCGCGACGTTCCGCACTTCGCTCGCCGTCGGCAACGAAGTCGAGCTGCAGCTGCCGGTCCTGAAAATCCAGCGCCTGCGGACGACGGTCACGATCCCCGACGGGGCGACGCTGATGCTGGGCGGGATGAAGTCGCTGGTCGACTCCCGCTTGGAGTCTGGGATCCCGTTCCTGAAGGACATCCCGCTCGTCTCGTTCTTCGCCAGCCGCACCGGCACCGAGAAGAGCCGCGCCAAGGTGATGATCCTGGTTCGCGCCAAGATCATCATCCCGGAGGAGTTCGAGCCGGCCGTCGCCCGCAGGTGATGCCGGTTCGCCGCGACACCGCGGTGAGCACAACCTGACCCTTTTCGACCGCCCGGGAGAGCCCCAAACTCTTCCGGGCGGTCGCGTTGATGAAGTTCGCCATGGCGTGTCGATCTTCGAATCCGTGGCGGTTGCTCGTCCTGATCGCCATCGCGCCGTCCGCCCGCGGCCAGTCCGCGCTGGTGCAGGACGAGATCGGGTTCGCGAAGAACCTGGCGCGCCATCGACAGTTCGATCTCGCGACCGAGCACCTCGCGCGCATCGCGAGCGGCGAGCTCTCGCCGGCCGACCGCTCCGCCTGCCTCCTCGCGCGCGCGTTCATCGAGAAAGCGGGCGGCGTTCACGACGCGACGCTGCCGGGACGCATCGCGAAGACCCGGCTCGCGATCGAGCACTACTCCGAGTTCCTCGCCAAGTTGAGCGCAGACCCCTCCATCGCGGACGGCGCCCGCGCCGATGCCGCGATCTGCAGCCGACAGCTCGGCACGCTGCTGCGAGAACTGGCGGAACAGGGCGGCGAACCGGAGCGCGATCGCGAGCAGGCCGCGGCGGCCTATCGATCGGCCGAGCAGCAGCTGGACGCGCTGCACCAAGCACGGCTGAAGCGACTCGACGCGATGCCCGACGCGGATCCGCCGATCGCGCACGAGGCCACGGACGATGACCCGCAGCGGTCGGCGAAGGGTGCGGCCAAGCTCGACGCCTTCGAGCCGGTCTACGAACTGGCGTTGACCTACCGCGACTGGTCGCTGCTCTACCCCGAGGGCGACCCGAAAGCCCAGGCACTCCTGAAGAAGTCGCTGGAGCAGACCACGGCGTACACCTGGGAGTTCGGTGCCGAGACGATCCGCGGCTACGACATCAACTTCATCGCCGGCCTCGTGCACCTCGGGCTGCACCAGCGCGAGGCGGGGCTCGCGATGCTCGAGTCCGTGGTCGACGCCGACCTCGGCGTTCCCGCCGTCATCGAGAACAACCTCGACCTTTCACCGGAGGTCGTCGCCGCGCTCACGAAACGGGTCGAACAGGCGTGGCTCGAGATCGCACGGAGCTGCAACGAGCACTCGCGGTTCGGCGATACCGAGCGGCTGCGGGCGCGGGTCGACGGCTACTACCAGAAGTTCGCCGATCGCGGCGCCTGTCGGACCGAGGTCGGTGAGCAGTTGATGCTCGAGATCGCCGTGGCACAGATGAACTCGGGGAGCAGCGGTGGGATCGCGTTGCTGGAAGACGTAGCGCTCCGGAATCCCGGCAACGACATCGGTCAGCGCGCTGACGAGTTGCTGGCGGAGGCGATCCGCAACGGCGCGCAGGGTGGCGCGTCGGGCACGATCCCGGCGAGCGCCTGGATCCGCGCCGCGCAAGCCGCGCAGGCGCGGCACGAACCGCTCGACGCGATCGACGCCTACCACCACGCGCTCGACGCAGCCGATCGGATCGGCGATCCAGGCGAGCGCGCGAGCGTGACCATCGACTGCTGGTTCGAGATCGGCGGCTGCTATGCGCGCCTTGATCGGCAGGTCGAGGCGACGATCGCCTACGCGCACGGCCTCGCAGAGTGCCGCAGCACGAAGGGCGTCGCCGACGAACGGGTGAGTCGGATCGCCGTCGCCTGGTACCACTCGCTCGCCGCGCGCTTCAAGGAGACCCACGACGAAGGTGACCGGCAGGCGCGGGACGCCGCGCTCGCGAGGCTCGCGCACGATTACCAGGTCAAGAACACCGCGTACCTGGCAGCCGTCGCCGAGTTCCAGCAGGCCCGGTCGCTGCCCCGCGACCGCAAGGATGAGCGCGCGAAGGCGTTCCAGGAGATCGCACAGAAGCTCGGCGCGATCACCGCGACCGACGCCGACCATGACCGGTCGCGCGTGCTGCTCGCCCGCTGCTACGGCGAACAGGGCAGCAGCGATCCCGGCGAGTTCGCGACGGCGCTCGCGCTGCTCGACGCCTTCGACGAGTACGCAAGCGCGCATGAGCCGAAAGCCGATCGCCAATGCCAGCTGAACCGCGAGTTCAGTCGGGCCGAGTCGGTCTACTACCGCTCGGAATGGCTGCTCGGGCTTGCGCGCTACGAAGATGTCCTGCGCGTGCTCGAGCCCTTCGAGGCGCAGTTCAGCGGTCAGCCCGACTTCATCCCCGAAGTGAACTTCCGGCGGCTCGTCGCCTATCTCGAGCTCGGTCGACTCGCAGCGGCGGAGAAGCACTTCGCCGAAGTCACCCGGCAAATCGACGCCGGCGCGATGAAGCCGTGGCGCGACACGGCCAGCTACTACCTCGCGAAGGGGCTGCTCAAGGCCGCCGCCTTTGGGGTCGACGAGGGCAAGAGACGGGCGCTGCTCACCAACGGGGCCGAGCGGATGGCGGACTACTGCGAGGCGACCGGTTACGCGAGCGCGACCAACCTCGAGGTCGTCTGCGAGACGTGGTCGACACTCATGGACTGGCCGCGAGCGGAAGCGGCTTGCCTGAAGCTGATCGATGTCCTGCGCGCCGACCGGCAGCAAGACGAGCCGCGCGTGTGGCGCGCGCGGCGCCGCCTTGCCGAATTCCTGGTCGAGCAGCGCAAATTCGTCGAGGCCGCCCCGCTCTTTCGTGAGCTCGAAGCACGCTTCGACAAGGACCCGACCTTCCTGCGTGCGGCGGCGCGCTGCCATGGCGGCTGGATCGACATCGTCGATGGCGACACGATCGAAGTCCCCGGCGCCGGCGACTATCCGCGCGCCATCACATTCTGGGACACGCTGTTGACCCGGGGGTTCATGCCAGCGGACGAGAAGACGCCTCCCTGGTTCGAGGCGAAGCTGCAGTCGATCTACTGCCGCTATCGCGGGAAAGAGGCCGATCCCGCCTACCTGCCGCAGGCAGAGCGGCTCCTCGCCAACTTCAAGACCATGGTCTGGGACTTCCTCGCGACCGATCCAACGTTCGTCCAGAACCACCTCGGCGGCGACGATGCGAAGCGGCGGTGGGACTACCTGTTCGAGCGCGTCCGATGAGCCCGGTTCGATCGTCGCTCCTGACGCTCGTGACGACCGCGCTGTTCGCGCTGCTGCTCGCGCCGCCGCTGCGCGCCGACGAACTCCTGCAGAACGGAGCCAAGGCTCCGATCCGCTGCACCATCGAGTCCGAGAGCGTCGACACGGTCAAGTTCAGGCGCGACGGCGCGACGGCGCTGCAGGAGATCGCCTCCGCCGCGGTCGCCGACATCACCTACGACGACGCGCCCAAAGCCTTCCGCAACGGCCGCGAGCTGCTCGCAGCTGGCGACGCCGAGAACGCCGCGAACAGCTTCCGCCTCGCGCTGCGGACCAAGACCCGGAACGACTGGATCAGGGTCCATGGCACCTACTACCTCGGCTGCTCGCTGCAGGCCCTTGGTGCAAGGGACGCGACGAAGTTGCCGGAGGCGGCCGCGACGTTCGCCGGTCTGCTGGGTGAATCTCCCAACTGCCGCTTCATGCCCGATGCGTTGCGGCGGCATGCCGATGTGCTTGCTGCCACGAACAATGTGCTCGGGGCGGCGGCGCTCTACGACCGCCTCGCGCAGGTGGCGCGCGACCACAAGCTCGGCGTCGTCGCGGAAGCGCGGGCGCGCCTCCTGAAGGCCGACGCCTTCGCCGCCGCCGACATGACCCGCGAGGCAGAGGCGAGCTATCTCGCGGCGACCCGATTCGCGGAGGCGAGCGCCGGCCTGACCGTGGACCGGTCGATCCGACGCGATCTCCAAGCTCTGGCAGGTCGTGCGAAGTTGGCGCCAGGTGATGCGCTGCTCCGCCACCGCCAGTTCGCCGCCGCCCGCGCGTTCTTCGCCCATGCCGCGCAGGACGGCGCCGCCGCGCAGGGCGATGGCGCCCTACCGGAGGTCGTCGCCGCGGCCCAAAACGGCGTCGGCGAAGCCCTGCTCGCAGAGGGCCGGGCACGCGAGGCGCTCGCGCAGTTCGCGCAAGTCCGCGTCGCGCACTACCTCGTCCGCGAACAGACCGCGCGGGCGACCTACTTCCTTGGCAAGTCGATCCTCGCCTTGAACAACGCCGAGCCGAACGGCAAGAAGAAGGCGGCGGACTACTTCGCCGAGGTGGTCCTGCGCTACTCCGAGACGCCGTGGGCCGACCGCGCCCGACTCGAGATCCGCTGATCCGCTGCGACGCCCGGAGCACTCGTTCATGACGCGAAAGAAGGTCGGTCTCGCGGCGCTGGTGACGGCCAGTGTGGGAGCGCTGTCCACGCTCGCATCGGCGCAGGGGGACGCAGGCGCGGCGCCGGCCCCCTCGTTCACCATCGCCGAGATCCTCGAAGACGGCGGGACGATCGGATACGTGATCGTCGTCCTGTCGATCGTCGCGCTCGGCGTCTCGATCGACTTCGGGCTCAACCTCCGGCGCGCGCGGCTCTGTCCGCGCAAGCTCGTCGAGGAAGTCGAGGCGCTGGTCGCGGCCGGCGACTACCGGGAGACCGTGGAGCTCTGCGAAGCCGAGCCGAACATGTACACGAACGTGGTCCGCGCCGGCCTCTCGAAGGTCACCCACGACTTCGCGGTCATCGAGCAAGCCCTCGAGCAGTCGCTCGAGGACGAGACGGTGAAGCTCCACACCAAGGTCGGCTGGCTGTCGTTCATCTGCTCGGTAGCGACCCTGCTCGGGTTGCTCGGCACGATCCAAGGCATGATCGTCGCGTTCAAGGTGATCGCCGCGACCAAGGGGCAGGCCGATCCATCGATGCTCTCCGATGGCATCTCGGCCGCGCTCGTCACGACCCTCTTCGGCCTCTGCGTCGCTATCCCGTTCTCGTTCGTCTTCGTGCTCTTCCGCAACCGCGTGATCTACACGTCGCTGGAGATCGGCACGATGATCGAGGAACTCTTCGAGCACTTCCGCGCCGAGCGCCGCGCATGAAGCGACCCTCGCTGCCGTCGTTGGAGCTGTCGCTCGACATGACTCCGATGATCGATTGCACTTTCAACCTGTTGATCTTCTTCATCCTCGTGGTCGACCTCGGCCAAGCGGAGCTCGAACGGGTCACGCTGCCGCGCGCCTCCCAATTCCAGAAGGACAACGCGAACGAGGCCGGACGCAAGGTCGTCAATCTCGACCAAGACGGCACCATCATCGTGAAGCGCCTGCCACTCGCCCTCGATCAGCTGCGCACCGACCTCAAGATCTGGTCGGACATGCATCCGCGCGAGGAGTTGGGGCTGTGCAGCAAACCGATCCTCATCCGGACCGACCGCGGCACCGAGATGAAGCACGTCCAGAAGATCATGCAGCTGTGCGGCGAGCGCGGGCTCAAGATCTACAAGGTCGAGCTGGCCTGCTCCGAGGACACGCCGGGATTCCACGTGGCGGAGACGCCGGGCCGCAAGGGCGCGGAGTAGCGGATGACCAGCAAGAACCGCGAGCTGGCGGAATCGACGTTCGCTCTCGACATGACGCCGATGATCGACTGCGTGTTCAACCTGCTGATCTTTTTCCTCTGCCACATCAACTTCAAGCTGCTCGAGGGAAAAATCCCGGCCTACCTGCCGAAGGACGTCGGCGCGAACGCCTCGCCAATCGACCGGCTGCTCGAGAAGGTTCTGATCCGGGTCACGCGCTCGGCTCCGCCGAAACTGAAAGACTCCAACTGGACCTGGCATGAGGACCAGATCGCGATCGAACTGCAGGGCCGACGGCAGGCCGGCCTCGCCGAGTTCCACAGCGCAATCCTCGGCCTGCTGAAATCGAGCCCCGACGCCAAAGCCACGCTGCATCCAGGCGAAGGCACGCTCTACATCGACTGCGTCAAGGTGATCAACGAGTGCCTGCGGGCGAACTTCGTCGACATCACCCTCGCCGGAACGCCGTTGGACAGCTGAGTGATCCATCGCCCACGCCGTCGGCCCGGCCGCCTCGCCGTCCTCGTCCTCATCCTCGCGACCGCCGCGGCGGGGACGATCGCGGGATGCCGGGACGCAGCCGACGACGCGCCGCTGCACCTGGTCGTCATCTCGATCGACACCCTTCGTGCCGACGCGTTGATCGGCGACTCGCCGCGCCGCGCGACGACGCCCCACTTCGACGACCTCGCCGCCGCCAGCACCGCGTTCACGAACTGCTGGTCGCACGTGCCGCAGACACTGCCCGCGCACGCCGCGCTGATGACCGGACGCCTGCCCGCCGAGCTCGAACTGCATGACAACACGCCGTTTCCGCTGCGCGGCGACGTGCCGACGCTCGCCAGCTGGTTGGCAGACGCCGGCTTCGCGACAGCCGCGGTCGTCGGTGGCCAACCGCTCGCGCGCGGGAGCGGTTTCGAACGCGGGTTCGAGCGCTACGACGATCCGCCGTCGGTCGGGTCGGGCTCGAGCCACTTCAGCGAGCTCGACGCTCGCGCCGTGACCGACCGCGCCATCGCGCAGTGGCAGCGTCCGGTCGGCGACCGCCGCCGCTTCCACTTCGTGCACTACTACGACCCGCACCAGCCCTACTCGCCACCGCGCGACTGCATGCCGACCAGCACCGCCGAAGGCGACCGGAGCGGCGACGCGGATCGTTATCGCGGCGAGGTGACGCACGTCGACCGCGAGTTCGGCCGGCTGCTGGCGGCACTTCGCGAAGGCAACGAGCGCTGCCTGCTCCTGATCACTTCCGACCACGGTGAGGGGCTCGGCGACCTCGGCGAGCGCACCCATGGCTTCCAGTTGCTGCCGGCGACATTGCGCGTGCCGCTGTTGATCGTCGAGATCGAAGGGCTGGCGACCCGCGCGCCCGCTCCGTTGGCAGCGACGCCGCGCGAGCGCCTGATCGGCCACGTCGACCTGCTGCCGACCCTGCTCGAACTGCTCGCGGTCGATCGTCCCGACGGACTCGGCGGGATGGCGCTGCAGCGATCCGACGGGCGCCACCCCGCCCGATTCGTCGAATCGCTCGCCGGCGCGCTCCAGTTCGGTTGCGCCCAGCAGTACGGCGTGCGCGGCGAGGGTGCGCTGTACTTGCGCGGCGGCGGCGACGCGCCGACGAGCCTCGAGGGCGCGCGGTTTCGAGTGATCGGCGACAGCGATGAGCGACTGCTGCTCGATCCGGGGCGCGCCGAACCCACGGCCGAGGAACTGTCAGCGTGGCGCGCCGCCTTCGCCGACGGATTCACGCGCCGTCTGCCCTTCGCGACGGACGCCGCAACGCCGCGCGACTTGCGACCGCTCGGCTATCTCGAAGCGTCGTCCGATCGCGCCCGCCATGCGCTCGCCGCCCCGGCCGAGAATGCGCTCAAGCGATCGGCGCTGGCGCGGCGGGAACTGATCGATCGATTCCTCGAGGCGGTCGCGTGCGTCGATGCCGGCAACCCGTTGCCGGCGATTGCCACGCTCGACCAGATCCTGACCGCCGACCCGCAGTTCCATGCGGCACGCTTTTTCCGCGCCCGCGCGCGCATGTCATTCGAGGAGCGCGACCCGAGCCTGCGCGGTTCGGCGGCGCGACTCGCCGCGAGTGACCTCGCCATTCTGCTCGAGGAGGTCGCCGGCTACCCAGGTGCAGCGCTGCTGCGCGCCAAGGCACTTGGCCTAGCGGGCGAGTTCGAAGCGGCATTGGCGACGCTCGACGAATTCGAACGCACGGCATCCACCGCTGCAGAAGCCCTTTGGCTGCGCGGAAGCCTGCTCCTCGACCGGCAACGTGCCGGCCGCATCCACCAGCGCTACGACCCTCAACTCGGCTTCGGCTGCCTGCTCGACGCGCTCGAACGTGCCCCTCAGCGGGGCGATTGGGCACGCGACCTCGAACGCGCTCTTAACGCGCTGGCGCGAGCGCCCGATGCGCCGCCTTGGGTCGCTACCGCCAGCGATCGGCTCCGTCGGTTGCGCCAGCGCCGGCATCGCCGTTACCGCCCGCAGGTTGCGCGGATAGTCGATGCCCGTTCCGGCCTCAACGCTTCGAAAGCGCAGCGGTGCTGG
Organism: Planctomycetota bacterium; assembly: GCA_009691715.1. GTDB lineage: Bacteria > Planctomycetota > B15-G4 > B15-G4 > SIAN01 > SIAN01. The sequence continues at coordinate 99,661 of SIAN01000003.1, forward strand.
CGGCGCCTTCATCGGCAGCCCGTCCGCACTGCGAACGCTGTCCTGTTAAGTCCGTGCAAGTGCACGAGTTAGACATCGATCTTTTGCATTGACCACCGGCAAAGGTCGACCTAACCTACCGCGCTCTTTCCCGGGCGCCGGCAGGGCGTTTGGCCTGGGATTGCGGGGGTTTTCGAGGGATCGCCGTTCGCTCGCGCACCGCTTCACACGCAGCAAGTGAAGTCGGTTCCGTGTCTCGGATCGGTCGTCTCGTGCTGTCCCTCTGTAGCCGTGCTGCACCGGACGACGCTCGAAGCACGACACCGCTCACTCACAACGATCCATGCACGACACTGGACGAAACGACTCTGCCTCCGCCAGTCGGGAGACGAACCGAATGTTGAGCTCCGCTCGCACGACGCAGCGCTTGGTCTACGCAGCGCTCTTTGCCACCGCCGTCGCCGCATGCTCCGCGTCGGATCAGCCAGGCGATCCCGCAGTCTCCGGGGGCGGTGCCCCGCCGGCGGGAGATCAGGCCACGGCCCCGCAAGCCGGCCTGTCGCTCGCCGAACAGAAGCGCGACCTGATGCTCTCGATGGCCATGGACAACGGCCGCTCGCTTCGCGAGCAGGGCGATGACGCCGGCGCCCGTCGAGCCTTCGAAGAGGCCGTCGCGATCGACCCGGGCCATCTCGAAGCCCAGGCGCAGCTCGCGGAGGTTCTCGAACAGCTCGGCGAGCGGCCAGGTGATATCGAGACGACCCGCCTGAACGCCGAAAAGCACGCGAACGCCAAGATCGAGCAGCTCAAGCTCGAGGCCGAGGAGCAGCACCGGGTCGGACAGGACGCGCGCGTGCGTCGAGAGTTCGACGCCTCGATCCGTTGGTTCGAGCGGGTCCAGCAATCCATCGATTGGTCCTCCCTCAACGTCAACTGGGGTGACCTGCCGAAGCGCAATGCGGACGCGCTGACCGCCGCACGCGAGGAGCGCGACCAAGCCAACAAGGCCGACAACGAGGCCAAGCTGAAGACCGCGGTCGCGAAGATCCAGGGCGACGAAGCGGCCGAAGCGTCGCGCCACAACGCGCGCGTCGTGAGCCTGCTCGAAAGCGCTAACTGCAAGTACGAGGCGGGCAATTACGGCGAGGCGATGGAGCTCTGCGACCAGGTTCTGACCATCGAGCCGAGCAGCACGACCGCGAAGGAACTGAAGGTCGAGGCCAACGCCGGCCGCCGCGCCAAGCGCACCGAAGAGTTTGCGAAGCAGCGCTCCGAGTCCTACCGGCGGTTCAAGGCCGACATCGAAGAGCTGCGGGTCCCCTACTCCGACGGGCTCACCCCGCCCGACGCCGACTACTGGGCGCGCGTCTCGGCGCGGCAGGCGACCGGCGCGGGTGGCGTCGATGCTGCGGCCGCTGAGGACATGCGGATCAAGGAGCAGTTGAAGGCGATCCGGATCCCGGTGGTTGATTTCGTCGACGCCGACCTCGACCGCGTCTGCACCATGCTGTCGAACTGGTCCGGCCTGACCATCCGCGCCACCGAACCGGTGCGCACCGAGGTCGAGACCAACTCGACGTTGATCAACCTGACGAACCTCACGAACCTATCGCTCGACTCCGTGCTGACGATCGTCACGAAGCGGCTCGGTGAGAAGTTCGCCTGGACCGTCACCAACGGCATCGTCCAGATCACGACGCTCGAGGAAGCGTTCGGGTCGACCGTCATCCGCACCCACGCGATCCAGGACCTGACCTTCGGCCGCACCGACTTCAAGGGCCCGGAGATCAACAAGATCGCGCTGCCGGGCGAGTACGGCGATGACCCAGAGACGTCGGTCTTCGCGGCCGATCTCGAGAAGATCGTCCAGATCACGCCAGAAGACATCGTCATGTTGATCAAGACGAACGTGGCGCGCGAGACCTGGGAGCTCGGCGACAAGAAGTTCAACATCGAGCCCGCCGCCAACAACCAGATCATGGTCATCCACACCCGCGAGGTGCAGGACGAGATCGAAGCGTTCCTGAACGACCTGCGCCGGTTCACCACGACCGTCGTGTCGATCGAAAGCCGCTTCGTCGAAGTGACCGACGCGTTCATCCAGGAGTTCGGCGCCGACCTCCGCGGCCTCGGCGGCGTCTTCGGCTCGAGCGTCAGCCTCGATGACACGACCAACGGCGGCGACGACCTCGCCGGCACGGGCCTCGACAACTTCGGCACCGGCTCGACCGCGACCGGCTCGCCGAGCGCCGGTGTCTTCTTCAACGACTTCTCCGACGGCGACCTGCGCGGCCGGACGGAGAACTACTTCGACACGCCGCTCGGCTCGATCCTCACCACCAACGGTGGGGGATCGTTCCAGTTCGGGCTGCTCGACGACACGGCCTTCAATCTGGTCGTGAACGCCGTCGACAAGTCGGTCAACGCGGTCGAGGTGATGGCGCCCGAACTGACCGTCTTCAACACCGAGCGCGCGTACGTCACCGTGCTGAACGAAGTCTCCTTCCTCCAGGACTTCGACGTCGACGTCGCGAACACCGCGTTCATCGCCAACCCGGAGATCGGAATCCTCCAGGAGGGCGTGGTCCTCGACGTTCGTCCGACCGTCTCCTACGACCGCAAGTACGTGACGCTCGACGTGCGCACCACCGTCGCGACCATCCAGCGCCCGATCGACACCTTCGAAACGACGCTGGGCGGCTTCTCTGACGCCGTGACGTTCCAGCTGCCGCGGCTGGAAGTCCAGAACGCGAACACGACCGTGATCGTCCCCGATGGCGGCGCGATCATCCTCGGCGGGCTGAAGACGTTGAACTACGTCAACCGCCGGGCCGAAGTGCCGTGGCTGTCGCGGATCCCGCTGCTCGGCTTCTTCTTCCGCGAGAAGGGCGTGGCCGACGAGGCGCAGAGCCTGGTCATCCTGGTCAAGGCGAACATCCGCGACCTGAGCAAGTTCCGCGAGTCCGTGCGGGTGCGGTGAGCGGCGAGCGGCGAGCGGCGACGGTTGACCGCGCAGGCACGCGGCCTGCACACCTCGGCTGCGCCGGCGAGGTTCGGCGGGCAGCGGGTCGCAAGGGTAGGGTTCTGGGACGGCCTGACCGAGACGATCCTGACCGAAACCATGTCGTAGAGATCTGACTATCCTCCGGACCCGCGACGCGAACCGTCGCGGGTCCGGTCGTTTCGGGGCGCAACGGCGCGGGAGGTGCGGATGGGCTCGAAGCTCTCGGCGATCCTCTTCGATCTCGACGACACGCTGTTTTCGACCTCCGACTTCGCCGAGCGCGCGCGCCACAACGCGATCCGGACGATGATCGCGCACGGGCTGCGCATGGACGAGGAGCAGGCCTACCGGGAGCTCGGCGAGGTGATTGCCGAGTTCTCGTCCAACTACGGCAACCACTTCGACAAGCTGCTCTCCCGCCTGCCGCGGGAGCAATGCTGGCCAGGTATCAACCCCGCAATCCTGATCGCCGCCGGCGTGATCGGTTACCACGAGACCAAGTCGCTCGAGTTGCGGCCGTTCGACGACGTGCAGCGCCTGCTGCGCCGTCTGGTGACGGCGCCGCTGATCCTGGGAATCGTCTCGGCCGGGTTGCAGATCAAGCAATGCGAGAAGCTGATCCGCCTCGGGCTGCTGCCCTACTTCCGCAGCGATGCGATCTTCATCTCCGAGCAGATCGGCATCGGCAAGCCCAACCCCAAACTCTGGACGACTGCTTGCGCCGCGCTCGAGGTCGATCCGCGCAACGTGATGTACGTCGGCGACAACCCGGTGCAGGACATCGACCCGTGCAATCGGCTCGGGATGACGACGGTGAGAAGCCGGCGCGGCACTCGCCACAACGACGCGGCTGGATCGAGCGCGGCGTCCTACGAGATCAGCTCGTTCAACGATCTGGCGCTGATCCTCACCCGCGACTTCGGCCTGACGCTGCCCGATTGACCCGCGGCTTGGCCGACCGGCGCTGGATCACTCTCCGCGGGTCGCGGGTGGCAGGTCAGCGATCGCGCGGCGCCCGGCGATCCCGGTCTCGAGCGGATGCCACCACGCGATCTCCTTCTCGCCCTTCATCCAGCACAGGTAGATCGCCTTGTCGCCGAGGCGTGCGGGAAAGTCGAGCAATCCGCGCAGCGGGTCCTTGAGCTCGCATCCCAGCTGCATCAACTCCTGCGCGAAACGCTCCATCTCGCCTTCGAGATCCCCGATCTGCCGTTCGATCGTCTCGCGCTCTTCACAGCGCGCGACGCGACGCGCGGCGCCGAGCCGCTTCAACTCGAGGGCGCGCGCGACGATGTCGTCGACGATCTTCGCCACCAACGCCAGCGACCGATTGGCGCGCGCGACCGTCCACAATCGGCGAGGCTCGTTCATCGCGGAGGCGTCCTGGCAGAGGGGCGCAGGTTACCGAGCGTGATCGTTCACAGGATGCAGCGCCAGCTCCAGCCGGCGCCGTCTGACCGCTCGGCCGGCGGCAACTGCGAGCAACTCGCGACCGCACGAGCGCAGCGCGGGTGGAAATGGCAGCCCGGCGGTGGCTCGATCGGCGACGGCGGCTCGCCCCGCAGCGGGAAACCGCCCCTCGCACCACGGCGCGCGGCAGCGGAGTCGAGCAATGCCTGCGTGAACGGGTGGCGCGGGCGCGCCAGCAGATCCGCCGCCGGCCCGAGCTCCACCAGTTCGCCGAGATGCATCACCGCGATCCGGTGGCTGAGCGCGCCCACCAACGCGAGATCGTGAGAAATGAAGAGGTAGGCGAGTCCGTCGCGCTCGCGAAGCTCGAGGAGCAGATCAATCACCTGCGCCTGCACCGAGACGTCGAGCGCCGCGACCGCCTCGTCGCACACGAGCAGTTGCGGCTCGACGGCGAGCGCCCGCGCGATCCCGACGCGCTGGCGCTGCCCTCCGGACAGCTCGTGCGGCCAGCGCTGCGCGATCCCGACCGGCAGCGACACGCGCTCGAGCAGGCGCAGCACCCGGCGGGTGACGTCATCACCATGCGCCAGTTGGTGCAGTTCGATGCCCTCGGCGACGATCGCGCCGACGCGCTGGCGCGGGTCGAGACTCCCCCACGGATCCTGGAACAGCAGCTGCATCCGGCGCCGCAGCGTCTTCAGCTCCGCGCCCGCAGCCGCGCGGACATCGACGCCAGAAAAGCGAATCGCGCCGGCGGCGATCGGAACGAGCCGCAGGAGCGCACGCCCGAGCGTCGTCTTGCCACAGCCCGACTCACCGACCAGACCGAACGTCTCGCCGGCATGGAGATCAAAGGTGACTCGATCGACCGCCGTCAGCAGGCCGCGCCCGCCCGTCGCCGACGCGACCGGGAAGTGGACCGTGAGGTCGCGCACTTCGAGCAGCGGCGCACTCATCGCGGCGGCTCCATCACCACCGGACACGCGACGGCGCGCTGTTCGTCGAGGGGCTTTAGCGGCGGAACCACCGTTTGGCAGGCGGGGATCGCCTTCCCACAGCGCGGATGGAAGCGGCATCCGGACGGCCACTCCGACGGCGCCGGCACGTGGCCAGGGATCGCACCGAGCCGTTCGCCGCGCGCCAGCGGGCGCAGCGGCGGTTGCGCCGCCAGAAGCGCCTTCGTGTAGGGATGACGCGGATCGTCGAGCAGCGCGCGCGCCGGCCCCGACTCGACCAGGCGACCCGCATACATGACCAGCACGCGATCGCAGTGGGCGGCGACGAGCGGAAGGTCGTGCGAGATCAGCAGCACGGCGAGGCCGCGCTCGCGGCGCCGCGCTCCGAGGAACTCGAGCACCTGGAGCTGCACCGCGGCGTCGAGCGAAGACGTCGGCTCGTCGGCGATCAGCAGCGCCGGATCGCCGGCGAGCGCCAAGGCGAGCGCGACGCGCTGCCGCTGCCCCCCCGAAAGCTCATGGGCTTGCGCGCGCATGCGGGCCGCCGGATCGGCCACTCCGAGCTCGGCGAGCAACGCTTCAGCACGCACCTTCGCCTCGCCACGCGCGAGTCCGCGATGGACCTGCAACAGCTCCTCGATCTGGGCACCGACCGTGAATGCGGGGTCGAGCGCGGCGGCCGGCTCCTGCGCCATCCACGCCAGCTCGCGACCGCGCCGCTCGCGCATCGCGTCGTGGCGAAGCGCGGCGAGATCCTGCCCGCGCCAGAGCACGCGGCCGCCGGCGATGCGGCCGCCCGGCGGCAGCAGGCGGACCAATGCGGCGGCGGTCGCCGACTTGCCGCAGCCCGATTCGCCGACCAGCCCCACCATCTCGCCCGGAGCCAGCGTGAAGCTGATCTCGTCGACGACCCGCAACGAACCGGTGGCGCCGGCGAACTCGACCGCGAGTCGATCGACCTCGAGCAGGGGCGCGCTCATCGCAGCGACTCCGGCTCGATCGCCTCGCCGTCCGGAGTGTTCGCGCGTCGCAAGCGCTCGGCCAGATGGTGGAACGCCAGCACGACGACGACCAGGGTGAGGGTCGGCACGATGGTCAGGCGCACCGGCCCGCTGTCCTTCACCGCGCGATGCCCCTCCTCGAGCATCGTCCCGAGCGACGCGGCGCCGCGCGCCACGCCGAGCCCGAGCCATGACAGCGTGAACTCCGTGAGCAGCGCGCCAGCGATCGCGAACGGCGCCGCGGCGAACACCGGCGCCATCGCGTTTCGCAACTGGTGGCGCCACGCGATCTGCCAGCGCGAGGCCCCGAGCGCCTCGGCGGCGAGCACGAACTCCTCCTGCGCCAGCCGGAAGAACTCGCCGCGCACCAGCCGCGCGACGCCGGTCCAGCCGGTGAGCCCGAGGATCATGACCAGCGTCGTCCCGCTGCGAGGCAGGTAGGTGAGCACGAACAGCACGAGGAAGAAATGCGGGAAGCAGAGCAGAACTTCGATGCCGCGCATCGCGAGCAGATCGAAGCGACCGCGCAGCGTGCCGCAGACCCCTCCGATGGCGACTCCGATCGTGAGCATCACCGCGGCGGCGGCGACGGCGATCGCCAGCGAGCCGCGCAACGCAAACAGCAGCCGCGCGAGCAGGTCGTAGCCGGCCGGGTCGGTGCCGAGCCAGTGGCGCGGCGACGGCGGCATCGGTGCGCGCGCGGTCGGGTCCATGAACCACACTGGATCGACGACGCCTGGCGACCAGGGGATCGGCGCGGGGATGGTGAACGACAGCGACGGCTCGAGACGCTCTCCGCCAGGCGAGCCGGAAGTCGCGCCCTCGCCGGAAAAGGCGCCGACCATCAGCAGGAGCCCGAGCAGGACGACCGCGCCGCACGCGATCCGCGAACGGCGCGCCTGCCAGAGGAGCTCCGCGAATCCGATCGCTGCGAAACACCAGTCGACTGCGCCGCAACCCGCTGTCGCGGGCGAGCCGAGCCTCCCTCCCGCGAGTTCGAGCACCGGCCGCGAATTGCACCACCAGGGCGCGAACGCCACCAGCGCGAAGAGCAGTCGCACCGGACGCGCTGCGTGCAGCACGAGGGCGCCGTTCATGCGACCCTCTCGCGCCGACGAAGCGCGGCATGCAGTAGATCGGAGACCAGGAATCCGACCATCGTCATGACACCGATCAGCAGCGCGAGCGCCTGCACCGTGGCGTAGTCGCGGCGATCGACCGCCTCGAACGCGAGCCGCCCGAGTCCAGGGATCGAGAAGAGCGTCTCGATCGCGACGCTGCCGGACACCAGCCACGGGAAGAGGCTCGAAACGAGCGTGACCACCGGGAGGATGCCGGTCCGAAGCGCATGCACGTAGAGGACCCGAGACTCCGGCAGGCCCCGCGCACGCAATGCGCGGATCCATGGCTGGCGCAGCGTCTCGACCATTCCCGCGCGCGTGTAGCGGGCGACGCCGGTGAGGCCCACCAAGACCAGGCACGCCGTCGGCATCGCGAGATTCGCGAAGACGTGGGCAGCGCGCGACACCGCAGTCAGCTCGGCCGGCGGCGACGACCAGAGGAACGGCAGATTCGCCAACGTTCCTGTGCACAGGAGCGCGATGAGGAACGAGCCGACCACAACGCTCGGCATCGCGTAGAGCGCGAAGAGCAGCCCGCTCACCCACCGTTCCAGACGAGTCCCGACCCTCACGGCACACCAAACGCCGATCGGCACGCCGAGCAAATAGATCAGCGCGGCCGCGACCGCCTGCATCCCGATCGTGACTCGCGCCGCCTCTCCGATCAGCTCACGCACCGGTCGATGGTGCGGTTGATCGGAGTTCCCAAAGTCGCCGCGCACGGCACTGCCGAGCCAGTCGAAGTACTGCTCGACCAGCGGGCGGTCGAACCCGCGCGCGTGCGCCGCCTCCGCGAGCTGCTCGCGCGTGAGCATTCCGCTGCCCTGCTCTGCCGACAACTCGCCGAGCGGTCCGCCGGGCGCCGCGCGCGAGATCACGAACGTGGCGACCGTGATCCCGAGCAAGGTCGGAACGAACAGCAGCAACCGTCGCAGGAGCTGGCGCAACAACGAGCGCATCGGTGCAGCCGACTCCGATTCAGGGCTTCAACGGTTCAGGGCTTCAACCACCAGTCGAACCAGCGGGCGCCCATGCGCCTCATCTTGACGTTCTGCAGCTTGGTCGACACGAGCGCCAACGCCTGCGGGTTGTAGAGCGGCGTGAACGGCAGGTCACGGCCAAGCAGCCCGTAGATCGCGCGCCCCAGTTCGAGGCGCGCCGCGTCGTCGAACTCGCCGCGGAATTGCTCGAGCAGGGCATCGCACTCCGGGCTGGAATAGCCGCCGTGGTTCATTCCCGCTTCGTACGAACTCGAGTGGAATCGATCGAAGAGGTCATCGTCACGGGGGTCGCCGACCCAGGACTGCAGGACGGCCTCGAATCGATGTTCGATGAGCTGCGCCTGCATCTGCTGGAAGTCGACCGCCTCGGGCGTCACTGCGACCCCGGCCTTCGCCGCTTGCTCCTGGAACCAGAGATTCCCCGTCGCGATCGCCGGCACCGGCGTCGGCGGGTGCAAGAGCACGAATCGCAACGCCACGCCATCGCGGTCGCGTACGCCATCGCCATCGTGGTCGACGAAGCCCGCGTCATCCAGCAGCTTCATTGCCGCGACCGGATCGAACGGCAGCGGCGGAACACTCGGGTCGTAGCCGGCGTAGGTGACCGACCCTGGTGCGTTCAGGACCACGGCGTGGCCGGCGTAGACCTTCTCCTTCACCAGCTCGCGCGGGTAGAGCATGGTCAGCGCGCGACGGACGCGAGCATCGGCGAACTGCGGCAGGCGGGTGTTCCACATCACGTACAGCCACTGCGGCAGGAAATACTCGTGGAACGTCGCCAGTTCGCGCATCTCCGCGTCAGCCTTCAAGCTCTCCCAACGTGCGCAATCGTTGACCGTGCAGAGCGACAGCTCGCCGCGCGCGAACAGCAGCGGGAACTGCGTCGCGTCGGCGACGAACCGGTAGCGGAGGCGCTCGATTGGATAGGGCAGTTGATCCGCCAATGGCCAGTCGGGGTTGCGCTCGAGCTCGAGGTACTCACCCGTCTTCCACTCGCGCAACCGGTAGGGCCCATACCCGACCGGCGCGCGACCGAGCGGGTCAGCGTTGAAACCTGCCGCGTCATGCGCCGCCAGATGCGCCGGCATGATCGGGAAGTTGAAACCGAACTCGAGCTCGACGCGGAAATAGGGCTGCTTCACGGTCACGACGAAGGTGTAGCGGTCGATCGCCTTGACTGAGGCGATCGGGCCGAGCGCCGCGCGGACTTTCTCCGCCTTCACCGCTGGGTCGGCCAGCATCTTCCAGGAGAACTCGAGGTCCGCGCTGGTCAGCTCGACCGGACCGCGTTCGTCGCCGCGATGCCAGTAGACGCCCGGCCGCAGCTTCCAGGTGTAGGTGAGTCGGTCCGCTGCGATCGTCGGCCGCTCTGCTGCGATGAGCGGCACCAGTTCGTAGGTGTCCGGGTCGAGATTGAGCAGCGGCGGGAAGAGGTAGGTGCGGCAGAGCAGTTCTTCGCTGGCGTTGACTCGAAGCAGGTTGTTGAGCGTCCCGAAGTCGCGCGTCAGGGCCTGCACGATGGTTCCGCCGGGACGAGCCGGACCGGCGTCGCGACGGAGACTCTGTTCCGCGGCAGGGCTGTAGGCATAGGAGACGACTGCGGCCGTCTGCGGCGCGCCCGCGAGTTGTGGGCCGCCGGCGACCTCCGAAGTCTCGTCGCTGCAGGCGACGATCGCCAGCGCGCTCGACGCGGCAAGGCCGATCCGCGCGACCCACCGCGTCGCCCGGCTCATCGGCTGGCGCCGACCTGCGCGACGACGTCGACCCGGGCGGCGGGACGTAGCAGATGGCGCAGCACGGATTCAGCCGCGCCGCGGCCCGCTCGCTCCCAGCGACCCGCCGCGGTGAGCGTTGCGTCCGGAAACCCGGATTCGGCCCCGTCGAGAGCCAGTTGACGCGCCAGCAGCGCCCGATCGGCGTGAAGCGTTCGTGCTCGCGCGGCGATCGCGTCGAACAGCGCGACATCGCGTCCGCCGTCGAGTCCCTGCGCGTGGAGCCGGTCGACCGCAGTCGCCAAGCGAGCCGCGAGCACGCTTCCATCTTCGCCTGCGAATCCCAGCAGGCCACCGCGCCGATCGCGTTCGGCGATGGCCGGCTCGCGGTCGGCCGCCAGCGTCAGGAAGGCGAGTGCGAGCGCGAAGTGATCGCCTTGCGGATCGGCGCTCCAGGCCAGCCGATAGCCGGTGCAACTGTCCGTCGCGCCGGCAGGTCGGGCCACGCTGCGGATCGCCGCCGACAGGGGCTCGGGGACGTTCGCCGGCGCGACGCCACGCGCACGGCTGAGCTTCGCGCACCCCTTCGCGGCGGCAAGCGCGAGCGGCGCCGGCGGCAGGCGACTCACGATCGCGACGAAGCTCCCTTCGCTGCCGACTCGCTCCGCGAGGAACGTGAACAACGCCTCCTTGGTGAATGGAGTCGCGCGCGGCACGCGGCCGAACGGGCCGAAACGCTCCGCCGCTCGCGGCGACGCGGCTTCGCGCAATCGGTCAAGCGAGCTCGCTGGCGACGGGGCGCAACGCGCCACTGCCGCATCGAACGCCGCGTCCTCGCACGCCGTCGCCGTCAGCCGACCGATCAACGCGGCCAGATCGCTTTCGAGCGTGCCCTCCGTCGTCCGCGCCAGGAACAACAGCGCGGTGGGTCGCAGCTCGGCGCGCCAACGCGCAGCAACCGCCTCGGGCGCAGCAACCGCCTCGGGCGCAGCAACCGCCTCTGGCGCAGCAACCGCCTCTGGCGCAGCAACCGCCTCTGGCGCAGCAACCGCCTCGGGCGCAGCAACCGCCCCTGGCGCAGCAACCGCCTCTGGCGCAGCGAATGCCGCGGCGAGCTGCGCCAGGCCACTGCCGGGCGGGGATGAATCGTCTGCCCAACCGAACGGCAACGCGACCACCAGTTCGATGCCGTTGGCAGCGGCGACTTCGGCAGCGGCGGCGTCGGCAGCGGCGGCCCTGTCAGGCGTCGTCGCAACCACGATCCGGACGCCCGATTCGAGCGTTGTCTCATGGAGTGGAGCGTGCTGCGGCGGGTCGCCCGCCAGCGCGGTCAAGGCCGCGACAATCGTCTCAACGCACCGCAATCGCTTCGATCTCCACGAGTGCACCCTTCGGGAGGCCCACCACTGCGACCGTCGCCCGCGCCGGCCTGTGATCGCCGAACCGCTCGGCGTAGACCTGGTTCATCGCGGCGAAGTTCGCCATGTCGGTGAGGTAGACCGTCGTCTTCACCACTTGGTGCAGCGACGAACCCGCCGCCTTCAGCACGGCACCAAGGTTGTCGAGCACTCGCCGCGTCTGTTCCGCGACGTCGACGCCACCCTGCAGCTTGCCCCCGCTGCCCGGTTCGAGCGCCACCTGCCCCGAGCAGAAGATGAAGCCCTGGACCACCAGCGCCTGCGAATAGGGGCCGATCGCGTCGGGCGCATGCGGTGTGACGACGTGCTCAACCACGCGGATTCCCCTCCCGAAGGCGTTGTTCGACCGTAGCACGAATGCACTCGGGCACCAGACCGCGCAGCTCGGCGCCGTGTCTTCCGGCGTCGCGAACCAGATGTGCAGAAACGTGCGCGTGCTCTGGCACCGGCACCAGGAACAGCGTGTCGATCTCTGGCGCGAGCTTGCGGTTCAATTGGGCCATCGGCAGCTCGTAGTCGAGATCGCGCGCGCCGCGGACGCCGCGGAGCAGGCACCCGATCCGCTGCGCTCGGGCGAACTCGACCAACAGGCCGGAGAAGGCGACGGCGGTGATGCGCACCGACGCGGCGACAGCGACGGCGCGCAACTGCTCGAGCCGCTCCTCGACCGTGAACCACGCCTGCTTCGAGGCATTCGTGCCGACCGCGACCACCAGCTCGTCGAAGAGCGCTGCACCGCGCACGATCACGTCGAGGTGACCGTTGGTGACGGGATCGAAGCTGCCAGGATAGAGGGCGCGCACGGTCGCGGCATTGTACGGCCGTGTCACCCGACCGATCGCAGCGCGTCCTTCGCGGCGATGGAACCGAAACGCCGCCCGTCCCTGCCGCTGCTCCTCCGGGGCGCGCTCTCTCTCTGCCTCGCGGCATTGTGGCCGTGGCCGCTGGAGTTTGCGCTCGCGCTCGTGGCGCTCGTGGCGCTGTGGCGGCCGCGCGCCACGCCGTGGCTCGGCTGCGGCTTGATCGGCTTGTTCCTCGCGTTCAGCCGCGAGGACGATTCCGCGAGCACGCGGTTCTGCGGTTGGCTGCGGGCCCGAAGCGACACCTGGCGCAGCAGTCGCGGCGGCGAGATCACGCTGGTCGAGCTGTGCGGGCCGCAGGGTGCGAGCGATCGGCAGGCGTTCCTGGTCGGCGCGACGACTCGGCTCGAGAACGGCGATTGGATCGAGTGGAGCGGCGAGCTCGAATCGAGCCGACGGCCGCGCAATCCGGGCGGCTCGCGCGAACCGGCGCGCTTGCGCCCGTCTGCGGCGGCGGGAGGACCGTCGGTCGCGCCCGCGCCGCGTGAATCTGCGCCACTGTCGATGCTGGCCGCCATCCGCCGGCAACTCGACGCGCTCGGCACGATGCTCGAACGACGGCTTCGCGCGCACCTGTCACCGGAAGCGGCAGCCCTGGCAGGCAGCCTCGCACTCGGGCGCAGCGACGAGCTCGGCGCCACGCTGCGCCAGCAATTGAAGCAGTGCGGCGCATGGCACCTGTTCGCCGTGAGCGGCTCGCACGTCGTGCTGCTCGCCGCCCTGCTCGAACGACTGCTGCCGCGGCGGCCACGCGGCGCCGTCGTGCCGCTGCGATGCGTCGGCGTCCTTTGCTTCGTCCTGCTGAGCGGCGGCCAGGCACCGGCATGGCGCGCCGCCGTCAGTCATCTCGTCCACACGATCGCGCGCGCGCGCACGATCGTCGCGTGCTCGGCCTCGACGCTGGCGGCCGCGTTCCTGGCGCTACTTTCGATCGACGGCGGCCTGCTCAAGGATCCGGGAGTGCAGCTTTCGTTCGCTGCGGTCTTCGCGCTGCTAGTCGCCGCGCGCCACGGCCCGAGCCGCTCGCCCCGCGGCACCGGCCACGGCATCCGGCTCGAACGTCCGCTCTTGCAGGCGTTGCGCTGTGCCTGCTTCGCTGCCGTCGCGACCGCCCCACTCACCGCATTCCATTTCGGCACGGTGAGTTGCTTCGCGCCGATCGCAACGCTGCTGCTGGCGCCGTTCGTCACCGTCGCGCTGCTCTTGAGCATGGTTTGCTGCACGCTCACCTGGCTGCCGGCGGAGTGGTGCTGGCCGGCGGAGCTGGCCCTGAGCGCACTCTCCACCGTGATCGCGGCGTTGGCGGAGTGGCTCGCGGTGCTGCCAGGGTCGCCACTCGTGACCGAAGCGCCCGGCCTCGTCGTGATGCTCCTGCTCGGCGGAAGCTGGGTGGCGCTGCTGGCGCGCCGGCCGCGGATCGGCGTCGCCGCGGCAGCGCTGGCGGTTTGCGTGCAATTCGCTCCGGTACACCAGGTCGGGGCGTACCCGGTCGACTCGCAACTCGCCGACGCGCCGGCCGTCGTGTTCGATGTCGGTCATGGGCAAGCGGTGCTGCTGCGGACGGCCGGTCGGACCGACCTGCTCGACGCTGGCGGGCGCGACCAAGGCAGCGGCCGCGCTTTGGTCGCAGCCTTGCGCGCACTCCACGTCGAGCGGATCGACACGCTGCTGCTCTCGCACCTTGACGCGGACCACTGCGTCGCGGCGCCCGCGCTGCTCGACGCCTTCAAGGTCGGAGAGGTGCTGCTCACGGCCGACGCCGCGGCAGAGCTCGTCACGACGCGGGAGCCGCTGTTGCGTTCGCTCGCGGACTCGATTGCGAATCACGATCGGCTGATCCGCGTCGTGGCCGCAGGGGCCCGGTTCGGGCCGCACGAGGTGGTGTGGCCGCCTGCGGGTCGCCGTTTCGCCGCACGCAACGAAGGGTCGATCGCCGTCGCCATCGAGTTCGGGGCGTCGACCTGGCTCGCGCCCGGCGACCTCGAGGGCTATCCGCTCGTTGAGTTGTCGGTGCTGATGGCGACTCGCCCCGCCATCGACCTGCTGCTGTTGCCGCATCACGGCAACGCGGACGAGGCGCTGCGAACCCTCCTCGAGCGAACGCGAACGACTCGGGCGTTCGCGAGCCGCTCTACCACCACCCTTCCGAGCGCGACCGAACAGGCGCTGCGCCCCCTCGGCGTGGTGTGGCGATCGACCGCGCGCAGCGGCGCACTCGGTTGGACCCCGCAACGTTCGCCGCCCTAGGCAGGTCCCTGAGTTGCTAGTGTCCGCACGCTCCCGGCGCCGCACCTCGTGCGCGAGAGCATGAAGTGAGGCGGGCATGAAGTCGGTGGCCGTATCGATCGCGTGCGCGTTCTTCGCTCCCAGCGCCGACGCCTTCGACATCATCGAACTGCGTGACGGATCGCGACTCGCCGGTGAGCTCCGCAGCACGAAGCACGGGATGATCCTGACCAGCCCTCTCGGGCGCCTCCACATCGAGACGGAGCAGGTCGCGCGCGTGGTGCGCCGCAACGAGTTGCTGGCTCGATTTGAGGCCGCGAAGGCCGCTGCCGGCAATCAGGCGCACGCGCTTGCGTCGCTCGTCGGGTTCGCACTCGAACGCGGGCTCTATCCGGAGGCGTTTGACGCCTGCGATGGCGCCGCCGCGGCGGGCGGCGGCGCGGGCGGCGGCCCGGGCGGCGGCGCGGGCATCAGCGTGAGCGTCCTCGCCGAACTGCGCGCACGACTGATCGCGGAGGCCCTGCTGGACGGCGTCTGCGCGACGCTTCCGCCAAACGACGATGAGGTGCGCCGCAAGCTGCTCGCGCGCATCACCGGTAGCAGCGTGAGCCGATCTGCCTGCGCTGAACAACTGCTGTTGGCCGGTCCGCGGCAGGAGACCGAATCGTTCCTTCTCGACCGCCTGGCAAACGGGCCGTGCGGCGAGCGCCGCGGCGCCGCGCACCTGCTCAGCCGACGGCCCGAGGAGCGTGTCCTCGGCAAGCTCGTCCGCGCCTCGCTGCTCGACAGCGACGCGAACGTGAGAGAAACGGCTCGCGCCGGTGCCTTGGCCTCACACCATCCGCAACTCGTTGTTGCCTACTTGAAGGCGCTCGAGACCGACTCCGCAGCGTTACGCGAGCGCGCCTATCCGGCGCTCGCGGAGATTCGTGATCCGCGCGCGGTCGACGGGCTGATCGCGATGCTCGAACCGCGGCGGGCCGCGGGCGGAAGCGGTGGCGCCTCGCTTCCGCGCGCGCACATCTTCTTCGGCGAGCAGCGCGCGTTCGTGCAGGACTTCGACGTCGAGATCGCGCAGGGGGCGGTGATCGCGAAGCCGGTGATCGGCGTGCTGCAATCAGGCGTCGCTCTTGACATCGCGGTGGCCGGAGTCTTCGTCATCCGGGCCGAGGAACGGCGCGTCGTGCTCGGCGCGTTGCGCCGGCTGACGGGCGTAGAACTCGGCGGCGGAGAACTCGGCAACGCCGCGCTCGCTTGGCGGTCGTGGTGGTCGGCACAGGGCGGCGCGCTGCCGCCGTTGGTCGCCGCCGCGCACTGACCCGTCCGCCACTTCCTCGTCCGCCCATTCCTCGTGCGCCGGGTCACCGCCGGTTCCATCCGCCGTCTTGCGCCGCATGGAACAAGAACCGATCGATGAAGACGCGGTCGAGGCGCTTGCCTGCGCCCGCGGCGCGACGCTGCAGGACCTCTCGGCCGTACCGGTTGAAGTGGAGGTGCGGCTGCTTCGCGGCCTGCTCGGACTGGTAAAGATCATCGGCCTGCCCGACTCCGCGTTGCGGGAGAGCCGGGAACGCGTCGCCGCCGCGATCAAGGCCAGCGGCCTGCCTTTCCCCGAACGCTCGCTGCTGATCAATCTGGCACCGGCCGAGACGCGAAAAGTCGGTCCCGGCCTCGATTTGCCGATCGCCTGCGCAATCCTCGCGGCGACCGAGCAGTTGCCGCGCGCGGCGCTGGCGCGACCGCTCCTGTTCGGCGAGCTCGCACTCGACGGTCGCATCCGACCCGTTCGCGGCGCGGTCGCGGTCGCGCTCGAAGCCCGCCGCGAAGGGCGTCCGTTGCTGGCGCCGCGCTCGCTGCTGCCGGAGCTCGCGTTGGTGCGAGGGCTCGCGGTCGTCGGCGTCGACACCCTCCACGAGACGGTCGCGATCCTGCGCGGCGAACGGCCGTGGCGGGAGATCGCGCCGCCGCCGCCGCCGCGAGAGTCAGCGCCCGACCTGACGTTCGACGCAATCCTCGGGCAGGACGAGGCGAAGTCGGTGGTCACGGCGGCGGCGGCAGGCGGCCACCATCTGCTGCTGACGGGCCCGCCCGGCACTGGCAAAAGCATGCTGGCGAAGAGCCTCGCTGCACTGCTGCCCGATCTCGACGAGGCGACCGCGCTCGAGGTCACCTGCATCCACTCGGCCGCCGGACTGCCACCGCGTGCGACGCCGCTGCGGCCGCCGCTGCGCAGCCCCCACTGTTCCGTGACGCTGGCCGGTCTCGCCGGCGGAGGCACGGTGCCGCGACCGGGCGAGCTGACGTTGGCGCACCGCGGCGTGCTGTTCCTCGATGAATTGCCGCAGTTCCGCCGCGAAACGATCGACCTGCTGCGTTCGCCGCTCGAGGACGGTCAGATCGTCCTCGCCCGCGCCGGCCGCTCGCTCGCGTTCCCCACCCGGTTCCAGTTGGTGGCGGCGATGAACCCCTGCCCCTGCGGCAACGCCGGCGAACCCGACGGTGCCTGCTCCTGCTCTCCCGCGATGATCTTGCGCCATCGCGCAAGGCTTTCGGGCGCGATCCTCGATCGGATCGACCTGTCGGTTCGCGTCCCGTTTGTGCCGGCAGAGCAGCGGCTCCGCTCGGCACCGGCGCGATCGCTCGAAGCGGTGAAGGCCCGCGTCGTCGCGGTGCGCGCCCGCTCCCGCGCCCGCAACCATGGCGTGCTGAACGGCGAGCTGCCAGCGTGCGAACTCGCTGACCCCTCGCGCCTCGCACCCGCTGCACGCGACTGGCTCGCACGCACCATCGATCGGCTGCGCCTGTCGCTGCGGGCGCACCACCGGATGCTGCGCGTAGCGCAGACGTTGGCCGACCTCGACGACGCCCCGGCGATCGAGCTGCCGCATCTGGCGCGCGCGCTCGCCTACCGCGAGCCCGAACTGGCCGACGAGCCGATTGCGGCAGCGATGCCGCTCAATTTGCGAGCGGCAACCCGAGATGCGGCGCGACCCACCACACCCATGCCGTGATCACCACGGCAGAGAGGAGATCGAGCACCAGACCGACCCGGACCATGTCGCCGATGCGCAGCCTGCGTGTGGCGAAGACGATGGCGTTTGGAGCGGTGCCGGCCGGCATCATGAACCCGCAACTCGCTGCGAGCGTCGCCGTGACCAGCAGCAGCGCCGGCGCGATGCCGAGGCGCGGCGCGACCGCCGACAGGATGGGCAGCAGCACCTGCGCGCACGCGGTGTTGTTCATGAACTCGGAGACGGCCGTCACGAACAGGCACGTCGCGAGCAGCACCAGGATGTGCGGCGTGCCGTCCAGCGAACGGGCGAGCGCTTGACCGAGGATCTCGGAAAGGCCGCTGGTCTTGAACGCGTCGCCGAGCGCGAAACCGCCACCGAAGAGGAGCAGGATCCCCCACGGCAGCTTCTGCTCCGCCTCGTGCCAGTCGAGCAGCGGGACCCGGCCGCCGTGAGACGGCGCCGCCATCCCGGGAGCCGGCCTCACCCGCACGACGAAGCAGAGCAGCGTGAGCAGCATCGCGACCGTGCCGTCGCTGATCGTCCCCTTCACCCAGCGGATCGATCCCGGAAGGCTCTGTTGCGCCCAGCCGAACCAATCGCGGCCGTCGACTTCGATCGGCTCGCGCGTGATCCAGAGCAACGCCGCCGCGGTGAACAGCAGCGCCACCCACCATTCGCCGCTGCACCAGGGCGGCAGCGCAGCGCGTTCGGCGCGGACGACCGCACGCGTCGCGCTCGCGCCGACTCGCGGGAGCCGGTGCGCGAGGACCGCGCCGTAGAGAAGTGCCAACAACAGCGCCAACGGCGCGAACGCGACCATCCACTGCAGGAAGGTCACCTCGGGCGGGCCGCCTGGTTCGCCGGCGTGGAAATCGCGGAGGTAGCGCTCGCGGAAGACGAGGTTCGGCGGCGTGCCAACGTAGGTGCCGAGTCCGCCGGCGGTCGCGCCATACGCGATCGCCAGCAGCAGCGAACGCTCGAAGCGCGGCCGCACCTCCTCGCCGAGCTCGGCACCGAGCCGGCGCCCGACGGCGAGCGCGATCGGCAGCAGGACCAGCGTCGTCCCGCTGTTGCTGATCCACATCGATATCAGCGCGGCCGACAACGTGAAGCCGATCACCAGTCTGCGGGGGGCACCGCCGAGCAGCGCCAGCACCCCGAGCGCGAGGCGGCGATGAAGTCCCCACCGTTCGATCGCCAACGCCAGCAGAAAGCCGCCGAGCAGGAGGATCAGCAAGTCCTCCATGTAGAGGCGCGCGACCTCGCCGGCCGGCTTCAGCCCGAACGCCGGGAGGAGCACCAACGGCAGCAGCGAAGTCGCTGCGATCGGCAACGCTTCGAGCACCCACCAGGTGGCGACCCACGCCGTGATCGCGAGCGTGTACAGCGGAGGACCCGTGATGCCGCCCGGCTGCCACGCGAGCAACAGCGTGCATGCGAGAGGACCGGCCGCGACCGCCCACGGCCGCGAGCGCCGCGCGGCGTGCAGGTCGGTGTCTTCGGGTCCGTTGTTCAAGTGCCGCATTCCCGCGCCACCCAGTCGAGGTAGCGGTCGAATCCGGCGACGATCGGGAGCGCCACGATCTCCGGCAGTTCGTAGGGGTGGAGCGCGCGGACGCGGGCGCACAGCGCCTCGAAACGAGCGGCGGTCGTCTTCGCCAGCAGGAGGATCTCGCTGGTCGAGTCGATCGCGCCGTTCCAGCGGAAGCGCGATTCGAGCGGGCCGAGGCGACCGACGCATGCGGCGAGGCGTTCGCTGACGAGAGCCGTCGCCAGAATTTCGGCGCACGCCGCATCAGGCGCGGTGATCAGCACGACGACACACGGCTCGCGGCTCGCAGATTCAGCCATCTCGGCGGGACTATACTCCCGTGCAATGCAGCGCTCGCCGCTCCTTCTCCTGGGTGTTCTCGTGCTGGCGTTGCTCGCGCGCGCCTGGGTGCGACCGGTCTACGTCGGTGCGCCCGACCCTGCCGCGACCACCGCCGCGTTCGGCATCGCCCACCCGTTCGGCGATGACCTGAAGGGCGCGAGCGACGCGCTGCATTCGCTGCTTCCGCGAAGTCTGCTGCGCGAAGGTCTTGGCGCCACCGGCGGATGGCCGCTGCTCAATCCGACCGATGTCGGGCCTGCCGAATTCTTCTACTACGACCACCATCCGCCTGGCATCTCGTTACTCACGGCGCTGGCATTCCAGCTGTTCGGGACGAGCGAGCTCACGGCGCGATCGGTCGCATTGCTGTTCTCGACCGTGACGCTGCTGATCGTCGCGATGGTGGCTCGGCGCGCCGGAGGCAACATCGTCGCAGCGCTCGCCGTGCTCGCAGTGGCAGCACCGCCGGGCGGCCTCTACTGGGCCACCCATCTCGACTACCCGGTGCCGACGATGGCGGCCTGCGCGCTGTTCCTCGCGCTCGCCGCGCGCGACGACCTCGACAAACTCGGCCGGTTTGGTCTTTGCGCCGCGCTCACGAGTGCGCTCTGCTTCGACTCCCTCGCGGTGCTGGCCCCAGCGGCGCTCTTCATCGATCGGCTCTGCTTCGGGCCTCGCGGCGCGCGACGCCTGCTCGGCTGGCCGTGCGTCGGCGCCGCCATCACTGGCATCCTCGCGCTCTGGAAGTTGTTCCAGCTCGAGCGCTACGGTCACGGCGACGTCGGCTTGGTCGCGAACATCGCGCGAACCTGGATGCTTCCGGATGGAGTGACCTCGGGGGCGTGGTGGCGCGCCGTCGAGGGCCACCTGCGCGACCTCGTCACGCCGCTCGGTGAGGGCGTGCTCGCGTGGGGTGTGCTGCGCTCGCTGCTTCCCGGCGGAGACGCCTCGCTCAAGCGGTTCGTGCGAACCTCCGCGCTACTGGCCGCCGGCGCTGGCCTGCTGCCGCGGCTGCGGGCCTGGGACCATCCGTACTTCCAGCTCTACTGGCTGCTCCCGCTCGGTGGCTGCGCGGCGTTGCTGTTCGCGGCGCTACTGAATCGTGCCGTCGTGCCACCCCCTCCCGCAGACCTTCGAGTCAAGGCAACGGCCGGGCGATCACCGTCGCTCGCGGCGCGCAAGCTGTTCGCGGCCATGGTGGCGGTCGCATTCGTCATCCTCGGCGTGCGCGAGTTGCCACGTTCGACCATCGATCCGACTCGTCCCTCGGCACATCGGCTCGGCCTGGAGCTCGCGGCACAAGTGCCCGCCGAAGCGAAGGTGGTGTTCGTGCCGGAGAGCGTCCGGCTCAACATCATCACCCTCTGCTGGTACGGCGGACGGATGGTGGCACCGGTGCCCGGCGATCCGCCCGACCCTGCCGCACTCGCGCCGGCACTGGCTCCCTACGGCCTCGCCGGCCTACCCGCGTGGTGGGCGAAGGGCGATCCGTGGCCAGGACGCGACGGGGTGCGTCGACTCGAGTAGCGGATCGCTCAGCGACCCAGCCCGAGCCGCTCCGCACAGAGATCGTCGATCCCGCGGATCCGCCGGATCTTCGACTGCACGGCGGCGATGTCGTACGGCACTCGCCACCACTCAACGCGGTCGTCGTGCAGCACCGCGTAGCAGGCGGCGGTGTTGCCGTCGCGCGGTTGGCCGACGGAGCCGACGTTGATGAACGCCTTTTCGCGACCGAAGACGTAGCGGCCGTCGAGTTCCTCCGGCGTCCGGTGGCCGACCCCCTCGATGAACACGCCTGGTTGATGGGTGTGCCCGAAGAAGCCGATCCGCGGCACCCGAGCGAAGATCTCCTCCATCTTCTGCGGCGCGAAGACGACATCCGACTTCATGACGTATTCGCGAACCGGATCACGCGGCGAGCCATGCACGAACAACAGGTCGCCGCGCTGTTCGCTGGGTTCGAGTTGCTGCAGGAACGTCCAGCGCGCGCGCTTGGCCGCCGGCTTGAACATGCCGGGCCGGATCATCTCGCGGTTCGTCTCGAGCGCCTGGCGCGCGATCGGATTGAAGTCTTCGGCGCCGCTGAAGACCGCGTCGTCGTGGTTGCCGCGCAGGACAAGGCTGCAGCGCGAGCGAACCAGGTCGATGACCGGCTCGGGCTCGGGTCCGTAACCGACGATGTCGCCAAGGCAGTAGACATCGGCCATGCGTCGCGCATCGATGTCGCGCAGGACAGCGGTGAGCGCCTCGAGGTTCGAGTGCAGGTCCGAGATGAGCGCGATCGGTCCGGCCACGGGAACCTCGCCCGACGACACCGCTTCCATGCCGCTCGCCACTACCGATCGGCGCATTCGCCGACGATGGTCGCGGATGATAGCCGCGAGCGACGGCACCGCCGCGAGCACGAGTGGACGCCGCGTGATGATCCGCCGGACCCGCGAATGCACGCGGTGCACTCCGGGAGTTATTCCCGGCCATCGATGCTCCAAGCCAGCACGCCCTCGATCACGAGAGCTACCGTGCGAAGCTCGCCGCGCACGGCCGCAGCAAGGAGCGTCCGTGGCTCCTGCGCGCCGCCATCGCGCCGCTCGACCAGCTGAAAGGTCGCCCGATCACCCGCTTCGAGCTCGGCGCGCGCGAGTCCGAGCGCCGTGCGCCCGCCCTGCGTCGCGGCCGCGAACAGGACATCGTCGGCAAGCTCATCGTCGGCGCCCCGCCATGCGGCGAGCTCGTCCCAAAGATCGAGTCCCTCGTTGCTGGCGCGCGAGTCCGTGCCGAGGGCCAGAACAACGCCAAGCCGGAGGGCCGTGCGCAGTGGCGCCGGCGGATGGCCGAAGTAACGCCAACTACGCGGGCAATGGACCAGCGGCCAGCGATTCAATGCGCACTGCTCGAGCTCACGGTCGCTGAGGCCATTGCCGTGGATCACGACGAATCCCGCGGGCGGCTGCAACCGCGCGATCGCCGCCAGGGCACCCGACTCGACTCCTGTCCATCGCGGCGATTCGACCCGCCAGCGCTCGAAGAGTTGTTGCAACCCGCCTCGGCGGTGGCAGAGCAACTCCATCTCCTCCTGAGACTCCGCGATGTGGCTGGCGATCGGTGTCCCGAGTCGTGCGGCGCAGCGGAACGCCGCGCGGTAGACCTCCGGAGCGGTCGAATACGGGGCGTGCGGCGAGATGCCGCGACGCAACCGTCCCGCCTGTGCCACCTCGCGCTCGAGCAACTGTTCGAGCGAGTCGAGCGCGCCGGGGGCAGGCGATCCGAGCCACTCCCGATACGACACGCCCTCGAAAGGAAACTCCGACAACACCGACCATGCCGAGCCGAGCGAATCGATGTCACCGATGGCCGAGCAACCGCTGGCGAGGAGCGCCGCTGCGCCCTCGCGGATCGCCGACGCCAGCGAGGCCGGCGTCGACTGCGCCCGGCGCGAAGCCACCACGGCGGCGACCCAATCGGCGAACGTCGCGTGCGGCAGCGTTTCGCCGGCCACACCCGACAAGTCGAGGTGAGCGTGTGCATTCGCGAAAGCCGGAAGCGCGAGCCGGCGCAGAGCCCGTCTGTTCGTCGACGCAGGCATCGCGTCGACGCGAAGCGGTCCTCCAGGCGCGGCCGCGAGACTCTGCGGCCCGATCATCCGACCTGACTGAAGCGCGCCGTCGACGACCCACTGCATGGTTGTCGCCCGCTCGCTCCTCTCGCCAAGCTGCAGGCGAGAACAAAAAAGGGGCGCGCGAGATCGGTCGATCCCGCGCGCCGCCAGCGAAGCTCAATTCACGGCGAAGTTCAGCTGATCACGGCTTGACGCTGTTCACGTCGATCTGGATCGAGTCGATCCGCACATCGGTGTAGTCGTGCAGCCCGATCGTGACCGGCGAAACCGGATCGATCAACACCACCTTGAACCGCAGGAAGGGCAGTCCGAGGTATCCCGACAAGGCGCCTGGGACCGTGGCCGGGTCGACGAACGCCGTCGCCGTCGTGTCGTCGACGAGCCCGGTGGCCAGGTCGGCAGACGCCGCGCTCAGCAGGAAGTCAAACGGCGTCCCAGCGGGGTAGGAAGCGCCGAGATCGAGCGAACCGTCCGCGTTCACCACGTACGTCGCGGCGATGGTCACGCCGTCTTCCTTGACCGAGTAGCGGATCGTCAACTTCAGATAGTCGGGGTTGAGCGCGCCGCTCGGCAGGAAGAGCGATTGCGCAACGCTCGAACCGCCGCCGGGGAACTTGCCGAGGTGCTCCGCTGCGATCGCCGGCGACCCGACGCCGACGAAATTGAGCGAGGAAAGATTGCCGAGCGCGTTCTCGAGGCGAATGCGACCGCCACCACCGGCACCACCCGTGATCCCGAAGCCCACGGCTCCGCCAGCGCCGCCCGCTGCCGAGATCCGCGAACCAAGGGCGGCCGCAAGCGTGCCGCCCGCGCCGATCACGATCGTCCCGCCGCTGCCGCCGCCGCCGCCGCTTGCGGCAGTCGTTCCGGACGAGTCGGATCGACCGCCCTCGCCACCGTCGACGAGGATTTGCCCGCTTGCGGAGATATCGACGTTTCCGGCGACAACCACCGACAGCGAACCGCCGCCGCCGCCGCCGCCGCCGCCGACGATCCAACGCGGCATCGCGAAGATCGCCTCGCTGCCGTCCTCGAGGCCGTTCTGAATCTGTCCCGGCGGTGCGATCCCGCCGTCATCGTCGTAGAAGCCGACCGTCGTGAGCGCACCGTTTTGGTTGCGCGCGTCGGTCAGGTCCGGGTGACCCGTGTGATTCGCCGGCACCTTGTTACTGCCAGCGCAGTGCATCCCGGCTCCGCCACCGCCCGCACCACCCACCGTGTACGGCGGCGTGACGCGTACGGCGCTGCCGTTCGGCATCGAGGTCGTGAGCAAGTCGATGGTCGAACCGCTTGAGGTCGTGATTGTCGCGATGGTCACCTTGTTGACGGCGTCGACCGAGGCGATGACGAAGGCGTTCCCTTGGCTGATGTTCGGGTTGATCACGTGCCCGACGTAGCGCGAGTCTGGCGCACCGAAGCCGTCATCGAAGAGGTCGGACGCGAGGGTGAGCGTGTCGGCGTCGTTCTTCGCAAGCAGGATCGCCGTCGGATAGGCATCGCCGGCGGCACCACCGGAGTTGCCCGTGCCGCCGAAGAAACCGGGGCCGTTCGCGACGGTTGGATCGTCGGAGCCGGCGATTCCGGGGGAGGTGCCGCCGCCGCCGCCACCGCCGCCTGAACGGGCCAGCGTGAGGAAGGTCTGGTGCACCGACTGCGGATCGGATCCGTATCCCGCGACATCCGTCACGATCGCGTCGTCAAGGACGCCATCGAGGTTGATGTCGAAGAGTGATCCGCCGCGCTTGCCGGCGAGTTCGCCGATCACGTAGGCGTCGAACTGCTGCGCGAGCAGCGGCGCGCGGAAGCCACCGGAACCATCGTTCTCAAGCCAGGGGTTGTCGGTCTCTTGACTGATCTCTCCGCGATAGTTGGCGCTCGCCGGATCCGAGACCACGGTCACGACGCCACCCGCCGCCACCGAGAGGACCTTGAATGCCGGGTGGTAGCGCTCGAAGCGGTAGTCGTCCGAGCCGACGTTCGGCTGGATCCAGAGATCGGTCGCGGTGAGCGCAGCAATCTGCGCGGCGTAGTTACCGTCCGTCAGCGTGAACGCGGTGGTGTCGAGCAGCGTGCTGCGGCCCGCGATGCCGTGGTTCGCTGTGGCCGACGCGCTGAACGCGTACTGCGCCGTCGTCGGCTTGCCCGCGATGAGGAGATTCGGGAAGAGCAGCGTCGCACCGGCTGCATCCGAAGGCGCACCACCGGCGCCGCCCGCGGTTCCTCCGCCACGCGCGGCTCCGCCGGCGCCGCCCGCGACCGGGGTGCCCGCGACCACGGCTCCGGGGTTGCCTGCGACCGTCAGGATTCCGGTCACAGTCGCGTTGCCCGAAATCTGGATGGCGAGCTGGCGCGTGCCGGTCGGCTTGACCGTCCAGCCACCTGGCACGATGAAGCGGGTGAACTCGTAGATGCGGTGCGCGCCGCCACTCGCGGTGGCCATGGTCACCGTCTTGGTACCGACGACGATGGTAATCCCGGACGGCGGCGAAGCCTGGAACCCCGGATCGTTTGGATCGAACACTCCGTCGACGCCGGTGCCGCCGCCGATGCCGGGCGACAGGAAACCGGTGAACGACGTACCCCACTTGGCTGACGAGGCGGAGAGATCGTTGTTGGCCTGATCGTCAAACAACTCGACGATCGGAGCGATCGGGGTGGTTGAAAGGCCCGGCACGGTCGTGAACAGGAACTGATCCTGGGCGCCGGGGTCGCTGTTGACCGACGCCTTGCTGTTGCCGGAAAGATCTTGGATCGAGCCGTCGACGGTGACGACGTATCGGCAACCCACGGGCAGGTCCGTCGGAAGTTGCGTGAGGAAGCTCTCGAAGATGACCGTGGCGGACGTTCCGGTCTCGCTCAGTGAGAACAGTCCGGGAAGCGCGATCCCGGCGGTCAGCGGGTTGCCATCCGTGTCGAGCTCGACGTGGATGTTCGAGCTCGTGCCGACGCCGCCTGGATCGACGGCAGTGGACGGAATCACCGGCTCGTCGAAGGTGATCTCGATCAACGGCACCGGGCTGCTCGGCACGACGGTGGCGTCAACGACAGATCCGGTCACCGAGTCGAGCAAGCGCATCGACGGGATCGGCGCGCCGATCTTCTGATCGAAGATCTGCTGGGTTGTCCGGAACAGATACGGGCCGCGATCCTTGGCAGCGATCGGCTTGCCGCTCACGGATTGCACCGTCGACGTCGACGGCGTGGTCTGGAACAGGATCTGGTAGGTCTTCGGATTCGGATCAGACGCGTCGCCCCAGCCGAACACCGCGGTCGTGTCGGTGAAGGTGATCAACGGGCAGATCGTGAGTCGATTCCCGGAGACCAAGTACTCGGCGGCAGCCAACGGTCCAGCCGCAGGCGGCGAGACCGAGGTGTCGAGCTCCTGGATGACGATCGACTGCGAGTTCGCCGTGTTCGCCTTGAGCGGCTGGGAGAAATCGAAGACGACGCACATGTTGAGCGGGATGAGCGGGGCCTCACCCTGCTGACCCGACGCGTCGAAGTTCCCGCTGAATGGGTCGTAGCCGAAAATCGTGCTTTGCACGGTCATCGAGCCACCGCCACCACCGCTCGGCCCACACGCCGAGAACATCGCGAGCGTGACTGCCGTGAGACCTGTCGACCAACGGACCCGGGTGCCGGACTTGAGAGTGCAGTTCATCCTCGCATTGCTCCTGACGTCGAGTCGTCGAGCGCCCCACTCACAGCTCCCGGGGAAGCGCGAAGCGGGGCATGGTATCGGTGCATGGAAATGCTGTCAAAACGCACGATCGTGTTTGCGCGCAAAATCGCCCGGACGGTTGGAACGCCGTATGCCGGAGTCGCAATGCTTGTGCCCGACGATCGGGCATCGCGTGGCCTTCGCGCGGCTACCATCCGCGCCCCGCGCTCCGGGCACCACGGGCTGTGAGCCGTGTCGAGCGCGGCCGGCGATCGGGCGCGATCGCTCAAGTCGAGATCGCTCAAGTCGCGGTTGCCTAATTTAGAGGATGTCGGAATCAACATGAAGCCATCGCTCGCGGGGGCACTGATCGCGCTCCAACTGGTCACGGCCGGGCTTGTAGTCGGGCTCATGCTCCGAAGAAACGATCCACCCGACGCCGGCATCGCCGCGATGAACGTACGACTCGAACGGTTGGCGATGTCGCTCGAGGGCGCACTCCACCGCCAAGCGCAGATCGCAATGGTGATGGACGAGCTTCGGCAACGCTGGCAGGCCGCGCCGATCCCGGTCGGTTCGGACTCCACCCCGGGCGTCGGAGGCGAGCGGAGCGCCGGAGCGGGGTCGGCTGGCAACGACACTTCAGGCCCCGCCGCGGTCCCCGGCACTCCGAACGGGACGGTGTCGCCGCTGGCCACGCCGAAAAGCCCGTTTCCGGAGGCGGCGAAAGCACTCGCGGCCCTGAAGCATGGAGTCCTCGCTCTAGCGGACGAGCACGCGGCGCAGGGCACCAACGTCGTGCCGCTCGAAATCGAGGTCGCGAAGTGCCGTGATGCCCTCCTCGCCCTCGGCCATCAGGCGATCTTCGTCGTCCGCCGTGAGGTTGACCTGCAGCCGTTCGAAACCGAACGCGACGTCCGCTTCGTCGAACACTTGCTGCTGAAGGTCCTCCCGCCGCTGTCGCTCGCCGCAAAGAGCGAGGCGTTCGATATCGCGCGGTCCGCACTCGTCCGGCAGACCAATGAGCCCGAGCTGAAGTTCGCCGGGGCGGTCGCGCTACAGCAGATCGACGGTGGCAAGTGGTGCAAAGACGTCCTCGATGTCGCCAAGTTGGGGACCTCGCGCGAGGTGACGCTTCGCTGCCAACTGCTCGGGCTCTTCATCGAGCGCCCCGACCCCTCGGTGGTCGAGCTCTGCATCCTGCTTCTGAACGAGGCGCGCTACCCCCCGGAACTCCGCAACCAAGCAATCTTCGTCCTGGCGCGTCAGGATTCGAGCGCGGTCAACCCGACATTGCGCCGCGTCCTGTTCGAGGAGCCGAACCAGTTGATGAAGAACCACGCGTTCGACGCGCTCTGGAACCGGCTCGAGTCGGCGCCAGCCAATCGACGCAAGCTGCTCGATGACGTCTTGGCGAGCAATCCGGCGCAGATGCCGGACGCGGTGATCGTGAAGGCGAAGCGGTTGCGCGACGAGATCGACGCAGCGAGCGCCGCCGGAAACTGAGCCGCGACTGCGTTGTTTCGAAAAGCGGCGGGCCCGGAGGGTTTCGCCCTCCGGGCCCGCTCACGGTTCAGGTCACGCGATCGCCGGCCATCCGCCCGCATGTCGCCTGCGGAGCGAGTCGTCAGTTGATGACGGTCCAGACGTTGCCGTCCTGCGCCACGGCGGGCAGGTTCGCGATCGAAAGGCCCGACGTGACTGCGGTGCCCGAGAAGGCCGAGTTGTCGGCCGGCGTCACCGTCGTCGAGGTGTACGAGCCGCCGGCGCTGGCGAGGTTGTTGGTCTGGAGCACGTCGCCGGTCTGATTGACGACGAAGGCGCGGTTGCCGGTGTTGCTGAAGCCGGCCGGCCACGCATAGGCGCACCAGGTCGTCTCGCACAGATCGGCGTTCTCAGCGGTCGGCGAACCGCCGCCCGCGTTCTCCGTCAGTCCCGCGCCGTTCACGTCCGGCAAGTAGACTTGGAAGAAGTAGCCCGACTTGTTGACGAAGCCGTTCGCGTTCACGACCGACAGCGAGCCGGAGAGGACCGGCGGATTCAGGACCGGGCCGCCGTTCGCGCCCGTGCTGTCGCGCATGTTGATCGAACCGGCCATCTCCGCGAACCAGCCATGCTCGCCGATGCCGTCGATGTCGGTGTCGATCGCGCCCTGCGATTGGATCTGCGACTGCGCCGAGACGCAGTTGCGCAGCGTCGCAATCGCCGCCGTCTCGTTCGCCGACAGGCGCGCCGAGAGCAAGTTCGGGATCGCGATCGACGCGATGATCGCGATGATCGCCACGACGATCATCAACTCGATCAGCGTAAAGCCCTTCGTATTCTTCATTCTTGACTCCTGTTCCAAGTCCCGCGTTCCTGAAGGATCACGCAAGGGCGCCCGGCAGGCGCGATCCTTCGCTCCCTTCCCTGTCCGAGTGACCGCGGCGACCGGACCACCCGATCACGCGCTCCCAGTTTTTCGGCGGCGGTGCGGGGCCACTTGAGGTGCCACAGCTGCATTTGATCAGCCGCCACCGGCAAGTTTTTTCTGGATCTCGAAGATCGGGAGGAAGACGGCAAAGACAATCGTCCCGACGAGGCCGCCCATCAGGCCGATCAGGAGCGGCTCGATCATCGAGGTGAGGCTCTTCACCGCGGCCGAGACCTGCTCGTCGTAGAAGACCGAGATTTTCTCGAGCAGCTGTTCGAGCGAACCGGACTTCTCCCCGATCGCGATCATCCGCGTGACCATGGCCGGAAAGACCGGGCTCTTGTCGAGCGGCTCGGAGAGCGAGTTGCCGTTGCGCACCGAGTCACGAGCGTTCAGCACAGCGCGCGAGACGACCCGGTTGCCCGCCGTGTCGGCGACGATCTCAAGCGCACCGAGGATCGGCACGCCTGACCGCAGCAGCGTCGAGAACGTGCGCGCGAAGCGGGACAGCGCCACCTTGCGGAACAGCGGTCCGAACACCGGCATCTTGAGCACGCACCAGTCGACGGTGCAGCCGCCGGCCTCTGTGCGCTTGAACAGCGCGATCCCGAAGCACGCTGCCGCGCCGATGCCAATCGCGACCATCCAATTGGCGACCAGCCATTCCGAGCATCCGAGCACCGTCGCGGTGAGCGCCGGCAGGTCGATCTGCAACGAAACGAAGATCGGCTTGAACTGCGGCACGATGCCGATCAGCAGGAACATGGTGATGCCGAGCACCATGCAGAGCGAGATGACCGGGTAGGTCATCGCCGCCTTGATCTCGCGCTTGAGCCGGGCGGACGACTCCTGGTATTCGGCGAGCCGCACGAGGATCTCGTCGAGCTGGCCCGACACCTCGCCGGCGCGCACCATGCTGCAGTAGATCGGGACGAAGGCCTTCGGGTAGCGCGTCAACGCGGTGCTGAAGTCGGATCCGCCGCGCACGTCGTCGGCGACCATCTTGAGCGTCTTGGCGAAACGGGGATTGTCGACCTGCCCGGCCAGGACGTCCAGCGATTCAAGCAGCGGAATCCCGGCGCTGATCATCGTCGAGAGCTGGCGCGTGAAGATGACGAGCTCGTCCTTGCGCGCTTTGCCGGGTTTCGCTGCGAACCGTCCGCCGCCCACCGCGGCCGCCGCGCTGGCCGCGCGGCTGGTCTCCTTGACATCGAGGACGACAAGGCTCTTGCGGCGCAGTTCCCCGACGACTTCGCTCGGCGCCGCGGCGACGAGCGTCCCGCGGATCGTCTTGCCGTCGTTGGTCTTGGCCGCGTACTTGTAAGTCGGCATGTGCTCTCCTCCGTCGCGGTGGCTCAGTGGCCGCCGAGCGTGATACGCGCGACCTCTTCCAGCGACGTCTTGCCGCGCATCGCGTTCAACATCGCGGCGCGGCGCAACGTGATCATTCCCTCGGAGATCGCCAGCTCGGTGATCTCCTGCAGCGGGCGACTCTGGACGACGAGTCGCTTGACTGGCTCGGTGAACGGCAGGCTCTCGAGCACGGCGAAGCGGCCCTTGTAGCCCCTGGCGCAGCGGCCACAGCCGTCCAGCGTCGGACCGAACAACGTGCCCGACTTGGCCTCGGCCTCGGTCGCCCCCATCGACACCAGCCGTTCGATCGGCACCTGCACCGGCTGCTTGCACTGCTCGCACAGCCGGCGGGCGAGGCGCTGCGCGCAAATCAGCAGCGTCGAGGACGCCACCATGAATGCATCGAGCCCCATGTCGACCATGCGGGTGATGGTGCCGACCGCGTCGTTGGTGTGCAGCGTCGAGAGCACGAGGTGGCCCGTGAGCGCCGCCTTGGTCGCGATCTCGATGGTTTCCTTGTCGCGAATCTCGCCGATCAGGATGATGTTCGGGTCCTGGCGCAGGATCGAGCGCAGGGCCGCCGCGAACGTCATCTCGCGCTTCGGGTTGACCGGGACCTGGTTGACCCCGTGGATCTGGTACTCGACCGGATCCTCGACCGTCACGATGTTCACGTTCGGCGAGTGGATCTCGTTGATCGCTGAATAGAGCGTCGTCGACTTGCCCGAGCCGGTCGGGCCGGTGATCAGGATCATGCCGTAGGGCGATTTGATCGCCCGGCGGTAGTCGTCGAGGCACTTCTGCTCGAAGCCGAGGTTTTCGAGCTGCGCGGCGAGATTGCTCTGGTCGAGGATGCGGAGCACCGCCTTCTCGCCATGCACGACCGGCAGGACCGAGACGCGGAAGTCGATCTGCCGCCCCTCGACCTTCACTTGGAACTTGCCGTCCTGGGGCTTGCGCCGCTCGGCGATGTCGAGACCCGCCATGATCTTGATGCGGGAGATGATCGCCGTCGCCATCTGCTTCGGCGGCGTGAGCACCTCCTTCAGCATCCCGTCCAGGCGGAAGCGGACGCGGACTTCCTTCTCGAACGGCTCGATGTGGATGTCGGACGCCTTCTCCCGGATCGCCTGATACACCATCGCGTTCACCAGCTTCACCGCCGGTGCCGCCTCGTTCTCGCTGGTGATGTCGTGGGCGGACTCGGACTCCTGTTCCTTGACCTCGATCGACTCGTCGTTCAGCCCTTCGAGCAGATCGGCCATGACCGAGGTGCCAGGCCCGTAGCAACGCTGGAGCGCTTCGCGGACCGACTCCTCGAGCGCGACCACCGGCCGCACGTCGGCCTGCGTCTCGTAGCGGAGCTGATCGACCTTCACGACGTCGAACGGATCGGCGAGCGCCACCGTCACGCATCCGCCGATCTTGCTGAGCGGGCAGACGCCGTACTTCCGCGCCAGCTCCTCGGAGAACCATTCCTTCACGTCGTCGGCCGGTGCGACGCGCGACAGGTCGACCGGCGTCACGCCGATCTCGCGCGCGATCAGCCCGAGCAACGCCTTCGGCTTGGCGAGCCCCTGCTTCACCAGGATCTCGGTGACCGACTGGTGATCCTGCTCCGACTGCGCCACCGCCTGGTCGAACGCCGTCTCGCTGACGGCGCCGTCCTTCAGCAGGATCTGCCGCAGCTTGCGATGGTAGGTCGACATCGCGTCAGGATCTCCGCAGCAAGCGTTCGAGCTCGCCCGGGTCCGTGGAGTGCGCGAGCGCATCCTCGTAGCAGATCTCGTTGGCGCGATAGAGATCCGAGAGCGACTGGTTCATCGTCCGCATGCCCTGCTTCCGCGAGGTCTGGATGATGCTGTAGACCTGATGCGCCTTGTCTTCGCGGATCAATGCGCGGACCGCCGGGCTGCACAGCAGGATCTCGCAAGCCATCACTCGCCCGCGCCCATTCGCGCGGGGCAGCAACTGCTGGGAGAAGACCGCGGACAGCGTCGACGACAGCTGGGTCCGGATCTGCGCCTGCTGACCGGCGGAGAACACATCGATCACGCGGCTGATGGTCTGCACCGCATCGGAGGTGTGCAGCGTCGAAAACGTCAGGTGACCCGTCTCGGAAATGTTCAGCGCCGCCTCGATCGTGTCGAGGTCGCGCATCTCGCCGACCAGCACCACGTCGGGATCCTGGCGCAGCGCCGAGCGCAGAGCGCGCTTGAACTGCTGCGTATCGGGGCCGACTTCGCGCTGGTTGATCAGCGACTTCTTGTGCTTGTGGACGAACTCGATCGGGTCCTCGATCGTCACGATGTGGTGCTGACGGGTCGAGTTGATGTGGTCGACCATCGCGGCGAGCGTCGTCGACTTGCCGGAGCCGGTCGAGCCGGTGACCAGAACCAGACCCTTCGGTGTCCGGCAGAGTTCTTCGCAGATCTCGCGCGGCAGACCGAGCTCGTCGAAGCTGCGGATGCGCTCCGGCACGACTCGCAACACGGACCCGACGCAACCGCGCTGCACGAAGACGTTCGTGCGGAAGCGGCCGATGCCAGGCAACCCAAACGAGATGTCGAGCTCGAGCTCACGCTCGAAGCGCGCGATCTGCTCGGTCGCGAGCACGCCATAGACGATCGACTTGGTGTCGTCGCCGGTCAGCGGCTCGTACTCGGTGTCGACCAACGAGCCGTTGATGCGCAGCTTCGGCGGGGAACCGGCCGTGATGTGCAGGTCAGAGCCGCCGCGCTTGACCAGCAGTTCGAGCAGCTCGCGCATGATGAGCATGGAAGTGCCTCCGCCGCGACGGCCCGCCGCCGACGCAGTCTCGGAGACCTCATCGGCGCCGGCCCGGCGGGAGGTGAAGGCCGATGCGCGACCGCTCAGAATTCCGTTCCGGGAAGCGCTTTCCGCAGGGCGAGATCAGCCCGCACGCTGCCCCAAGAACAGGGACCCGACCAGCATCGGCCAGTCATGCAGCAGGAACTGCACCAGCTCCGCGCGCCAGAAGAAGACGACCAGCACGCCGACCGATAGGAATGGGCCGAAGGGGATGAAGCGGCGGCGACGCCAACCGATCCGCATCGCGGCACCGACGATGTAGCGCGTGCGGTAGCCGTGACGGGCCGCGTGACGCGCGATGTCCTGCATGACACTCGGCAGGCCGATCAGCCAATTGCCGACGCCGCCGAGCGACCCGGTCACGCAGCCGACGAAGAAGATCAGCAACACGCTTTCCATGCCCAGCAGCGCGCCGACCGCCGCCATGAACTTCACGTCGCCGAACCCCATCGCGTCGGTCGCTTCGCCGGCCTCCTTCGGCTTGAACAGCGCGCGCCCGCCGATTCCGACCAACCAGAGCGACCCGCCCCCGACCAGCAACCCGGCGAGCGACGATCCGGCCGCCGCCAAATGGCGTTCGACGCCCGCATCGCCGAGCTTCCCGAACAGCCAGGACGCCTGGTGCAGACGCGGCACGCCGATGGCCAGCAACGGCGCAAGCACCATCCCGGTGATGGTGATCTCGTCGGGGATGATGCGCCAATCGATATCGATAAACGTGACGACGATGCAGATCGCGATCAGCAACAGCCCGATCACGAGCAGCGCGCAGTCCTCGCCGCCTGCGACGCCGCGGGACCACGCCAGATGGCCCCAGAAGCCGAACAGCCACGCGGTCCCCGCCTCGACCAGCGGATAGCGCAGACCGATCTCGCCCTTGCAGCCACGGCAACGGCCGCCGAGGAAGACCCACGCGAGTACGGGGATGTTTTCGCTCCACGAGATCTGCCGTTTGCAGCGCGGGCAGAAGCTGCGGGCCGGTTTCGCGATCGACAACTCTTCGCGCGGCAAGCGGTAGATCACGACGTTCAGAAACGACCCGATGCACGCGCCGAACAGGCCGAGCACGAGCGGCAGGAGGATGGCGGCGTCGATCACGTCTGTGGTTCCACGATCGGCCCTTCGATCACGTCGTTCAGTGGCCGTCGACTTCGACGCCGACTTCGACGTCAACGAAGGGGTAGAACGGCTTGCCGTTGTCCGCCAGCGCCAGTCCGACGAGGTCGCGCAGCCCGTTGGCCGGCTCAAACCGCACTTCGCAACGTGCGCCCGCGACGAGTTGCATCGGCAGTTGTGCTGGACCGCCGAGCTCGACGACCGCGACGGGCGAATTGGCGATCAACCGGGCGTCCATGAGCGGGTTTTCGGTCGGACGGCTCTCGCGGCTCCACCGCCCGTGCAGCCAGAAGCGCGCCTCCGCCAAGGTGCGCGGATCGAGCGGTTCGCTGAAGCGCAGGACGATGCGTCCGTCGATCAGGCGCGCCGGCCGCGTCTCGAGCCGGGGCGCTCCTGGCATCGGGTCGATGAACAGCGTCGTGGCGTCCCGGGCGCGCACGGAGAGCAGGACGGTCGCGCCCTCCTCGAGCGCCACACCGTCGCTCGATCGCAGCGCCGTCATCCGTGGCAATCCGACCAATTCGACGCGCACGCGGCCGCCAGCAGGCAGCGCCGCGTCCGAGAGATCGGCGGCGCAGGGCGGCAGCGGATGAAACGTCGCCGTCGTCCCGTCGACGCGCCAAGCACCGCGGATGGGCGCGCCGTCGCTCTCCGCCAACAATCGCATGCCCCCCGCAGCGACCGACCCCGGCTCGACGGGCTTGGTGAAGGTGACCACAATCGGCGCGTTCAGCTCGAGACCACCACTCGGCGCGACCGGCAACACGATGAACCGGAACGGTTCGCGGCGGCAGCCTGCGAGCGATGAAGTCGCGCACAGTGCCGCGAAGACAAACATCGCGGCGCGCTTCATCGCCTCGCCTCGACCGCGGCCCACGCCAGTCCGCGCGCCGCCAACCACGGCTCCACGCGATGTACCGTCAAGAGTCGCGCCGACAGCCACACGGCGTCGCCACCGCTCACGAAGACTGGCATTTCGTCGTTCGCCGCTCGAGCGAGAGCCGCGAGCAGTCGATCGACCATTCCCGGGACACCGACGTCGAGGCCGTGTCGGATCGCCTCTTCGGTCGTCGTCCCCGGCATGACGAGCGGAGACGACTGCCACAGTGCGATCTCGGGTAACTGCGCGGTGTGGAGTCGAAGTGCTCGTGCCTGCAGTGCGCGGCCCGGCACGATGGCACCGCCGCGAAACGCGGGCGTCGCATCGACCCAGTCGACGGTGATCGCGGTCCCCGCATTGACGCAGAACGCTCCTTCCGGAGCGAGCGCCACTGCCGCGAGTGCCGCTGCCAAACGGTCGACACCGACGGTGACCGGAGCGGGCAGTGCGCAGGCGAGTGGAAACGTCGCGGCCTGCTCGTGGAAGTCCACGGCACGGTCGCGTCGCAAGGCGGCGACCAGCGCCGCGCCGAAGCCATGGACAGCGCCCACCACGACCCTCTCGGGTGCCAGCGTCGTGACCGTCCGCGTCCACCATTCGATCTCGGCCGCGACGTCGGCTCCGCGCACGCGGTGCGTCGTCCAAGCCGGCGGCCCGTCCGGAACGCTGGCGAAGCCGGCCGCGGCGACGCTCGTATTGCCGACGTCGAGCGCCAAGATCCTCACGCGCGCCCTCTCGCGACTAGTCGCGATTCACCAAGATCGTCTTCGTGACTTCCTTGCCCTTGCGAAGCAGCACGACGACGTACTTCGACAGGGCGGAGTTCTCGCGAACGTAGGAGTAGGCCGCCATCTGCGTCCTCACTGGCGTGCCATTGATCGAGACCAGGGAG
The DNA here is from genome assembly GCA_009691715.1 of Planctomycetota bacterium. GTDB lineage: Bacteria > Planctomycetota > B15-G4 > B15-G4 > SIAN01 > SIAN01. Next base: position 136,005 of record SIAN01000003.1, read on the forward strand.
TCGCCGGTCTGCAGGCCGTAGGTCTTCGCGAGGTAGCTGTTGTTGCGCACCGTGCCGACGGTGTACGCCTTCTTGCCGTCGGCGTCCTTCACGTCGGTGAGGCGCAATTCGCGCAGGTAGTCGCCGGCCTTGCTCGACAGATCGTGGTAGTCCTTGGTGCCGACGACGAAACCCGCGTCATTGGGCAGCGCGACCGTCTTCTCGACGTTCTTGTTGGCGGCCAGCAGCGCGATCTCGGCCTCTGTCAGAGCGCTGTCAGTCGAAGTCACCGCGGTCTCGGGACCGGCCTCGGTCTTCGGCTCGTCCGCCTTGCGGGGCGGGTGCATCTCGACGTCCTTGCCAAACCACTCGAAAACAGCGGTCTCGCCGTTGATCGACTTCAGCCGACCGTGGTAGGGCTCATCGTCATACGGGTAGGTGAGCTTCGCGCCGACCGCCAGGATCAACTCGTCGCGCGTCGGCTTGACCGTGTCGTCCTTGTACTTGACGACCACGCGCCCGGTGTCGGCCGGCGCCATGGCGATGGCGGTGACCTTCACGTAGTCAGTGATCGGCTTCTCAGTGACGGGGGCAGGAACATCGGACGGCTTGTCGACAATCACTGGCTTCGGCGGCTCGAAGCCGTTGAGCGGCACGGTCTGGAGCTTCTTGTAGTAGTCCCACTCGGAGACCTTCACTTCGCTCTTGTTGATGGTGCCCGCAGCAGCGCTGATCAGGCCGGCGTAGTGAGGCGAGTCGTGCGCGACGTAGTTCCCGGCCTTGACGCGCTGCCACATCTGCCAGCCCTGGAAGCCGGCGAGGGCCGCCAACCCGGCGGAGCCGAACCAGAAAAGCCCTCGCCACTGCCGCACGTGAATCTGCATGCCGAGTGCCGCCATTTGCGGAAACCTTCCGTGCGCCGGTACGCCCGTCGCCACGGGAATGACTGCCGAATGGCCACGAGCCTATCGGCGGCGCGCCTCCCGCGGAAGCGACGCCGCTTCGACGCGCCGGTCGATGCGAGATTCCCGACCGCCCGCTACCGGCTCACAACCCGCGCGAGACGCCCGCGAACGCGAGCTTGAGTTCGTCGGGGTTGTCGGCGGCTGCGAGCGCGTCCTGCAGGGCGATCTTGCCGCTCGTGTAGAGCTTCTGGAGGCTCTGCGCGAAGGTCACCGTGCCGAAGAAGTTGTCCTGCGCGAGAGCCTTCGGCAATTCGTCGGTGCGCCCGGCCTTCAGCATCTCGCGCACGGTCGGCGTCGGCAGCAGCATTTCGACCGCCGGCAGCCGCGCCTGCCCATCCATCGAGTTCAGCAACCGCAGCGAGACCACCCCCGCGAGCACCATCGAAAGCTGCAGCCGGATGAGTTGGTGCTGATAGTCGGGGAAGAACGACAGGATGCGCTCGACCGTCTGTACCGCGTTGATCGTGTGAAAAGTCGACAGCACCAAGTGCCCGGTCTCGGCGGCGGTAATCGCAGCTTCGACGGTCGCCCTGTCGCGCATCTCGCCGATCACGATGACGTCGGGCGCCTGGCGCAACGCGTACTTGATCGCCGTCGCCCAATCCGCGGTGTCGGAGCCGATCTCGCGTTGCGAGATCACGCAGTTCTTGTCGGTGAACAGGAACTCGACCGGATCCTCGATCGTGACGATGTGGCGACCCTGATGCTGGTTCATGTACTCGACCATCGCAGCAAGCGTGGTCGACTTGCCCGAGCCGGCGACGCCAGTCATCAGCACCAGGCCGCGCCGCAGCGAAGCGAGCTTCGCCAACTGCTCGGTCGGGAGATTCAGTTCGGCGAAAGTCGGGACCTCGGCGCGGATGTGCCGGAAGACGACCGCAGGCATGCCGAGTTGGTGGAAGACGTTCACGCGGAAACGGGCGAGGCCGGCGACCTCGTAGGCGAGATCGACCTCGCTGCCGCGCACGAACGCCTCCATGCGCCGGTCGTCGAGCAGCGACGCGACCACGCGCAGCATGAAGTCGCGCGTCAGCTCTTCGTCCGCCAGATGGAGCAACCCGCCGCGGACGCGCACGGTCGGCCTGGCGCCGACTTTCAGGATCAAGTCGGGAGCGCGGTGCTCCACCATCGTCTCAAGCAGGTCGAGCAGGTCCATGCGATCGCTCCGGCGGCGATCGCGCCGTCCGCGGCACGCGGTGGCGATCCCCGTTGCGAATCGACTCGCACGCTCCCCCTGCTTGAGCCGCGACCCTGCCGGGTCACCGCGATCAGGAAGCGCTTTCCGGTTGCTGCGCCAGCGCGAACAATCGCTGCGCGAACTCCTCGAGTCCCTCGCCCGAATGCGAGGAGAGCACGTGCGGCTCGCAACCGGTGAGGCGCGCCACCTCGGCCACCGGCGGCGGCTCGAGGCAAAGATCGGACTTCGACAGCACCAGCAGTTCCGGCTTTCCGGCGATCCGCTCACCGTACGCCTCGAGTTCGCTGCGCACCGTCTTCCAAGCCGCCGCAATCGCCTCGGCATCGCCACTCGACGCGTCGACGAGATGCACCAGGACGCGCGTGCGCTCGACGTGCTTCAGGAACTGGTGGCCGAGCCCCTTGCCACCGCTCGCCCCCTCGATCAGACCCGGCAGATCGGCGAGCGTCAGTTGTTCGTAGTCGCGCTCGATCACGCCGATGCGCGGCTGCAGTGTGGTGAACGGGTAGTGCGCGATCTTCGGGCGCGCCGCCGACAGCCGCGCGAGCAGTGTCGACTTGCCCGCATTGGGCAAGCCGACCAGGCCCGCATCGGCGAGGAGGCGCAGTTCGAGGCGGACGCGACGCGACGCCCCGTCTTCGCCTGGCTCGCTGATCCGCGGAGTCTGGCGGTCGGGCCCCTTGAACGAGTGGTTGCCACGTCCGCCGCGTCCGCCCTTCAGCAGCAGGATCGACTCATCCGCTTCGAGCAGCTCGACCAGCACGTGTCCTCGCGCGGCGTCGCGCACGATCGTGCCGACCGGCAGCTCAAGCGTGAGGTCTTCGCCGCTGCGGCCGGCGCGGTTGTTCGCCTCGCCGGGCCCGCCGCCACCGGCTCGGAAGTGGCGTTTGCCCTTCAGCTCATCGAAGGTATTGCGCGAGGTGCGCGCGACCAGCAGCACGTCACCGCCGCGCCCGCCATTGCCGCCGTCGGGTCCGCCGCGCGGCATGTGCTTCTCACGCGCGAACGAGACACAGCCGAGCCCGCCCTTGCCGGCGAACAACTGCACTTCGACTTCGTCCAGGAACGGCATGGGATCAATTCACCCGGGCGAGCTTGTCGTGCAAGTCAGGTCGCGCGCAGAAGGGCGTCCGCCCGACTTCTGCGTCAGTTTGCGCTCGGCGCGGCCACGACCGGATCGATCCGCACTTTGTTGCCAGGGAGGTACTTCACCTTGCCGGGCTTCAGCGCGAACAGCGTGAAGTCGCGGCCGGTCCCCACGTTCGCCCCGGCGTGGATGCGGTTGCCGACTTGGCGCACCAGGATCGCGCCGATCCCCACCGTCTCGCCCGAATAGACCTTCACGCCGCGATACTGCGGATTGCTGTCGCGGCCGTTGCGGGTGGAGCCCTGGCCCTTCTTGTGTGCCATGTCTGCGTTGCCTCAATCGCGGAAGCGGAGGGACTTGCGGGTCACGAAGGTGAATCAGCCCGAGATGGCGGTGATCTTCACCTTGTAAATCGAGGCTCGATACCCGTTGCGCACGCGGTACGCCTTCGCCCGACGGTACTTCTGGATGATGAGCTTCTGGCCCTTGCCGACCGAGACGACCTCGCCGGTCACGCTGGCCCCGGCCACGGTCGGCGTGCCGAGCCGGTCGCCGACGATCAGGACACGGTCGAACGCGATGGCATCACCGACCTTCTTGTCCGCGCCATCGATCTGGATCACATCGCCCTGGCTCACCTTGAATTGGTGGCCGCATGACTCGAAAACGGCGTACATGGCTCACTCCCTGCGGATCCCGGCTTCACCCGGCGTATCCGGGGCAAAACGGGCCGGGGATCGTAGCGACACCAGGTCCGCCTGCCAAGCCACGCGCCGCGTCACTGCCCGCAGCGCAAGTCCGCCAGGCAGCACCGCCCGAAGGGCTTCGAGGAACCGGCCGACCGAGACCCGCCCCCCCGCCGGTGCTTCCAGCAGGACCCGCGCGATTGCACCGCCGGCAGGCAGCGGCGTGACCGTCTGCACCACCGACCAGACTCCCGAAAGCGTCGGCAACGGCGTCGGCAAGCCGCCGAGCGCCGCTTGCAACGCGTCCTCGGCCTCGGCCTCGAGTTCGAGCGTCAGCGGTGCATCCTTGCGCTCGGGGTGCGATCCGGCCAACGCCGCCAACACTTCGACGCCGCGCGGCAACCGGCCGGCGAGGCGCGCGGTCACCTCGTTGGCGTCGACCTGCGCCGCGAAGTGGACAACGTAGCGCTCCGCCTCCGATCCGACTCCCAGCGGGAGAGGTTCCGGCAGACGCATCTTGGTGCGCTTGTGGAAGCCCTCAGTGAAGCGCAACGGGAACTCCGCGCGGCGCAAAGCCCGCTCGATCGAGCGCGCGAGGTCGAGGTGGCCGAGCCACGCAAGCTCCCCGCCCTTGGCGACAAAGAGGGTGATCGTGTGATCGGGGTGCGCGGCGGTCATCTTGCGGCGAGAGCTCTTTGCGCGGTGATGCGACGACGCCCCCCGTCCGGTCGGACGAGGGGCGCCGCACGATACTCACGTTTTGGCTCGCGGCCGCGCCGCGCGGTCGGGTCAGCCCGAGCCGCCCGCCATCTCGTCCCATTCGAGGGCTGCGGCACCTTCGTAGCTCTCGATGACCGCCTTCAGTTTGTCGTCGGTCTTCCGCGACGACTCGATGATCCACGGCGTGATGAACACCAGGAGCTTGCGTTCGTCGTCGTTCGATTCGGTGCTCTTGAACAGGTTGCCGAGGATCGGCAGGTCGCCGAGCCACGGCACCTTTCGCACGACCGACGACGTGGTGTTCTGGATCAGGCCGCCGACGATGCCGGTCTGGCCGTTCTCGAGCATCAAGTTGGTCACGATCGTCTGCTCGCCGACGCGCGGGAGCTGGATCGAGCCCGAGCCGACCGCGCCAGCACCGATCGTGAACAGGTCAAAGCCGACGTGATCGGGGTCTGACGTTCCGGTCAGCGTGCGCGCCTGCGGGATCACGTTCATCTGCACGAGGCTCGTCCCGGGAACGACGTGCGGGATGACGAGCAGCTGGAAGCCGGTGTCGACCGGCGACTCCTTGCCTTCCGTGACCGTCAACTGCAGGCCGCCGGACTGGCTCGATGCCGCGGAGGCTTCGGCATACGGCACCTGCTCGCCGACGAAGATCGTCGCTTCGCGATGATCGATCGTCGTGATGGTGGGCGCCTGGATGATCTGCGCGCTCGCGTCCTCCTTGATCAGGCGGATCGCGAATGAGGTCGCCGAGAAGTCGAGCGTGCCAGGCGTGACTGGGCTGAACGTGGTGCCCTGACTCAGGTTGTCGTCGGTGCGACCGGGCAGGAGGTTGTCGGCGAACGACCCAGGGCCGAGGTTGAACGGGAACCGGCTGGTGCGGCTCGATCCAGAGAGCGAAGCGCTCAGCCCGCGGTCGAAGCCAAACGACAGGTCGCGCGCCGAATTGTTGGTCGTCGTCACGAAGCGGACGTCGATGTGGATCTGCGCCGGCTCGACGTCGAGATGCTCGAGGAAGCGCGCGATCTCGTCGAGGACCGGCTTGGTGTCGCGCACCAGGATCGCGTTCTGGTCTTCGAGGTAGTCGATCTCGCCGTCCTTGCTCTTCATCTTCTCGAGCGCCTCGAGCAGCGGGAACCGCTTCTTCACCTGCTCGGCGACCGACTGTCCGCCGCCACCGCCGCCCTGCTGGATCTGGCGCTTCTCGATGTACTCGCTCGCGATCTGGGCGACGTAGCTGCCTCGCGGCCGCAGGTAGCGCAGCGCGAACAGCTTGCGCTCGACGTGGGTCGACAAACCCTGCTCGTCGACGACCCGCAGGATTCCGCGATCCTCTTGGACGAGGTAGTAGCCGTTGGTCTTCACCACCGCTTCGAGCGCGTCGCGCCAAGGGCGGTCGTTGATGACCATCGTGACGTTGCCCGTCACCTTCTCCGACACGACGATGTTGGCGTTGCCGTACTTGGCGATCGCCTCGATGACCTTCTTGATCTCCTCCGCCTGGAAGGACATGGTCACGCGCGGCGGCTTCTCGACGCGCCAGAGCCTGGGCGAATCCTGGGTCGCAATGCAGCCTGCGTTCTCCGCGATCAGCACCAGCGCCTCGCTCCACGGCACGTCGCGCAGCTTGATCGAGACGCGCGCGTCGGCCCCGACGGGCGACACGATCGTGATGCCGACTTTGTTGCGCAGGTGGTCGAGGACGTCTTCGAGTGGACGCTCGGCGACGTCGAGCGTGATCATCGCGGCCTGATCGATTGAGTTCGCGGTGGGACGGCCTTCGCCGATCACCTGCGCCGACGACTCTGCGTTCCAACAGAGTGAGAGCGCCACCGAACTCGCCGCGATCCAGCCGTTGCGGTTTGCAGCCATCCGTTCATCTCCCGGGCCGCTCTGGCCCACCTTCTTCCTGCCGACCGCTCGAGGCGACCGAATGAAATCGTCCTTCGTACCGCCGTCTCAGAGGTCGAACGTCAACGGCACTCCGCGATACTCGAACACGAGGCGATCCTCGTGGATCTCGAGCAGCACCAGGTCGTCCTCGACGGCTTCGCCCGCGCGATACACCACGTGGTTGATGATCGCGACCGATTCCGCGCCCTGCTCGACGACGAGGCCGGTCACGTCGAGCTGCTTCTTGCCGAACTCGACGGCGGTCTGCGCCGCGAGGTAGTAACGCTCCATGTGCCCCTCGAGCTCGACCACCTTCGGATCGGCGCCATTCGCGCCGCTCGAGATGCGGACGAGCTCGAAGTCCTTCACGCACGCGGCGTAATCGCCCGCGTCGTAATGCGCCTCCATCGCGGCGAGTGACTGCTCGATCTGGCGCAGCCGACTCGGCCGGCCCCCGCTCTCCGCCGTGATCGCCCCGCCGGCGCGCTCGCGCAGCTTCGCGAGGTCGGGGAGCACCTTCTTCTCCCAGTCGCGCCGCAGTGCCGTGTCGGCGAATCCACCGCGTGCCGACAACTCGTCGGCCTGCCCCTGCAGCTCGGCGACCATTCCGATCGCCTCGACTCGCAGCTCCATCTCGCGGATCACGTTCTTGGTGTCGGCCATTCGATCGAGCAGCCCATTCGCCTCCTGCAGGCGGGCGGTCACGCGGTTGAAGAGCGCGCGCTGGTCCTGGACGCCGGGAGCGCCCTGTCCGCCTTCGGAACGGCGCTGCCGCGGATCGACCATCGGGTCGCGGCGCGCGACGTCGGAAAGCGGTTGGAAGCGCTCGAGCGCAAGGTCCTCGCGCGCCTCGGCGATGCGATCGACGAGGCGGTCGCGCTTGCGTTCGTAGTTGGGGATCGACACCGACTTGCCGACGGCATCGCCCAGGTAGACGTAGGTCACGAGCGTGAGGTCGACATCGTGGACCGGCTCGACCGCGAGCTTCTTGTCGCGATCGCCGGCCTTGACCTTCACCTCCGAGATGCTGACGAAGCGCTCGTGGTTCTCGAGCCTGGCGATGAACTGCAACAGCTGGCGGAACGTCGCGGTGAAGCTGAGCTTGTACTCGGCCTTGTCGAACACCTGCGACGAAGTCAGCTTGGTCCGCGCCTTCTGCGGGTCGACCGTGTCGATGGTGATGCCCGAGTCGCGCCGGAACGTCTCGATCGTGCGGAAGAAGTCGTTCACTTCCGTGTCGTTCGGCAGGATGCGGATGTAGCTCGCGACGTTCTCGCGCAGGACGATGACTTCGGTTTCGAGGTCGTCGATGGCGGCGACCTTCTTGCGCATCACGCCGACCTGGACCGTGACGTCAGCCGCCTGCGCGTCGAGCTCCTGGCACTCCGTCCAGGTGAACCACGAACCGACCGCGGACCCGACGAACAGAAGCGCCGCGAAGGCCAGGAAGGCCTTGTGGTGGCGATGGAGTTCAGGCTTCTTCTTCACGCCGATTGCTCCCCGCTGCAGCTCACGAGTTCACCGGCTTCTTGGCCGGCGCCGGGCGCTTCGGCGCGACTTTCTTCTCCTTCTCCGGCAGCTTCACCGCGAAGCCGAACTCTCGCTTCACCGAAGGATCGAGCTCCTCGTCGGTGTCGCCGAGCTTGCTCTCGGGCGACGTGAAGCCGACGAATCCCGCATAGAAGACCGGGTCGGTCTTGAGCTCTTCGTGGAAGTTCGACACGCCGTCGAGGTCCGGCCCGACGGAGTAGCCCTTCAGCTCCACGCCGGCCCGGTTCGAGTCGGTGCGCGAGTCGATGTCGATCGAGTCGAGCCAGATCCGGTGGCTGCGCTGCGTGGCGTCCCGGCTCACGATCTCGCCGAGACGGTCGAGTTTCTTGGTCCAGACGATGCGCGAATCGGCGATCTCGCCGATCGTCTTGTTGCGCCTCTCGAACTCCGACTTCTCCTGGCCGAGCGCGTCGGCGTACTTCGCGCGCGGCAAGAGATTGTCGAGCTGCTCCTGCGCGATGTCGACACGCGCCTGCTTGTCGGCGCGCACGTTCCACCACAGGAGCCCGGCAGTGCCGAGCGCACCGAAGCAGAGCACCGACGCTCCGATCAGGAGCACCATCGCCTTGGGAGTGCTTTGTGTCGAACGGCGCAGTTCGTCGGGGAGGAGGTTGATCTGGATCATCGCTGCGTCTCCGTCACGCGCCCGCCCGCGCCGCGAGGCCCGCGGCCACGCCGAGCGCAGGAACGCACTCGAGCAACGCCTGGTGGTCGAGCCCGGCGTCGAGCTCGAAGCCCTCGAGCGGATTCCAGCTCAACGTCTTGCGCTCGAAGATGCGCTCGAAGGTCTCCTCGAGCCCCGGCACCCGCGAGCCGCCACCGCTCACGTAGACCTCCTCGACCTTGCTGTCCGACTGGTTCTCGTAGTAGTCGAACGACAGTTGGATCTCGTTGCCGAGATCCTCGATGCTCGGCAGCACCGCCTCGGCGATCTCCTGCTCACGGCTGGCCGGCTGGCGCTTCAACTGCTCGCCCTCGAAGGACTCGATCCCGAAGCGCTTCGAGATCGCGTTGGTGATCTCGTTGCCGCCGACATAGACCTCGCGCGTGAAGTAACTCTCCGCGCCACGGACGATGTCGACGACTGTCTTGCTCGCACCGATGTCGACAAGTGCGACCACCTTGCCCGCGGCCATATCGAAGGTCGGCCCGCCGAGCGCGAACGCGTTGCCCAGGGCGAACGCGTCGACGTCGATCAGTTCCGGCTGAAGTCCGGCCCCTTGCATCAGGCGCACCTGCTCGTCGACGATCTCGCGCTTCACCGCCACCAGCAAGAGCTTCATCTCGTTGGCCCCGACTCCGGGTGCGTCCTCGATCCGGTGGCAATCGAGCACGACCTCGTTCAGGTCGAACGGGATGTAGCGGTCGGCCTCGAAACGGATCGCGGTCTTCAGATTCTCGTCGGGGATGTTCACCATGTTGAGGTAGCGGACGATCACGGAGCGACCGGACACCGAGGTCGCGACGCGCTTCGACTTGAAGTTGCAGTGCTTCAGGAGGTCGGCGAGCGCGTCCGCACGCGCATCGGCCGAAGGCAGTTCGACCTTGCCGAAGCCGATGACGCGGACGCGTCCCTTCTCACGGACGGCCTCGATCGCCTTGATGCTTTCGCTGCCGAGATCGATGCCGAGCAGGGTTGGGGTGCGCCGGAACAAGGCCATCGCCGCCTCCGCTTCCGGGGTCGCACGCGCAGCGGCGACGATCCGGATCGGAACGGTCTTCGTCTTCAACCCTGGGTCAGCTTGAGCGCGGGCCGATCGGCACCGACTGGACGTTGCGTCGAGTCGACTGTCCCTGCCCCGGGGGCACGCGCGCGCACCACGCACCCACTCGGGCGGCCGCAGGTCCTTGCTTCAGGTCAATGACTCGCCGAACTTGGAATCGACCAACGCCAGCAACGCCTCCACCGCTGCAACCGCGTCGTCACCGTCTGCGGAAAATTCGATCCGCGTGCCGAACGGCGCGGCCAGCATCAGCATCTCGAGCATCCGCCGACCGTTCGCGCGCCGTTCGCCGCATCGCACATCGACCTGCGCCGAAAAGCGGCGCATCGCCTCGATCAGCTTGCTGATCGGACGGGCATGGAGCCCATGCTCGTTCTGCAGTGTGGTGGCGCCGACGACTCGCGGCATCGGTCGATCACTTCCCGCCCTTCAGATCGCGGCGGACGATGTCCTCGTAGGTCGGCTCGTCGCCTGACGCGCCGTCATCGGGCTTGCGCGGCGCACCGTCGGCCATGCTCGGGCCGCGATGGTCCTTGCGCTTCTCCTTGCTCTTCTCGAGCTGCCGTTCGAGCTTCTCGACCAGCAGCTCAATGCAGCCATGCGCATCGGCATGCGCATCGTGCGCGACCAGCCGCTCGTGGTGACGCGACCCGTGCAGCGTCGCCTCGCCGTCCCACTTGGTGTGATCCTTCTTCAGCACGAACTCGACCCGCGGCGCATCGCGCAGGAACTTGGTCAGCCGCGCGCACTTCTCCTCGGCGAAGTGCTGCAGATCCGCGGGAGCATCGCCGCTTCTGATCGTGATCGAGATCGCCACAGAGGATCCTTTCGTGTTGTTTCAGAGGTCGACGCGCCACAGCCATAGTCCCTCGGGCGGCAGCGTCGCCGGCGCTTTCGCGCGGTCTCTTGCGGCAAGCATCACCGCGACCGCCGAATGCCGACAACGCCCCTGTCCGACGGCGAGCAGGGCCGCGGCGAGCGTGCGGACCATGTTGTACAGGAAGCCCGAGCCAGTGAAGAACAGTCGCACACCGTGAGCCATCGGCAACACGCGCACTGCAAACAAGCGCCTTACGGCGCCACGCCGCGTCGCCTCGGCCCGCGCGAAGCTGGTGAAGTCGTGCTCTCCGACGAGCGACGCCGCAGCCGTCCGCATCGCGGCGATGTCGAGCGCCGCCCCCGCCAGCACGAAATGGTGGCGCCGTTGCGGCGGCAGGAAGTCACCAATATGCAGCTGGTAGACGTAGGTCTTGCGGCGCGCCGCACGACGTGGGTCGAGCGGCGAATCGAGATCACGCGCCGCGACGATGCGGACCGCGTCGCCGAGCAGGCCATTCAACGCCCGCCGTACGCCACCCGCGCGCAGCCGCGTCACAGCGCTGAAGGCCGCAAGCTGCCCGAGCGCATGCACACCGGCGTCGGTCCGCCCCGAGCCACGCACCACGACTGTTTGCTGCAGGATGCGGCTCAATGTCGCCTCGAGCGTCCCTTGCACCGTCGTCCCCTCGCGCTGGCGCTGCCAGCCGTGGAACTCCGCGCCGTCGTAGGCGACCGTCAGCAGGAAGTGGCGCTCCACGGCGGGCTCGACGACGGGCTCGGCAGATGCGTTCGCCATGGGTGCCCCCGCGGCATCTCTCAGTACTCGCGGCGTTGCCGCGACGAGGGGATCTTCAACGCTTTGCGGTACTTGGTCACCGTGCGGCGCGCGACGTTCAGACCCATCGCCTTCAGCTTGTCGACGATCTCCTCGTCGGAGAGGGGATTCGCCTTCCCTTCCTTCTCGACGAGCTCGCGCACGCGTTCACGAACGCCGGTGCGCGACTCGACCACGCCATCGGTGCCCTGAGACGCGCCGGTGAAAAAGGCCTTCAGCTCCTGCACGCCCTGCGGCGTCTGCACGTACTTGCCCTTGAGCGCCCGGCTGACCGTCGACACGTGGATGCCGAGTTCGTCGGCGATCTCCTGCATCTTCAGCGGCTTCAAGTGCTCGACGCCGTGCTCGAGGTATTCCGACTGGCGCTTCACAATCTCCTGCGCGACCCGCTCGAGCGTGCGCCGACGCTGCTCGATGCTCTCGATCAGGAAGCGGGCCGATTCGACATCGCGCCGCAGGTGCTTCTTCAGGTCACCCTTGAGGCGCCGGTCGCGGAGCATCTTCAGTCGCGCCGGGTTGATGGAAAGCCGCGGCATCCAGTCGTCGGCCAGAATCACGTCCCACACCCCTTCACGCTTCTCCACCACTACGTCGGGGCGCACGCGCATCGGCGGCTCAAACGCGAACTTGCGGCCCGGAAACGGATCGAAGTTGCGCTTGAGCGCGACCGCGAGGTCCTTCACCTCATCGACGGTGATGCCGAGATCCTTCGCGACCTTCGGCAGCCGGTTGCGCGCGAGATCGTCGAGCGAATGCTCGATCAGCCGGCGCAGGTAGGGCGCGAGCGGCAGGTCTTCGCGCACCTGCAGCAGCAGGCACTCGGCAGGCGTCCGCGCACCGACACCGTCGGGATCGAGCCCCTGCACCAGCTTCAACGCCGCCTCGGCGTGGTCGAGGTTGAACCGTTCGTGGAACGACACGATCAGCTCGCCGAGCGGCTCCTTCAACCAGCCGTTGCGGTCGAGGTTCTGGACCAGGAAGTGGGCGAGCTCCTTCACCTCGTCGGGCGCATCGGCGACCTCGATTTGCTGGTCGAGGTGTTCCTGCAAAGTCCGCGGACGGCCCGGCGAATTGGCGATCGCCGCCTGCTTGGGATCCTCGTCGCCGCCGGAGGCTTCGCGCCGCACGCGCCCGCGGTAGGTCTCGTTCCAGTAGTCGAGGTCGGCGCGCGCCTCGCTGTCGTCGGGGTTGGCCTCGGCCGCGGCTTCTTCGCGCTTGTCGATCGTCTCCGGACGTTCCGGCTGGAGCGATGGATCCGGCGGCTTCACCGCCAGAAGGGCGTCGTTGGTGAGCGCCTCGTTCTCCATCAGATCGAGCAGATCGGCGGCGTTGAGCTGGAGAATCTCGATGCGCTGGATCAGCTGCGGCGACAGCTGCAGGCGCAGCTCGGGACGCTGCGACAGGATCAGCTGGGGCCTCACGGCGCGTCCTCCGCCGCCTGCCCACGTCCGATCGCACGTCGTTCGGCCAGCGCCTCGGCAAGGACCGCCGGATTGCTGTACTCGATCGAGCTGCCCGTCGGGACGCCGCGCGCGAGCCGGCTGATCGGCAGCTCCGGACGCCGGCTCGCGCGGACCATCGCCGCGATCTCGAGCGCCGTGCCGTCACCTTCGAAGTCAGGATCGGTGCCAAGCACCAGTTCGAGGATTTCGTCGGCGCCCGCGTCCCGATCGAGTCGGCGGCGCAGAGCATCGAGAGCGAGCGGCTCGCCGCCACCATCGGCGCGGAGCGAACCATGCAGGACGTGGTAGAGACCCCGCCACCCGGCACGCTCGAGCGCTTCGAGGTCACGCGGTTGTTCGACCACCAAGATGCGACGGCGATCACGGCTGGCGTCGCTGCAGATCGGGCAGGGATCGCGATCGGTGAGGTGACGGCAGCCACTGCACGGCTTGACGGTGGAGACGACCGATTCGATTGCCGCCGCAAGCGCCAGTGCGCCATCCCGGCCGCCTTGCACCATATGGTGCGCCAACCGCTCGGCGGTGCGCGGCCCGATGCCAGGGAGCTTCTCAAGCTCTTGCAGCAGCCGCGCCATCGCCTCGGGGTAAGCCATCCGCTCCTCGTCGCGGCCAGGGCGAACCTGGCAATCACCAGGAGCCGCGACCCGTTCGAAGTTCGGCGCTCCTCTTAGCGCGGCAGAAGTGAAAGCGGAAGGCGATTTGCTACGTGAACGAACGGCGGGCCGTTCCGCGGCACGACTTCGGGATCAGTCCCCGCTCAGGTGAACAGTCCGGGAAGCGACAACCCCTTCGTCACGGTCGTCGCTCGCTGGCGCCGCAGCTCGAACATCCGCTCGAGCGCCGAACGCAGCGCGACCGCCAACGACGTTTCGAGCGCCTTGCGCTCGCGGTCGCCAAGCATGTTGAGCTGCAGATTCACTTCGACGGTGGAGCCGTCGCCGGAAAGCCGGACCTGCACGGCCCGCGAAGCGTCGCGCCCTTCAACGAATTCCGCTCGGAGGTCGATCAACGCCTTGTCGAGCTCACGTTGCAGCACGTCCGCGTGCCGCAGGAGTCCCGACAGTTCGCCACCGCCTTGCGGCGCCTTGGAACTGCTGCCGCTTCCGGCGCCACCCATCGGCTCCTCCCCTTCGTCTTCGCGACGACGCGGTGTCACGACCCACCCTCGTGTCCCGAGACCGTTTCGCCCCCGAACAACTTCTGAACCTCAGACAGGAGCACTTGCGCCGCCGACCCGCCACCAGTTACAGGGCGTTCAGCGACCGTCTCGGGTCGTATCACCCACGAACAGTCGAAGAGGCGCTTGCCGAGTCGTCGCGCCGCCTCGTCGAGCCGGATGTTCGGCAGCAGCGGGAGCGGCGCGTCGCCGCGCGCTCGCACTTGGACGACGCCGCCGTCCTCGCGCACCGGTTCGACCGCGTCGAGCAGCGCCGAGAGCGACGGCGACTCCTTGGCGAGCGCACCACGCAGAGACTCGAATCGGCTGGTGAGATCGGCACGAACCGGCGGCGACGGCAGTGCGGCCGGAGGTGGCGCAGCGAGCTGCGGCGACGGCAGCGGCGCCGCGAGCAGAGTCGCTGCAGTTCGCGGCTTGGCTACTGGCAGCGATGCCGCAGCAACTGCCGGCGGAGGCGGCTGTGCTTGGGCTGCTTGACGCCCGGCTGCAGGGCTCGCCGCCGAGCTGATCGCGGTGCGAAGCGACTCGAGCTCACGGATGCGCGCCAGCTCGACCAGCGCCATCTCGAGCACGAGCCGCTCGTCCTCGATGTCGCGCAGCGCCCGCCGCGCTTCCATGAGAACCTGCATCGAGCCCAGCAACTGCGTCTCGTCGAGCGCGCGCGCCTGCGCCGCCAGCGCATCCGCGGCCACTCCGGCCAGTTCAGGCGGCCGTGAGCTGCCGACCCGATGGTGAACCAACGCCCGCAGGTGCTCGAGCCATTGATCGATGAGGTCGGCCGCCGCCGCACCGTGCGTCAACGCCTCGTCGAGCCAGGTGAACGCACCGGCGACGTCGCGCGCCAAGATCGAATCGAACAGCGCGCGCACCCGTTCAGGCGCAAGGTAGCCGGTCAGTTCCTGGAACGCCTCGTGCCGGATCGAGCCAGCGCCGAATGCCGCGAGTTGATCGAGCAGCGACAACGCGTCGCGCAGGCCGCCGCGCGCCCGACGCGCGATCGCGGCGTCGAGCCCACTGGCCAGCTCAAACTTCTCCCCCGCGCAGACCTCGCGCAGGTGACCCGCAATCGCGGCCTCCGAGATGCGCCGGAACTCGAACTCCTGGCAGCGCGACCGAATGGTCTCTGGGACCTTGCGCGGTTCCGTCGTCGCGAACACGAACACGACGTGCGGCGGCGGTTCCTCGAGCGTCTTCAGGAAGGCGTTGAACGCGTCCTGAGTGATCTGGTGCACTTCGTCGACGATGTAGACCTTGTACTTGCCGCTGGTCGCGGCGTAGCGGACCGACTCGCGCAGGTCGCGGATGTTCTCGATGCCGCGGTTGCTGGCGCCGTCGATCTCGATGACATCGAGCGCATGGCCGGCCACAACTGCCTTGCACTGCTCGCACGTCAGGCATGGCTCGGGCGTCGGCCCGCGCTCGCACAGCAGGGCCTTGGCGAGGATGCGCGCCATCGACGTCTTGCCGACGCCTCGCGGCCCGGTGAGCAGGTAGGCGTGCGCGAGTCGGCCGGTTCTGAGCGCGTTCTGCAGCGTGCGCGCGATCGGCTCCTGGCCGACGACCTTGGCGAAGGTCTCGGGCCGGTACTTGCGCGCGAGGACGAGGTAGGACACTGGCTTCCTTGATCCGGCCGGGCGCCGGCTCAGGCGTGCGGCGGCCGCAAGGTCGCCGCTACGCCGATTCGCCGGACGGCAGCGTCGCCGGACGGCAGCGTCGCCGGACGGCAGCGTCGCCGGACGGCAGCGTCGCCGAACGGCAGCGTCGCCGGACGGCAGCGTCGCCGGACGGCAGCGTCGCCGAACGGAATCGACCGCGTTCGAGTCCGAGACCGAGAGCACCCGGGACCACGGGCTTAGGGCTGCTCCGGTCAAGGCCTGACCCGGTTCACCCATCGCCCCGTCGCCCCGGTCCCGGACTCGAACGCAGTCAGTCTGCGACTCGCTCCGCTTCGCACTGCTGACCCAGGAACACCTCCGCCGCGAACCGCTTCGCAGCGAGCTGATCCGCCAGGAACTGTTCCGCCGCGAACTTCTTGGTTGGCCTGAGCTGGCGGAGAGGGCGGGATTTGAACCCGCGAGGCAGTGTTTAGCCACCTACGCGCTTTCCAAGCGCGCTCCTTCGGCCGCTCAGACACCTCTCCGATGGGAATCGGCGGCGCGGGAGGTTAGCGCAGGCGGCGGATTCGAGAAAGCCGGCGGTGCGGCTGCCGTAGGAAGAATTCGGTGTCGCGGCGGGACACGGATCGCGGCCTGGCGAAACGACCGACTCGGCGCAACACGCGGATGGCGGAGAGGGAGGGATTTGAACCCTCGATCGAGCGTAAACCCGATACCGGTTTTCGAGACCGGCCCATTCAGCCGCTCTGGCACCTCTCCGCACTGAATCTCGTTCGTCCGATCCTATTCCTGCAAGAGCTGGCCGGCGACCGGCTCGGCTCGAATCGTCGCGAAGGTCGCTGCGGCACCTGCCCGCTCGGGGCCGTCAGCCACGCACGCTCAAGAAGTTCCTCAGTCCGACCTCGGCCGTTGATTCTCGGGCGATCCGGCTCCGAACGATCCAAATCGTTCCGGCCCCACTGCTCCTGCTCGGCGTTGCACGAACCACTCCTTGAGCAATGCCTGGCAACGGCCTTCCTCCACGCCCTCGATCAACTTCAAGGGGCGAGCAGGGTAGCTCGAAAGGTGCCCCGACTTCCACAATGGCGTGGCACCGCGCCGAGAATCACCTGCGCCCACCACCAGCGTCCCGATCCGCGCCTCAAGCAGCGCGCCGAAGCACATGACGCAGGGTTCGAGAGTCGTGATCAGCGCTGCGTCGGTCAGGCGCCAATTGCCCGTCCGAGCCGCCGCGCGCCTTAGAGCTGCGATCTCCGCGTGCGCCACCGGATCGATCAACTGCTCCGTCCGATTGAACCCCTCGCCAAGCAGTTCACCTTGGCGGACGACCACCGCGCCGATCGGCACCTCGCCCTCACGGCCGGCTCGACGAGCGAGGTCGAGGGCGACATCCATCCACCGCGACCACTCGGAATCGTCCAAGGACATCTCGCTCGAGGCGACGCTCGATCCGCTTCGTGGTCCGCGCCGCGTCCATCGAACGGCCGCCAAGGCGGCAGAGGCGGGTGGTGCGCCCAGGAGGGCTCGAACCTCCAACCTTCGGCTTCGTAGGCCGACGCTCTATCCAGTTGAGCTATGGGCGCACAGACGCAAACCGGTCGCGCGAGCCCGAGTTGGCGCCCACGAAAGGGCGGGGACGATAGGAGCGCTCGCGCTGCGCGTCAACTTCCGACGTGGCTTCGCATGCTCGACCGATCGATGCCAAGTCCGCCCGTCACAAAAACCGCTCAAGAGTTGCGGCGCTCCGCCGATGGGTCGGAATAGGTCAAGTCGTTCGGCTCGTCGAACCAATCAGAGGGAGACTCTCGGATGGCGAAGCGCAAGAAAGCTGCGAAGAAGCCGGCGGTAAAGAAAGGCAAGAAGAAGGCGGGCAAGAAGAAGCGCTGAGTCCGCTTCAAACAGCAACTCGACCCAACGAACAAGTCGAGCGGACCGGCGAGCGCGCTCCACGGCGTGCTCGCCGGTCCTGTCTTGCCCGGACTTGGCGCTGCCGACGTCGGACCGTCAGCGCGCATCCGCCTTTCGGTCGGTCGCCCCTGATGGCGCCAGCTCGCGGGTCGACACCTCGCCCTTCTCGCAGCGCACGAGCGTGCCCTTCCCGTCGAGCTTGCTTTCGATACACACGGGCCTGGCCCAGATCGCCTCGAGCAGCTTCAGCGTCTCACCGGCGAACTTCATGTCGATCTCGAGCCCCTCGAATCGATGCGCCAGGCGCAGCTCGCCGCGGTTGTCGTGGTTCCCGTCGACCACCTCGATGATCGGCTGGCCCGAGTTGGACAGCCCGAACAGCAACTGCTCCTTCACCAACTTGTGGTCGCGCGACGCGACTTCAGGGCGGCCGGTGCGCGGATTGGTCCGATAGACGTACATCTTCTGTGCGTCGCAGAAGTCCTGGTCGAGGAAGGTGTCGACGAAGGTCACGTCGCAGTGCAGGCGGTGGACCTCGAAGATCTTGGCGGTCCCGAGGTCGAGCTTGCGGTCGTAGCGCCGCCGCTCCGCCAACGACTCGCAGTCGTCCCACTGCTTGCCGAACCGCCCCTTGTTCCAGCGGTCCTCGATCGAGCGGTAGAGCTCGATGCCGAGCTTGTAGGGGTTCAGCCGGCCCGGCGACGTCGCCAGTGTCCCGGCGTGGTGGTCAGCAAAATCGACAAGCTCGCTGTCGCGCAACACGCGCTGCGTCATGATCGTCGAGTGCCAATAGCTGGCCCAGCCCTCGTTCATGATCTTGGTCTGCGCCTGCGGCGCGAAGTAGTAGGCCTCCTCGCGCACCAGCGACAACACCTCCTGCTGCCAGCGCTTGAGCGGTGCGTGGTCGAGCAGGAAGCGCAGGACGTCGCGTTGCGGGCGGGCGGGCAGCCGCTCCGCGCGCTCATGCCGTTCGGTCTCTTCGCGGCGCTGCTGCTCGAGGTAGTGCGGAGGATTCACGAAGCGGTCCATATAGGACTTCGCCTTGAGCTTCGCAGGCGACGCGGGCGCGCCTTGGTCGGGATCGGTGCGCGGCACGATCGGCGTCCGGCACAGCGCCATCGAGTGCGGGTCGATCAGGTTGTCGAGCGCCAGGCAGCGATCGAGGAAGGTCTCGACCTCGGTGACGCCGTGACGCTCCATCAGCCGGCGCAGGATGGTCCCGTGGTTGGCCATCCGATCGACCATCTTGCGGTCGGTGTGGGCGAAGTAGACGTTGTTCTTGAAGAAGTCGCAGTGACCGTAGACGTGCGCCATCACCAGCTTCTGGTCGACCAGCGAGTTCGATTTCATCAGGTAGGCGAAGCAGGGATCGTTGTTGATCACCAGCTCGTAGATCTTCGAGATTCCGTAGCGGTAGCCCTTCTGCAGCCGGTCGAACTCCATGCCGAACCGCCAGTGCGGGTAGCGGGTCGGGAAGCCGCCAAACGCGGCCACTTCGTTGAGCTCGTCATGATCGACCAGCTCGAACACGGTCGGAAAGAAGTCGAGTCCGAAGTCGCGGGCATGGCGCTCGATCTCCGCGCGCGCTCGCTCAAGGTCTGCTGTGAGGTTCATGGCGCCACCCCCCGCCTCAACGCCCCTTGCCGAGGAACGCCTTGATCGACGGCAGGATTCCGTCGCGATCCTGGATTTCCGAGGTGACCAGCCGAACGTCGCCAACGAGGGCGAGGTCGAGGTCCTTCTTGAACTGACCGGAGCCGTACGCGCTGCGCACCTGGCCGTAGGCGAACTGGTTCGCGTTCGGGAGGATCTCTTGCTTCAGGAGTTCGACGCAACGCTCGGTGTCGCGGCCCGACCAGTTGTCGCCATCGCTGAAATGGAACGGGTAGACGTTCCACACCGCCGGCGGAAACTTCTCCCGCATCAGCTGGGCGCAGAGCTCGTAGGCGGCGCTGATCTTGGTGCCGCCCGATTCGCGCAGGTGGAAGAAGGTTGCCTCGTCGACTTCGCGCGCCGCGGCGTCGTGGACGATGAAGCGGGTCTCGAGGCTCTGGTACTGGCTCTTCAGCCAGCAGTGGATCCAGAATGCCTCGGCGCGCACCAGCTCCTTCTGCTCTTTCCCCATGCTGCCGGACACGTCCATCATGTAGATGACGACGGCCGAGCTGTCCGCGGCTGGCTTGCTCTTCGAGCTCCGATAGTGGCGATCCGCGCGGATCGGCACGATGCAGGGATCGGCCGGGTCGAACGTGCCGGCGATGATCTGCCGCTTCAGCGCCGCACGCAGCGTCCGCTTGGCGTGGCGCAAGCTCTCCGGACCAGTGCGACGGATCCCGATGTAACGCCCCGCCGGCGCGATCAGCTCGTCCCGGCCGCGCGGCGCGATGCGGGGCAATTCGAGCTCTTCGCCCAGCAGTGCGGCGAGCTCCGACAACGGCACCTCGACCTCGAGCAGGTGTTCTCCGGGCTCATCGCCGGCCTGACCTTCGCCCGGCTGCGGCTCGCCATCCCCCTGCCCAACCCCTTCCTTCTTGTTGTCGCCGAAACGGAAATGCGGCAGCTCGAGACCCGGGAGCGGGATCGAGACCAGATCCTTGCCCTTTCGGCCGAGCATCTCGCCGTGCGCGACGAAGCGCTTCAAGTCGCCGCGGATCTTGCCGCGCACGAGCTCTTTGAAACGGGTCCGGTCGCGTTCGATGCGGCGGATCACGGCGTGCGCCTCAGCTCTCCTTGGTGTCGCCGCGGGCAAAGATGCTCGCGACGAAGTTGAGCACGTCGGTGGCACAGACGTCGCAGTAGCCGTAGCTCTTCACCAGGCGCGTCTTCACCACGTCGATCTTCTCCTGCGTGTCCTTGTCGACGACCGCGGAGACGAGGCTGGTCAACTTGATCGAGTCCTTCTGGTCCTCGAAGAGCTTCAACTCGAGCGCCTTCTGCAGCCGCTCGTTGCTCTTCCAGGTGAAGGTCTTCCCCTCCATCGCCAGCGCGCCGATGTAGTTCATGATCTCGCGCCGGAAGTCGTCCTTGCGGCTGTCGGGGATGCCGATCTTCTCCTCGATCGCGCGCATCAGCCGCTCATCGGGCTCCTCGTCACGGCCGGTGTACTTGTTGCGGACCTTCTCGCCCTGCGTGTAGGCCTTCAGGTTGTCGAGGTAGTTGCCGCACACCCGCGCGATCGCCTCCTCGTCGGCCGCGATGGCGCGCTGGACCTCGTTCTTGACCGTGTCCTCGTACTCCTCCTTCACGACGGCGAGGAGGTCCTTGCAGCGCTTGCGCTGCTCTTCGCTGTTCAGCAGCGAATGGAAGCCAAGCCCCTCCTCCAGCTCGTTCATGACCATGAACGGGTTGACGCACGGCTCGCCCGTCTCGGCCACCAGCGCGTTGCTGATCTTGTCCTGGATGTAGCGCGGGCTGATGCCGTCCATGCCCTCGCGCGGCGACTCTTCGCGCAGCTCGCGGATGTTGTCCTGCGTGAAACCTGGAAGCGTCTTGCCGTTGTAGAGCTTCAACTTCTGCAAGATCGTGAGCTGCGCGTTCTTCGGCTCCTCGAGCCGAGTCAGCACCGCCCACATCGCCGCCATCTCGAGCGTGTGCGGTGCAACGTGCTTGCCGCTCACGCGCCGCGCGTTGTAGTCCTTCTGGTAGATGCGGATCTCGTCGTCGAGCGTGGTGTTGTAGGGCACGTCGACGCGGATCGTGCGGTCGCGGAAGGCTTCCATCAGCTCGTTGTTCTGCAGCCGCCGGAATTCCGGCTCGTTGGTATGGCCGATGATCACCTCGTCGATCGATGTCTGCGGGAACTTCTTCGGCTTGATCACATGCTCCTGCGACGCCCCGAGCAGGTCGTAGAGGAACGCGACGTCGAGCTTCAGGACCTCGACGAATTCGATCATCCCGCGGTTGGCGACGTTGAACTCGCCATCGAAATTGAATGCGCGTGGATCGCTGTCGGAACCGTACTGCGCGATCTTGCGGTAGTTGATGTCGCCGGTCAGTTCGGTCGAGTCCTGGTTCTTCTCGTCCTTCGGCTGGAAGGTGCCGATGCCGACGCGATCGCGCTCGGAGAGGACCAGCCGCCGCACCACGATGCGGTCGAGGATCTTGCTCTCGTCGCCGCGCGCCTCGACCTGGAAGTGGCTCCACCAGTGGCGGCAGAACGGGCAGAGGTCGCCCTCGACCCGCAGCGGATAGCCGAGTTCTTGCCCCTTGCCGATCTCCGCCAGCAGCTTGTCGCGCCCCTTCTGCGACACCAGGTGCAGCGGTTCCTCGTTCATCGGGCAGCGCGCGATCTCGCCGTCGGCGAGCTTCCAGGCGAAGCTGTAGAGCGCCCCCTGCGACTGGCGCGAGTACCACTCGACGCCGCGCTTCACCAGCCGCACGATCGTCGACTTGCTGCTGCCGACCGGACCGTGGAGCAAGAGCACGCGTTTGTCGACACCGTAGCCGTAGGCCGCCGACTTCAGGTTCGAGACCAGGTCCATCAACGGCCGGGCGAGGCCGAAGACCGCATCGCGTCCGCCGCCAAGCGGATCGGCGAAGAACTCGTACCGACGGACGACCTCATTGCCGTCCGAGCTCTCCTTGACGCCGAAGCCCACGATCAGGTCGTAGAGGCGCTGGAAGGCGTTGCGGACCACCTTCGGCTCCTTCGCGACCACTTCGAGGTAGTCGTCGAACGACCCTTCCCAATGGAGCGCGGCGAACTCGTCGCGCTCCGACGCCGACTTCACGATCGCCTTCAGGCTGTCGCGAGAGATCGCCATGGCACCCTCCCGTCGCACGACTGCGGTGACGCGCGAGCTACCCCCCTCCCTAGCGGATACCCAGGGAGGCCGCATCGGCGCCGCGGAAGTCGTCGACTACGGTGCGCTCGCCCCTGAAAGGAATTCCCGCTTCCCGCCACGCACCGGCGGGGCACGCCGCCGAAGCGTCGACAGCAACAGCGCCGTGACGATCGCCAGCGCGCCGGCGCTGATCGCGACGCCGACGATCACCGACCGCGGCCGGTAGCGGAATTCGACGCGGTGGCGGCCGCCGAGCGGAACCACCACGCTCTGCAGGCTCATGTGGCTGCGGGCGATCGCGACCGGCTGGCCATCGAGCGTCGCTTCCCAACCGCCGAAGTTCTCACTGAAGACGACGATCGTGCCACCGTCGCTCTCGACCTCGGCGCGAAGCCGGCCGCGCGCGTGGTCGAGGCGCGTCACCCGTCCGCTGCCGCCAAAACCGATCTCGCGCGCGCTGGCTAAGTCATCGTCGAAGCAGGCGACTGTGCGCGGATCGAGTCCGCGCTCGACCACTTGGCGCAGGGGTTGGCCGCGTTGCACGGTGAACGCGCGGGGCAGCGCGGTGGGGTTCTCCCACACCGCCAGCGATTCGCGCCGCCAGACCTCGCGGAAGTCGGCAGGTGGCGCCTCCTCGCTCAGGAACCAGCGCACCCCGAGCAGGTCGGCGATCGCGCGTCCACGCTGCGACGCGAAGTCGAGCGTCCCGAAGTCCATCTGCACCCACGGCACCACCCGGCCCGGCGCCAGCTCGTCGAGCAGGCGTACGTAGCCCAGCGGTTCGAGCGCGTCGTAGCCGCGAGTCACCTCGATCCCGTGCGGCAAATGCAAGTTCGGGTGCAGATGCGTGCGCGCCGTGAACAGTCGGTACGGTCCAAGCGCTGCGCGCCGTTGCTGCAGCCACGGGATCGGCTCGACGACGGCGGGAATCCGCTCGACCGGCGTGGTCGCTTGGTAGCGGGCGCCGAAAAACGCGAGCTCGCCGATCGTCGCCGCGGCCAGCGTCCACGCCGCGCCACGACCACGCGATGCTGCAGCCAGCAGCAGCACCAGCAACGCGAGCATTCCATGCAAAACGACACGGCCATCGCACCGCCAGTTCCGTTGCGTCGAGCGCGTGCAATGCGCAAACGGTCGAACCGTCCCATCGGCGGCCACCGCCGAGAAACCGAGGCCGAGCCAGCCCTCTTCGAGGCGGTCGCTCATGAGATAGGGCCACTCGAA